>DASYUV010000052.1:0-19342 GCA_036000865.1 Binatia bacterium | reverse complement strand
CTCTTGTGATTTTTCCTTTCTTGGAACATCAACGATGGATTCAAAAGAGACCATCAAGTGGGAAGACGGCAAGAGCTATCCGCTGATCAAGGTTGAGATATCATCGGCGTCGCATCCGTTCTTCACTGGAAAACAGCGTGTTCTCGATACGGAAGGTCGCATAGGTTGGTTCAAGAAAAAATACGGAAAGAGTGAATTGTCCCAAGCGCATCTCCCGGCTCGATCAGGGCGAACTCATCACCATCCCGTCACTCCCTGACGCGGCCGACTCACAAGCGTATGAGGCCGCACGTCAAAAACTCATTCCAAACCTGTCTCTCAGCACGCCAGCGGCTCGCTGCCGTAGCGGTCGGCTAGGCCAGGAGCCTGGGCACAAAGAAGATCTGGAGGTGCTATGAATCCTGAGACGGCACGCATCAGCAATCTCGACTATTTAAGAAAACTTTTGAGTGGCACACTCACTCCAACGGACAAATCTCCGTTCAATTTCCCTTTTCCCATTATGAAGACTCTCGGATTAAGGTTAATTGAGGTCAGTGAAGGCGCGGCTTCGATGGAGATGGAAGCTAAGACCGAGCTCCATTCAAATCCCATGGGAACCATTCATGGTGGGGTCCTGTGTGACATTGCCGATGCAGCGATTGGTACAGCTCATTTCACGACTCTTACAGAAGGGGAGAGCTTCGCCAGTATCGATTTGCAGATCAATTTCTTTCGACCCGTTTGGAATGAGAGGCTCAGAGCGGTCGCTAAACCTATTCATAGAGGAAGGACGGTAAGTCGCTACGTTTGCGACATAACGAGGACGGATTGGAAGTTAGTCGCCCAAGTCACGAGCACGATCATGACCCTTCGCGGCGAAGCGGCCCAAGGGAGATGAGTAGGCAAGACTCTTCAAGCTCCGATCGATAATTGACGGATTTTCTACAAAAGAGGAGAAAATCGACATGACCGAAAAAATCGCCCGCCAAATTGTCATTGCTGCCCGACCGCAAGGTAAGCCCCAGCTGACTGACTTCCGCCTTGAGGAAACTGCGGTCCCGACGCCAAGTGCCGGGCAGGTTCTGCTGCGGGTCCAGTATCTATCGCTCGACCCCTACATGCGCGGTCGGATGGATGACCGGAAATCATATGCGAAGCCGGTCCCGCTCGGTGGTGTCATGGATGGCGAGTCCGTTGCGACGGTGATCGCCTCGCACCATCCCGGCTACTCGGAAGGCGACATCGTGCTTGCCCATACGGGATGGCGCACGCACGCGCTGTCGGATCGCGCAGACCTGCGCAAGCTCGATCCGACCGTCGCGCGGGTCACGACGGGGCTCGGCGTACTCGGGATGCCCGGGTTCACCGCGTACGGCGGCCTGCGCGTGATCGGTAAGCCGGCGCCCGGGGAAACGGTGGTCGTCGCGGCGGCGAGTGGACCGGTCGGGTCGCTGGTCGGGCAGCTCGCGAAGATTGCAGGCGCGAGGGCGGTCGGCATTGCCGGCGGCCCCGAGAAATACGCGTATGTGAAGGACGAGCTCCGCTTCGACGCGGCCATCGATCACCGCGACCCCGACTTCGCCGCCAAGCTGACGGCGGCCTGCCCGCACGGCATCGACGTCTATTTTGAGAATGTCGGCGGAGCGATCTGGCAGGCGGTGTTGCCGTTGCTCAACAAGTTCGCGCGCGTCCCAGTCTCCGGCCTGATCGCGCAGTACAACGGCGTGGGAAAGGGTGACGGTACCGACCGGCTGCCTGCCACCATGCGCGAGATCCTGTCGAAGAGCCTGACGGTGCGCGGATTCATCAACTACGAATTTGCCGCCGAGCACTATCCTGCATTCCTGCGCGAGGTCGGTGCCGGCATTGCCGATGGCCGCATCCGTTATCGCGAGGACTTCGTCGACGGTCTGGAGAGGGCGCCCCAAGCCTTCATCGGCATGCTGGAGGGACGCAACTTCGGCAAGCTGATCGTCCGAGTGGACGCCTAGCCGATACGGCGAGGCGCGGCGGCTGAACAGACTATGTAGCCCATTGGGGAAAGGCTTAGTGGGGGAAAGGCTTAGTGTCAGGCCTTCGTATTGACTTATTATTAATTTCTAACAGCCGCACCGTGGCAGAAGGCGAATCCTCGTAGGCGTAGCCAGCGGGATAGGCGGTCGCACCGTCAGCGGCCCAAAACCCGCAGCTATTGAGACCTCGTGCGAGTAGGTCGCCTTGAACGGCTTGACGTCTGGAATTATTTAAACAGTTCTAAGTTCTTGATTGACGGGAACGCTATTTAGCCGATGGCGAATATTTTTCCGCGCCATGCGATGAAGGCGTCGTTCGAACGCGCCAGACCGTCGTTCCATGCGCGTGTGTCCGAGCCGTGGATTTTGGCTGCCACCAGCCTTTACGATCATCGAGAACAAGTGAAAGGAAAAACTGACGACAAAGTGATTACGCCTGGACCGGTAGTTGCTCGACGAAAATGTGCCGCATGCCTGAAAGTCAGGATCTTTTCACTTTCAACGGCTGGATTCTCTGGAGCTTCCTGCGTACAATTCGATCGAAATCCCCTGATTTTGCCGGAACGGGTACAAGGAGAGAGCGTATGAGTTGGCTATCCGCTGAAGAACCTGAAGCGAGAACGCCGCCGGACTGCAGGGCTCTCGAGACCGTCATCGTGCCGCGTGCCCGCGACATCGGGGGATTTGAAGTCCGCCGTGTGCTGCCGTCGGCAGAGCGGCGAAGCGTCGGCCCCTTCGTCTTCTTCGACCAGATGGGACCTGCTGAGCTGGCGCCTGGCTCGGGCATCGACGTGCGACCGCATCCGCACATCGGTCTTGCCACGGTGACTTATCTGTTCGCCGGGACGATCGTTCATCGAGACAGTCTGAGTAGCGTGCAATCCATTGAGCCCGGCGCGGTTAACTGGATGACCGCCGGGCGCGGCATCGTACACTCCGAACGCTCCGATAACGAACTCAGAAAACAGCGCCAAAAACTCTACGGCATACAAATCTGGGTCGCGCTGCCCAAGCGGCACGAGGAGACGGACCCTGACTTCACGCATTACGCCGCCGAATTGCTGCCTCAAGTCGAAGGCGAAGGAAAGACACTCCGCGTCATCGCCGGTTCACTGTTCGGCAAGGCGTCGCCGGTGAAAACTTTCTCGAAGCTGTTTTATGGCGACACGGTTTGTCGTCCCGGAGCTTCGCTCTTGCTCGATAACGAGCACGAAGAACGCGGGATTTACCTCCTCGAAGGAATCGTCGAGATCGCCGGGCAAACATTCGAGCCGGGACGGCTTCTGGTCTTCTCCTCCGGCGATGAGGTTACGGTCAAAGCAATATCGGCCGCCCGGTTGCTTCTATTCGGCGGCGAACCGCTCGACGGTCCACGTCACCTTTGGTGGAACTTTGTCTCA
Source organism: Binatia bacterium (assembly GCA_036000865.1). Taxonomy (GTDB): domain Bacteria; phylum Desulfobacterota; class Binatia; order UBA9968; family UBA9968; genus DP-20. The sequence continues at coordinate 15,948 of DASYUV010000052.1, read as the reverse complement.
AGCTCGCGGGAGCGTATCGAGCAAGCAAAGGAGGACTGGAAGGGCGGGGGCTTCGCGCCTGTGCCGGGCGATTCTGAATTTATTCCGCTTCCTGAACAGGGCAATTGAGGGTGAGGGCTTGTAACATACATTTTTCGCTGCGGTATATTTCGCGAAAACTCCCGGCTCATGGAGACGCATTACAGCCTGTCGTCGATAAGGCTTCCAACAGATTCGAAGAATCGTTGTCCCGGGGTAGCCAAATTTCCATATTCCAAAGGACGCATGCTCGTGCATAGTTTCTTTTGAGAGCTTGCCAAACGATCGGAGGCCAAATGCCAAGTCCACGATGAAAACTGGCCCCCGCAGCTAAATCCGATCTCACGACGACAAGATCATACTTGTTTGAGCGGATTTCTCGGAGAATCGGTGTAAAGTCCCATTTGCCGCTTTGTGCAAGCACGTTATTCAAAAAAGGGTCAGGAATTTCTGGAACACGACTCTGAATCGTGATGTCAGGAAAGGTTGATAAAATACGAAGTCCTGTAATTCTGGAAAGGAACAATTCCCACTGCGATCGCGCGTGGTCATGTGTTTTGAGCCAGCCGTATGAAACACTTATCTGAAAAATTTCTGTTTTCAGCACGGGAAAGAAAACACCGCATAAAACGAGAGCGGTGAAAACTTTTAGAAAAACTGGTCCGCGATTTACGTTCCGGACAAACCATACGAGACCATGGCCGGCTCCGATGGCCGAGACCAACAATGGTTCCCAGAAGTAATTTCTGTCCGCTCCAATTTGCAGGACGGTCAGTGCCGCCACGAGCCAAGAAACAAACCAGTAGCAACCAAACAGTAATTTACGGGGATCATCTTCACGAATGGCCAAAAAGACGCCGAACACGCCAAATACGGTTTGCGGTTGCAAAAAAGCTTCGCCGATCAGCTGCAACGCGCCCGGAAATTCAAAAATTGGACTGCCGAGTGCTGCGAAATGCCTAATCATGAATGGCTCCCGTAAATAGGCTACCGCGTAGCCCAAAAAAACCGTGCCTAATACGACTGAAATCCACAGGAATCCTTCGAGCAATTCACGGCGCCAGAAATGCCAGATCAAAATCACGCAGGGCACCGCAATAAATGTTTGCTTCACGAGTAGAGCAAGCCCGGCACATATGGCAGCAACCAGGCGTCGCCGATTATTGAGCGTGCCAAGATAAAGATGAAAACTCGCTAGCGACAATGCTAGCGCTGGGAGATCGCCGCGAATTGCGGTCGTCCATGAAGCCAACGGCGCTATCGAAATTGCAAAGAGAAGGGAAAGGAACGCCAACCAGCGCTGCAGGTACAGGCGTTGGCCTATACGAAAGATCGTTAGTGCGCAGATCAACAGCGTAGCAATCATTCCAAGTCGAATGACGTTCCTCGGGTCAATTGCGAGCAATTGAGCTATTTTGTAAAGACTGCCCAACAGAACGTAACACAAGGGTCCGTAAAGGGTGACAAGATAAGGAGGGCTGTCAAAGTCGGGGTATATTTGTCCGGTCGACGAGAATTCCTGAATCTGAAGTAATGTAGCGCTGTCTGGATAGCCGGTGTCGCTGAAATACACCAAGTTCGCGATGGTCGTAATGACCATTGCGAGCACGCCTATCATCAATAGATAAGCCGCAGTAACTTCGACTATTGGAAGGCTATGTAATTTTGTCAGGTTTCTTTGCATTCGTCGACATGTGTATCAGCATCAATCACTGGCATGGGATGATCTCCTGTTTTCACACTACATGTCAGTAAAATCGTTCAAAGTTCAAGGCAAATCCCGAGGTCGGGCTTCCTAATCCAGCGTATCGAATTGTCAGGATTTCAAGAAATGAGTAGCAATCTAAACAGTTCTCGTCCGGCGAGGCCGCTTTAAAAAAGTGTCTGAAATTGAAAACGCGACCCAAAACGAGCCCGAAATGAATGAATCAACAGCATATCCTCCGTCAATGCCGCTCGGCTTCACGAAGCAACTTCACATTCGGATGTTAAGATTGTGAATTCCTCGCCGCGGCAACGCCGATATTTCGACACCTGCCGATAAATAGTCACGTATCCTTCGTAACAATCTCTCCTCGCAGATCCTAAAATCCCGATTTCGTAAGACACGGATATTTTCCAGCCTTCGCTCGAGTCTGGTACGCAGCTTGCTGCCATGCTGATACAACCAATCTAAAAAAAGCTGAGATCAGTATTAGCAGTAACCGAAGGGATACCTATTCGAACTGTGCGTGGAGGAGCAAAACATGCGGCAGCGAAAAGTTATTAGAACCACCTTGGGTGATCTTATCGCCGCGGTGACTGACGAGGTCATGCCGATCATTCGGGAACGGGCCGGCGCCTACATGGTGGTGTCATGGGTGGTTAACGACGTCTTGACTCGCCAGCGTGTGCACGATCACAAGCCGTCACGACGAAAATACCAAAGTTGATAGCATGTTAGATAAAGCGCCGCGATCTTGCCGGCGCGCGTCGCCGCCGATCAGACTCCGCCGCCACGCCGAGGCGTTGGTTACCGGCACAGGATATCCGTATGCAATCTGACATGAAGCTCATCGCCGTCAACATCGGTCTGCCCCGGGTCGTTATGAGCAACGGCGATCCAGTATCAACGGGAATTTTCAAAGAGCCAGTGGCCGGCCGTGTGATGCTCAGAGCCCTAAACCTCGACGGTGACCGGCAGGCTGATCTTTCCGTGCATGGTGGACCCAGCAAGGCAGTCTACGCTTACCCCTCCGAACACTACGAATACTGGAAGCACGAATTCCCTGAGATGAAGCTACCCTGGGGCATGTTCGGCGAGAACTTCACGACCGCGAGACTGCTGGAATCCGAACTAAACATTGGTGACAAGTTTCGCGTCGGCTCTGCCATCGTGATGGCGACCGAGCCGCGCATGCCTTGTTACAAGCTCGGCATCAGATTCGGCCGCTCTGACGTCGTCAAAAGATTCTTGGCGAGCGAGCGCACGGGCTTCTATTTTGCGGTGTTGCAAGAGGGTGACGTCGGAGTGGGTGATCCGGTCGAGCTTATCGAAAGAAGCAAAGACAGTTTCAAGCTCAGCGATACCACCGCGCTATATACTCACGAGAAGCACAACGTCGGATTGCTTCGTCGCGCAATTGAAGTCGGGGCTCTTCCTGAAAGCTGGAAGAGCTATTTCCGGCATCGACTTGCGAAGCTAACGGGGCCTTCACAGGATTGACACATGCATGCCATCCCGACGCTGGTGTATCTTAAGCGCTCTGCTGATTTAGCCGATGTGCCGAAGAGACTGGTCTTTTGCCGACAATTCAGCAAATGCTGAAATTTCGGCAGGCATTTCCGTCGTCCGCGTAAACATTTCAGAAAGTTACGCGTGGTCTCCTCATTGCAGTTCATTTCTGCCGTTCACGTCGCAGAAATCGCAGATGACATTGAAGATTGAAAAAGTTTCCGATGGGCGAAAGACGGTCATTCGCCTGAGCGGTCGACTGCGATCGGAGCATCTCGATGAATTGAAGACGCAAATGGACGGCGATCAGTCGCGGATTGCGTTGGACCTTGACGGAGTGACGCTTGTGGATGTCGAGGCCGTTCGATTTCTGAATGCCTGCGAGGAGAGTGGCGTCGACCTCCTCAATTGCTGGCCTTACATACGAGAGTGGATGCTCCGCGAAAAAGGCAGAGAAGGATAAGGTCTAGCGGCGGTCCTGATAATCATCAGACACGAAGCGGTTCACAGCGGCCGCCAAAGGATAAACGATGAACACATCATTCGCAAAGATTCACCGGATCGCGGCCGGTGCCGCGTTGGCGGCGGCCTGCGCATTGTGGGTTGACGCGATGTCTCGAGCGAACGGCGAAGAAGTAGGCGTCGAGGTAAAGCCAGTATCCGAGGAGAAGCTCGCCAATGTGCCTGGCAAGAGACTCACGGCGATCAGAGTGAACTATGCACCGGGCGGCAAGTCAGGCGCGCACCGCCACGCCGGAAGCGTCTTCGCCTATGTGCTCTCGGGTGCGATCCGCTCGGAGAACTCCGCGACCGGCCCGGTCAAAGTCTACAAAACCGGTGAAAGTTTTTTTGAGCCAGCGGGAAGCCGGCATCTGGTCAGCGAGAATGCGAGTGCCAAGGACCCGGCGAGCCTGCTCGCCGTCTTCGTCGCCGATGACCGCGCGCAGCTGACAACTTTTGATAAGTGAGCGGCGATGATTGTCATGCAAAGAGGTCAATGAAATGAAAGCGATGCGTTTGTCCGACTCCGCCGAGCCTCCTGTGCTGGTCGAAGAAAACATTCCTCGACCGCAACCTGGGCGAGGTGAACTGCTGATCCAGATTTACGCTGCGGGGGTGACGTCGAAGGAGTTGCTCTGGTATCCCACCACGCACAGTAAAAACGGCGAACGACGCAGCCGGGCGATACCAAGCCATGAGTTTTCCGGCGTCGTCGCCGCCGTGGGCGGGGGCGTTGTCGGTTTCGAGGTCGGTCAGGAAGTGTACGGCATGAACGACTGGTTCGCCGAGGGTGCGCTGGCGGAATACTGCATCACCGAGCCGGCCAGCGTTGCGCGAAAGCCGGCTAATTTGTCGCACGTCCAAGCCGCGTCGGTGCCGATCGGCGCGTTGACGGCGTGGCAGGGGTTGATCGATCGCGCCAAACTTCAAGCCGGCGAGCGTGTGCTCGTGCATGGCGGCGCCGGCGCGGTGGGCATCTTCGCGATACAGCTAGCTCGGTTTCACGGGGCGCATGTGACCGCGACCGCGTCGGCGCGAAACCATGCATTCGTAGCGGAGTTGGGCGCCGAACAAGTCATCGACTACCAGGCGGTGCCCTTTGAAAAAAAAGCGCAGGGAATGGACGTAGTATTTGATACGGTCGGCGGTGACACGCTGGAACGATCGTGGGAAGTACTCAAGACCGACGGCAGGCTGGTCACGATCGCCGCGGAGAGCGAAGCGACGCCAGACGAGCGAGCGAAGCAAGCGTTTTTTATCGTCGAACCGAGCCATGAGCAATTAACCCGGATCGGCGAGCTGTTGACTGCGGGTCAACTCCATACGTTCGTGGATGCGGCGGTGCCGCTCGCGCAAGCCGGTGCGGCTTACACGGGAGCGGTGAAAGAGCGGCGCGGCCGGGGGAAGTTGGTCGTTACCGTTGCGCCATAGGACGGCGCGCGTAAAAAGTCGGATCGTTTTCAAATTTAACCGTTGAAGGAGAGCGCCCATGTCATACGTCACCGTCGGCAAGGAAATTTCCAGCGACATACAAATTTACTACAAGGACTGGGGCAGCGGGCAACCGGTAGTTTTCAGCCACGGTTGGCCGCTGAGCGCGGATGCGTGGGAAGACCAGATGGTGTTTCTCGCCTCCCGCGGTTATCGCTGCATTGCCCATGACCGGCGCGGCCATGGCCGATCGAGCCAGCCATGGAATGGCAATGAAATGGATACTTACGCTGACGACTTGGCGAAGTTGGTCGAAGGGCTCGACTTGAAGAATGCGATCCACGTCGGCCACTCCACCGGTGGCGGCGAAGTCGCTCGCTACATCGGCCGCTATGGCACCAAGCGCGTGGCCAAAGCCGTGCTGATCGGCGCAGTGCCGCCGGTGATGCTGAAGACGGCGGCCAATCCCGGCGGCTTACCTTTGGAAGTCTTCGATGGCATCCGCGCCGGTGTTGTCGCCGACCGCTCGCAGTTTTTCAAGGATCTCACCATGCCGTTCTACGGTTACAACAGGCCGGGAGCCAAAGTCTCACAAGGAGTTCGCGACTCGTTCTGGCTGCAAGGGATGATGGCCGGATTTCCTGCGGCCTACTTTTGCATCAAGGCGTTTTCCGAGACGGATCTCACCGAGGATCTCAAAAAGTTCGACGTGCCGACGCTGATCATGCACGGCGACGACGATCAGATCGTGCCGATCGGCGCCTCGGCCATGCTCTCGTCCAAGATCGTCAAAGGCGCCACGCTGAAAGTCTATCCGGGCCTGCCGCACGGCATGTGCTCGACGCATAAGGATCAGATCAACGCGGATCTGCTGACGTTCATCAAAAGTTAGGAGCAAGGCGACCTTATCATCGGTACGATCCGCCACGGCCGAGTAAGGAGCGGGACATGAGAAATTTGACGAGACGTGAGTTTCTGGAAAAATCGCTCAAGACCGGGAGCGCTTTTGGAGTTGGCGTTTTGGCGTCGGGCGGTCAAAGGCCAGCAATAGGAGGAGATGCGATGCAGGCGACTGGCGTTCCATCAGACACAACCATCAGCGTTACAGTGAATGGCGCGCGGCAGACGATCACGGTCGACGTTCGCACGTCGCTGCTGGATCTGCTGCGCGAACGACTCTACTTGAGCGGCACGAAGAAGGGCTGTGACCACGGGCAATGCGGCGCATGTACGGTGCATGTAAACGGCCGGCGCGTGAACTCATGTCTTAGCTTGGCCGTGATGCATGATGGGCAAGCGATCACAACCATAGAGGGACTGGGCACCCCGGACCGACTGCATCCCATGCAAGCGGCATTCGTTGCCTGCGACGGATACCAGTGCGGATATTGCACGTCAGGCCAGATCATGTCGGGCGTTGCGTTGCTCAAGGAACCCTGCGGTCCTGACGATGCGGCCGTCAAGGAATTGATGAGCGGCAACATCTGCCGCTGCGGTGCCTATGCCAATATCGTGGCTGCGATCCAACAAGTTCGCAAAAACAGTTAGCGGCGAGCAGGAGCGATCCCATGCATACTTTTGAATTCGTTCGGCCAGGAGATTCTGCGGCGGCGGTTGCGGCCGCCGCGCAGGGGAAAACGGCGCAGCAGGGCGCAGACGTGCGGTTTGTCGCCGGCGGGACGACGCTGCTGGATTTGATGAAGCTGAACGTCGAAACGCCGGCGCGGGTCATCGACATCAACCGTTTGCCGCTCGACCAGATCGAAGCAACGCCTGACGGCGGACTCAAGATTGGCGCGACCGTTCGAAATTCAGATCTCGCCCACCATTCGACGGTGCAACGAGATTACGCCGTGCTGTCGCAGGCCATTCTCAACGGCGCATCGGCACAGCTCCGCAACATGGCGACGACTGCCGGCAACCTGCTCCAGCGCACGCGTTGCGTGTACTTTCGCGACACCGCCATGCCTTGCAACAAGCGAGAGCCCGGAACCGGTTGCCCGGCCATCACCGGCTTCAACCGCACGCTCGCCGTCCTCGGCACCAGCGAAAACTGCATCGCAACGAATCCCTCGGACATGTGCGTGGCGATGGCGGCATTGGAAGCGACGATCCACGTGCAGGGCCCCAAGGGTGCGCGCGCGATACCTATCGGTGACTTTCATCTTCTGCCCGGCAGCACACCGAACCGCGAAACAGTGCTCGAACCAGGCGACCTCATCACGCACGTCACACTCCCACCGCCTGTCGCGGGGAGTAGACAAATCTATTTGAAGCTGCGCGACCGGGCGTCGTACGAGTTCGCCTTGGCGTCGGCGGCCGTCGTGATCACGGTCGCAGGCGGGAAAGTGACCCGGGCACGCGTCGCGCTGGGCGGCGTGGGGACCAAGCCATGGCGATCCCCCGAGGCCGAAGCCGCGCTCGTCGGCCAGCCTGTAAACCAAGCGAGCTTCCGCAACGCGGCCGAGGCCGCCTTGCGCGGCGCCAAACCGCAGAGTGAAAATGCGTTCAAAATTGAGCTGGCCAAGCGCTGCCTCACGCACGCGCTCCAAATGGCGACAGCGTGATTTATTGAAGGAGCGAAGATGCCAACGACACAAGAGATCCCGACGACGTCACCGATTGGTCGCGACACGCCCCGCGTGGATGGCCCGTTGAAGGTGAGCGGAAAGGCGCAGTACACCTCCGACTTCCACTTTCCCGGGACGCTGTATGCCGTGCCGGTCGAGGCGACGATCGCCAACGGCAAGGTGGTCAAGCTCGACACCGCCGCGGCGGAGAAGATGCCCGGCGTGCGCGCGATCTTTCATCGCGAAAACATCGGCAAGATCTTTCGCTCGACCGCCGGACCGGGATTCGAAGGTATCTGCGAAGAGCGGCGCCCGCCCTTCGAGGATGATGTCGTTCGCTATTACGGCCAGTATATCGCGCTGGCTGTGGCGGACACGTTCGAGGCCGCCAAAGCCGCCGCCGATGCGGTTCGCGTGACGTATGCCAAGGACAAGCCGAACGTCGAGACGGACCTCAAAGCGGATGGCGAGCCCGACGTGGTTGCCACCACGTTCGGCATGCGCCACCGCTTGGACAGCCAGCGGGGCGACGCCGAGCCCGCGTTCGCAGCCGCGCCGGTCAAGGTCGACGAAACCTATGTCACACCGGCCGAGACGCATAACCCCATCGAGTTGCACGCGACGACAGCGATCTGGGATGGATCAACGTTGACCCTGTACGAGTCGTCGCAGGGAGTGGTCAACCTGAGAGGCGTGCTCGCGCAGATGTTCGGCCTGCCGAACGAGAACGTCCGCGTCATCACCAAGTTCGTCGGCTCGGGTTTCGGCGGCAAGCTGTGGCCATGGACGCAATGTGCGCTCGCCGCCGCCGCGGCGCGGCAACTTGGCAAGCCGGTGAAACTCGTGCTCAGCCGCAAGATGATGTTCCAGTCGGTCGGCCACCGCGCCCGCACTCAGCAGCGCGTTCGCCTCGGCGCCACGCCCGACGGCAAACTCGTCTCGCTCCAGCACGACTACGTCTACCAAAGGTCTATGCTCGACGGCCACCATGAAGACTGCGGCGAAGCGACGCCGTTCCAATACAGCGTGCCCAACCTGCGCGTGACCTTCGGACGGGCCAAGCGCAACATTGGTGCAGCGGCCGATATGCGCGGCCCCGGCGCCGTGCCCGGCCTGTATGCAACCGAGTCGGCGATGAATGAACTGGCCGATCGACTCAAGATCGACCCGGTCAAACTCCGCGTCATCAACGAGCCGAAAATCGACGAGGGGCTTGGGCTTCCGTTCTCGTCGCGCCATTTGCTCGAGTGCTTTGAACTGGGCGCGGAGAAGTTCGGCTGGTCCAAACGCACTCCGGAGATCGGCTCGATGAAGCGCGATGGCTTGATCCTCGGCTGGGGGATGGCGGGGTGCGCGTGGCTCGCCGCACGATTCCCCGCCGAGGCGAGCGTCCAGCTTCGCGACGATGGCACGGCCCGCGTCGCATGCGCCACCCAGGACATCGGCACCGGCACGTACACGATCCTCGCGCAGCTCACTTCACAGAAGACGGGTATCCCGCTCGACAAGATAGAGGCGGTGCTCGGCGATACGTCGCTTCCGGAAGGTCCGCTCTCGGGCGGTTCGATGGCGACCGGATCGGTAGTGCCGGCCGTCTTTCAGGCAGCGGACAATGCGATCGCATCGCTGCGCACAATCGCAACGACAACGCCGGGATCGCCGTTCGAGAAGCGCAAGCCCGACGAGTTGGCGTTCGAAGGCGGCCGGGTCTTTGTGAAGGCTGACGGTGCTGCTGGCGGCGTCCCATTCGCGGATTTGCTTCAGCGCGCCAACCTTCGCTTGGTCACAGGCAGCGGCAAGTCCGAAGCGACCTTCGGCAATCCCAAGCCGAAGTTCTCTACACACTCCTTTGGCTGTCATTTCGTCGAGGTCACGTGGCAGCCCGAGATCGCCCGGCTGCGCGTCAGCCGCGTGGTGACTGTCATCGATGCGGGCCGCATTATCAATCCCCTGGCAGGCCGGAACCAGATCGAGGGCGCGGTCGTGATGGGAATCGGCATGGCGCTGCTCGAACACACGACTTACGATCCGCAGAACGGCGCTCCGATCAATAGCAATCTGGCCGACTACGTTATGGCGGTAAACGCCGATGCGCCGCCGATCGAGGTGCATTTCCTCGACTTCCCGGACAAAGAGATTAACGAACTTGGCGCACGCGGCATCGGCGAGATCGGCCTTGCCGGCATAGCCGCCGCCATCACGTCCGCGATCCACCACGCGACCGGCGTTCGCGTGCGGGAACTGCCGGTAAAGATCGAGAATTTGTTGGCGTGAGGTGTTCCCCTCTTCGCGACGCATTGAGATCTAAGCGATCAAATCAACGCGGATCTTCTGGCATTCATCCAGGCATGAAGGAACCGTTAGGGGAAAAGATCATGAGCATGAGATACAAAATTTTCGGCCGACGCACCGGGTTGCGCGTATCTGAACTGGCGTTAGGAGCGGGAAACTTCGGAACCCGCTGGGGGCATGGCGCCGAACGCGCGGAAGCAAAGAAAGTTTTCGACAGCTACGTCGAAGCCGGCGGCAACTTCATCGATACGGCGGACAGCTACCAGTTCGGTGAGTCCGAAGAATTGGTCGGCGACTTCATTGCCGCGGATCGCGACTATTTTGTTCTTGCCACGAAATATACTTTGGGAACGACTGCCACTGACGGAATCTCGCGAACGGGCAACAGCCGGAAGAACATGGTTCGCTCCGTCGAGGGAAGTCTTAAACGGCTGAAGACGGATCACATCGATCTTTATTGGGCGCACTTCGCTGACGGCATGACGCCGATGGAAGAAATTATCCGCGCCTTCGATGATCTCGTGCGCGCCGGCAAGATTCACTATGCCGGTTTGTCCAACTTTCCTGCCTGGCGAATTTCCCGTGCGGATTTGTTGGCGGAATTGCGTGGCTGGGCGCTGATCGCCGGCATCCAGATCGAATACAGCCTCGCGCAGCGCACGGCTGATAGAGAGCTTTTGCCGATGGCCGAAGCGTTGGGGCTGGGAGCCGCGCTGTGGTCACCACTTGGCGGTGGATTTCTCACCGGCAAATATCGTTCGAGCAACGAGGGACGAATCAACTCCAGGCTCGCGGTGCTGGTGCATACCGAGAAGACCGAGCGGGAGACGGCCATTCTGGATACAGTTCTAGCGGTCGCGAAGGAGGTCGGCGCATCACCGACCGAGGTTGCTATCGCCTGGCTGCTGCACAAGGCGGCGAAATCGACGACAAGTCTGATTCCGATCCTCGGCTCGCGCACGCGCGAGCAACTCGATGCCACGCTCGGTGCTCTCGATGTAAAGCTGTCAAGCGATCAGATCGCGCGCCTCGATACAGCCAGCGCGATTCAGATGGGCACGCCGCACGAACAGATCAATGGTTCCGCAGCCGCCATGGCGGGCGGCAAGCCGGAGTTGCTGGATCTGCCAGCGATCCCGGTTGCGTAAAGCTGGGAGAGATTAAGAAAACATACGATCGGAGGAATTATGTCGAAGATGCGCGTAGCGCAAGTCACTCGCCCGAATGGGGCATTTGAAATTGTTGAACGCGAAATCCCGGAGCCGGGTGCCGGGCAGGTTCGCGTGAAAGTGGAGGCGTGCGGCATTTGCCACAGCGATATGTTCGTCAAAGAGGGTCTGTGGCCCGGGCTTCAGTATCCTCGTGTGCCGGGTCATGAAGTCGCGGGACGCATCGATGCGGTCGGCGGCAACGTCACGGAATGGAAGAAAGGTCAGCGCGTCGGCGTAGGCTGGCATGGCGGTCATTGTTTCGTCTGCGAACAGTGCCGGCGCGGGGATTTCGCAATGTGTGTCAATCGCAAAGTCACAGGCTTCGATTTCGACGGCGGATATGCCGAGTACATGATCGCACTGGCGGCAGCGCTGGCCGCGATTCCCGATGAATTGCCGGCGGAAGAAGCGGGGCCGTTCATGTGCGCGGGCGTCACTGTCTACAACGCGCTCCGCAATTCGGGCGCGCGCGGCGGCGACGTGGTGGCCGTGCACGGCATCGGCGGACTGGGACATCTCGGAGTTCAGTATGCACGGCAGATGGGATTCGAGACGGTGGCGCTCGGCCGAGGGAAGGACAAGGAACCATTGGCGAAGAAACTGGGCGCGCATCATTACATTGATTCGGGCGCTGGCGATGCGGCGGCGGAATTGCAAAAGCTTGGCGGCGCGCGCGTGATTCTGGCGACGGCACCGAACGCACAGGCGATTTCCGCGCTGGTGGATGGATTGTCGGTGAACGGCAAGCTGGTTGTGCCAGCCGCGCCTAACGAACCCCTGACTCTAAGCGCGGCGTCGTTGTTTATGGGAAGGCGATCCGTGGCGGGTTGGTACTCCGGCACAGCGAAAGACTCGCAGGACACATTGGAATTTAGTGCGTTGACCGGCGTCCACCCGATGATTGAGAAATATCCGCTGAGCCGCGTGGCGGAAGCCTACGAGCACATGATGAGCGGCAAGGCGCGGTTTCGTGCCGTTCTCACGATCGGGCACTAAACTGAAAACAAGATTGAGTTGCGAATGGTGCATCGCCCATGACTGATACAGCTCTTCCGGTTGCGCTGACGCTTTCCTCGGGTGTCGAGCGTATGTTTCCGACGCTGACGCCGGCTCAGATTAAACGGATCGCTGCGCATGGACGGTCGCGTTCGATCAGCTCTGGCGAGGTGCTCGTCGAGGCGGGAGCGCAGGTCGTGCCGTTCTTCGTCGTCACGGCGGGTCGGGTCGAGGTTATCCGGCCATCCGGTAGCACCGAGACGCTCGTCGCGGTCCATGGACCGGGTCAGTTCACCGGCGAGGTCAACATGCTTTCAGGCCGCCCCGCGCTCGTCCGATCGCGCGCCAGTGAGCCGGGCGAAGTGATCGAGCTGGATCGCGAGCACTTGTTGGCGCTCGTACAAACCGACAGCGAGCTTAGCGAGCTCATCATGCGGGCCTTCATCTTACGGCGGGTAGAGTTGATTGCGCATGGGCTGGGAAATGTTGTGCTCGTTGGGTCGAATCATTGCGCTGGTACGCTTCGCGTCAAAGAGTTCCTGACGCGCAACGGTCATCCGTACTCTTACATCGATCTCGACCGCGACGCCGACGTTCAGGCTTTGCTGGATCGGTTTCAGGTCACCGCCGCGGATGTGCCGGTGCTGGTCTGCCGCGGCGAGGTAGTCTTGCGCAACCCGACCAATCAACAGATCGCGGGATGTCTCGGTTTCAACGAGGCCATCGACCAAACCGAGATGCGCGACGTGGTCATCGTCGGCGGGGGACCCGCGGGACTCGCGGCGGCCGTGTACGCTGCGTCGGAAGGGTTGAATGTTCTAGTGTTGGAGACCAACTCCCCAGGGGGACAGGCCGGTTCCAGTTCGAAGATCGAGAACTATCTCGGCTTTCCGACCGGCATCTCGGGTCAAGCGCTCGCGGGACGCGCTTACACCCAGGCGCAGAAGTTCGGAGCGCAGGTGATCATCGCGACGGGCGCCAAACGCCTCGTGTGCGACCGCAAGCCATACGCCATTGAGATGGACGACAATATGCGCGTGCCAGCGCGTACGATTATTATCGCTACCGGCGCCGAGTACCGAGTACCGACAATCGAAAACTTATCGGAGTTCAAAGGCGTTGGGGTGTACTACGGCGCGACATTTATGGAAGCGCAGTTGTGCCGTGGTGAAGAGGTCGTTGTGATGGGAGGAGGTAACTCGGCCGGCCAAGCCGCGGTGTTCTTGGCACAAACGGCGAAACGCGTGCACATGCTCGTACGATCGAAGGGATTGGCGGAGAGCATGTCGCGCTATCTGATTCGTCGCATCGAACAGAACCCCGCCATTGTTCTCAGAACCCACACCGAAATCGTCGGCCTCGAAGGGAGTAGTCATCTGGAACGTGTACGCTGGCGCGACGATCAGGCCGGAAACATCGAGACCCACGACATCCGACACGTTTTTGTCATGACGGGTGCGGTTCCTAGCACGGACTGGCTCCGTGGCTGTGTCGCACTCGAGGCGAAAGGATTTATCAAGACGGGACCGGATCTGTCGCAGGACGATTTGGCCGCCGCGCATTGGCCGCGTGCCAGGGCTCCTCATCTTCTCGAAACGAGTCTGCCCGGAGTGTTTGCGGTCGGCGACGTCCGGGGCGGCAATATCAAGCGGGTCGCGTCGGCAGTGGGCGAGGGCTCGATCGCAATCTCCTTTGTCCATCAGGTGCTGTCCGAGTAAAGGAGAGAAGAATGACAGAAGGAGCGTGCGCAGATCCTCGAGAAGCGTGCTGGGCGGGCACCGGACCCTCACCCTTCCCTCTCCCGCAAGCGGGCGAGGGTAACAAAAAACAAACGCGTCCGGGGCTCTTCACGATCGAAAAATTCCCTTACCCATTCCGATGGGAGAGGGATAGGGTGAGGGCAATTTCATTGTTTGTGGCCGAGGTAAGATCAAGAAATCACTTCCTGGAGTATTGAACAAGATGAATTCATTCAACGAAATTTACGGATCGACGCTGTCGCCTCGGTGCCTGGCGGACGGTATGCCATTCACCGGCCCTGCTGGGTGGTTCTGGTGGCTCCGCGGCGTGCGGCGCAGCCCTTCGAATCCGAATCTCTGCAACCGGTGAGAGCTGCACTGGGAGGCGGGCCGCCTCTCCGAAGTCACAGTGCTCTTCGCCGACTGCCGCGGCTATACGCGCCTCACCCACGAGCTGGGGATCGAAAAGTTGGCGCCCATCACGGAAGAATTTTTCAAGACAAGCGCCCAGATCATCAGAGAGCATCACGGGATCGTCGACCAGTTACTGGGCGATGCGATCATGGCGCTCTTTAATGTTCCGATTAAGCACGACGAGCACGTGCTTCGTGCAGTGGGCGCGGCATTCCGCATACAAGAGGCCGTGGACCACATCAACGCCAAGCTGGAAGGTAGAGTCGTGCTGGGGGTAGGCATCGGCATCGCGACGGGGACGGCGCTCGCGACCAACATGGGATCCACCAACTGCAATGATTACACGATGGTCGGCGACAGCATCAACATCGCCTCACGGCTGCAAGGGAAAGCCGCCAGCGGCGAAATATTGGTCACGGACGAGGCTTATAAACCGGTCAGCGCGGCGTTTCCCGGTGCGATCCGCGCCGAATACTTGCTCAAAGGGATTTCACATCCGGTTGCCGCGCATCGATTGTTGCGTGGCCCGAGCGCCATGACGTGACCGTTTGCGAACGGCTCGAGTGTGTCCAATATCGACGCAGTCAAAAAACCAAACCAAAAGGAGAACAGTACGATGGCAGAGAAAGATAACAAGGGAACGCCAACCGATCTCAGCGGAGATGCGGTTGAGGAAATATCGAGCAACTTGCGCCGGCTGCTCGCCGACGTGTTCGCGCTTTACGTGAAGACCAAGAATTTTCACTGGCACATCAGCGGTAGGCACTTTCGCGATTATCATCTGCTGCTCGACGAGCAGGCGACGCAGATCTTCGCCATAACCGATACGATCGCCGAGCGGGCGCGGAAGATCGGTGGCACGACGATTCGTTCGATTAGCGATATCGCGCGCAACCAACGGCTCAAAGACAACAACAAAGAAGCCGTGAGTCCGCAGGAAATGATCAGCGAGCTGTGCGAAGACAACCAGCAATTGACGAAAAGCTTGCGAGCCACGCACGAGGTTTGCGATCGCCATAATGATGTCGCGACCGCCAGTCTGATCGAGGTTTGGATCGACGAGAGCGAACAGCGCACGTGGTTCTTGGCGGAGATAATGCAAGATGCTTAGCGTCGTAAAAGCCATGAAATAGCTGGTCGGGCAGCAACGACTTTGAAAGGATATGCAAATGGCTACGGATTCGTCGACAGCACTTATTACAGGAGGAACGAGCGGGATTGGCCGGGCGACAGCCAATAAACTCTGTCAGCTTGGCATCCATGTCGTAGTGGTAGGCCGCCATGTGGAGCGAGGCGAGAAGACGGTTGCGGAAATCCGTGCGGCAGGAGGCAAAGCGGATTTTATTTCGTCTGATCTTCGAAATGCGCTGAGCGCGAGGGAAGTGGCCAGAAGAGCCGTCGAGCTCGGGAACGGCCATGTCGATATTCTGATCAACAATGCGGGGATCTTCCCGTTCGGGCCGACGCATGAAATGACGGAAGAATTGTTTGAGAGCGTGTATTCGCTCAACGTCAAGGTGCCGTACTTCCTCGTCGCGGAACTTGCTCCGCTGATGGCGAAG
>DASYUV010000051.1:0-9235 GCA_036000865.1 Binatia bacterium | reverse complement strand
ATTCGGCGTAGTCGATATTCGACTTGTGGGCAGTAACCCAGAAACCCATTTGCCACTCTCCCAATTGTATTAATCTGTTTTTTATCCAGATGCGGTGATATCCGCGGCAGTGGATTGTGATATGACCGCGGCATGGACTATGCTCCAATTCAATTCGACAAACAGGAGGTGTTGCCATGATGACGCTCTATTTCAGTCCCGGCGCTTGTTCTTTGGCCTCTCATATCGGTCTCGAAGAAACCGGCGCGCCTTATGAGGCAAAGCCGATCCTGCTCGCCAAACAGCAGCAAAGGACTGAGGCCTATTTGAAAATCAACCCACGCGGTAAAGTGCCGGCGCTCAGCATCGACGGCAAGATCCTTGTCGAGAACACGGCGATACTCACTTATCTCGCCAGGCGGTTTCCCGAAAAAAAGCTGATGCCGGCCG
Organism: Binatia bacterium; assembly: GCA_036000865.1. Lineage (GTDB taxonomy): Bacteria > Desulfobacterota > Binatia > UBA9968 > UBA9968 > DP-20. Next base: position 8,806 of record DASYUV010000051.1, on the reverse strand, counting down.
ATCCGTCCGACGAGGCGCGCTGCATCTCGACCATGTGCTGGTTCTCCAGCGTCGTTCATCCCTCGTACCAGCACGCCTCGCGGCCCGAGCGCTTTGCCGAAGGCGAGGCGGCGCAAGCCGCGGTAAAGGAAATCGGGCGGAAATCGTTCTGGGCCAATTGCCAGGAGATCGACTCGATGATCCAGGGGAAAGAGTGGATCATGGGCAATCAGTTCACCGTCGTCGATCCCTACGCGCTGGTTTTTTACGGCTGGCGCGCGCGCGGCGGATTTCCCATGAACGAGCTTAGCGCCTACACTTCATGGCGGGAGCGTATGATGAAGCGTCCGACGGTGTCGAAAACTGTCGAAAGCGAGCAGAGCGTCCCAACATCATAGGTCGCAGTAGATGCCGGTCGTCGAGACAGATTTTTTCCGCTGATATGGGTCGCGACCGAATGACCTTGGTCGCGCCCTGAACCGAGGAGGCACGCAGCTCAAGAGATCAAACTTCCACGTGTAGCAACACTGTTGATAGGGTTCACTTTTAATTCGTCGTTCGGACAAGTGAAAGCACGAATCTCTACGGCAATTCTCTAGTGGAGGGTTTATGATACAAAATCGCAGTCGCCTCGCAGTCATATTTTGCTTGTTGTCTTTTGCCGGCGAGCCTACGCGGATGGCCGAAGCGAAGAACTACTTCGCTTATATATCGGATTCGCCCGCCACGGCCTCCGCGTATTGGGTGACCAAGGACGCAGGATTCTTTAAAAAGCATGGTCTGGATGTCGACCTGATATTCATCGACGGCAGCAGCCGCGGCATCCAGAGTCTCATGTCGGGGGACATTCCTTTTACGAGCGCCGTCGGGACCGCGGTTATCAACGGCAAACTGGCCGGCGGGGACATTGCCATCGTCAATAGTCTGGTCAACACGCTGCCCTATTATGTATTTGGCAAGCCTGAGATTAAGTCTCCGGAAGATCTCAAGGGCAGATCCGCCGCGATGCATATTCCGGGGACAGCGGCGGATTTCGCTTTACGGTTGGCCCTCAAAGGCATCGGTTTCTCGCTCAAAGATATCAAAGGAGTCACCGTCGGCGGCGCCCCGGCCCGCGTGACGGCCGTAGCGACCGGACAGCTTGACTTTACGGTGGGGACTGAAGCGGAAAAGATTCGCGGCGAAAAACTCGGTCTCAAGGTGGTGATCGACATGGCTAAGCTCAATATTCCGTTTCAGTTTACCTGTACGGTAGCCACCCGGCGCACAATTCGGGAAAATCCCGATCTGGTTCAGCGTATGGTCAGGGCTATGGCCGAGGCGGTCCACTACTACAAAACCAACAAAGACCCGGTCGTGAAAATCATGCAGAAATACTCGCGCGGGCCGAGTCGCACCTTCTTCGAGGAGGTCTACGACTCCAGTAGAGAGCTGCTGGTCGAGGACACTTATCCGACTATCGAGGGGTTAAAGAACACCCTGGAGATCCAGGCCAGTCTGGATCCCAAGGCCGCAAAGGCCAAGGCGGAGGATTTTGTCGATCTGCGCTTTGTGGACGAGCTGAAGAAGAGCGGCTTCATTGAGAAGCTCTACGGCAAACGCTAGGAAGTCCGCAATTGCGCCGGCGCTAGCGCAGTAACGCAAGCGTCGCAACATGCTCCACACTGGCGCACTTGCGAAGCCGTTCCTATCCGAAGCGTTCCACCTTTTTCGCTAGTCGATCGTAGGGACCTGGTGCCGGACAAGGGCTTCCTTACGCGTCCTGCTGGACTCTTCGATCGCCAGGAGCACTTCCAGGGTGGCCATTCCCCAAGCGCCGTCCGCAGGCAGCGGTCGGTGGCGCACGATCGCATCGTAGAATGTGTTGATGCGTCCGTCGCGCCCGTCCTCCCCATTGACGCCGAGCTTGATCTCGTGCAACTCGTTGTCGCCATACACCGTGAGACCGCCCGGAGTCATGCGTACGTCCCCCTTATCGAAGCTTGCGATCAACGGCCCGCCCATAATCCACCCTAAAGACGGCCGCGCCGGCTGCGGCTCGTTGCTGCTCGTGCGCGCACCGCCGTAGCGTTCCTCGCGCGCGGCCCGCGCTTCCCAGTCAACGTCGGGCGCCGCGCGCAATTCGCGCCGCGCCTTGGCGTGGTTCGCGGGATCAACCGAAAATCCCCGTCGCACAAATTCCCTGGAGTCAAAGTGGTCGTACCCGCTACAGACGGCGGTGGCCACTGTCCCATCTTCGAAATCGAAGTACGCGGCGTAGCAGCCGGGGACGCGCCGGTTCGGGTCCCAGATGTCGGCGCTGCCGCGCAGGCTGCGCACCATTCCGCCGGCGATCGTTCTGATGAGGTCGAAGTGATGCGCTCCCTGCCGCCACAAGATGCCGCCGCCGAATTCCGGCGTCAGCTCTTCGGCGGTGCGCGGGCGGTAGAGCCAGTCGGCGAAACGCCAGCTGTTGATCATGCGGAGCCTGCCAAGTTCGCCGGTGCGCGTCATCTCGCGCAAGCGCAGCACGCGCGGCTCGAAGCTGTGTTTAACGTTGACGCCCAGCAACACGCCGTTGCGCTTCGCAGTGGCGATCATCTGCTCGGCTCCCGCGATATCGATCGTCATCGGTTTCTCGATGAGAACGTGCTTCTTATTCTCCAAGGCCATGCGCGCGTGTTCGGCGTGGAACCGGTTCGGCGTCGCAATGTAGACCAGGTCGACGTTACGGCTCGCGCACAGCCCGGCGGCATCGTCATAGGACTCCGCAGCCGGAAAGTCCTTGCGGAACCGCTCCATGATCTCGGCATCGATATCCGCCGCCGCGGCAATGCGAAAGTTGGGATTCCGGACAAACTTTGGGATCATGGCGAGGGACGCGCCGCCGAGGCCGATTACGCCAACACCTAAAACTCGTTCGCTTGCTGCCATCGATTCCTCCCGTCGCGGGACCGCCGCGCCTGGCACGCTCGTATTTTCGATGACTATCCAAGCTCGGAGAAATTGTCCAGGTCTGCCGGAGAATCCCGGCGTGGGCGACGGGTACACCTTGTTGCGGGCAGATCTGCTGATCTAAGATGGGCTCGATATTTATCCTGGATCTAGTTACGCTTTTTAGACGTGGCCGCAATGGCCTTGGAGCATTAGCCAAACACAAAGCGAGGAAGCCATGCTGACCGAGGAACAAAACGAGCAGTTGACTCGAGTGGGACCCGGAACGCCTATGGGGGAGCTGTTTCGCCGTTATTGGCATCCTGTAGCGGCGGTCTCCCAGATGAAGGAGCGGAACACGTTCCAAGTAAAAATCCTGGGAGAAGATCTGGTGCTTTATAAGGATCGCTCCGGGGGCTATGGGCTTGTAGAACCGCACTGCCCGCATCGGAAGATGTCCATGATGTACGGCATCCCGGAGGACGACGGGATAAGATGCGCGTATCACGGTTGGCGGTTTGACAAACAAGGACGCTGCACCGAGCAGCCTTACGACGATACTGAGGATCCGGAAGGCCGCTTTAAGCAGAAAATAAAAATCCAGTCCTACCCTATCCAGGAGCTGGGCGGTCTCCTGCTCGCGTACCTGGGTCCCCTGCCCGAACCGCTTCTGCCGCGTTGGGACCTGTACGTGATGGAAGATGTTCTGCGCGACGTCGGCTATGCAGTCATTCCCTGCAACTGGCTCCAGATCATGGAGAATTCGCTGGACCCGGTGCACGTGGAGTGGCTCCATCAGAATTTCTACAATTACGTCGTGGAGCAGATGGGAAACGGAAATCTCCAGCGCTCGCGCCAGAAGCACGCGAAGATCGGCTTCGATCGATTCGAGTACGGCATCGTGAAGCGTCGTATTGTGGAAGGCGAGACCGAAGAGGATGACGACTGGAAAGTCGGGCACCCGGTGGTCTTTCCGAATATGTTGAGACAGGGAGTGGTCGATAAGAAAAACGGCGCTGGATTTCAAATCCGAGTACCGATTGACGACACGCACACGGCCCATTGGTGGTATCGCTGCTATCGCAAAGTCGGAAGTGAACGAGCGCAGCAAGCCGAGGAAATCCCTTTTTATGACGTGCCGGTGCCGCAACTGGCTGATAACGGGCAACCTCAATGGCAGTTCCTGGATAATAACAGCGGCCAGGACATCGCGGCATGGATGACTCAGGGACCGATCGCCGACCGCTCGACAGAAGCGCTGGGCCGTTCAGACAAGGGGATCATCCTCTACCGTCACCTGTTGGAGGAACAGGTAGGAATCATAGAAAGTGGTAGGGATCCAATGAACGTGTTTCGCGACCCGACGAAAAACATCTACCTGCACCTGCCAACGGAAGACAACTTTCTCGCTGGTCGTGCCTATACATCAGACCGACGAGTAGGAGCATCAACGAAGTACAGCCCGATACTGGACAGCAGGAAAGTCGAACGGGATGGTTAGAGCGCTCCGAAGGGCGAGGTGAAAGTGAGGCGCGCTCCAAGGACGGTGCGGTCCGCTTAGATACCAGCCAGGGAATTGTTAAACCGAACAAGTTTAAGAAAAATTATCACGCCAAACACGCTAAGCTCGCAAAGCCCCCTCCCCACCGCAGTTTTTATCAACTCATATCTTGGCGTCCTTGCGTTCTTTGCGCGAGATATAATCTTTTCCTTCTTTTCTCGTCGTCGGAAAAATTCAAATAGGTTCGCTTAGGCTTTCGCTACTTGCAACGGCGTCTCCAGTCCAAGCTCATCGGCCACCGCTTGCTCGACTACGGTGCCTTTGAAGAAGTCCGGGTTGTTGCGCGTGTGCAGGCGCGCGGCGTTGGTGAACGTGAACTCCCGAAAATCCTGTTCCGTCACGAAGCCCTTCTCCACCATCTCAAACGCTTCGGGAATCACCTCCCTGAAATCGGGCACGTCGAAATGCGTGAAGTCGGAGCTGAAGACCGGCCGAAGCCGGACGCCCATACGGGGATCGAAGGCCCATATCGTCGCGCGGTCGTCCGCCTCGCAACCAAAGTAGAAGTTGCCGGAGAAGACCGCCCGGACATCCTCTTTTGAGTTGATTCCTGCTGCCTCAAAATCGTCCGAGACATGCTCTGGCCGCCCGAGCTCTTCAAGACTGCACTCCGGGCGGAATGCGTCCAGGTTGTTCATGATCGCGTCGGCGTTGGCTTTCAGTTTTCGATCGCCATATCGGTCGATCAGCTGATGTATCTCGGCGACGCTGGTTTCGTTCGGATACTGCAGCCCGGCGCGGCGGCGCTTCTCCCAGTGTTCGATCAAGTCGAGGCACATCTGACAGGCCCAGCTCACTCCGCCTTCCATGAACCCGAAATTAAGGCTTGGGTAGCGGCGCACGAGACCACCGAGGAAAACGCCCCGCGCAAACGCGTGGTTCGATTCGGCAAAGTGGCCGACGTGGTTATAAGTGAAGTTGCTGATGGACGCACGATCTTGCCAGCGGCCGCTGCCTGAGTGTTGGGTCACGGCCACGCCGAGGTCGACGCACCGCTGCCATAACGGCTCGTAGTCATAGGGGCTGTCGAGAGCGATGGTGTCGCAGTACCAGGCGGCCTTCTGCCGATCGATTCCCTCGGCCGCGGCTGGAATCGGTCGCTCCTGGTTTCCCCGCAGCATGATCGCTTTGAAACCCCGCTGCCTGACCGCGTATTCCAGCTCCTCAATAGCTTGGTCCGGCGTACGGGCGGGCAGGATGGCTACCGGCGCAAACCTTGCGGCAAACGGCGCGAACATGTCAGCCGTCATCATGTTGTAGGCACGGACCGCGGCCCGGTGCAGGTCATCCTGGGCTATGCCGTTGATGGTGAGCCCGAAGCTCGGATAGATCAGCGCGAAGTCGATGCCCAATTCAGGCAAGCGCTCGTTCAGCAAGGCCGGCAGCAGCGCCGTTGCCTTGTCGAGCGTATTGCTGGTCACACCCCACCAGATCGTGCGACGCAGGCGATTGTGCTGGCGTTCCGGCCAGGTGGCCCCGTACCACGCTTGATTGCGGCGCCAGAGCGCTCTCATCTGATCGACAGATTTAGCGCCGCCCACTTCACTGAGGTACTCGAGGAAGATCGGAATCGGCTCCATCCAGTGGCCGTCGCCATCGATCACTGGGTACTTCAGTCCGTCATGTACTTCCGCGGCTCGATGTTCCATGGTCATCGCTCCTCTCGCTAATTTATTTCTTCTGTTATCGCTAAGCCGGCGAGTCGTCAATCGCAATCGATCGCACGAGTGTTTGATGAAAATTGGGAAGGGGTCAGCGAAGGGGGAACGGCTGGAACGATTGGAACCTCTGGAACGTTTGGAACCGGCTTCGTCTCTGAGGATATCACTGAATCAACACCTTGCGCTGGTCCAGCCGATGGCCTGGCACTAGGTTAGGCCAGGAGAGGGCGACATAGCGGATCGCCCTACAACACAACTTTCTGCCGTTGCCCCGTCTGTGAAGCGCGCACGATGGTATCCAACGTTCGGTGGCGGCGCACCGCGTGATCGAAGTCGGGCTCGATGTCCGAGCCGCTGCGTATCGCTTCGGCAAACTTGACCCACATCTGGCCCACGTCGTACGGGGGACCGTTGCGCAAGGCTTCCGACACCCACTTGAATCGCTCCGGCACGGGCAACTCTTGCAATGCCTTGTCGTCTTTGTGTCCCCCCATGATCTTGCGCCGAAGCTCCTCGCCACCCTCGCCGCCGCCGATCATCGACAGCATGCCTTCCCTGCCGTAAATCTCGAAGCGGTGGCCGCTGCCGTGGTACGGATGTACGCCGCAGTATGCATTGACGATAGCACCGCTTTCGAGCCGACCCTGAACCACGATGTTGTCGGGCGAGGTGACATCCACGTATTTTTTCGTGTCGGTCTCGAACCACTGCGCCACCTGCGTGCTGACGATCGCGGACACTTCGGTCAGCTCGCCGACCACCATGCACATGGCGTCAAGCACGTGCCCGAACGTAATCGTCAGCGTGTTCGCGCCCAGCGTCACATCGCGCTGCCAGGTGCGATCCGAAGTGCGGGTCAACACGCCGCTGTTCATCAGCGTCATGTTCACCGATAGCACCTGTCCAACGTAACCTTGCTCGATGAGCTCGCGCATGTACAGATAGGCGGGCGACGCGCGACGCTGCAAGCCGACCATGGTGCGGACGTTTTTCTTGCGCGCCAGCGCCGCGAGTTCTTCGGCTTCTTTTGTATTCGCGCCGAGGGGCCATTCGCAGAAGACGTGCTTGCCCGCTTCAATGGCGTTTTTGCTAAGCTCGTAGTGCGCCGGCACGCGCACCGCGACCGCCACGGCTTCGACCTGCGCGTCGGCGTCCAACGCTTTGTCGTTGCCGTACGCGCGCGTCACGCCGAACTTATCGGCCGCTGCCTGCGCGGTATCCGCATGCGCTGTGCACACGGCATAGAGCTCGGCTTCGGACACGCCCTTCAGCGCCGGCACATGCGCACGCGGCCCCCATCTGCCGCCTGCTCCGATGAGGCCTACGCGTAATGGATTGGATTGCGTCATGGTTTTCCTCTTCCGGGGTGAGTTTCAGATCTAGCGCGGTTGCGACGAAGCGACTGCCACTAGGCTTCGAAACACCGCATTTCACCAGCGACGAGGCTATCGCTAAGCCCCCGAGCCGTCAATGCAATCGATCGCAGTAGTGATTAATGAAATTTGACAAGGGGCCAGGAAAGGGGCTGCGGTCGCTTTGGGTTGTAAAAATGCCGAGCGCTATGTAGTCTTATGTGGAACAAATTACACAATCTATCGTGGGGTAAGATTATGGCGAAGAGCAAGCGCAATAAGATCATCCAAGTGCCTATGGAAGAGGAATTACTAAAACAGATCGACGCAACCGCGGGCGTTGTAGCAGAGAGCCGCGCAGCCTTCATTCGTGAGGCCTGTCAGCAGCGCCTAAAAAGCCTGCACGCCAAGGAGCTCGATCGATTGTACATCGAAGGGCACCAAAACCGTCCGGAGAATCTCGAATGGGCTCAAAGCTCCGCTGCCTTGCTTTCCAAACGGCTGCCTAAAGAGAAGTGGTAAATGAAGCGCGGCGAAGTTTGGTGGGTTGATATGCCGGCGCCTGCAGGACGGCGTCCCGCGGTGCTCTTAAGCCGCGATGCAGCGTATCGCGTGCGCGCCGCGATTACGGTCGCGCCTATCACCCGTACCATTCGAAATATTCCCGTTGAAGTTATTTTGGATCGAAGTGACGGCATGCCGGCTCGTTGCGTGGTCAATCTTGACGACATTACCACATTGCCGAAAATTCTGATCAAGCAGCGAATCACGGATCTCTCGACGGAAAAAATCCGGCAAGTCGATGAGGCAATCCGATTTGCTTTGGACCTGGACTGACCAGTCGTAACTTTGTGTTCCAATCGGTTTCGGCGGCCATATGAAAAAAATCCTTTTGGCGGCGGTTATAGCGATCTTCGGTCTCATTCATGGTTTCTCCAGCGCAGCGGATCTCCAAGTTGTCACTGTGGCCTTGGTGTCGCCGAGCTGGAATACCGGGCTGCCTACCGCGGTTGCCCGCGGAGCCGGCTTCTTCAAAGAAGAAGGTTTAGACGTCAGACCCGTCACGCTGTCCAGCAGCGGCCCCATCATGATGGCGCTTCTTATGAGCGGTCAGGCCGACATCGTGATCGCGGGCGCGGTTGCTATTTTGCGCGGGATTGCCCGCGGCGCTCCGGTGGTGGTCGTCAGCACAGGGGGATTTGGGGTCAGACATAACAATCACTACATTCTTGACGCGGCCGGTTGTTTTCTGCTAATGCCTCCTCATGGCCCGCCGTCCCAGAGTCTTTGCGCGCGGTCTGCTCTATCACGTCATTGTCCGCGGCAACCAACGGCGAAAG
>DASYUV010000050.1:0-3238 GCA_036000865.1 Binatia bacterium | reverse complement strand
TTGGGGTCAGACATAACAATCACTACATTCTTGACGCGGCCGGTTGTTTTCTGCTAATGCCTCCTCATGGCCCGCCGTCCCAGAGTCTTTGCGCGCGGTCTGCTCTATCACGTCATTGTCCGCGGCAACCAACGGCGAAAGACGTTTCGTTGTGATGACGACTACAAAGCCTACCTCGACCGATTAGAGAAATACCGCGCCAAGTGCCATGTCCGTATCTACGCCTACTGCTTGATGCCTAACCACGTGCATCTGCTTGTTGAGACCGGTTCCACTCCGCTGGCCAAGTTCATGCAAGGACTGCAACAATCCTACACCCAGCACTTCAACCGCAGCTATCGCAAAGTCGGCCATCTATTCCAAGGAAGGTACCAAGCGATTATCTGCGACCGGGATAAGTATCTGTTGGCGCTGGTTCGCTATATCCATCTCAATCCGGTTCGGGCCAAACTTGCCACGCGGCCGGAACGGTATTTTTACAGCGGACATAACCGCTATTTGACCAACGACACAGGAAAGATCGTAGAGGTTACGCCGATCTTGAAATTATTGGGTGGCAAGAAGGCGTACGAGAGATTTGTCCTGGAAGGAATCGGTGAAGACCACAACGAGGCATACTACGCCGTGGAAGATCAGCGCTTTTTGGGAGAGCCAGGATTTGGCGAGGAAATCAGTCGGGATGCCGAAGAGAACGACGAGCGCAAGGCGAAGAAACCGATCGAAACGGCGTTCAAGGAAATCGCCCGGCGAGTGGAAACGATGCCGGAGTTACTCCGAGGCAAGGACCGGCGCTGGGATATCTCGACAAAGCGAACGGAGGCCGTCGCATTATTGGTGCGGGAATATGGCTACGCGGTAAGCGAAGTGGCGAAGTACCTGCGGCGCGATCAGGCGAATATCAGTACGATGTTATCGCGGTTGTCGGCGCGGCAGACGGAGAGAAGTTGATAGATTGTAATGATTGTTATGTCTGACCCCAGTCACAGTCCCCTGACCCCAGTCACAGTCCCCCAGTCACAGTCGCAGTCACAGTCGGACCCCAGTCACAGTCGAAGCCTGCTAGATGATTATCAGGCCTTGCAATCACACAATCCTTTTGCAGCTAACTCATCTGTCGGAATCAAGCATTCCAACCACGCGGTTCCTTTACTCGAGCGGGTTTGACGTCAGACTAATCGCAACCCTAGCACGCTGCTGAAAACCCTCTCTAAGAGTCCTTCGACGGTGCTCAGGACGAACGGATGGCTATTGAGATCATTGAAATTTTTCCGTTCATGCTGAGAGTTTACCCAAGAATTTCGAATCACGAGCCGTTCTAGCCGGCCTCGACGAGCGCGGCGAGTTTCGCGAGTGCCTCGCGCCAGCCGGCCTCGTTGTCGGCGGTCGCCACGCCGGGCGGTAGCCCGTCGTGCACGGCGATTATATCGGTGCCGCCGCCGTCAGCGTCAGCCAGCGAGATCGCGATCGTCATCTCGCCACGCAGCGCGGGATCTGTCGTCTCGAACTCGACCACTTCAACGACCTGCTCGTTCGTAACGAGCTTCACGAAGTGGCCGTGGTACGTGTCGGTGTGCGCGGTCGTTTTGCCGGTCCCGGTCGGCGCGTCGTACGTGAGCGAGATCCGGAACGAGCCGCCTTCGCAGGCGTCGAACTCATGCACGTGGCTGGTCATGCCGGTCGGCACCTTCCATGTCGCGACCGCGCGGGCATCGAGAAGCGCGCGATAAACTCTCGAGCGGGGCGCGTTCACGCGCCGACTAATGCGGGTCGAGCTCACGCCCGAATTTTAGCACGCGAAGCGAGATGAGTCAGGGCGTGCAATTACACAATTCTCTTTTTTTACTGACGCGTTTGGCTTCAGACCAATCGCAATCGTGCTAAGATCGGAAAACAACCGTATTTTCTGAGAAGGAAAATTCCGAGTTAACAGTCGGAAGGGAACCGTTCCAATCGTTCCAAACGTTCAAGCGCTTCGCTTCGTTCAAAACGTTCTGCTGCAAGCCCGTCCCCTGTGTTCAACGGAGCCGCGATGACTACCATTAGTATGCCCCGCCTTACCCGCACAGGGTGCGCGGAATGATCGATACCCATGCCACTGAGAAATCAAGCAGGCGTCGGATTTTCTTCGGCTGGTATATGGTTGCCGCGAGTATAGTGACCAACACGATCTTCTCCGCCGCCTATTTCCAGGGCTTCGGCGTTCTCATCATCCCGATAGAACGCGCCTTCGGCTGGGACCGCTGGGTTATTTCAGCCGCCATGTCGCTGCGCCAGTTGGAGTCGGGCATTGTCAGTCCCGCTGTCGGCTTCCTGCTGGACCGCTTCAGCGCGCGTACATTGATTTTCTGGAGCGCTGTCATCTCCGGCGTCGGCTTCATCGGCCTCAGCTTCACCACCGGCGTCGTCACGTTTTTTCTCTGCTTCGTGGTCATTTCCCTGGGAGCATCCGGCGTCAGCCACGCGGTTACCTGGCCCGTGATCATCTCGCGGTGGTTTCGTCGCAACCGCGGCCTGGCCACGGGGCTTGCGGTAACGGGTCCCATCTTCGGCTCGCCCATCGTCATACTGAACACGCAGATCGAGCAGGCGTACGGCTGGCGCGTCGTCCTGTTCGGCTACGGCACCTTGGTCTTGGTCGGTATCACGCTGCTCAGCATGCTGGTGCGCGACCGGCCGGAGCCCTACGGCTTGCGGCCAGATGGCGATCCGCCGGAGGATAGCGCCTCCATTGAACATTCTACCGGCTCATCGCGCCGCCGAACGGATGCTGGGCTGAGGCTCCACGCAGTGTTCCGCACCAAGGAGTTCTGGCTATTCACGAGCTACTTGTCGGGTACCTTCGCCGTAAACTCCGCGGTCCAAGTCCACATGATTCCCTACTTCGAGCAAGACATCGGACTTACCGCGACCTGGGCGGCCGTGGTCATGTCCATGGTCTTCATCATCAGCGGTATCGGACGCATCGGCGGCGGCTATCTGCTGGACAGGATGGACTATCGCCTCGTCCTGGCAGTCGTCGCCGCGATGATGGGCTTTGCCTTGTTGTACCTCCAGGTCGTGCCCGTCAAAACGGTCTCGGCCACATTGCCCTTCGCGCTGATGTTCGGCGTCAGCTTCGGCTGTCTTGTTCCCATGCGCGGCGCCGTCGGCAGCATTATGTTCGGCACCCGGGCCATCGGAAAAATCTTGGGCCTTCTGCAGGGGGGACCCATTGCGGCAGGGGTCATCGGCCCCATGG
>DASYUV010000049.1:0-7111 GCA_036000865.1 Binatia bacterium | reverse complement strand
TCCTTGACACAAAGTGAAACGATATTGTATTGCAACCAGTAACTTTGAACGCCATCGACAAGGTTTTCCATATACTAGATCAATCCCCGAATGAAAACCCCCAACGCAGCATGTCAATGACTATTCGCGCGCTTGGGCAAGCACTTTCGTCAAATCGTGACGTCGCGTGATGGAGGATGCGAAGCTAGGATTTTCGACGACCATCAGCAAACTCTGTTATGGGTAACCCGACGATTAGAATGATGGCGGGATAGAAATTCAATTATGGCCTATTCGGATTTGCAAGATTATTTACAGCGTTTAGAAGCCAGCGGAAAACTCCACTGGGTCGACAAGCCTGTCGATCCTTCGTGGGAAGTATCTGCCGTCACCCGGCATCTATTTGACCGCTACGGCTGGAATGAACGGCCCGCGCTAGGTTTTCGCCGGGTCGGCGACAGTCCGTTGCCTTTGGTCATCGGCGTGATCGGCGGTTCGCCGGAGATTTACGCGCTCGCGCTGTCGACCACCGTAGACAAGATTCCGGAAGTTTGGGAAAGAGGCCAGCGCCATCCGATTGATCCTGTTTCGGTGCAATCCGGACTTTGTAAAGAGATCATCGCGCGCGGCGCCGAAATCGATCTCGGCATTCTGCCGCAGGTGGTCTGGACGCCGAGCTTGGATCCCGGTCCATACATCACCGCTCCGGTGATCATCACGAAAGACGTAGAAACCGGTCAGCGTAACGTCGGCACTTATCGGCTGCAACTGAAAGACACACATCACGTTGGCTTGTACGTCGGCGCTGCCCAGCACGCGGCGAAACATATCCGCCAATATGAAGCGAAGAAGCAAGACATGCCGGTGGCCATTGCGATCGGCGTAGATCCGACCATCGTGCTCGCATCGATCAGCAAGTTTGGCTACGGCACCGACGAACTTTCGGTCGCCGGCGGACTGCGCGGCGAGCCCGTGCCGCTGGCTCAATGCGAGACAGTCGATCTTGAGGTTCCTGCCAATGCTGAGATTGTGCTCGAAGGGTTTCTCCGCTGCGGCCAACGCGAGCAAGAAGGACCGTTTGGAGAATTCTCTGGATACATGAGCCCCGGCGGCCAGCAACCGGTGGTCGAGCTTACTTGTATCACCCGGCGGCGCGCGCCGATTTATCATTCCTTCCTGAGCCAGATGCCGCCGAGCGAATCGAGCTGCATCCGGAGCCTGGGCCGCTCCGCTTCTCTGCTTCACCACCTTCGCCACGTCATCGGGCTACCCGTGCGCGATGTTCACTTTACGGAAAGCGGCGGCGCCAGCAGCATTTTGGTGATCTCGATGACCAAGGAATATCCCGAGCAGGTCAAGGAAGTCGCCTGGGGAGCTTGGTCGCTGATGAACAAAGAAGGAAAATTCACCGTCGTCGTCGATGACGACATTGATGTGCGCAATCCGTTTCAGGTCGAGTGGGCGATGAGCTTTCGCGCGCAGCCGGGGCGGGACACGTTCATCGTCAGCGGCGTTGTTCCGTCGGGCGTCGACCCATCAACGGCTCCGCCCGACATTCCTCAACACGATCCGCGACGGAGAGCCGGAAGCAAGATTCTGATCGATGCGACGCGCAAGCATGCTTACCCACCGGCTGCGCGCGTTCCTAAAGAACATATTGCGTCGGTGCAGAAGAATTGGTCCACCTACGGTTTCACAAAATGAGCGCCGATTAGGAGACAGAACTTATGGTCAATTTCATGGATTTTTATTACACCGGCCCGGACACGCTCGCCGGCAAGTACATGAGAAAATTTTGGCACCCGGTTTATCGCGCCGAAGACTTGAAACCGGGATGGGCCAAGCCGCTCAAAATCATGAGCGAAGAATTCACGCTTTATCGCGGCGAGAGTGGCAAACCTCACGTGGTCGGCTTTCGCTGTGCGCATCGCCAAACTCAGCTATCGGTCGGCTGGGTCGAGGATGATTACATACGGTGCCGCTTTCACGGCTGGAAATACGACAGTTCGGGCCAGTGCGTCGAGCAGCCCGCGGAAAAAGAATCCTTCGCTGAGAAAATCCGCATCAGAAGTTGTCCGACGAAAGAATACCTTGGCCTGATTTTCGTTTACTTCGGTGATGACGAACCGCCACCGCTGCCGCGCTATCCGGATTTTGAAAAGGATACCTTGTGGGCCGAAACGTACACGCGCCCGTGCAATTACGTCAACAATTTGGAAAACGATCCAATCCATATCCCGTTTACGCACCGGGAATCCGAGTTTTACATGAACCGGCCGCCGGAGATTCCGGACATCTCCGTCGAGGAAAGCGAATGGGGCGTGCTCCTGCAGTCGCGATTTCCGAGCGGCAGGCTTTATATCACTCAGCACGGATTGCCCAACATTCTCTGTTTCAGGGAGCGCGATCGGGATCATCTCGCTTGGCGCGTGCCCGTCGACGACAACAATCACGCGAGCTTCCAGCTGGACGTGACGCATATTCTCGAGGGAGAAGAAGGCGAAGCTTATAAGAATCGTCACAAGGCGAGAACCGGCAAACTCGGCCGGCCTCCGAGCGAAATCGGCGAAGCGGTATTGCGCGGCGAAGTGCGCATTCAGGATATCGAAGGCCCCGAACGCTCAAACATCGTCTGGATCCAAGACTACGCGACGCAAGTCGGCCAGGGTCCGCTGGAGCTGAGAAAGAACGAGTGGCTCGGCCGCTCCGATCGAGCGCTGATACTGATTCGACAAATTTGGGAACGCGAGCTTCAGGCGCTTCAAGAAGGCAAACCGCTCAAACAATGGGTGCGATCGGAACGACTCGCCGGTTTGCATTCGAGCGCAAATGATTAATATCGGGGCTGCGAACAGTAGTAGCGCGGGTTATTTCCTTTCGTCATTCCCGCGCAGGCGGGAATCCAGGTTTTCCGGAATCACCTGGATTCCGGGTCTCGCCAGCTTCAGCCTTAGGCTGATCCGCCTCTGGCGGAATCGCAACCAGCTCGCCCGGAATGACACGTGATAGAATCACACGCGCAATTATGAAGTTTGTTGCGTTTCTCTTTATTACGACTGCGGTGATTGTTGGCAGTCAAGCGCACGCTAAAACCATTACCGTCGCTTATCCATCACCGTCATGGAACACTTCTCTACCCGTGAGCATGGCCAAAGAGTTCGGCATGTTTAGCGCCGAAGGCCTGGAAGTCAGGCCGGTCTATGTACGAGGCGGTCCCGTGGTGCTCGCCGCGCTGCTCAGCGGCGAAGCCGATTTTGCCGTCATCGCCGGCGTCACCGCCGTGACCAGTATTCAGCGAGGCGCCGAGGTTGCCATCGTCGGCGGC
Organism: Binatia bacterium; assembly: GCA_036000865.1. Classification (GTDB taxonomy): domain Bacteria; phylum Desulfobacterota; class Binatia; order UBA9968; family UBA9968; genus DP-20. Next base: position 3,807 of record DASYUV010000049.1, on the reverse strand, counting down.
CACACCGCTTACATCGATCAAGTTCTGATCGGCGCCAAAGGCGTTTCGAAGCTCGGCGACTTGAAGGGAAAAGTCGTTGGCGTTACCGGCGCCGGCGGAGTTACGGAATTCGCCACCGTCGAAGCGTTGGCGCGCAAGGGACTCACACGGGACAAGGACTACACCGCGATGTATTCGGGCAACAGCCCGGCTCGGGTCAATGCCATGGAGAGCGGCATCATTCAGGCCGCGGCTTTTTCCGCCAACGAAAAAGTGGTTATGGAGGAAAGAGGCTTTCCGTTGCTATTGGAAACCGGCAAGACGATCCCTGAGTTTCCCTTCATGGTGATCGTCACCAGCCGGCAAAAACTGAAATCCAACCCGGCCGAAGTCACGGCTTTCTTGCGCGCCATACGAAACGCCATGAACCTGATTCAAACCAGCAAAGAGAAAGTGATCGCCGCTGCGGCCAAGAAGGAACCCAACGCCAACGTAAACGTCTTGCGGAAATCGTTGGATGATACGGTGGACAGCTTTTCGATCGCCTTAGGCAAGAAAAACATCCAGGCATTGGTCAGTGCGGCCAAGCTCGGCGTCAACCTGGATGCACCGGGCGCTACGGAAAAGTTTTTCGTCGACGAGTTCATGAGCAAAGTTCTCAACACGAAGTAGAGTGCAACGGCATCAAATAGAATTGACGGAACTGCACGATGAATAAACCTGATCTCAGCGTGATGATGACGGACTATCATCGCACCCATCCATTTTTTAGCGGCGCCGTGACGATTCCGGGCGCCGAGCTAAAAGTTTGCCTGCCGCCGAAGCAAGGTGACGCCTGCTACAAACCGGTCTACGAACAATTTGACATCGCCGAGATGTCGCTCTCTTGGTATGTCATGGCGCGTTGCCGCGGCGAGCCGTTGATCGCCCTGCCGATTTTTCCACTGCGCATGTTTATCCAGCCCTATCTATTTTGTCGTGAGCCGTCGGATATTAACAAGCCGGAAGCCTTGGCGGGAAAAAGAATCGGCATCCAGCAATACCGCATCACCGTCGGTCTGTGGACCAGAGGAATCCTCAAAGAATTTCACAACGTCGATTCCACAAAATTGCAGTGGGTCACTTCCGAGCCCGAGGGCGCGGGTTTTTGCATACCGGAAAACATTCATTTGAATTTGCAAAACGAAAATCTTGAATCGCTCTTGCTCGCCGGCAAGCTTGACGCGCTCCTGTTGCCCAACGTCTCCGAGGCGCACCGCGCCGATGACCCACGCATACGTCGGGTGTTTCATCCTTGCCGAGAAGCGGTGGAAAACTATTTTCAAAGCACCCGCATCTTCCCGATCACACACACGATGGTCGTGCATGAGCGCCTGCTCGAGCGTCACCCATGGCTGCCCAATGAGCTGGTCGCCGCATTCGACGAGGCCAATCGGCGTTGCCGTTCGGAGTACGAATACCCCAAACGTTTTTCATTTCCGACGGCGGTGTTGTTCTTGGAGGAGGAGGAACAAAGATTCGGCAGAGATCCCTGGGCACACGGGTTGGAGTCCAATCGAGCGGTGCTGGAAAAGTTCGTCCAATATGCCCACGAGCAAGGTTATATCCCGTTTCGGCCGAAAGTGCCGGAGCTATTCGCGCCGCTAGGCGGATGAACGATTATTCCCTCGCCACCACGTCTTCGTGGGGGAGAGGGCTAGAGTGAAGGGGCAACGCAGGAGAACCCTCACCCCTGCCCTCTCCCGCAGAGCGGGCGAGGGTGATCTCGCTTTTTGCCTTCGGAGAGATAGCGCAATGCAGTGCGCTCGAACACGACGAATTTTTACCACATCATGCGGGAGATGTTAGAGTGAGATTCAAGCGCCTGATTCTAGCCATCGTGCTGACATCGCTCCCGGTGGCCAACATCTTCGCAGCCGCACCCCAGAAACCAGACTTGTTGGCCAACGCCAAGAAGGAGAAAACGGTTAATCTTTATACTTCCATGGAGGCGAGAGAGAGCCGCCAGATCGCCGATGTTTTCCAACAACGCTATCCGTTCCTGACGGTGGACATCACGCGGATCTCGAACAATCGGCTGCTGCAAAGAATCATGACCGAACATCGCGCCGGACGTGGCATTTTCGATGTCATTATTACCAGCGGGCTCGAGGTCCGGTATCTGATCAAGTCCGGCCTGGTTGGCCCCTACATTTCTTCCGAGGCCAAAGCTTTCTTCGCCGATTCCAAGGACCCGCAAGGTCTATGGGTCGATGTCTACTCTAGTCTAAGAGTCTTCGCTTACAATTCCAAAATCGTTTCACATGAAGATGCTCCCAGGCAGTACGAAGACCTGCTGGCGCCGAAATGGAAATCAATGATCGGGCTGCCGAGCAAAGAATACGGCTGGTTCGCGACCGTCATGCGTGCTTTGGGAAGAGAGGGCGGCAGAAAATTCATGGAAGGACTGGGGCGACAGCAGCCCCACTATCGCCCATCCCACGTCCTGATACTTCAATTTGTGGCGGCGGGCGAATTCAATACGGGTCTGGTTTATCAGCATCAACTGGAGCGCTACAAAAAGTTGGCTGCACCGGTGGAGTTGGCGCCGGTGCCGTTTGCCATCAAAAACATTCATCCCATCGCCGTCGCCGCTGCCGCGCCCCACGCTAGCGCGGCGCGGCTGTTCGTCAATTTTGTTTTGTCTAAAGATACTCAAACTCTCATCCGCGGTTTCGGCCGCACCGTATCGCGCACCGACATCGCGCAGGACGAGATCGGCAAGTTCAAAGTCGTCGTCGAGGAAATCGAGCTCGCCGACCGCATGAACGAGATCACCGCCGATTACGACAAATATCTTCAGTAACGAGCAAAAGACCGGAGGAGATTGATATGAAACTCACACTCGAAAACGCGTCTACGATCGCCGACAAAACACTCGCGAAGGCGAGATCGTCGAAGTTTCGTCCCATGTGCGTCGCCGTCCTAGACGACGGCGGCTGTTTGAAAGTGCTCAAACGCGAGGACGGCGCGAGTATTTTGCGTCCCCAGATCGCCATCGGCAAGGCATGGGGCGCGGTCGGCATGGGCGAATCCAGTCGTTCGATAAGTGATCGCTTGAAGGAGCGGCCGGCATTTCTCGGCGCGTTGTCAACCATGTCCGAAGGTAAAGTCGTTCCGGTGGCCGGCGGCGTGCTGATCATGAGCGGCAATGAGATCATCGGTTCGGTGGGCGTCAGCGGCGGCACCGCCGACGAAGACGAAGCTTGCGCCATCGAGGGAATCAAGGCAGCCGGACTCGAGTTCAAAGTGTGAGCATTGGGACATTTAAAGGATTTGTCATCCCGAACGAAAGTGAGGGATCTGTTCCCGTCATTCCGGCCCTTCGACGGCGCTCAGGATAAACTCCAGTCGGAATCCAGGCGGTTTTTGAACTTGAACTGAAAACAAACCTGGATGCCAGCGTTGGCCGGCATGACGAACATTCACTTCGCCTGAAGGCAGGGTTTAGATGATCCCCGAGAGGGACATTGAGGAATTCCACTATGGACAGCTACATGGATCAATATCGCACCGGACCTGACACAATCGGCGGGCGTTACGTGCGCTCATTCTGACATCCGGTCTATCCCTCTGAAGATCTGCACCCCGACTGGGCCAAACCGATCATGATCATGAGCGAGAGTTATACCCTCTACCGCGGCGAGAGGCGTGCCCCACGCCGTGACATCTCGCTCCGCTAGGAGATAGGTAAATGCCAAAAATCGACTATATGGATTGTTTCCCGACCGGGCCCGGAACAATCGCCGGCCGGTATATGAGAAAGTTCTGGCACCCGGTTTACCGTGC
>DASYUV010000048.1:0-70790 GCA_036000865.1 Binatia bacterium | reverse complement strand
CGTTGGCAAGCTGTCGGGGATTTGAATGGATTCAGCGCCCAATTGGGCGAGCTTCTCATTCAGCCCATAGAGACTTGAGCGGATGCGCTCGTAGTCCTGGAGGTACTGCCGACAAGCCAAGATGTTGTCATCGATCTCTTCGAGACATTTGGTCAGGCGGCGGCTTTCCTGGCTGAAAGTCTGGCGCAAGTGATCGACGTTGGCCTGGATAATCTGTTCCTCCACGGGTCGAATCTGCTTGGCAATCTCATTCTTCATGTCTTGCAGGGCTTGCAGCAAGCGTTCGTAAGATTGTTCTTCTCTCATAAGATCCTCCGGCATTTGAAATCTCGACTCTCGAGGTGATGCAATGTAGTGTTGCGCCAGAGACTCCGAGACTCTCTTCTTGACCAGGGCTAGAGCCGCCTGCGTATCGCGAATTCTTTCTTCGACTCGCGCTTCATCGGCGATCAATTTGACCAGCTTTTCGATCGGGCCTGCTGCTAAGGTCATGCTTCTCTCCCCGGTGTCTATTCGTGTCTCCGACGAGACCTACGTATCATTATTTATCCAGTACAAACCCAAACTGCAAGAACTCATGATTCTAGAACTAGCCAGGGCAAAAAAAAGTAGTTTAGGCTAAAATCGAGCAGAGCGAATGCCATCGCAGGACCGCTTCTGACAATGATTGCCAAGAAATTCGGCTATTGGGTCGCGCGAGTTCCTCGAAGTCCATGACAACTTGGTCACAAGACTGCTGGCCAGAGAACGAAACGCAAAGCCGAGAATTGGAGAAATCTTCGGCCAATCTAGGGCCGGTATCACAGCGGAAGAGCGATTGAAGAAAAAATTGCAGTGGTCAAGTCCGAGTGATAGAGCCAGTTGACGCTGCACCTAACTATTTAAGAGCCCGGCAATCAGCCGTGGACTACTTCTTGTCAGGATCCTTATTCTCGTTGAGCTGCCGCTTCCACCCCAAAGTCCTCGACTTGGCGGCGATCTGCTCGGCCTCGGCGATCAAACCCTTTTGCTGGTAGAAAATCGACAAACTCGTGTAGGCTAGTTCGTCGTCGGGGGTGACCTCAATCAGCCGCTTGCCCATTTCGATGGCTTGGTCGAGCTTTTCTTGATGCGCGTAGGTCATCGCCAACGCGTGCAACGCGTCAGCGTAATTGGGATCTTCATCGAGCGCGCGCCGATAGGCCGCAGCCGCTTCATCCAGCTTGTCCTGGGCGAAGAGCTCCATTCCTTGGTTGTAATGATCTTCTTTGTTCACGGCTCGAATCAGTTGGTTTTGGAATTTACGGCTAAATTTGTTGTCTCGGCGGGTGGCGCGAAGGGGCTTGGCTCTTTCGCTCGGGATGCCATTGCTGCAGGAGAATTTTTTTCAGCATCGCAGGATTGACTGGTTTTTTGAAGATCACGCCCTGGAGCCCCTCCAAGCAACTGCGCTTGATGATATGGTCTTTGTCATAGTTAAATGCCGTCATCAATACGACGGGAAGTTTCGGTGTGGTTTTTTTGACCGCCTGATAGAGCTCGTAGCCGTCCATGTCGGGCATGACGACATCGCTCAACACGAGATCGAACTTTTCGCGTCCGAGACGATCCATCGCGTGGAGACCGGACGCGGCCGTCTCGATGCAACACCGCTCGGCTTCGAGCAGATCTTTAAGAGACTGACAAACGCCCGCGTCGTCATCGACGATCAGAACTTTAAGCCCGCTCAGCGGAAAGCGCTCATCGGGTTTTGGCCGATCGCAAGATTGCCTGGCGTCGTCGACGTGAAGATCGGTCATCATCTTGCCATTCAAGTATTCCTTAATGCCGTACTCGCCCTCATCCGCCATTTGACTGATGCGCCCGGTGATGTCTTGAATTTTTTTCACCTGCGACGCCAGTGACTCCAGCCGATCGGACTCGACGATGTAGTCCTCATCGCTGGCCACGCGGCCCACGTATTGACGCAGCATCTCGATTTGATTGACCAGCACTTCGAGAGAATTGTTGATCTCATGCGATAGTCCGATGGCGATCTCGGCGAGTGTAACGAGTTGGTCGCGGAGGCGAATCTCCCTGATGTCTTTGGCGAAGCCTATGGACCCGATCTCGTTGCCCTGGTCGTCGTAGATAATTGACGCCGAGATCGCTACCGGGATCATCTCGCCTTTTTTGGTCTTGAAAACGGTTTCGAAATTGCGTATCCGGCCCTTGCTTGCACCGTCGCCAGCGCGCATAGCGGCCATAACCCGGCGCGCCTCTTCAAGGCTCGGATAAATTTCCAAAACGCTCTTCCCCAGGACCTCTTCGAAGCTGAAACCGAGATTTTGCCGCGCGCCGTCGTTGTAAAAAATAATCTTCCCGTTCTTATCGACGGAAATTATTATGTCCGGGCAGCTTTCGACGAGTTTTTGGAAATATTGAACGGGTAGGGCCATGGATGCGGTGCTTAATTGCATGATAGGTCGAACCGCGATATCAATGCAAGAGCCTTCGAGCTACACCGAGTTGGCGCGCCTTACGACTAATTCGAACTGCCACATCCGTTTCCATGGAACCGACGAAAGACACTCGGCAACTTAACTGGTTGTTGGCGTGGGCGGTGGTTTTTTGCGACATCGGCACGTCCGTCTATTACGTGCCCGGCATTCTCTACGGCCATGTCCACGACGCCACGCCGTTTTTTGTTTTGCTCACCACCGGCGGATTCATCTTACTATCGCTCAAGTACATCGAAATATCCTGGCGCAATCCGGAAGGCGGCGGCGTCGTAACGATCACCACGAAAGCCTTCGGCCCCATGTGGGGTTGTCTCGGCGGCATGCTGATCACCGTAGATTACTTTCTCACCACGGCGATCTCCGCCGTCGCGGGATTTCAATACATCGGCAGCGCCTTTAACGCGATAGATCCGAACATTGTACTGTTATCCTGCGCTGGTGTCGGCGTACTGGCTGGGCTCAACATCATCGGCATTCGCGAGAGCGCATCAGTGGCGCTCGTTATGGCTTGCGCTTCTTTCGTCGTCAATCTCATCGTCATAGGCGTAGCAATTCTTACTATGGATGCCATCCAATGGAGCACGGTTCTCAGCAAATTGGGGCCGGCGCACGAGATTTCGAGTTACGAACTCCTGATTGGATTTGCTTCGGCCTGGCTCGCCTTCTCCGGGTTGGAAAGCATCAGCCAGCTTAGTCCGGCCATGCGTTTTCCGCTGCGCCGAACGACCCGCCGGGCCATGGCCGCGGTTATGGTAACCATGATCGTGACCTCTCCGGTCTTGACGGCGTTATCCATTGGCCTCTTGCCGGAACAGATGAAAGCCACCGAAAGCGAGCGATTCATTTCCGAGCTAGGTCTTATCGTTGGCGGCTTGGGCATCAAGCTGGCGGTGGTTTTGACGGCATCGAGTCTCCTTCTGTTCGCTTCGAACACCGCGATCATCGGCACGTACCATGTCTTTCTTGCTCTGGTAAAAGGCGGTTTTTTGCCGAAAATCATCGCAGTGCGCAACGGCACGTTCAACACGCCGCACCTCGCCGTCGCAATCGCGACCAGTATTCCCGTGCTGGTCATATTGTTAAGTCGCGGCGAAATGAAATTGCTCGGCGATATGTACGCCTTCGGCCTGTTGGGCGCGTTCGTCTTTTCCTCGTTGAGCTTGGATATAATTCGTTGGCGGCTGGGCCGGCGCGATCCCGTCTTTTGGCTCGGCGTTCTGACAACGGTCATGGTCGTGGTTGCCTGGGGCGTCAATCTCATCGAAAAGCAGCTGGCCACCTACTTCGGCGGAGCAGTGACGGCGATCGGCATGCTTACAGCGGTCGGCGTAAGGCGCGCGTGGTTCGTCGACTTACTGCTACGAATTCCCATCATCCAGCGCCTCCAAGCGCGCGCTTATCGGGCGTCAGAGGATCTGGTTGAAGATCAGCTCAAGGGTTTGGTGACGCTCGCTGAAGCCGTCGAAGTAAAGCCACTCTATTCTTCCTCCACGCTCCTGGCTTTGCGTGACGGATCGCCGCGGCTGATTCAAGAAGGCATCACGCGCGCGAAAGGTCGCGGTGATTCGGCGCTCTACTGCATTTACGTGGAAGAGTGGCCAGGGCTCTTCGCTGGCGATACACCGCACGCGCCCAATGAGGAAGGCGTTCGCACTCTACGGGCGGCCCTTCAAGCCGGGCGCCACAGGAATATCGAGATCATTCCTATTTGGGCCGTCTCCCATAATGCCGCCGAAGCCATTAGCAAAGCTGGCAAAGCATTGGACGTCGACTCGGTCATTATCGGCGCTTCGCGCCGTTCGGCGTTTTACCATATGCTACGCGGCCGAGTCGTCAAGGGGTTGATGAAGAGACTGCCGCGGGATTGCCACCTAATGATCATCAATTGATTTCACCTCAGTCCAAAACTGAGGTGAAATCATCCTGAGCGGAGCGAAGGATCTGCCAGTCCAAAAACTGAGGTGAACTCATCCTGAGCGGCAAACTGTGTGTGAAAACTCTATCGGAGCCCTTCGACGGCGCTCAGAGCCGGTCCTGAGTCCATCGAAGGAGCGAACGGCTAACTGATTAATTTCAAACGAAGCGATTCCGTTCGTGGTGAGCCCCGTCGAACCATGAAAGGAGTTTTCACACAGTCTGGCGAAGCGAAGGATCCTTCTCCGCTTTGTGCCCGGAAAAAATCCTGCTGGGCCTTTACACTACCGTTTCTTCGCTCGCTTTGGCGGATTGTTCGACGAGCTCGTGCGCCTCTTCGACACCGAGAAACCGGTCGATCGCTGCATGCCCGGCGTAGAGCAGTGGCGTTATGCCGAGCGCGATGATCAGCTTGAACGAATAGTTCGAGACAGCCACGGTCAAAAATTCAGATGTCTTAACCTTGCCGGGAAGCCAGAATGCGATGCCGATGATGACGATGCTATCGATGAGCTGGGACACCACGGTCGAGCCCGTCGCGCGCATCCACAGGTATCGTTGGCCTGTCCTGTGCCGAACCAGCCAGAAAATGCCGACGTCGACCAGTTGACTGACGGCGAATGCTATCACGCTGCCAACGATGATCCATAGAGATTGGCCGAAAACCGCGTAAAACTGCGCGTCGCTGACCGGCGAAAAGGCAGCGGCCGGAACTTGGATAGCGAAAAACAGCACAAGGAACGCGTAAACGATCAGCGCAATCGTCATGAAGGTGAGCCTCTTCACGCCTTCACGGCCGAAGTACTCGTTGATTAAGTCCGTGGCGATGAACACCACCGGCCAGGGAATGACGCCGATACTCAATGTAAACGGACCGAGAGTGAAAAGTTTACCGCCCGTCAATTCACCGAGAATGGCGTTAGTGACGAAGAACCCGGCTAATGCCAGATAAACGATATCTCTCCGGGTTTGAATGCCCATGCTCAATCGCTCCGAGGTGGCTTCACCAGGTTCAAGCGGAAAGCTATCGCATGCCGATGCTTTTAAGAAATCCGGATTTGGTGAGGGCGTCGACGAACGAGTTGTCGTAGAAGTCTCTTGGATCAGCGTTTTTGGCGTTCGCGAATTCTTTTTCATCGAGGTATTCAAACTGTCCTTTGATCGCTTCGGGGCGCACCGCCAGACTCATTGCCCAGTACGGCGCGAAAGCTTCATAGGTGCCATCGATGGTCGGCGTGTCGTCGATCTTGACATACTTAGCGATCGCCTTTTTTGCCGGCGCGCTGTCCTTGCGCGATAGCATCACGCCTTCGGCGATCGCTTTGAGAAACGCGTAGACGGTGTTGGGATTGTTTCTGAGATACTTTTCAGTTGTCCCGTAAGCGACCTGGAATGCGGGAATATTGAGCTTGCCGATATCGACCAAAAGATTCAGGCCCGATTCTTTTGCTTTGAGCGTGTTAGGCGCTGACAATGTGCCCGCGACGGTCTTGCCGCCGATAATCGCGCTCAAAATCGCCGGCACGCTTTGCACGTAGAGAATCTGCACGTCTCTGTCAGGCACCAGGCCGTTTTTTTTCAGCGCTTCGCGCGTCGCCGTGTCGAGTGCGGCGCGCGGCGTGCTCGCAGCAATGGTTTTGCCTTTCAAATCTTGGATCGATTTGATTTCTTTTGCGCCCCAGATTTGAAAGACCAGCTGCTGTATAGTCCCGCCGAAGTACTTCACCTGACCGCCGCGCAGTCGCGCATTGATCAGATCCGGCCCGTCGGTGTAGAAATCCGCCTCGTCGGACACCACCGCTTGCGCGGAAACCTGCGGCGTGAGTAATTGCAAACTGGCGTTCAGGCCATATTTTTTGAACAACCCTGCCTCGTAAGCCACCCAGATCGGCGTAAAGGCACCGCTCGGCTGCGCATAGGTGACAACCACATCCGGCTTTTCCGGCTTGCCGCCGACATCGGCTGCGAAGGATGACGACACCAATCGAACCACGAGATATGCGGCTAAAATCACCGAGGGCGCAATTGCCTTTGACTTCGGAATAACCATTCTTGCTCCCCTCTACACGGACACTTTAATCTTTCGCTTACCAAGCCTCGTCAGCTCGGTGCCGGCGGTCCCAGACCCGAAGCCGCAGTCACATGGCGCACGTCAACGATCTTTAGCTCCACCGTCGACGCGCCATTCCAGTCATTTTCACTCAACCGATAGGCAACGTCGATGATCTCTCCGACCATGCCGGGATAATCATTATCCACGCCGAAGATTACGCCGCCGATCACACGACCACCGTCGCGCAGCCGGTAGCGAACCCCAGCAGAAAAAACCTTTCGCTCACAAACTTCCACTTGAGACGTTATGAACAACGGCTCCGGATTGCCGACGCCAAAAGGCTTTAGCACATCCAGCTCGCGTACCAACGGAAAGCCGATATCGGAGAAGCGTAACTGCGCATCCACTTCGAGCAACGGCGACAAGTCTTCGGCCGTGAGGATTTGCCGCGCGACGCTTTCGAAGGCTTCGGCGAAATGTTCCAAATTCGCCGATTGGATCGATAAGCCGCCGGCGTATTCGTGACCGCCGAACTTTTCCAAGTGTTCCGCGCAACGGCGAAATCCCTCGACCATATGAAAGCCGCGGATGCTGCGCGCCGAGCCCTTGCCTGCGCCGCCGTTGAATCCGATCACAACCGTAGGACGATAATATTTTTCGACGATCCGTGAAGCAACGATGCCGAGCACGCCCGGATGCCAGCCCTCGCCCGCTAAAACCAAAGAGTGACGCATTCCACCGTCAACGCAGCTGCTTGCCTGCGCCAACGCTTGCTCCAATACCGTCGCCTCGATCGCGCGGCGTTCGCCGTTATGAGCGTCCAGTTCCTGCGCGATACGCAGCGCGACGTCATTGGAGGCAGTGGTCAGCAATTCGACCACCTTGATTCCGTAATCCACTCGTCCCGCCGCGTTGATGCGTGGTCCCAGACGAAAGCCGACTTGTCCAGCGCTCACTTCTCCGGCAGCGATGCCGGCTACCTGCTTAAGCGCGACGACGCCGGGACGCGTGGAGCTCGCCAGCTCGGCAAGCCCGCGGCGAATCAGAGTTCGATTCACACCTTTGAGCGGAACCATGTCGGCAATCGTGCCAAGCGTCACGATGTCGAGGTAACGGCGAATGTCAGGATCCGCCGATCCTACAAACCAACCTTGTTCGCGTAACTTCGCGCGGAGCGCGATCACCAGATAAAAAGCCAATCCCGCAGCACAGAGCCCTTTGTCGGGGAAAGCGCAGTCCTTGCGATGTGGGTTGATCACGGCCACTGCGGGAGGAAGTTCTTCGGGCGGCTGATGATGGTCGACAACGACGACATCCAGCCCCATATCGCCCGCCGCCGCAACTTCCTGTGCGTTGGAGATGCCGCAGTCCACAGTGACGACCAAATCGACGCCGCGCTCCTTAAATCGCCTGAGCCCTTCAGTATTGAGACCGTAGCCTTCTTCGATGCGATGGGGAACATGGTAGATCGGCTGCGCGCCGACTTCGCGCAAGAAGGAAACGAGCACGGCGGCTCCGGTAGTGCCATCGACGTCATAGTCGCCCCAAATGCCGATTTGCTGCTTGTTTTTGATTGCTTCAACCAAGCGTCGTACCGCCGGCTCCATGCCGGCCATTTGGAATGGCGAAGGGAGATCGCTGCGCAAACTGGATGACAGATAGCGGCGCGCCGACTGGATGTCGGCGAAATCGCGCAAGACAAGAATACGCGCGAGGAGGGGAGAGATATCTAATTGTTCGGATTGTCGAGCGACGGTCTGTGGATCGGCTTCTTTGAGAACCCACCGTTTGTGCTGACCGATTAGCATCTAGACTAAAAGGACGAGTGAAAATATAGATTGCGGCGCGCGAATTGCGCAGTGCAAAACGGCAATCGTAATCCTTTCAGAGCCGATCGGACGCTTTTTTCGGTCGATAGTTTTACAAGTCCCATTCTCCAATTGGCCCTTTGTATTCATTTTTTTCTTCCCGGGCGTTGCTCCCACAGAAGGATAACCGGACTAGCGATAAAGATCGTCGAGTAAACTCCAGAGACGAATCCCACCAGCAGAGAAAAGGCAAACGGCCTGATGACCTCACCGCCCAAAAGGTAGAGGGACGTTAGCACCAGAAGTGCCGTCCCGGTCGTTAAAATCGTACGGCTCAGCGTTTCGTTGATGCTGGTATTGACAATTTTCTCGAGAGTTTCCCGTCTTATTTTTCTCAGGTTTTCGCGGATTCGATCGCAAATGACCACCGTGTCGTTTACCGAAAATCCGACAATCGTCAGCAGCGCTGCGACAACGGTGAGATCGAACTCGTAATTCACCAGCATCAGGGCGCCCACCGTGACCAGAACATCATGAATCAAAGCAATCACCGCGCCGATACCAAAGTGCAGACCCATTCCCGCGCCGAAGGCGGAGCCGAAGCGCACCCAGATGTAGACCCCCATCATAATCGTCGCCGCAATGACCGACATGGTTGCGCGGAAACGGAGATCTTCGCCGACCTTCGGTCCCACGTACTCGATCCTACGGATCTCGAATTTGCCCTGGCCGAACTGCTCGGTAAGGCTTTTCTTGATCTGGTCTCCCAATGCCCCGATTTCGACAGCGGTCTTCTCCAAACGGACCAAATATTCGTTGGCGTCCGCTTCGCCGAAGTTCTGAATCACCGCACCGCCCAGATTCACCTTCTCGAGGGCCTGGCGAATTTCCGATATGGTAACTCGCTGCTGAACCTTTAAGTGGACCATTGTTCCGCCGGCGAAATCGACACCCAGGTTGGGTCCTTTAATGAACAGTGCGAGGAGCACCGCGAGATTTACGACCGTGGAGAGAATGACCGCGATCTTGCGATAGCTGGTAAATTGGATGTTGGTGCCGGGCCTGATGAGTTCCATTGTTGGCCTCTCAGATGCTGATGCGCTCCAATTTGCGCACGGCCATTCGCTGATCGTAGTAGATGCGAGTCAAATACACCGCGGTAATCACCGTGGTAAGGATACCGATGCACAGCGTGACGGCGAAGCCCTTGACCGGCCCCGTGCCGAACTGAAAAAGAATCACACCCGAAAGAAACGTCGTGATGTTGGAGTCCAATATCGCCGGCAAGGCATTTTTGTATCCCGCTTCGACAGCCGAGCGCACCGCACGTCCCGCTCGCAGCTCCTCTCGGATGCGTTCGTTGATCAGAACATTGGCGTCTACCGCCATGCCCACCGTGAGCACGATGCCGGCGATACCCGGCAGGGTTAAAACGGCCTGGAAGCCGGCTAGGATTGCCATCATGTACAGAATATTGAAAATCAGTGCGCCGACGGCAATCAGTCCCGCGCCTTTGTAGTAGATGGTCATGAAAATGACCACGACGCTGCCGCCGACGATAAACGAGGTGATCCCTTTCTGGATCGAATCCTGGCCGAGGGAAGGTCCGACCGTGCGCTCTTCGGCAATCTCAACCGGCGCCGGCAACGCGCCCGCTCGGAGAACGATCGCCAAATCCCTCGCTTCTTTAATTTCGAAATTTCCCGTTATCGATGCCCGGCCGCCGCCGATCCGCTCCTGGATCACCGGCGCCGAATAGACTCGATTATCGAGGACGATGGCGAGCCGCCGTTTGACGTTAGCCGCAGTGATTTGTTCAAACAGCCGCGCGCCGCTGGCGTTCAATATCAGCTCTACGGAGGCTCCGTGAAGCTGCTCGGCCGGCCGCACGCGCGCGTCCTGAATGTATTCACCCGTCATCAACGCCCTCGATTCCAGGACGTAAGCTTGTTTCTCCACCGCCAGCCCCTCTTCTTTTCCCGCGTGGCCGTAGAGCACCTGGCGGCCGGGCGGCGGACCGTTCTTTATCGCATCTTCTACATTGACCGTGTCATCGACCAATTTGAACTCCAACAACGCCGTCTTGCCGACGATCTCCTTTGCCCGCTCCGGGTCTTGGATTCCGGGTAACTGGATTAAGATGCCCGTCTGCCCTTGACGCTGAATGATCGGCTCGCTCACGCCAAACTGGTCGATCCGGTTGCGAATCGTCTCCAAAGACTGGTCGACGGCATAATCGCGCAGTGAACGAAGCTCTTCTTTGCTCAAAGTCAAATAATATTCGCTGATGCCGCCGCTGGTTTGCGGCGTCTTAGCCTCCACGAGGTGACCAAAATCGCTCTTAAGTATTCCGCGCACGCGCTCTGCGTTTGCTGTGGGAACCTTGACTTGAATTTGCGTGCCTTCGAGCCTTTCCACCGAGACGCCCGAAACCCCTTTCTCGCGCAGAACATTTACTAAATCGCCCCTAATTCGTTCCACATTATTTTCGATCGCCTTGTCCACCTTCACTTCAAGAACGAGATGGGTGCCCCCCTGGAGATCCAGTCCCAAGTGAATCTTGTCCGCGGGTAGAAGACGGCTCCACCAGTCCGGGAGCGGCGTCACAAAGGTCGGAACCAGGTAAATCACGGCCGCCAAAGTAGCGATGCCAAATATAATCAGTCGCGTCAGAACGCTCTGTCGCATTCCCCTTATTCCTTTCCTTCTTTGGCTGCTTTTTCGCCGGTGAGTATGGCTGATATCTGAGGCCGGTGCACACGGATTCTTACGTTCGGCGCCACCTCCAACGTCACCACCGTTTCCTTTAAGTCGATCACTTTACCGTAAATTCCTCCGGAGGTCATCACTTCGTCGTTCTTTTTCAGCTTGTTGAGCAGCTCCTGGTGTTCCTTCGACTTTTTTTGCTGCGGCCGAATCACCATAAAGTACATGATGATGAAAATCAGAACGAACGGGATGAGCGTCATAAGGGGACCCGGGCCCGCGGCTCCCGGCGCGCCTTGCGCATAAGCAATATCGATCATGATTCCTCCTAGAATGGTTGATTCACGCGCTGTCGCCGATTTTGCCTAGCTCCGTCCAGGCGGATCGACCCTCGCGAATCGCTTCCCGACACTTATCCATGAGCCGGTGATAAAAGTAAAGATTGTGCAGGCTATTTAACTGCGCAGAGAGAATTTCCCCGGCCATGTACAGATGACGCAAATAACCGCGCGAGAAGTTGCGGCAACAATAACAACCGCAGGCTTCATCCAGCGGCCGCGGATCGCCGCCGAACTCCGCGCGTTTGATATTCAGTCTTCCGTGGAAAGTAAACAGCGTGCCATTGCGGGCGTTGCGGGTGGGAATGACGCAATCGAACATATCGTAGCCGGCGCGCACGGCACTGACGATGTCTTGGGGCCGGCCCACGCCCATCAAATAACGTGGGTGGGTCTCCGGCAATAATTCGACGGTAAAATTGCCGATGGCATGGAGCTTTTCCTCTCCTTCGCCGACGCCTAGTCCGCCAACGGCAAAGCCGTCGAAAGCCATTCGCGTCATTGCGTCGACGCACCATCGGCGTAAGTCTTGGAACAATCCGCCTTGAATGATGCCGAACATCAGCTGGCCTGGCGCGCTGCGGGCACGGAAGGAGCGCTCGGCCCAGCGAATCGTCCGCGCGGTGGACGCATGAACATAATCACGCGGCGCATCGTGGGGAATGCATTCATCCAGCACCATCGCGATGTCGCTGTCCAGCGCCTCTTGGATTGCTATCGCCTTGTCAGGAGTAAGCAAATGAGTCGCACCGTCCAAGTGCGACTGAAAACGTACGCCTTCTTCGGTGATCTTGCGCGTCGCGCCTAAACTGAAGACCTGGAAACCCCCGCTGTCGGTCAATATCGGACCGTCCCAACCCATGAAGCGGTGCAAGCCGCCCAGTTGGCGGATCAATTCGTGCCCGGGCCGCAAGTAGAGGTGATAGGTGTTGCCGAGCAGGATCTGGCAGCCCATCTCCCGCAAATCTCGCGGCAACATCGCTTTGACGGTCCCCTGCGTTCCGACCGGCATGAAGCACGGCGTTTCGACAGCGCCGTGGGCCGTCACGAGGCGGCCAAGCCGGGCATTGGTATCGGGGTCTTTTCTGATGACTGTGAAATGACTGGACATTGTTCAATTTTAGATTTTCGATTTTGGATTTTCGATTACCGGACTAAAATTAGGAAGCTGGAAGAAGGGTCTTTGACAGCCACGAGTTTTTCAATCCAAAATCCAAAATTCTAGAGGATCAGCATCGCATCGCCATAGCTGTAGAACCGATATTTTTTTTCGATCGCTTCTCGATAAGCCCGTCGTACAAAATCCAAGCCGGCAAACGCTGCCACGAGGACCAATGGCGTCGAGCCCGGCAAGTGAAAGTTCGTGATCAGCGCGTCCAAAATGCGAAACGAATCACCCGGGCGGATGTAGAGTCGCGCGATGCCCTCGTCTGCGACGATCCGGCCTGTCTGAAGTGCGATCCATTCGAGAGCTCGCGTGGTCGTCGAACCGACTGCCACCACGCGACCGCGCATTTGCTTGGTGCGATTAATTTTGTCCGCAGATGCTGCGCTGAGACTGTACCGCTCCCCCTCCATGCGATGGTTTTCGATCTCGGCTTCGCGCAGTGGTTGAAAAGTACCCGGCCCGACGTGGAGGGTCAACAGTGTGCGCTCGATGCCTCTCGCTTCCAGTGTCGCGAACAGCTCCGGAGTGAAGTGAAAACCCGCCGTCGGTGCCGCAATGGCTCCCGATTGGGCGGCATACACCGTCTGATAGCGCTGCCAATCCAGCGCCTCCGTAGCGCGCTGGCGCCGCACATAGGGCGGTAACGGCGGCTCGCCGAGAGCTTTGAGTTGCTCGCTGAACTCGCCGTCGTGATGAAACTCGAGACCAAAACGGCTACGCCCCAGATCACCGATCACCTGTGCGGTCATGCGCTCGCTAAAATTGAGCACGCCGCCGACCCGCGGTTTTTTCGCGGCGTCCACCAGGGCGATCCACAAGCTGCGGTCCGCGTCGGGAAATCGCTCCAGCAACAGCACTTCGACCTTGCCTCCGCTGTCTTTTTTCCCGCGCAGGCGAGCGGGAAAAACTTTCGTGTCGTTGAGCACCAAGAGATCGCCCGAGTCGAGAAACTCACCGAGGTCGGAAAAAACGCTGTGAACCATCTCACCCGTGGCGCGGCGGAGCACGAGCAAACGCGACTTTTCACGCTCGCGGCTGGGGAATGCCGCGATCAGGGATTCGGGAAGTTCGTAAGTGAATTCTTCAAGATTCATGAACGACTGCGTACAGGAACAGGCCATGCCTGCCCCTACCATGATTCAAATGGATCGATGCGAGCGGGTCTTTCGATCGGTTGGGCTATGTCTGATCGTTTCTCTTGAGGAACGGCGTCAGCAAATCGATCGGCACGGGGAAAATCGTCGTCGAATTTTTCTCCGACGCGACTTCAACCAGGCTCTGGAGAAAACGCAGTTGCAACGCCATCGGCTGTTTGCCGATGACTTCGGCCGCATCGGCCAACTTTTGCGAGGCTTGAAACTCGCCATCGGCATGAATAACCTTGGCGCGCCGCTCGCGCTCTGCTTCAGCCTGTTTTGCCATTGCTCGTTGCATTTCCTGCGGCAAGTCGATGTGCTTGAGTTCGACCAAGACAACCTTGATCCCCCAGGGATCGGTTTGTTGATCGAGAATTTCTTGAATACGGTTGTTGATTCGTTCTCGTTCCGCTAACAGCTCGTCGAGCTCGGCTTGGCCGCACACACTGCGTAAAGTCACCTGAGCCAACTGCGAAGTAGCGAAGAGATAATTTTCGACTTCAATCACCGCCCGGCTTGGTTCGAGCACGCGGAAATAGAGCACGGCGTTCACTTTCACCGAAACGTTGTCGCGCGTAATCACGTCCTGCGGCGGAATGTCCATCGTCACCGTGCGCAGGTCCATTTTGACCATTTTCTCGATTCCCGGAATGATATAGACGATGCCGGGACCGCGCACGCCCACCATGCGGCCAAGCCGAAAGACAACCGCCCGTTCGTATTCTTTCAAAATCTTAACGCCGCTAATGATCGCCACCACGACGAGGATCAGAAAAGTCACAGGCGCTCCAAAACCAAACATGCCGACCTCCTCACGCGTCCTGGGATGATCGCCGCACTTTGAGACTCATCCCCTCATAGCCAACCACCTCCACCTTCTCACCGACGTCGATCTCGCTGTCTGCTCGCGCGTTCCAGTATTCCCCATGAACAAAAATCTTGCCCGCAGGAATCAGCTTGCCTCTCACCTCGCCGATTTCGCCGATGAGCCCCTCCATCCCCAATGCCGGTTTCGACTTCTGCGAGCGAAAAACCAGGTAGCTCACGGCCAACACAAAGCCGCCCAGGGTCGCGACAGCGGTAAGAATAATCGAGCGATCGACGATCAGGTCGGAACCCTCCGTGTCGAAGAGAAAAAAAGAGCCCAACGCTAGAGAAATAATCCCGCCGACGCCAAGCACGCCGAAGCTGGGCGCGAACGCCTCGCCGATCAGCAGGCCGATGCCGAGAATGATCAACCCGAGCCCGGCATAGTTGATCGGCAGCAGCTGCAAAGACGCGAAAGCCAGCAACAGACAAATCGCTCCGGCCACGCCGGGAAAGATCACCCCGGGATGGGAAAACTCCATGTAGAGGCCGAGAATCCCCGCCATCATGAGCAAATACGCGATATTCGGATCGGCGATGGTATTGAGAACCTTTTGCTTGAGGCTCATCCCATAGCGTTCGACGCGGGCGCCCTTAAGTGACAGCTCATGCTTGCGCCCGTCGATGTCCACTTTGCGGCCATGGGCCTGCTCAAGCAGATCGTTGATGTCCTTGGCTACGACATCGATGACTTTGATCTTCAGCGCTTCTTTCTCCGTGATCGATACGCTTTTCCGTACCGCTTGAATCGCCCACTCGGTATTACGGCCGCGTTGCTGCGCGATGCTCTCGGCGAAAGAGGCAGTGAAGTTTTCAATCTTCTCGCCCATCACGCCTTTGACTTCCTGGCCGCCGCCAGCCACCGGGTGGGCCGCACCGATATTCGTTCCCGGGGCCATTGCCGCAATATGCGCCGCCATGGTGATGAACACACCTGCTGAACCCGCGCCCGCGCCGCTCGGAGCCACGTAAACGATCACCGGCACCGGCGCACCGAGCATCTCTTTGACGATCGTTCGAGTAGAGGTCAATAGCCCCCCCGGGGTATCGAGCTGAATAATCAAAGCCCGGGCGGCGTTCGCTTTCGATCGATTGATACTTTCTCGGATGAAGTCATCGACCGCGGGATTGATGGTGCCGTCGATCGAAATGAGATCCACGTGGGGCGTCGAAGCGTCCTTCGACTGCGCCAACACCGACGCACCGGCCACCAGCAATGAAAGACAAAAATAAATTCTAAGCGTTTTCACCGCGCAGCTCTTGAATGACTTTTTTGATGTCTTCCCAGACCAGTTTCTTGTCCGCCGGGTTGCGTAACAAATAGGCCGGATGAAACGTCGGCATCAGTTTAATGCCGTGATAACTGTGCCAATTGCCTCGCAGTTTGGTGATCGGAATCTTGCTTTGCAGCAACGTCTGGACGGCAAATTTGCCGAGACCAACGATGACACGCGGTTGCACCAAGTCGATTTGTTTCTTCAGGAAAGGCTCGCAGGCCGCCACTTCGTCGGGTTCAGGATTGCGGTTTTCCGGCGGGCGGCATTTGACTACGTTGGCGATGTAAACATCTTCCCGTTTCATGCCCATACCCTTGGTAATAATATCGGTGAGAAGCTGGCCGGCGCGGCCGACAAACGGCTCTCCCTGAAGATCTTCGTCTCGACCCGGTCCTTCACCGACGAACATCAACGCAGCTTTCGGATTGCCTACGCCGAACACCAGGTGGGTTCGGCCCGAGCAGAGCTTGCAGAGACGGCAATCGCCAATGGCGGCACGCAATTCTTCGAGACTCCTTGCTTTGAGCGCCTCCGCGTTCTGGGCGAATAGATCATCCACGGTTCCACCCCAGAGCTCGACTGCTCTCACTGCGGCTGGTTTCACTTCGGCGAGGCTGCTTCCAGGCAGAATTCTAATTCCCCTGCGCTGTCGCCGCTGCAAATGACGTCGCAAGGAGATGACCAGTGTTGCAAACTCTTCGCTGCCGCTCTCTTCAGCCAAGGTAAATCAATCCTTTCACTCGCGGATCTTATCACCGGAGAGTTGCGACTAGCAATAACGCTAGCGGCTTAAACGGTGCGAGCGAAATTTCAACCGAGCTGTCTTAACTGTGCCAGGTATGCTTCTCGCAGGGTCGTAAAAAAGGCAAGCGTCTCGAGCCACAAATAATCTTGATAGGTGTAATCAAAACCGTGAAAACCGCCGTCGTAATACAGCAGCGTCGCTTCGCCATAAATACCCGAATGGAGATAGATTCGCTGGCAGGCATTTTTGGTAGACCCGAGGACGACTTTGTACGCGTCAAGATAGCCCGGGTCGAGATTCACCCGTCGTCCGCTCAACCCACGCTCTCGGTATTGTTCCTCGATGCGTTGCGTCTGTATTTTAGCGGCAGCGAGATTTCCTGGTGACGCGAGCGGCAAGAATGACACGAAACGGCGCAGCAAACCCGCGCCCATCTCCTTTTCGTAGAATTTGGAAGCGGTCCAGGGCATCACTTCACTTCGGCCATCGACCTCGCCAAGAATAGCCGTTAATTCGCTTTCGACGGCAGTCAAAAGATCGGGTGAAGACGAAAGAAGAGCGACGAAGTATTTCGCCGGCTTGGGCTCCCGCGGAGTACCCATCTCAGCGCTGGCTTTTCAGAGCGAGAAAATGGTCATAGATACAATCCGCCAATTCGTCTTTGCTCATCAGCGGAAGCGGCCGCTTGGCGCCGGTACGGTCAAGAATCGTCGCGATGTTGGTATCGCCGTCAAAGCCGCTGCCCGCCTCAGTGACGTTGTTGGCGATGATCATGTCGAGATTCTTCTCGCGCAGTTTCTTTTCGGCATTGGCGGTGAGTTCTTCGGTTTCGGCGGCAAAACCGACTAATAATTTGCTGTTTTTGTTGTCGCTCAACTCTTTCAAAATGTCCGGATTGGGCTCGAGTCGTAACTCGACGGGTCCTTTACCGCGCTTCATTTTTTGGTCGGAAACCATTGCGGGACGATAATCGGCCACTGCTGCCGCCATCATGATCGCGGTGCATTGAGCAAATTCCTTGATAACAGCGGCGCGCATTTCGGCCGCGGTGGTCACGGAAATCAGGCGCGCGCCGGCAGGAGGTTCCAGCGCCGTTGGCCCGCTGATCAGAGTTACCTCAGCGCCGCGGCGCACGGCGGCGCGCGCCAGCGCATACCCCATCTTTCCCGATGACCGATTGGAAATATAGCGAACCGGATCCAGCGGCTCGCGACTCGGGCCGGCGGTGATCAATAATTTTTCGTTGTCCAGATCCCTTTTCTTGAGCAGGCCGCCGATCGCTTCCGCAATCTTTTCTGCGTCGGGCAGCCGACCCTTGCCCTCATAGCCACAAGCGAGAAACCCCTCCGCGGGTTCCATCACATGGTAGCCGAGCCGGCGAAGCTTGCGCAGATTCTCCTGGAGAATTGGATTTTCGTACATGTGGACATTCATCGCCGGCGCAATCAGAACCGGCGCCTGGGTAGCCATCAGCACGGTTGTCAATAAATCGTCAGCGATGCCATTGGCAAACTTGCCGATCACGTTGGCGGTGGCCGGCGCGATGACAAAAAGATCAGCGGAGTCCGCCAAGTTAATATGCCCGATTTCCGATTCCTGAGTCAGATTAAATGTTTCAGTCGCGACGGGATTGCCGGACATAGTTTGAAAAGTCAGGGGCGTGACGAATTCCACAGCGCCGCGGGTCATGATGACCTGAACTCGGTAACCGGTCTTGACCAACAGCCTGACGAGTTCGACCGCTTTGTAACAGGCGATCCCGCCGGTTACGCCGAGAACGATCCTAGGCTGATTAGCAGCAGTAGCCATGATCTTAAAAATAGCCGATCCACTGAGACCGTGCAAACTTGCGTGAAAACGATGCACGGCGGACAAAAGATACCTTTTTGCTATGAAATTGACACCGAGGCGACATTTTGTCACTTCGACACAACTTAGGTGCTAATAGGTAGTCATGATGGAGCGAAATAAACTCATCAAATTGCCATCTTTGGCTATTCCTCGAAACCCCACGACGATGGCATGCTTTTGGCTAGTCTCGGTTCGTCCTAGCCTTACTAGGTAAATTCACCGCGAGGCTTGACCCCTATAACGAGTTCATGTAAGTGACAACAGCATGCGGAAGGAGACAGCGATGAAGAGTGGTTTCTGGCATTGGATTCAGCGATTCTTGATGACCAAAGTGTTGATCTTAGGGCTCGCCCTGTCCCTATTGATGATACGCTCGGCTGGCGCAGAGGAGCCTATCGTAGCAAGCGAGGGTATTGATCCAATGGTGGAAACTGTCGCACTCGACGAAGTCGGCAGCCAAGAGACTGTTGAGATCACTGCCGCAGACGTCGGCGCAATGGCGGCGGCCGCGACAGCCGGTGAAGACTTCGAAGACGATCCCTGGGAAGGTTTCAACGAAAAAATGTTCACGTTCAATCGAGAAGTTCTCGATCGCTATATTCTCAAACCCGTCGCCACGGCTTGGGATTTTATTTTTCCTGACCCTGTCCAGCGCGGTTTTCATAATTTTTTCGACAATCTCGCAGTGGTCCGCCGCGTGGTGAACAACACTTTGCAGCTCAAACTGACGGGCGCAGGCACCGAATTGACCAGGTTTACTATCAATAGCACGATCGGCCTCGTGGGCTTTTTTGATGTTGCGAAGGACGCTTTCGGCATCGAGCAAAAAGACGAAGACACGGGTCAGACCTTCGGCGTTTGGGGCATGGGGCCCGGCCCCTATTTAGTGCTGCCGTTACTCCCGCCGCTCACGGTTCGTGACGGGATCGGTTACGCTTTCGACATCGCGATGACTCCATATACGTATTTCATCCCTTGGTACGCGAGCATTGGAGGAAGAGCTACTGATATTGTCAATGAACGCTCGCTCAATCTAGACCGTTTCGAGCGCGTGGCGGAATCGACGGTTGACCTGTACGGCGCGGTACGCAACGCCTATCTGCAACGGCGCGCCGCGGCGATCAAGCAGTAAAACATTTTCACTAATTCGCTCTTTTAATACCAACGCGGAGGGTTGGATAAATCGCCAACCTTCCGCGTTGTTGTTTTTATTTTCGCAATTGCAGTCGGTCGGTTAGACCATTGACCGGAACTCAATCAGACTCGCCGGTATTGACAACAAAAGCACCGTTCATTATGAAATAAATTTGCCTCAACTGCCGTTCTCTCGCGACGATGACGATCAAATATAAGGGAGCGCCTAAGAGAAAGATGCCACGGACAAAAAGGAAAAGTGCTGGACGCGCGGCCAAAGATCGCACTCACGACTACATCGACGACGGCACGCACGAGGAATCGGAAGACGAGGATCTGCCAAGTGACGAAGCCGGCCGACGCAAAATAAAGAAAAATTACGAAGAACTCCTCGGCATTCGCGTCGAAAAACTCCGGGGTCGCGTGCTCAATCGTGAGAAAATCAACAAGAGCATTGATGGCCTCTATTTCATCTGCTACGAGTGCAAAAAGATCTGTCACAACCTCGACGAGGGTTGGATGGAAGAAGCCGGCACGCTCAATAACTTTTGCGGCAGCTGCGCCAAGGCCAAAGGCATTCGCAGCAGCGCCGCTTAAAACCTCAAATTAAGTCGCTTCAGTACCGCCCGAAGATCGCTAGGCAACTCCGCATTAAGCTTCACGACCCGGCCGTCGTCCGGATGGCGAAATTCCAAACTGCTGGCGTGCAAAAAGTGGCGCTCGAGACCGAATGTTTCGGTAGCGTTCGCGCCGTATAAAGAGTCGCCGACAATGGCATGGCCAATGGCAGCCAAATGAACCCGGATTTGATGCGTGACGCCGGTTGTCATTTCGATCTCGAGCCAGCTGAATCCGGAAGAGCGTCCAAGCATCCGGTAGCGCGTCATTGCGCTCCACTTTCGTTGTGTCGATTTTTGCGTCAATCGAGTCGACACGCGCATGCGGCGCTTGTCGCGCGCATCGTGCGCTAATGGAAAGTCGATTACACCTCGGGTTAGACTGACTCCCCAGACCAGCGCCCGGTAAATTTTTTTGATCTGTCGTCGGTGAAATTGCGAGCGCAGGTGCTCGAAGGCAGACTGGCTTTTAGCGACCAGCACGAGTCCCGAGGTCTCTCGATCGAGTCGGTGGACGAGCCCCGGCTCCCAGCGACTTTTGCCGACGCTGACGAGATTCGGCCGCTTTGCGAGAAGAAAATTGGCCAATGTGTCAGTATCTCTTCCCGAAAAACCATGGGTTGCGATACCAGCGGGCTTATCGAGCGCCAAGATTGTCGAATCTTCGTAAATAATTGAGACGTCGAGGTCGGAATCAGGCAACGGATGTAAGGCGCACCACTGCTTGGACCCGGCAAAAACCAGGACGTCGCCACCGGAGAGCAAGTCGCCTTTTCTTCCCACTTTTCCATTGATCAGAAAGAGCTTCGCACGGATCGCCTGTTCGATTTCCCGGCGAGAGAGATGATGTAAGCATTGGCGCGCGAAGGAGTCGAGGCGAATGTCGTTAAGATGCGCCGGAACTACCCAGGATCGCGTTTCCGATTGAGCGCCTTGATCCTCCATATTTCCTACCGTACTATACCTCGCAATCTCATCAACCGGGACGACTTAATGGCAACGAACTGTTTCAGCGTGATCATTGCCGGCGGCAAAGGCACACGGTTTTGGCCGCTTAGTCGCGCGCAGCGGCCGAAACAGCTGCTCAAGATTCTCAGCCAAAAGAGTTTGATCGAAGAAACCGTCGAGCGTGTCGTTTCGCTGTGCGGTCGGAGTCAAACACTCGTTGTCACCGTGGCGGAACAGCTCAACGCGCTGCGCAAAGAGCTGGATCAATTGCCCAGCAATAATTTTCTCGCTGAACCCGAGGGCAAGAATACCGCCCCCTGCATCGGATTAGCCGCATTGGAAGTGATGCGAACAAATGACGACGCAGTAATGATCATTCTCCCGGCCGATCACTGGGTTGGCGACGTCGCGGCGTTTCGGCGTGTGCTCAACGCGGCGGTCGAGCTGGCGATCCGTGGCGATCATTTGATTACCATCGGCATTCGCCCTGAATACCCGGAAACCGGCTACGGTTACATCGTGAAAGGCGAAGCGTTTGGCGCCAGGCGCAGGGGGGCTGCTTATCGGGTCAAACGATTTACCGAAAAGCCGACACTGGCGGCAGCAAAACGACTGATCCGCCGGGGCTCTCTGTGGAACAGCGGCATTTTTGTCTGGAAGGCTCGGACGCTGATCGAACTCATGGCCCGATACCAACCTGCGATCGCGAAGGGGCTCGAAGTTATCCATCAAAATGCAAAAGGAAGGTCGCTGGCCAATCCTAATCCATCGCTCCGTTCGGTGATTGCGCGCCAGTACAAAAAGATGCCGAGCCTCTCGATCGACTACGCCGTATTGGAAAAGGCAGGCTCCGACGGAAGAGTTTTGGCGCTGGAGGGAAATTTCGGGTGGAGCGATGTCGGCAGTTGGTCGGCAGTTCACCGTATGATGCGCAAGGATGCTCACGGCATTGCCGGCAACGGCCGGTGGTTGGAACTCGGAGCGAAGAATTGCCTGATCCACGCGCCGGACCGTTTGGTCGTTCTTCTCGGCGTTGAAGACGCTGTCGTCGTTGACACGCCCGACGCTTTATTGATTGCCGATCTCAAACGCTCTCAGGACGTGCGCGAGTTGGTCGGCGAGTTGAACCGAAAAGGCTTCGGTTCATATACGATCAAGTAAGCGCGTCCATCCATTTATTTCTGTGAATTCACCGTTTCCAAAAGGTCCGTTTCAAATCGAGGAGCCCGTCGTTCTCCTCGACCGCAAAGAGCGCGAGTATCTCGCGCGGCTCGATCCACGGCGCGCAATTTCGATTCGTGGCGGCAAGATCGCCGTCGACGACATCATCGGGCGCGACGAAGGCAGCGTCGTCCGATCCTCGTTGAATGAGCCCTTCTTGGTTTTTCGCCCGAGTCTGCCGCAACTGATTCCCAATCTGCCGCGCAGCGCCCAGGTGATTTATCCCAAAGACATCGGGCCGATATTGGTATGGGCAGACCTATTTCCGGGTGCGCGGGTGGTCGAAGCCGGAGTCGGGGCGGGCGGGTTGAGCATAGCCTTGCTGCGCGCAATTGGCAGGGACGGTCAGTTGATCTCTTATGAGATCCGCGAAGACTTTGGCGAGCTGGCACGGAAAAATGTCGCGCGCTATTTCGGACCGGCGCCTAATTGGGTTGTGAAGATTGGCGACATTGCCCTTGAGATTGAAGAAACCGGCATGGACCGAGTGATTCTCGATCTTCCCGAGCCCTGGCAGGTTATCCAACGCGCGTGGACGGCGCTCCGGCCCGGCGGAATTTTACTCTGCTATCTGCCGACGGTTTTGCAAGTGAAGAGTCTAGTGGATGCGCTGCGCGATGATCAACGGTTCGCATGTATCGAGACGATGGAAACTCTAATGCGCTTCTGGCACTTTAAAGGCATGAGCGCGCGCCCTCAACACCGTATGGTCGCTCACACCGGCTTTCTTACGTGCGCGCGTCGATTAGCCGAGGGCCAAAAAGACATTCCCCGAGCCCCCTGAGTCGTTCGCCTAAGCACAGATCCGGTTGACATCCATGCTGATTAAACTAAACATCGAAAGCTGCATGTCAGGCTTTCACATTGTCAGAATTTCCGGCGCGATCCTGCTAGCAATCGTGATCAGTTCCGCCGCGCTTGCCCAGCAGAGTTTGGACCGCATTGTTATCACTTATCCTAGCCGCAGTATCGCCTCCGTTGACCTGTACATCGCTCAAGATCGCGGTTTCTTTCGACAAGAAGGATTATTGGCCGACGTCGTGCAAGTCCGGGGTAATATCGGCGTAACAGCGCTACTGAGCGGCGACGCCCACGCAATCAATAATGTCGGCACGATCATCCGAGCCATGGAGAGAACCGAACTGCCTGCCAAAGTAGTCTCCCAAAGTCTTAAGAAAAATCTCTTCTGGCTGGTTACTAAACCGGAAGTCAAATCCTTGAGCGAGCTCAAAGGCAAAGTTTTCGGAACCACGACAATGGGCGGCTCCCAGCACCTCGCCGGGATTCGCCTGCTGCAAAAGGCCGGCTTGGATCCCGACAAGGATATCACCGTAGTAATCGGCGGCGATGTTCCCGCGCAGTTGCAGAGTTTAGTGAGCGGAGTCATCCACCTTGCGGCTTTGTCTCCGCCGACGGTCATCTTGGCCAGAGATAAGTTCAAGCTGCGGATTCACGGTAGTACTCTTGACGATTTGCCCAATCTGCAAAACGGCCTCGCCTTCTCCGATAAACTGCTGCGCGAGCGCCGCGAGTTGGTCAAGCGAATTTTGCGCGCCCGTTCGCGCGCACACCGCTACTTCTGGGAAAACGAGCGCGGCACGGCCGAAGTGCTGGCGAATTATCTGAAAGTCGATCTCGCCGTCGCGCTGGAATCCTATCGCCTCGCCCGCCCTGCGTTTACCGCCATTGGTTTGCCGACAGACAAGGAAGTCGAGGACTTCCTCCGTGCCGACGCCGCAGTGTTGAAGCTCAAAGAGCCGGTGCCCGCAGCGAAGATTTTCGACTTTAGCTTGCAGCGGGAAGTGAATCAGGAGTTGGGATTGAAGTAGTCCAAGAGACCTTCTGTGATTGCTGGTCGACCATGCCTCCTTTCATACAATCCAGAAACATCTCCGTGGTCTTCAAGCCGAAGAACCGAGAGCCCGTCACCGCTCTGAATGATTTCAACCTCGAAGTCGCCAAAGGAGAGTTCGTGAGCATCGTCGGACCATCCGGTTGCGGCAAAAGCACCTTTCTCAATATACTTCTCGGCCTCATCAAACCCGATACCGGGGAGATGCAACTGAACGGCGCGCGCATCACGGGGCCGAGCCAAGAGCGCGCCATGGTCTTTCAAGAGTTCGGACTGCTGCCTTGGAGAACCGTAGCAGCCAACGTAGAATTGGGCTTGGAGCTAAAAGGCATTGCCGCAGCACGGAGAGCAGAGCGCGCCGGCGAGCTAATTAAACTCGTGGGTTTGTCTGGCTTCCAAAACCACTACCCCCACGAGCTTTCCGGCGGCATGAAGCAACGCGTCGGCCTCGCCCGGGCATTGGCGACAGAGCCGGATGTTTTGTTGATGGACGAACCGTTCGCTGCGTTGGACGCGCAGACTCGGGACTTGATGCAGGCGGAGTTGTTACAGATCTGGGAACAGTCGAAAAAGACCGTACTGTTTGTCACTCACAGCATTGAAGAGGCCGCTTATCTGTCCGACCGCGTAATCGTCATGACGGCGCGCCCGGGTCGCACCAAGGAAATTTTGCAGATTCAACTACCGCGGCCGCGAGACTACGAGATGAGGTTGACGCCGGAATTCAACGATATCAAGGCGACGATTTGGAACACTTTGAAAGACGAGCTAACAACCCGATCCGAATATGGAGCTTAGAACATTTTATCAAGAGCACTACCGGGCGATTCTCGGGACGGTGTCCGTCCTGGCCTTAATCGTTATTTGGGAGCTGTTGCTCACTTTTGTGATTCCCCTCAATCCATTCTTTTTTACCAAACCATCCCTCATCGCCGTCGCTTTGAAAGAACAGGTCATCCACGGCGCCCTGTGGCGCGACCTGGCCGTGAGTAGCCGCGCCTTTTTATGGGGTTTCAGTCTGGCTATTCTATTTGGCATTCCTATCGGAGCGTTTATGGGTTGGCGAAAGAGGGCGGAGTATACCCTCGACCCGTTTCTGACGGCCCTTTATGCCAGTCCGCTGGTGGCCTTAGCGCCGCTGATGATCGTTGTCTTTGGCGTGGGTTTGTTAGCCAAAGCGATGTTGGTCTTTCTCCTCTCGGTCTTTCCCTTCATCTTCAATACCTTCGCGGGAGTCAGATCCACGGACCGCCTGCTCATCAATGTCGTTCGTTCTTTTGGCGGAAAGGAAAGAGACTTATACCTCAAGGTCATTTTTCCGAGCACGCTGCCTTACATCGCGGCGGGAGCCCGGATCGCCCTTGGCCGAGGATTGGTAGGCATCATCGTAGGAGAATTTTACGCGGCTTCGGAGGGCATCGGCTTTGCCATCTCGCGCTTTGGCGACACCTACAAATTACCCGAGATGTTCGCGGGCATTTTGGTGCTGATGATCGGCGCTGTTGTCATGACCGAGGGGATGAGAAAACTCGAGGCGCTCCTCGCGCCGTGGAAGATATCGCAGGAAAGCCGATGAATCGTCTGGTTCATTTCTATAGCGAGCGCGAGCATTATTTATTGGGATGGGGGTTTATCCTGATCCTGATGCTGGCGTGGGAGACGCTTCCTCGCCTGGTTGCGCTACCCCGAGGTCTCACACTCTTTTTCACGACGCCCACACGCGTCGTCGAGGCGTTTTATCAACTAGTCGTTGAAAACAAAATTCAGCACCACTTCTATGTTAGCTCCGTCGAATTTCTTTTCGGTCTCGCTCTCGCCATCGCGGTGGGCTTGCCGTTGGGGCTCATCGCGGGACGATCGAAAATCATCGACGCGATGGTCGATCCGTACGTAACGGTGCTCAATGCCACCCCCAGACTCATTTTTCTGCCACTTTTTATTCTCTGGTTCGGCATCGGCATGTGGTCAAAGGTGATGATCGTTTTTATCGGCGCGGTTTTTCCCTTGCTGATCAACACTCAGCAAGGGGTAAAAAATGTCGATCAGGTTCTCGTGAATGTCGTCCGATCTTTCGGCGCCAATGAGTGGCAGGTCATGAAAACCGTCGTCCTGCCCAACTCCGTCCCCTACATTGTGGCCGGGCTGCGGTTGGCCATCGGCAGGGCGGTCTTGGGGGTCGTTGTTGGCGAATTCTTCGGCGCCAGTGAGGGACTAGGCTACATGATCGCCTCGGCGGCGACCAACTACAAAGTGGATGTGGTGTTTGTCGGCGTGGCAATCTTTATGGGATTGTCGTTGGGCCTGACCCTGTGGGTCAAGAAGCTAGAGAGCCATCTCAGCCGCTGGCGCCCCGAGGAAACAAAAACCTTCTAAACAAAGAGTGAGGCCCGGCTACTTCGACGGCTTTATCCCCAACTCCTTAATGACTTCGTTCAGCAGATCACGGGCGACGTACTGCTCGAGATCAGGAAGCGGTTTTCCCTTCGGCCAGCCAAGCTCAGGTGTCGCTCGCGATTCAAACAACGCTTTGACCAGGTCAGAGGGAAGTTCGGGCGAAAAAGCGTTGGCTACCTGCTTGTAAATTCCCTCGTTGACGGCCGCATCATTGATTTCGAAATATTTTTGGATGACCTCGATGGTTCCTTTCTTGTTGGCTTTGACGTATTCGTCCGCTTTCGCCATGGCTCGGACAAAACGTTTGACCGTATCGCGCTTATCCTTGAGATGATCCTTATGCGTGAGGAAGCTACCTCCGAGCCTGGGAATATAGTCGCCTGTTTTTAGCAAAACTTTCATGCCCTCCTTCTCCGCCCGGGCGGCATGGGGGAAGGAAAGCACGCCTGCCTGAATCGAACGGTTGACTAGAGCTGCGATCCTATCCGGTTCGCCGCCGAAGGCGATCACTTTATAGTCTTTACCCGGCTCCATCTTGAAGTGTTTCCCTAAGGTCACCACGATCTCGCTGTAGTCTGCGGAGCCGGGCCGGCCGAGACCGATCGTCTTGCCCTTGAGATCCTCCACCCGCTTGATGTCCGGCGCCGTCGTCAGCGTCCACTGTGAAATCAGTGACTGGCCCACAAGAAAAATGAGCGGCGCTCCCTGGAGTATCGCCTCTGAGCCGCCGGCCGGAATAGGCACAAAGTCAATTTCCTTGGCAATCGCCGCGCGCACGAGCACCCCGCCGGTGGTGGCAATAAAGGCGGCATCCAGTCCTTCGCCCTTGAAGAAACCTTTGTCCATCGCCACGTAGGACGGGATATGAAAGCCGCTCCCGCCGACGGTCCTGCCGACTTTGATCTTGATGCCCTGGGCCACGGCAAAAGATACTGGGATCGTGGTGATCAGAAGCGCAGCAGCGATCATTCCGAATAGCAATCTCTTCCTACTTTGAATCAGCATATCGAACGCCTCTCTTTCAGGTACGGCTGATGTCTTAGGTCTCTTGGACTAATGTCCTTTCTGTGAGCGAAACCTAGCTTCAAACATAGCTCAAGGCAAGCGAAAACCTCGGCAATTGACAGCTACGATTGCGCTTACTAATGTGAGCCGCGAAAAGGGAGGGATATTCACATGAATATTCTCATCACCGGCGCTGGACTGATTGGAACGAACGCCGCGCGGCACGCCGTCGACGCCGGCCACAAGGTCGTGCTTTTCGATCTCTCGCCCAATCGCGATTACATCGACAAAGTTGTCGGCAAGGACAAAGCGGATGTGGTCGCCGCCGACATGCGCGATTTGCCCGCGTTGCTCAGCGCATTGGAAAAATTCAACGTCGACACGCTGGTCTCCACCGCCGGATTGATTGGCTCGCGCGTCCAGGAAAACTCTTATACCGGTGCGACTAACAATATCCTCGGCACAATCAACGTCCTGGAGGCGTCCCGGCTGCGCAAACTGCGACGCGTTGTATACGTCAGTACCTTTGGCGTCTATGATCGCGGCAACATAACCGACAGCCTGATACGCGAGACTCATCCCATCGGCGGCCATAATCTTTACGCCACGACGAAGGTCTGCTCGGAGCACTTAGTTCACGCATATACTGCCATGTACCAATCTCGATACGATCATTATCCGACCCGGCGGTGTATTTGGCCGCGGTTTTTACGTTGGTGGCTCGACCGTCGGCAAGGTCATGCGTGACTTGACCCAGAGCATGATCAAAGGCGATCCAATAACGATTGATGCCAAAATCTATAGTCCCAACGAGTATGTGTACGGCAAGGATGTAGGGTTGGCACTATTTCTCGCTTGCCAAGCCGCGAATCCCAAACAACGCACCTACAATGCGGGCACGGGTGCCGTGTATGGCCCGGAAGAACTGGCCCAGGTTGTCAGGGAGCTCACGCCCAAAACGGAAGTGAAAGTTAGTGGCCTGAGTATGGCGGAAAAGAGCCGCGGCATTCCAATGGACATCAGCGTCTCAAAAGCAGAACTCGGGTACGCGCCGAAGTTTTCGCTGAAGGAAGCGCTACGCGACTACATGGACGAGCTTTGGGCGGATGGCGTGCGCGGCTAGCTTTGTAGGTCACGACACATCGTGCCCTGCCGCAATTCGAAAGAAGAACGGGCAACGAAATACCTGAGATGCTTTCAATGGGCGATCAATCCGTGAATCGGAAGCGGATCATATAGTATAGCGCGGCGATTCCGTCTTTCCAGGTGATCTTCTTACCCTCTTCGTAGGTCCGGCCGTGATAGGAGATCGGCACCTCGTAGAAGCGGCAGTGTTTTTTGGCAAGCTTCACCGTGATCTCGGGCTCGAAGCCGAACCGATTTGACTTGAGCTCGATGCCCTTCAGAACCTCGGCGCGAAAAACCTTGTAGCCCACCTCCATGTCAGAAAGGTTTAAATTGGTGAGCATATTGGACAGCAGCGTCAGCGTCCGATTGCCCAATGAGTGCCAAAAAAAAAGCACGCGGTGGGCACCCCCGCCTGCGAAGCGCGTGCCATAAACGACGTCCGCCGAACCATCCTGAATCGGCTCAAGCAAGCTCGGATAATCCTTGGGATCGTACTCCAGGTCGGCGTCCTGCACGATCACAATGTCGCCCGTCGCGTGACTGATCGCCGTCTTTATTGCTGCGCCCTTGCCCTGATTTTCAGATTGAAAGAAAATTTTGATCGTATTCAGTGGATCATTGGCCCGACCCGCTTCTTCTTGCATCCGAGTCAGTATCTCTCGGCTCCGATCCTTGGAGCCGTCGTCGATCAGAATAATTTCCTTAGACAGCTGGACAGCGCACACACGGCGCACGACTTCCTCCAGTGTGCGCTCTTCGTTATAAACGGGGACCAGGACGGAGAGCTTCACTGTTCGAATTCGCGTTTCTTCAGTTCACGCACAAACGCGGAGAGCTTGGGGTCCGCATTGACGGCCTCGTTGATCTTAGCCTGGAAATCGGCGGCGGCTCGTTCCAATGGGCTCGTGTCTACTCGTAACCCGAGCCACTGGTTGAGTCGGAGCAATAGCGCCAGAGAGCCGCGCGGATTCGGTGAGACGGAAAGGTAGTGGGGCAATGACGCCCATAAGCTCACATGAGGAACGCCTGCGTTGCGGCAAGCATCGGCCAACACGCCGACAATACCCGTCGGGCCTTGATAGCGGGAAGGCACGAGGTCGAGTTCCTCCGCCAGCTTGGGGTCAGTAGAAAAACCCGTCAGAGGGACCGGGCGAGTATAGAGGACTTCGTCGAGGTAAGCACCCAAGGTGATTACCATTTCGGCCTGGCACTCGCGCGTGAAGCGGAGCATCGTCTCGGTAAAAGTCCGCCAACGTAGATGTGGTTCGGCGCCAATGCCGAGCACAAAATCTTTTTCGATACCGATTCCCGCGCCATAATAAAAATCATAGGAAGGCCAATGGATCTCGCGCATTTTACTCTCATTCAATCGAACCACTGGCCGTTGCCTGTAAAAATCATAAAACTCTTCGGGGTCGATGCTGGCGAACTTTTTGCTCATCAGCTGATCGATCAAGTATCGAACCGCGGTCGTCGCTGATGAGCCAGCGTCGCTCCAACCCGCAAAAGACAATAGCAAAATCGGACTTTTTAGAGTCGGGCGGCTTTCAAAATTTAAAGGATCCATGGTTGAAAGTAATTTACCATAACTAGGCCCAGTCTCTCCAGCTCAAAATAACCGCAGTCAAAGTTAGTCCGTTGGGTCGAGCAGTCGCGATTTTATTAAACCAACGTTGTTGATTCAAAATCAGCTAGGAGTTCCCAGCCCCCTTTGCTATAGTGACGACACAATTATGACTGAACAAAGACACCGCCTACCACCGATGTTTCAAAAGAACGAAGTGCTGTTTGGCCACGACGGCACGCCTGGTTTAATCGCCTTTGAAGTTACCGGCGATACGGTGACGATTTTCTCTCGTGATGGCGCTACCACGCGCTCACAAACCGTGCCGTTTCAACCGTTATTACTGATGGCGGGCGACGACGGCCTCGCGGGCTGGAAGGGCGAGGCCAAAATCGAACCCCTTGCCGGCGAAGGCGCATTCAATCGCTTAGCACTGTTTCCCGATCTCAAGCAGCTCGATGACGCCCGATTCTATCTGCAGAAAAAAACCGGCAAACCCCCGTCCGCCGGTGACTCGCCCTACTGGTATTCCAGCGATCCGCTTCAGCAGTTTCTATTGCTTTCCGGAAAAACTCATTTCCTGGACATGAGCTTTCGCGACTTGCGGCGCATGCAACTCCACATCGAAACTCATTGTGCCGACGGTTTCACGTTTCCCAATCCAACACGCGATACCGACTGCATCACGCTGATCGCCCTATCCGACTCCACGGGCTGGGAAAGATTGATTTCCGGCAAGGAGTCCGACGAACCAGAAATGTTGCGCGAGCTCGTTATCGAGATCCAGCGGCGTGACCCCGACGTCATCGAAGGCCATAATTTGTTTCGATTCGATTTAGAATACATCGAAGCCCGCGCCAGACGGCACAACGTCGCGTTAAACTTCGGGCGGGATAGGTCGCGGCTCGCCGGCCACACTTCCCGAATGCAAATCGCCGAGCGCACTATCAGTTACCGTAAGTATGAAATTTTCGGCCGCCACATCATCGACACTTGGATCCTGGCGCAGCATTATGATGTCGCCACTAGGGAGCTGGAAAGCTTCGGCTTAAAGGAAATCGCCCGACATTTCGGCATCGCGGGTGCTGACCGAATCTACCTGCCGGGAGACAAAACCAGCTGGTACTTCGATCATGATCCCGATACGCTGATTCGCTACGCGCTCGATGACGTGCGCGAAACCCGTGCCATTTCGGAAATTTTATCACCCAGCTACTTCGTCGAAGCACAAATTTTCCCGTACAGCTTCCAGCACATTCCGCTGCGCGGCAACGCCACCAAAATCGACGCGCTGTTTCTGCGGGAGTATTTGCATCAGCGCCGTGCAGTGCCCTTTCCCGGCGAAGGACGTGAAGTGCTGGGTGGATTTACCGCTATGGAGCTCCAAGGAACCGCTCAGCGCGTCTTACACTGCGACGTAACCTCGCTGTATCCGTCGATCATGCTGGTTTACAACTATTTGCCGAGCAAGGATGAGCTCGGCCTTTTCTCAGGTTTGCTCCGCGACCTGCGCACGTTTCGAGTAAAGGCCAAGGAATTAGCGCGTGATGCCGCAGAGGAAGAAAGCAGAAACTATTTCAACGCGCTACAATCGACGTTCAAAATTCTCATCAACTCTTTTTACGGCTACCTTGGTTTCCAGATGGGCCACTTTAACGATTTTGACGCGGCGAATCAGGTTACGGCCAAGGGCCGTGACCTGATTCAGTCTGTGATTGCTTGGCTCAAGAAAAACGCTGCCAAAATTGTCGAAGTGGACACCGACGGTATCTACTTCGTGCCGCCCGAAAGCGTGAAAACCGCAGTAGACGAGGAGCAATTCGGCGCTAATCTCGCAGCGATTCTTCCCCAGGGCATCGAGCTCGAGCTGGACGGCAGCTATCCGGCAATGTTCAGCTATAAAATGAAAAACTATGCACTGCTGGACGAGCAGGGGCGATTGCGCATCAAGGGCTCAGGCCTGCGATCGCGCGGTCTCGAGCTCTTCCAACGCGAATGGCTGGAAGAAATGCTCTTACTGCTCTTAAAGGATGATCGAGCAAAAATCCCGAAACTCTACGAGCGCTATCTTGATGACATCGATCAGCACCGCAAGGAAATTTCCTGGCTCGCGAAAACCGAGACACTGCAAGACTCGTTGGAGACTTATCAGGCAAAGCTCAAAGCCAAGAAGCGCAACGCCGCCGCGCCCTACGAGCTTGCGCTCAAAGCCGAGCGGCGCTACCAGCCGGGCGATCAGATCTCCTATTACGTCGTCGGAGCGAAAGCCAAGATCAAGATCAACGAGAACTGTAAGCTAGCATCCGAATGGGACGCCAACAAACCCGACGAAAACGTCGAACATTATAAGGCCAAGCTCAAAGAATTGTATGAAAAATTCAAGCCATGGATCGAGGACGGAGCGACAACGGGAGAGCTCTCAGGATTGAGCGACGATCCGGCTCAGTTCTCGTTGCTCAGTCCTGAGTCCTAACACACGAGCAAATGACTCTTACGATGAACAAAGTCGCTCTGATCACGGGTGGCGCTCGCGGCATCGGCCGCGCCGTCGCGCTGGACCTGGCTTCGCGAGGCTGGTCGGTAGCTATTTGTTACCGCTCCAGCGCGAAGCCGGCGGCGGAAGTCGTTACCGCCGTAGAACATCAAGGGGTAAATGGTCTGGCAGTGCAATGCGATGTTTCTGATCCCGTGGCCGCAACAGGCTTTGTGCAGCGAGTGAACCAAGAATGGGGCCGGATCGACGCGCTCATCAACGGCGCCGGTCCATACCATCGAGTTTCTCTGCTGAAGGAAACCAATGACGGGTGGCACTCGATGTTCGACAACAATTTACACCCGGTCTTCTATCTGAGCCAGGCCGTCATTCCGATCATGAGAGAACGAAAGTGGGGCAGAATCGTATGCTTCAGCATGGCGAACGCCGAACAGCTCATCGCCCAACCCCAGCTCACCGCGCACTATATAACCAAGGTGGGATTGCTGGCGCTAGCTCGTTCTTATGCTCGTCTGATTGCACCAGACGGGATCACAATGAATTGCGTCTCGCCCGGCTTCATCGATTCCGGCAGCGCGCCCAAAGAAGAGCTGGAACGAATGGTCAAACTTATTCCCGCGGGCTACGTGGGCAGTGTTGACGATGCGGCCTCTGCGGTACGTTTCTTATTGTCCGACGAAGCGCGCTACGTCAATGGCGCGAACATTCAGCTCAGCGGCGCGTGGGGAGTGTAGAAAAGCGAGAGGCGGAAGGCTAGAGTTATTTTATCCTTATCGTTCAAAATTTATCGGTTTAAATCGAGATGGCGACACAAAAAGATCACGAACGTGCTCTCGAGCTTATCGGCGAAGCGATGAAGCACCAGATGGCGCAAGAGTTCGACGAGGCGATTCGCTTGTATAAAAAATCTATCGCGCTCTATCCGACGGCTGATGCGCATACTTATTTGGGTTGGGCCTACAGCTTCCAGGGGCGACTCAACGAGGCCATCGCCCAATGCGAAATTGCCATCAGTCTGGATCCGGAATTTGGTAATCCCTATAACGACATCGGCGTCTATCTCATGCAACTGGAGCGGCTCGACGATGCCATTCCCTGGCTCGAGCGCGCTAAGTCCGCCACGCGCTATGAGCCGCGTCATTTTCCTTACATAAATCTGGGCCGAGTCTATTTAACGAAAGGAATGATCCAGAAGGCACTGGAAGAATTTCGCGGAGCGCTCAAAATTAATCCCGGCGACGAGGAACTGGCTCAGCTGGTGGAAGAGCTAGAGACTAAGCTGCAGTAATTTTGGTCTGGGTCCGCCCGGCGGCCCGCGAGTCACATTGCTTCCGCGATCGCCGCTTCGAAGAGCTGAACTGCTGTCGCTGCTTCTTCTTTGGTGACGATCAAAGGGGGGCAAAACCGCAGTGTGCTCTCGCCGCAACTCAACAAGAGTAAACCCTTCTCAAAACACTTTTGCATCACTCGATCGCGGAGCTTGGCGTCAGGCGCGTGACTGCCATCGCTCCTTTCGAACTCCACGCCGATCATCAAACCCAGGCCACGCACATCGCTGATCTCGGCGAAGTGCTTTCTTAGTTCCATCAGTTTCTCTTTAAGGAATCCGCCCACCACTGCGGCATTCTCAACCAATCCCTCTTCGAGCAGCTCAATCGTCGTCAGCGCCGCTGCGCAAGCGACCGGATTGCCCCCAAATGTGCTCCCGTGGGTGCTACGCGTCCAGGTGCTGATCTCGTCGCGCGCGATCATCGCGCCGAGCGGCATGCCGCTAGCGATACCTTTGGCCGCACAAAGAATGTCCGGCTCGATGCCCCAATGCTCGCTGGCGAACATTTTGCCGGTGCGCCCAAAGCCCGACTGAATCTCATCGAGCACCAAGAGAATTCCGTGTTTTCGGCAAAGCTCTTGGAGCATCGGCAAGTATTCCCGCGGCGGTACCACGTAACCGCCCTCACCCTGGATCGGTTCGACAAAGATTGCCGCCACTTCTTCCGGGCGTACCTCGTAGCGGAAGACGACGTTCTCGAGAACACGCACGCACTCGATGCCGCAGGACGGATGCTTCAATTGATACGGGCAACGGTGACAAAAGCCGTAGGGCACGTGATGCACGCCGGGAATGAGCGGTCCGAAGTGAGCGCGATGAGAAGAACGGCTGGCGGTTAGTGACAAAGAGCCAAGCGTACGGCCGTGAAATGCGCCGTGAAATGCGACGACATGCTGCCGTTTAGTGTGATAGCGAGCCAATTTGAAGGCCGCTTCCACGGCCTCAGTTCCGGAGTTGGTGAAAAATACTTTCTTAGCCCCGGCGCCCGGCGCAAGCCCGCTCAGCTTCTCAGCTAAGTCGACCATCGGTTCGTAGTAATAATCACTGCCGCAGATATGCAGAAACTTCCGCGCCTGCGCTTCAATCGCTTGCACCACCCGCGGGTGCGAGTGGCCCGTGCTGGCCACGGCGATGCCCGCCATGAAATCGAGAAACAAATTGCCATCGACATCCTCGATCACCATGCCGCGCCCTTGTTTCACGACCAGAGGATAGATCCGGCCATAAGCCGGCGCCGTGTATCGATGGTCCCGATCGATAATCGCCTTAGCCTTTGGTCCTGGCAGCGGGGTCTTGATGTGGGGTGCTTTCATGGAAGTCTCCAGTTTCGGGTTTCGAGTCTAAAGTTTCGTGTTGAATTTCTTCAACTCGAATCCCGGAACTCGAAACTCGAAACTACTCCGCGTTATCAATCTGCGCCTTCTGGAGTTTGCCTGAGTAATCGACGTAAATCGATTTCCATTCGGTAAAAATATCGTACACCGTGGTGCCGGCTTCGCGGTGGCCGTTACCGGTATCTTTCACGCCGCCAAACGGCAGGTGGACTTCGGCGCCTATGGTCGGGCCGTTGACGTAAGTGATGCCCGCCTCGATGTCGCGCATAGCTCGAAAAGCCCGGCCGACATCTCGGGTATAAATCGAGCTCGACAGGCCGTATGCCGTGCCGTTGAGCACCTCGATGGCGTCTTCGAAGTTTTTGATTTTGATAATCGATAACACCGGCCCGAAGATCTCTTCCTGCGCAATGCGCATGCTCGGCGTCACTTGATCGAATAGTGTCGGTTGGAAAAAGTAGCCGTTTGCGCACGAACCAGCTTCGTAGACGGAACCGCCCATGAGTAAGCGCGCCCCTTCTTGCCTGCCGATATCGATGTACTTAAGAACTTTTTCTCTGGCGGCTTGATTGATCAGTGGACCCATTTCCACCTCCTCATCGAGGCCGTCGCCGATTTTGATTTTTTCCGCGCGCGCCACCAACATGTCGGTAACCTGTTTGGCCACCTCGTGATGGACAATCAGCCGGCTGGTTGCCGTACAGCGCTGCCCGGTTGTGCCGAATGCACCCCAAAGCACGCCCTCCACCGCGAGTTCCAAATCCGCGTCTTCCATGACGATCTGCCCATTCTTGCCGCCGAGCTCCAGGGACACTCGCTTCAAGTCTTGACCGCAGGCCGAAGCGATCTCGCGCCCAACAGCGGCCGAGCCGGTGAAGGAAACCAGCTGCACGTCACGATGGCGCACCAGCGCGGCGCCGACTTCTTCGCCGCGCCCATGAACTAGGTTCACTACGCCTGGCGGCACGCCCGCTTCTTGGAGTATTTCAACCAGCCTGACGGCAGTGTGCGGCGTTTCTTCCGCCGGCTTGAGCACCACGGTGTTGCCACAAAGCAACGCCGGAAACATTTTCCACGTGGGAATCGCCATCGGAAAATTCCATGGCGTGATCAGCGAGCACACACCGATAGGCGTGCGCACAGACATGGCAAATTTGTTCGGCAACTCCGCGGGCGTCGTTTCACCGAAGAGCCGCCGTCCTTCGCCGGCGACGTAGAAAGCCGTATCGATCCCTTCCTGCACGTCACCGCGGGTTTCTTTGAGAATTTTTCCCATCTCGCGCGTCATACTGCGGGCGATTTCTTCCTTATGCTTGCGCAACAATTCGCCGACCCGATAAATCAGCTCACCGCGCTTGGGCGCAGGCACAAGGCGCCAGCTGGCAAACGCCCTTTTTGCGGCTTGTACAGCCGCATCGACGTCGGTCACTCCGGAGGCAGGAAAGAGGCCGATCAGATCATTGCGGTTCGCCGGACTACGATTTTCGAATGTCTTGTTCGACGCGGCAGCAAGCCACTTTCCATCGATATGGTTTTTGAAGAGATCAGACATAACGCACTCCTCGACGGTTCGCCGCTTAGACCAACCTGATCGCGCCACTCCAACGATAGGGCCATTTTAAAGACCTCCCGTGGCGAACACAACGCGAAAGAGTCAGCCATCCAAATTATCTCAACTACTCGGCACCTAACTCAAAGACCTTCTTTACAACTAACTGTGTCACTGATATTCAGCAGCGAATGTCGAACCACGGTTTTTGGAGGAGCTAGAGTCCCCATGGATATGGTCGCCGCATTATTTTCTGGGCTGCTTCAGTGTTTCAACTGGTCCACCTTCAGTCTGATGATGATCGGCATCGTGATTGGTTTCGTCGTCGGAATCCTACCGGGCCTAGGCGGCCCAACTGCGATGGCCTTGATGCTACCGTTCGTATTCAAGATGTCGGCCGTTGAAGCGTTTGCGTTTCTACTAGGTATGACCGCCGTGACGGCAACGACAGGCGATATCACATCCGTCTTGTTTGGCGTACCCGGCGAGCCGACGACGGCGTCGACAATCGTGGATGGCCATGCCATGGCGCGGAATGGCGAGGCGGGCAGAGCTCTAGGCGCCGTTTTGATGAGTTCCCTGGTGGGGGCCATATTCGGCGCCGTTGCTATCGCCGTTGCCGTCCCGATTGTACGGCCACTGGTGCTCTCCTTCGGCTCACCCGAATTCTTCATGCTCTCGCTGTTGGGGATTTCCTTCGTGGCCGCCCTTAGTGGTGAGGATGTGCTTAAAGGCATGATCTCAGGGGGTATCGGATTGATGCTCGCGACCATCGGTCTCGATCCGATCTCGGGTATTCAGCGATACACCTTCAATCAGCTCTTTCTTTGGGACGGTATCGGACTCGTTCCCATTACGATAGGGTTCTACGCCATTCCCGAAACCATTGAGCTGGCAGTGCTAGGAACCAGCATTGCTACTCAGAAGGTCGAAAAACTCGGCGGCGTCATGGAAGGCGTGAGGGATACTTTCCGTCACTGGTGGCTGGTCATCCGCTGCAGCGCCCTTGGCACATTCATGGCCATCATTCCCGGAATGGGAGCGGCCACCACCCAGTGGCTCGCCTACGCTCACGCGGTACAAAGCTCACCGAATAAAGAACGATTCGGCAAAGGCGACGTTCGAGGCGTTTTAGGTCCGGGAGCCGCGAACAACTCGACGCTAGGCGGTAGCTTGATTACGACGATAGCCTTCGGTGTTCCCGCCAGCGTCATCATGGCGATCTTGCTGGGCGCGTTCATCATTCAAGGAATCGTGCCCGGGCCGGACATGTTGCTGCCGCCGCCGAAGGGTAAGTTAGACCTGACCTTTTCCTTCGTCTGGGTCATCATCATTTCTAACATAATTACCGTGGCCGTTTGCTTTCTGTTTTTGAAACAACTGGCGAAAGTCACCCAGGTTCGCGGCGGTATCATCATCCCACTTATTCTGATCTTGATCTATCTCGGCGCATTTGCTGAGAAAAATGCCTTCGAGGATATGGTCGTCGTGCTCTTCTTTGGCGGGCTTGGTTGGATCATGGAGAAACTAGCCTGGCCGCGCCCGCCGGTGCTCTTGGGACTTGTGCTCGGACCACTCGCGGAGAACCGTCTTTTCTTATCCACCGACAATTATGGCTTGGCTTGGCTCCATAGGCCGGGGGTGATGGCAATTTTTGTTTTGACGCTGTTTGGTATCTTCTATCCGATGATAAAGAGCCGGCGGGAAGAGCGAAAAAAGGCAGCTGCGCAACCCGTCACTCAGGCCCAAACCGCCGAGACACCGGTGAGACGCATGCACTTCGGTACCGCGACCGTGTATACGATCGCCGTTATCATGCTGCTCTCGCTCGCACTCTGGCAGAGCCGCAATTTCGGCTATCGCGCCGGACTCTTTCCATGGGTGATCGGCACGCCGACGCTGATCCTCGCATTTCTTCAGGCTACCAGGGAAATAGCTGGAAAGAAAAAGAAAACAACCGCCGCTGCCCACGCGGAGATCGTTGAAGTGAAAGTCGACCCCGAAATTGTCAAGAAGCGAACCATCTCGATCATCTTGTGGACCATCGGTTTCTTCGTCGCGATCTGGTTTTTCGGTTTCTCTTATGCCGTGCCGCTGACAATTCTGCTGTATTTAAAACTTGCCGGTGGAGAAAAATGGCCAATAACTATTGCCGTGACTTTTTTCTCCTGGCTGTTTTACTGGGGGCTGTTTGAGAAGATGTTAAACGTGCCGTTCCCTGAAGGGCTACTGCTCGAATTGATCAAAGGAGGACAATAACTCAAGGCCTGCCCTCCAAGCCGGGCTGGGATTCGCCGGGTTAACGGTTAACCCAGGAACAAGGTTCGAGCGTTAGCTCGGCGATTTACCCTGCAATCCCCGCCAAACTCTCTCAGGCGTGAGCGGTAAATCATAGAGCCGCAACCCCGTTGCTCGGTACACGGCGTTGCCAATGGCCGGTGCAACCGGGAGTAAACCGCCTTCTCCCGTTCCTTTCGCACCGAAGGGCCCCGGTCCATTGCGGCTCTCGACCAGAATCGATTCAAAATCCTTCGGCAAATGATGGAAACTCGGCACTCGATAGTCGACCAGGTTAGGATTCAATATCTGGCCGTTTTTGTAGATCATTTCTTCGAGCAGGCTGTGCCCGATGGCGTTCATCACACCGCCTTCGTCCTGACCTTCACAGAGAACCGGATGAATCGCCTGCCCAACATCGGCAAGCGAAACATATTTCGTAAGCTTGATCTCACCGGTCTCGCGGTCCACTTCCACTTCCGCCGCCCCCCAGCTAATTTCCCAGAAAGTCGTCGGCGATCCTAGAGCGGCCTGCTTGCTTTTGATGTCTTGGTACGCGCCGCGCCCGATCATCTCCCCCGCTTTGGACTTAAACACTCCCTGCATCAGCTCGTCTAGCGTTAGACTGACACCCTTTGCGCCATGCACTTTGCGATCGCGCAACGTGAGCCGCTCCGGTTTGGTTCTGAGTATCTTGGCGGCATGGCGGAGGAGCTGCCGCTTCAAATCCTGCGCCGCCCTTTGCACCGCGAGGCCCATTACCACGGTCGAACTACTGGCGTTGGTATTGACGTCGTAGGGTGTCACATCGGTATCGAGCTCGGCCACGGCGACGGCTTCGAACGGAAGTCCCAGTTCTTCGGCGACCACTTGGCTCAGCGCGGTGCGCGCGCCCTGACCGATTTCGACCGTTCCTGTGAGCAACACGGCACTGCCATCACCATTCATTTTCACCGCGGCGGAAGAAACTTTGTAAGTTCCACCGCCGTCTTTCATGCAGACCGCCAGACCTTTGCCGCAGCCCGGCTTTCGGCTCTTCTGAGCCCAACCGATTTCTTTGGCGGCGCGCAGCAACCCAGCTCTGAGATCGCAATCCACCGGCGTGTCTCCCGGCGTATAAAGCTCGCCTTTTTTTAAAAGATTTTTCAGGCGAAATTCCAACGGATCGAGACCCAGCTTCTCGGCGATGATATCCATCTGCGATTCATAGGCCCACGTCACTTGCAGCGTGCCGAACCCGCGGTAAGCACCGGCCGGCACCGTATTGGTGTAAACCGTGTAGGCGTCCGTCTTAGTATGGGGCAGACGATACGGACCGAAGCAACGATATCCCGCCTTCTGGGTTACTCGCGGGCCAGCGTCGGCGTAGGCGCCCGTTTCCATGTGAATGAGACACCGGCGCGCTACCAGCTTCCCATCCTTCGTCACGCCGGTTTTAATCTGCACTCGGGCGGGATGGCGTGTCACGGTCTTGAAGCTCTCTTCAATCGTGTGCGCCAGTCGCACCGGGCGTTTCGCCTTCCAAGATAAAGCGGCGGCCAGAGGCTCGGTCTTTACTGCAAGCTTGCCCCCGTAGCCGCCGCCGAGGTACGGAACGATCACGCGAACTTTGTTGAGCGGCAGATGAAAAATATCGGCGAGATGCTCACGCAGCGTGAACGGCTCCTGGGTCGCGGCCCAAAGCGTCATGCGATCGCTTTCGACGCGCGCGACGGTAGTGTGGGGCTCCATGGAAAAATGCTGCACCCGCGGAAAAGTGAAACTGTCCTCGAAGATATGATCGGCTCGCTCGAAACCCGCTTCCACATCGCCTTTAGCATAAGTGAAACGA
Source organism: Binatia bacterium (assembly GCA_036000865.1). GTDB lineage: Bacteria > Desulfobacterota > Binatia > UBA9968 > UBA9968 > DP-20. Next base: position 29,769 of record DASYUV010000048.1, on the reverse strand, counting down.
TAGCAAAGATTGGTGCCGGCGAATTCTTTCGGCGCCTCGTAGTGCTGCCCCATCATTTCGCCGCCGCTCACCGAGGCGTCGTGCACCAGTGCCGCGTCTGGCGCCAGCGCCTCATCCAAATTCGTCACCGCCGGCAATTCTTGGTAGTCGACTTCAATCAATTCCAAAGCTTCCTCGGCGATCGCCTCGTTTGCCGCCGCTACCGCCGCCACCGGATCGCCGACGTAGCGCACTTTGTCGACCGCGACGATCGTTTGATCTTTGTAGGCGGCGCCGAACATGCCTAAGCGCGCTTGATCGGCTCGCGTGATCACAGCAAAAACCCCGGGGAATTTTTCGGCTTTGCTCGCGTCGACCCGGGTTAGCCGCGCGTGCGCGTAGGGGCTACGGAGGATCTTGCCATGAGCCATTCCCGGCAGTTCAACATCGACTGTATAGATAGCCTTGCCGGTAACTTTTTCGTCGCCGTCTGAGCGCAATTCTCGGTGTCCAACAACCTGAAGTGCGTGTGCCTTACTCATTCTTTCCTCGATGACCGTAGTGTCGATGAATCCATTCGAGCGCTTCCTCCCGGCTGTTGAGCTCGCCGCCGAGCTGCGCGTCTTCGACTTGCCGCAAGATGTCCGTGAAAATCGGTCCCGGAGTAATCCCCATAGCGATCAAATCACCGCCACGCACCAGTGGCGCGGGGCGAATTTCTTCTTCCTCGAGCTCCGCCAGACGCTGCTTGCAATAGTCGTAATATTGCAAGTCACCGTTGGACGACAAGGCATCGATGCGCGTCAATTCCAAGAGCTCCTCGATGCCCCCTTCGCGCAAGAAACGCTTGAGCGTGCTGAGCCGCATCTTTGGCGCTTGAGTATGGCGCAAGTGATTGTGCACCAAGTAACTGACTCGCTCCCAAACAGCGCGGCCGCGCTTGAGCCGTTTTAGAATCTCCTCAGCCATTTCCGCGCCCTTTTCCGTGTGGCCGTAAAAAGTGATGCGCTCGGCATCTTGGCGGATGCAAACCGGCTTCGCCACGTCATGCAGCAAACAGCCGTAGGCCAATGTTTCTGAGGGCCGATCCAAGTGGCTGAGCAGTAACATCGTATGCGCGAATACATCACCTTCGGGATGGTAGTCCGGGCTTTGCTGCGTGCCCTTCATCGCCTCTACCTCCGGCAACAAAATCTTGAGTAAGCCGGTCTCATCCAGCAGTTCGAAGCCGCGGCGCGCGCCGCCCTCGGTCAATATGCGGGTTATCTCGTCGCCGATGCGCTCCCAAGAAATCTGCGTGACCGTGGCCGCGAGCTGCTTCATTGCAGTGAATGTCGCGGCTTCAATTTCAAATTGGAGAGTGGCCGCGAAACGTACGGCGCGGATGATGCGCAGCCGGTCTTCTTCGAAGCGATGCCGTGCGTCACCAATGGCGCGAACCACGCGCCGCTCAAGGTCTTTCTGACCTTCCACCAGGTCGATCAGTCGGTCAGCGATAGGATCATAGACCATGCCATTGATGGTAAAGTCACGGCGAAAAATATCTTCTTCTAAACTCCCATAGCGCACGTGGCTGGGTCGGCGACCATCCAAATACGGACCGTCATGACGAAAGCTCGCCACCTCGAAAGGCTTGCCGTCGCTCAGCACCAAGATCACGCCGAACTGCGCGCCCACGGGAATCGTTTCAGGAAAAATTCGCTGAATATCTTCCGGTTTCGCATTGGTCGCAATATCGTAATCCTGCGGTGGCTTATGGAGCAGCATGTCGCGCACACACCCGCCGGCGAGAAAAGCTTCGTAGCCTTCTTGCCGCAGACGTTGCACGATAGAGATAGCTCTTTCACGCGCCGACATGGACGTGACCACTCAGTTTGAAATTCAACTGTCAGTGAAGAAGTTAACAGAGCCGGCGCTTAGAGCGGGTACGTCGTGCTCGCCGAAGGGATTAGCTCCCGCACCTTTCCCTGAAGTTCCTGGAAAGTGAACGGCTTGACGATGTAACCGTTGCAACCGGCTTCAATGCAGCTTTTCAGATCCGTGTCGCGGAACAACGCCGTAGCGGCGAGAATCGGAATGTCTTTAGTTTCGCCATTCGCGCGAATCTCCCGGGCCGCCTCCCAACCGTCCATGCCCGGCATCATAATATCCATGATGATCAGCTGCGGCTTTTCGCTCAGCGCCTTTTCGACACCCTCTTTGCCGCGCTTGGCCGCGATCGGCATGAAACCCATCAGCTCGATTTGCCACGTCAGCAACTCACGCATATCCGCGTGATCTTCAATAATCAGGACCTTTTTCATCGGTCTAAACTGGGAATTACAGTTAACGTAAACGGTTTAACTCGGAAGCAGCATGAACTATGCCGCAGGCGGACGACGACTGTCAAGCTCACGGATTGCACGATCGATCATTGAGCCGCACTCACGAAAAACGAAACTTTCAGCAAAAAGCGACAAAACCCGGCACCGCATTATGGCGTGGCGGCTCGCCGGCCAGGCTCGTCTCCGCTATTTCTTTTCGCCGACCTTCTGTTGATTTCCGACGATTACCGTAATCAGCTTTTCGGGCTCCAAGTATTGCTTGGCTACCCGCTGAACTTCCTCGCGGGTAACCTTGCGGATGAGATCGCTATAACGATCCAGATAGTCCAGGCCAAGTTGAAAAAATTCCACCTGTGCGAGAAAACTTGCCACTTTATGGTTGGTGTCGAAACGCAGCGGAAAACTCCCAATCAGGTAATCTTTGGCGTCGCTCAGCTCTTGCTCGCTCACCGGCTGCTCGCGGATGCGGCGGATTTCTTCGATGGCGAGACGGATCGCCTCCTGAGCGGTTTCATTCTTGGTTTGCATCACGAACTGAAACGTCCCGTGGCTTTTTTCCGCGCTAAAAAAACTATGTACGGAATAGGCCAAGCCGCGCTCATTGCGGATCGAATCCATCACCCGGGAAGAAAAACCGCCGCCGCCTAGAATGTAGTTCATGACTTGAATGGCATAATAGTCGGGATTGCCGCGCGGCACGCCGTTGTGACCCAGAACAATATTCGCCTGCGTCAGATCCTTGTTGACGCGCAAAATTTGCGGCGCGCCGATTTTTGCTGGCACCAGGGGTTGGCCGCTGGGCTCGCCCTTGCTCCAGTGTTGGAATGCTTTGTTGAGCCCCTGAGTAATCTCTTTTTCTGAGACATCGCCGACCACGGCCATAATCGAGCGATTGAGCCGGTAATAGCGCGCGAAGAACTCTTTGAGACTCGTCTGTTGCAAAGTCTTAACCGAGGCTTCGCTTCCTTCGACCAATCGGCCGTAGGGACTGGCGGGAAACAGCGCCGCGGCAAATGTCTTTTGAGCCACCGCGTTGGGATCCTCTTCCCGCGCCTTGATCGAGGCGATGATTTCCTGTTTTTGCCGGTCGATTTCCGCCTGGGGGAAGCTTGATGAAGTCAGAATCTCAGCGAGCAGCGCCAATCCGGTCGCCAAATCTTTCTTCAGAATAGTCACGCTGATACTGGCGACGTCCTCGCCGCCGCCCGCCTCGAGACTGGCGCCGAGAAAATCGAGCGTCTCATTGATCTGTAGGGCGGTACGCTGCTTGGTCCCATATCTCAACAACTTCGCCGTTAGATTCGCAAGCCCTTCTTGCTTGGCGCCGTCGTAACGTGAGCCGGCATCGATCAATAGTTCGATCGACACCATGGGCAGCGCACGCTGCTCGGAGGTCAACAGCACTAGGCCGTTGCCGAGCACCGAGCGCTTGGGCGCCATGCCCGCCGGAACCGACGACGTACAGAACATCGCCATGAAAAAAGCCACCAGGGTGATCCGAAGTCTCATCATGGGGATTTTGTCGGAATCAGGGTGCCGGCCGTGCGCCGGTCACGGTCAAGGTATTGTTTTGCCACGCGCCGAATATCCTCGCGAGTCACTTTGCGAATGCCGTCCAAATAATTGTCCATCTGGCGCCAGCCGCCAGCAGCTTCGTAGGAGCCGATCTTCATCGCCTGCCCGAAGATAGAGTCTTGCGCGAAAACGAACGCCGCTTCGATTTGATTCTTGGCCTTTTGCAATTCGCGCTCGCTGATCAATTCGGATTTCACTTTCTCCAACTGGCGGTCGATCTCGCGCTCGACGTTGGCGGGCTCGATGCCGGGAAGAAGTTGCGCGGAAATCGAAAAACCCATGGGATCGATCGACACGCCGCTGTAGTCGGCGTCGACGCCGCGCACCAACCGCTTCTGATAGACCAACTCGTGATAGAGCCGGGAGCTGCGCCCGCCGGCGAGCACCACCGACAAGAGATCGAGCGCGAAACTGTCCGGGCTCTTCAGATTGGGCGCGCGGTAAAACAAAAGATGCAACGGCAGCTCGGCCTCTTTTTTGAAGTTGACCCGGCGTTCCCCGCGCTGCTCCGGCTCTTCGGCACGCACCTCGGGCGGTTCGGCGCCGCGGGGAATTTTTCCAAAGGCGGCTTTGATCTTCGCCAGGATCTCTTCGCTAGAGAAATCGCCCACCACAACGACGTAGGCGTTGTTGGGCGCGTAGTAGAGTTTGTAGAAATCGACCAGGTCTTGGCGCGTCAAGTTTAGGATGTCTTGCATCCAACCCACGACGGGCCGCCGATAGGGATGAATCGTGAAGGCCACGGCGCTCGCTACCTCGCTTAACGCCGAAGCCGGATTGTCTTCGGTCCGCAGACGGCGTTCTTCCTGAATCACTTTTTTCTCGGGCTCGAAGTAAGTGTCGCCCAGCAGGGCGTTGGCCATGCGGTCCGCTTCCAGTTCGAGCTCAATAGCGATTTTCTCCCGGCTCATGGTCGCAAAATAGACGGTTACATCCGAAGAAGTGAAAGCATTCGATCGCCCGCCGTTCTTAGCGATAATCCTGGAGTACTCTTCCGGCTTGGTCGTGGGCGTGCCTTTAAACATCATATGTTCGAGAAAGTGGGCCAGGCCACTCTTGCCGTCCTTTTCGTTGCGTCCGCCGACGCGATACCAGACTTGGAATGTCACCGCCGGGCTCTTGTGATCTTCCAGCAGCAAAACCTTGAGACCGTTATCAAGAACAACCTCTTGAACTTGAGCGGCTTCGGCCAATTGGATACTGAGTGGCAAGAAAAAAAGTGAGACGAGGAGACGAAACAAACGTTGCCGCATGATGATTCAAGTTAAAGGATGCAATCTCAAAGTCAAGGTAATGGTTTATGATGGTACTCAACCCGCGGAATCGAACCACCGTGATTTAAAACACCCGTGTCCCATCTATCATTGCGGTGTTCTCTCGGGTCGTCTGATTAAAAAAATCAAAACCGCCGCGACCACATAGCTCGCAAAAAAAATCATGAAGATCGTTTGATAATTGCCCGTATAATCAAACGCAACGCCGGCAAACAGCGCGCCCAGCCCAAGTCCGCCTTTGTGAAACGGATCGAGGACGCTACTAATCGCGCCAAACGAACGGCGGCCAAAATAGCGGGCGATGAGAACTTGCGTGAGGACTGCCGCGCCGCGAGCGTGCAAGCCAAAAAGGAGTGCAAACACAAACGCGGAAATTGGCGCGGCGACCTGAGTCAAGAAAGCCACAGTACCTGCGGCGACAAGCATGGTCGCCACGTTCAGTCCGCGCGGGCTGATGCGTTCAGCCAGAGCGCCCCACAATCCATTGCCGAATGCGCCGGCCAAAGCCATCACGCTTACGGCCGCCGCGGCAACTGTCGGAGCGATCTTTACGTCGGTAAAGTAGGCAGCCGTATGAAAAGCCGTGCCACCGGTGCCGATGGCGGCAAGAAATGTGCTCGCGACCAATAACCACAACGTGCTGGTGCTCATGGCTTCCCGACGGGGCCAGCTATATTCGCGCGCGGGTCTCTTGATTGGCTCTGACCCTGTTTCCGCAAATCGAGAGTCGTGCGAAGGCGCGAGTCCGTCAGGATACAATCCGAGATCCTCCGGCTGACGGCGGAGAAAAATGATTCCGGGAATGACGACCAATACCCAGAGCGAAACTCCGAGCGCCAGGAATGCGCTGCGCCATCCGTGATGCGTCACAAAGAATTGGTAAACCAGCGAGAGCGCGGCGGATCCGAGCGGGGTCGCCATTGCGACCAAGCCGATCACTCGCGGACGTTTGACATAAAACCAGTTCGTGACCGCGGTAAATGAAATCATGCCGCACAGAAGGAATTCGGTCAGCGCTCGGGCGGGAACAAAGGTCGCGTAAAACTGCCAAGGCTCGGTGCTGAGACTCACACCGATTGCAAGCGACCCCACAAGCGCGCCGCCAAGTGGCAACAAGAAGCGCGGTCCCCAGCGATCGGCGAGTGGCCCGAAGAGCGGCGAAAGGATACCACCAAGGAGTGCTCCCATCATGACTGCCGCAGCAGTGGACGACCGGCTCCAACCTAACTCGTCACTGATCGGCTTGAGCACGACGGCCATCGTGATATTGCTCACACCGGCGGCCAATAAACCCGCCACCATCGTGATCGCAACAATGATCCAGCCGTAAAAAAAAGGCAGCCTCACCGCCGGTTACTCGCGAGTTCAAGCGATGAAATTGCTCGAGAGGTCGGCGCTCCGCCGCCGAAGACCGTGATAGTTGTAATCATCACTTCGAATCGTATAGCCGCCGCGTTGGCAGCTTGCAATGAGACGAATGGTTTAAGATATTCCGCAGACGAAAGTTCTACAGCGAGCGCTTCCTCGTTCGACTGAATTTGCCATAAAGTTAGGATTTTCTTGCAACATAGGATATGTTGCACCGAAAACTTGGCTGCTCATCATGCGATCGCTGCGTTAATGGAGGATGCTTCGACAATGAAGACGACGAATCGTCGGCGACACTTTTTCATTTCGATGCTCGTTAGTATTGGTGTGCTCATAGGCTTTGCGCCTGCGGGGATGTCGCAATCGGCGGATTCGGAAGGACGCATGATCGCGCCACGAGGCTTGCATCCTAAGTTGCAAAGAGAAGGAAAGCTCTCACGACAGAGGCCAAGCGCCGAGGCGCGCACGGCGCCGTCCGGTATTCAATCCCCCAAGTCACCGGCTATCGACAACCTGGGGATTGCCAAAGGTTTCGAGGGAATCGGATTTGCCAACAGCTTCGGCTCGGTGCCGCCCGACACCCACGTGGCGACCGGACCGGAACATATCGTCGAGGTAACCAATACCACCATCGCCTATTACAGCCGCGCCACGGGAAAACGATTATTCATTCAAGACCTCTTCGTTTTCTTTGCGCCCGCCGGCGTGGTGCAGTTCGGCTTTGATCCGGTGGTTACCTACGATGAGATCGCGCAACGATTCGTCGTCGCGATGATCGACGAAGACGACACTTTGATAAAAAGCTTCCTGCTCTATGCGGTGTCGAATTCCACCAATCCGCTCGACGGATTTTCCGAGATGCATCGCATCGACGTAACCGAACACGGGAACGTTGTGGATGAAACCGTGCTGGCGGATTTCCCTAAAATCGGCTGGAACGCCGATGTTCACGTCATTACCGTTAACATGTTCGGCGCGGTTAGCTTTCCTCCACCGTTCGACCACGTGAGCGTCATGGTCGTTGATAAAAGCACCGCCCTGGACGGCAATAATTCGACGTTTTCGGTTTCCCATTTGGATCGTGATCCCGATGATTTCACCTTGATGCCAGCGGTGATGCACGGCGCCGAAAGCGGCGATCCTATGTGGTTTGTCATTGAGTCTGCCGACGCGTTTGGTTCCGAGATACGCGTCGTGAAGATGACCGACGTTCTTGGTTCGCCGAGTTTCTCTGAGACCAGCCTGGCGGTAGACGCTTATGACTTCCCACCCAACGCCGAGCAGCCGGGAAGCACCACCTGTGGACCCAACTCCTGCGGACGTATCCAAACCAACGATTCGAGCATCATCAGCGCGGCATGGCGCAACGACCGCCTTTTCGCAGCTCACGCCATCGGCCTTGACTCGACATCGCAGGCGCACGTCCGCTGGTATGAATTCAATACGTCAGGCTCCTCGCCGACTCTTACCCAGCAGGGAACCATCAATCCCGGCGTGGGTATTCACACCTATTATCCATCCGTCGAAATTGCGCCCAACGGCGACGTCGGTATGACCTTCATGCAGTCGTCCAGCACAGAATTCATGTCGATGTATGTGACGGGACAAAATTCCGCCAATGCGCCGGGAGAAGTGCGCACCCCGGTTTTGGCCAAGGCCGGTCTCCGCACTTATCGAGCTTTCGACTGCGTCATCGGTTCTTTCTTTGTCGACGATTGCCGCGCCGGCGACTATAGTGGGATCTCGATCGATCCAAATTTTTCCAATATGTTCTGCGCCGCCAACGAATATGCCAGTTCGAAAAGCTCCAATAACTGGGGCACCTGGATCACCTGTTTCGCCATCGGTATCCATGATCTGGCAGTGACCGCCATCACCGCGCCGAGCACAGTCAAAGGAACTGCCGCCGTAAATGCCGCGGTCACGGTAACGATACAGAATCGCAGCGATCACAGCGAAGCGTTTACGCTGGTGAACTTGGGCAACGGCCTGAGCACCGGTCTGGTGCGATTGAGCGCGAGCGTTATCGACAACGACTCCGAGCAGTGCCAGTCGCCCGTTGTGGCTCTTGATGCGGCGAAAAATGCGGCTCTGTTCGGGAGCGGGGGATCGAAAGTGCTCGCGCCAAAACAGACGGCCAAGATTGCTTATCTGGTCACGCTTCAATGCACGAGCGCTCTCTCAACAAACAGTTCCGACACCACGCGCGGCGACTACAGCTTTTCGGCCAGCGTGCATCACGACGTACTCGACGGCTCCGCGGATATTCATGATGAAGACGATGTGTGCCCGCGCGACGCCCTGCCCGGCGGCGTCGATTCTTTGCCGCCGCCGAAAGGGATCAAAGACAAAGGTTGCGGCGCCAAAAAGACGGACGGCTCGTTGGGCGCTCCGGTCGTAACCGATGTGGTGCTTTGATTCTCATCGCTGGCAATCAACGACCCGCCAGCTCTATCGATGCGATGAGCCAGGGTTGATCGACATCTCAGCGCGTTACGGTCGCGCCGGGGCATTCTGTCCAGCTTCAGGCGCCTCGCCGCTGCTGTAAACTTGCTTAGCTCGGATGCGATGAGCGAGGGCGACGCCCATGTGCTGAATGGGCAACAAGTCGCAATCGCCTTGAAATGCTATCTCCGTCGTTTGACTCCCCTTTTTCCCCACAATACTATGACCATTAATTGAGGAGGAATTCATGGCCGACGTCACCGACATGCGAGGATACATCGAGATACTGGAACAAATGGGCGAATTGCGCCGATTTGAAGGCGTCGACTTGAAATCGGAAGTCGGCGCATTGACGGAACGCGCGGCGGAGAAAGAAGGTCCGGCGCTGCTTTTCAGCAACTTCAAAAACTATCCGCCAGGATTCCGCGTTATCTCGAATGTTTTTCGTACCTGCAAACGCACCGGTCCGGCGATGGGAATCGATCAGGAAAATGGCATCGATTATCTTTACGCCTGGCGCAAAAAGTTGGCGGCGTACAAACCCGTGCCCGTCGAGCAAGTCGAGGGCGGACCGGTGCTTGAAAATCAGATGGCTGACGGCGACGTCGATCTGTACAAATTTCCCACGCCGAGTTGGCATGATCTCGACGGCGGCCCCTATCTTGGCACCGGCTGCGGCGTGATCACGAAAGATCCCGAGACGGAAAAACTCAACATCGGCACCTATCGGGTCATGGTCCAAGACAAGAATCATGTTTCGGTGAAAATGAACATGGGCAAGCACGGCCGCCTCGCTTTCGAGCGCGCGCGCGACGCCGGCAAGCCACTGCCTGTGGCGATCACGTTGGGCCAGGGACCGGCAATTTTTCTCGCGGCGCAGATGCCGCTGCCGCCGGATGTGAATGAATACGAATTTGCCGGCTATCTCCAGGGCTCTCCCGTGCCGGTGGCGCGCGGCGCGGTGACTGGCCTGCCGATTCCGGCCAATGCGGAAATTGTCCTCGAAGGCGAGCTGCCGCCGATGAAAGACGAGGAGATGCCGAAAGAGGGCCCGTTCGGCGAGTGGCCGGGATATTTCACCGACGCCAACGTCGGCGAGACGCCGGTGATGGTCGTCAAGCGCGTATATTATCGCAACGATCCGATCATTCTCGGCGCGCCGCCACTAAAACCTCCGGCGAGCTATTTGCCGATTCCGCTGGGCGCCGCGACCCTGTGGGAACAGCTCGAAAAAGCCGGTATCCCCGAAGTCAAAGGCGTCTGGGGATTCGTCTATGGCGGGCAACCTGGGCCATTTACGGTGATCGCGATCAAGCAACGTTATGCCGGCCACTCGAAACAAGCTCTGCTCGTCGCGGCGGGAGCGCGGGCCGGCGCCTACGGCGGCAAATTTGTCGTGGTCGTCGACGACGATATCGATATCACCAATCCGGCTGATGTCATCTGGGCGATCGCCACACGCTGCCACGTGCGTGAGGACCTGGACGTGGTCAAAGGCGTATGGGCTTCAGTGTGCGAGCCGGCACTGCCACCCGAAGAGCGCTCACCGCGCGGCTACACCACCGACCGGGTCTTGATCGACGCCTGCCGGCCTTTTAAATGGCTCGACCAGTTCCCGGCCGTCAATGCATTTACTAAGGATTTCAAAGACGAGATCGCGGGCAAGTACAAACTCTAGGGATTTTTTTTCGACCGCCCGTTGGAAAGTAATAATTGCTCATAGCCGAACGTCAAACTAGTCAATGGGTCAGCGGACGGCCGGAATAGGAGCCATTTTATGGGCACAATTGAAGCTTTGAGTTTGGCGATGGGCACGGCGTGGACATCGGGAATTAATTTATATGCCACGGTCGCGGCATTGGGCATTGCGAGCCGGGCGGAGATGATCCAACTGCCGCCAGATCTCCAGGTGCTTGGTCATCCGGCGGTCATCGCCGTTGCGTGCATCATGTACCTGATCGAGTTCTTTGCCGACAAGGTGCCCTACGTCGATAGCGGCTGGGACGTCTTGCATACTTTTATTCGCGTGCCGGCCGGCGCGATTTTGGCGGCTCGTTCTTTGGGCGATATGAATCCGGCATTGGAGCTGGTCGCCATTCTCGCCGGCGGGTCGATCGCGCTGGCGGCCCACGGCACTAAAGCGGCGACGCGGCTCGCGATCAACGCGAGTCCGGAGCCTTTCAGCAATTGGATCGCCAGCGTCACCGAAGATATCACGGTCTTCGGCAGCATCTGGCTGATGTTCAACCATCCGGTCGTCATGATTATATTAGTGCTGGGATTTTTCGCACTGCTCGTCTGGATTCTGCCGAAGATCTTTCGGCTCGCCAAACGCGGCTTTCAAGCGCTGCGCAACAAGCTGCGCGGGGTCAAGCCCGACCAGCCGACGCCATCGGATCCTACGGCCTTGCCGACCTAGTCTTTGAGAGTGATCGGCGAAGACGAAATCAGCAAAAATTTAACGGACAAGATGGAACAGCAACCGACCCCTCAAACACACGGCGAGCTGCCGGCAACGCCGCTGACGCTCGACGGCTCGTACCTCTTGCATCAAATGTTTCGCATCCGATGGGCGGCTTGGCGCGCGCTCGGGTCATCACAACAGAAACATATTCTTACTCACGCCACCGCGATGTTCGGCGATATGGAGCAGAACAAACAGGAGGCCACGGGTTTGTTCTCCACGTTGGGGCACAAAGCCGATCTCATGCTCGTGCACTTTCGCAAGAGCTTGGATGCGCTGAACGACGCCGAGCTGACCGTCGCCCAATCAGAGCTATGCGAATATCTTGATCCAAGCAGTTCTTATCTCTCGGTGGTCGAGCTGGGCCTCTACGAAGCTTCGGTCAAACTCTACTTGGAATTGACCGAGAGAGGATTGCGGCCGGGGACGGGAGAATGGAACAGTGAAGTGGAAGGCGAATTGGCCAAGCAGCGCGAAGCGGCCGCGCCGCGCCTCTGGCCGGAGATCCCGCAACGCCGGTATCTGTGTTTTTATCCGATGAACAAGTTTCGCGGCGAGCACAAGAACTGGTACGGCGAACCGATTCGCGAGCGCCAACGCATGATGCGCGAGCATGGCATGATCGGACGCCACTACGCCGGCCGCGTCACGCAAATCATCTCCGGCTCCATCGGTTTCGATGATTGGGAATGGGGCGTCGATCTGTTTGCCGACGACCCGCTGGTGTTCAAGAAACTGGTCTATGAAATGCGCTTCGACGAAGCCAGCGCGGTTTACGGTTTGTTCGGCGCTTTCTTTGTCGGTCTGCGCTTTCCCGCAACCCAGCTGCACAGCTTGCTTAGCGGCAAGACACCGCGCTTTACCTAGCGCGTGGTAGATCAAATCGGTCAATCCGCCATCAGGCGCCGCGGAGGATATATGCGACTAAAAGATAAAGTCACCATCATCACGGGCGCCGCCCACGGCATCGGGAAAGCGTATGCCAGGCGCTTCGCCGAAGAAGGTGCGCATGTCGTCGTCGCCGACATCGACGGCGAAGGCGGTGAAGCAACAGCGAAAGCCATCATGGATTCTGGCGGATCGGCATGGGCCCGAACGACTGACGTTCGAAACTTCCCGAACGTTGAGGGACTGATGCGGGAAACGAAACAAAAATTCGGCCGCGTCGACGTGCTGCTGAACAACGCGGCTATTTATGTCACGCAAGAACTTTGGAAAGGCCCCGTCGAAGAACTGGCGCTGGACGAATGGGACCGTGTCATCGAAGTAAACTTAAGAGGCGTGTTTCTTTGCAGCAAGGCCGCAATCCCGATCATGAAGCAGCAAAGAAGCGGTAAGATCATCAACATCGCCTCGGGAACATTTTTCAGCGGCTCCGGCAACATGCCGCACTACACGACGGCAAAAGGCGGCGTGGTCGCGCTCACGCGGGTAATGGCCCGGCAGTTGGGCGAATGGGGCATCAATGTTAACTGCATGACTCCGGGCTCGACCATGAGCGAAGAGTCGGTATCCGAGGAAGTGCAAAAACGCCGCGAGGGTAGCATCGACAAGCGCGCGTTTCGGCGCATCGAGACTCCCGCCGACATCGTCGGCACAGCACTCTTCTTAGCGAGCTCCGATAGTGACTTCATCACCGGGCAGCTCCTGGTCGTCGAAGGTGGCGGGATCATGCACTGAGCGTGATCGCGCTGTTCTTAAGCGCGAATCCGCTTCGAGCTGACCGCTAATCTTCGTCAGTTGTGTTGACGAGAATTCTTGGCGCTCAAGAAGCACTTGGCGTCACGCCATAAACATAACCGCAGGCGTTGCAGAAGATGACGTTGAAGGGAGCGAGGACGAACTGTTTACCTCGCGACGATCCCCCTCCACCCTTGCGCGATACGATGTGTTCGGTCCCGACTGCCGAACAGGAGGGGCATTTGGGCTCGGGCTCTAGGTTAGTTTTGTATTCCTGGGAGGAGCGGAATGTGCTGCCGAAATCGTCGCTAAAATGCCGCGCGCTCTCTTTGGGTTGTTCCTCTTCGGGTTCTTCCGGAGCGCCTGCGGGATGCGTGACGGCGTCGTAAAGCGAGCGTTTTGTAGCATCGGACAGGATCGTGTAAGCATCGAGAACTTGTTTGAATTTATCTACCGCACCACCATCGTCCGGGTTGCGATCGGGATGATAACGAAATACCAACCTGCGATAGGCACGTTTGATTTCTTCCGGCGTAGCACTGCGCTTCACACCGAGCAAAGAGTAGTAGTCAATAGTGGTGTCCAATCTGTTAAACCTTTTGGTGTCGTGAGATAGAGCGAGAATTCGCTCAAGGCGACGATTTCTCGAGGCGCTATCGCCTGCGCGAACGAGATTGCTGTCCGCCGGTTCCGGTCAGTTTTCCCCTTTGCTTATACATGGTGACGCACATGTTGTAGATCGCTGTTCCCGCTCGGTCATCGACCACCTGTTCGCCATCTTGGGTTACATATTCGACTTTAAATAGGGAGTCCTTCCCTGTGCCATCGTTGTTGGTCAGCCGAACCAGCTGCCCTTCGTTTTTGTCCAGGTAACCACCGATCGTTCGAAAAATCTGGACTTGATTCAGAAATTCTTTGGTCGCTGATAGCTCACTACGTTGCCCTTCGCCCGTTCGATCCAATTCTTGGATTTCTTCGAAAGTATATTGGATAGTCACGGGAGTCGGCGATGGCGGGTCCTGGTAGCCGCAATAGGCCACGTATTCCTTTCTCTCGAAGCGAATATCGAACGATTTCAGGCCTCTTCGCTCGAGATCCTGACCGATGCAACGCAGTGCGGTAGCGTATTTTGCCGAAGCTGCGTCGGTGTTTTTTGTCTTTAATACACGTGACATTTGGGGTTGTTCACAACGTTTTCGACCATTCTGTACGTGTAAATGGTACGAACAGTAGCTCTAAAAATCAATCAAAAAGATCGCGGATGTGTTGTCTACCATAGAACGAACCCGCCCTGTTTTGGCTGATTTCTAAACTACGAAGTATTTGAAGGAAGTATTTGAAGCTATTCGGGAATGGCAGGTAGCGCGTCCGTCACACCGATCATGCTGTCGCGCGTCACCAGCTTGGCTAGTTCGGCTTCGCTATGACCTTCCGTCCCCTTAGGCCGCAACGGCAAGATCAGATAGCGAATGTCGGCCGTGCTGTCATGGACTCGCACCTCGACATCGTCGGACAGATCGAGTCCAAACTCGCGCATCACGCCGCGCGGGTCCACGACCGCGCGTTGCCGATAGTTGAAGCTCTTATACCAATCGGGCGGCCGTCCCAAAATCGGCCGGGGATAGCAGGAGCAAAGGGTGCAGACCACCATATGACGGACGTTTTCGGTATTCTCTAAAACCACGAACTCATTGACGGCGGCGGCATCGATGCCCATTTCCGCGCATGCGGTTTTGGGATCAGCGATGAGACGGGCTTTAAAAGCCGAATCGACCCAGGCGTGAGCGACGAGCTTCGAACCGTTCGCCGGCGAGCGCGCTTCCTGATATTCGACCTGGCACTGAATGTCCTTTTCGGTGAGCACGCCCTTCTCGACAAGCAGATCACGGATTGCGTAAATCCGTTTCGCGTAATGGCTCAACTCATGTTTCGGATGCTCGTGGCCATGCGCATCGGCCGCTGTATCGCTCATCTTTACCTCCTCGTTACTGGGTCCGATCTAACCAATGCTCATAAATATCGACCAGAACCTTATCCGTCGGTCCTTCAGACCGGCCCCATACATCGGCTCGATTGAAAGCCACGAGATAGAGTGTTCGTTTGGGCAAACCATCACGGCCATAAGCGAGAGATTCAGGGTTGAGAAAATCGCCGTAGACGCGTTCGATCCAACCGCTCTTGCCGCGAATGTACCAGGGTGTGCGTATATGGCCCGGCCGATCTTCAAATTTCACCGTGACACGGTCCCCGGGTTTGAACTTGCCCGCCTGCGAGCTCACGGCTCGCCCCATTCCTTTTCAAATTCGCCGAGGCGTCGATCGATCTCGTCCTTGGTCAGAATCTTTTTCTCGATCAGGATGGTTTCGATGCTCGCAATCCACCGTTCGTAGTAGGTCATATCGCGATACGTCTCAGAATCCATCTCTTCGCGCGCGCGGCGCATCTCGTCGGTGCGTTTGATGCCGCGCGCGCCGAGCGCTTGATTGACGGCATCGGCAAGAATTTCCCAATCGGAAAGTTGATGTTCGCTCTGATCGATCGCGCCCGCGCCGGGCAGACCGCCGATATCGTGATGGCCGCGCGCCATATATAAACCTCCCGCGCTATCCTTTGAGACGATTGGCGAGTGCTTTGTGCTCTTCTTTGATTCCCGCCGGCAAATGATCGCCGAAGGTGTCGAAGTATTCGCCTTGACTTTTGAGATTACTCTTCCAACCTTCGCGATCAACGGCGACCAGCCGATTGAGATCGTTTTTTGAAATATCCAGACTGCTGCCGTTGAGCGCCGCAACTTTCGGCACGTAACCGATCGGCGTCTCATCCGCCTCGCCCGCTCCTTTCGAGCGCTCGATGACCCAACGGAGCACGCGCAAGTTCTCGCCAAAGCCGGGCCAGATAAACTTACCTTGCTCATTGCGCTGAAACCAATTCACCCGAAAAATCTTCGGTGGATTGGACGCGCGCTTCGTCATCGACAGCCAGTGAGCCCAATAATCACCCATGTTGTAACCGCAGAACGGCAACATCGCCATCGGATCCCGGCGCACGACGCCTACTGCGCCGGTGGCAGCCGCCGTGGTTTCCGAGGCCAATGTGGCGCCGAGAAAAGTTCCGTGCTGCCAATTGAAAGCCTGGTAAACCAACGGCACCAATTTATTCCGCCGAGCGCCGAAAAGAATCGCGCTGATCGGCACGCCCTCAGGTTTTTCCCACTCCGGAGAATAGCTCGGGCATTGCTTGATCGAAACCGTAAAGCGCGAGTTGGGATGCGCTGCCGGGTGGCCGCTGTTGCGATCCCAGGGCTTGCCACGCCAATCTTGGGCATTGCTCGGTATCGGATCGTCGTGACCCTCCCACCAAACGGTGCCATCGGATCGCAGAGCGACGTTGGTAAAGATTGTATTCTCCTTGATCATCGCCATGGCGTTCCGATTGGTCTTGGAACCAGTGCCGGGCGCGACGCCGAAGAAACCGGCCTCCGGGTTAATCGCCCATAGTCGGCCATCAGAGCCAACCCGAATCCACGCAATGTCATCGCCGATCGTGTGGATCTTCCAGCCGTTCATACTTTTCGGTGGCACCAACATGGCTAAGTTAGTCTTGCCACAGGCGCTCGGGAATGCCCCGCAAACATAGTTAATCTCGCCTTCGGGGCTTTCCACCCCGACGATGAGCATATGTTCGGCCAACCAACCTTCTTCGTGCCCGAGTTTGCTGGCGATCCGGAGCGCGAGGCATTTCTTTGCGAGCAACGCGTTACCGCCGTAACCCGAACCAACGCTCCAGATCGTGTTGTCTTGCGGATAATGGCAGATGAATCTGCGCTCCATGTCCAGGTCGGCTTTGGAATGGAGACAGCGGGTAAAATCATCAGAATCGTCGAGATGATCGAGCGCAACTTTCCCCATTCGCGTCATCATGCGCATGTTGAGGACGACATAAACACTATCGGTGATTTGAATCCCGACCTTGCTGAACGCCGACCCCTGCGGCCCCATCAAGAAGGGAATGACGTATAATGTGCGTCCGCGCATTGACCCGGAGAAAATTTTCGACAAGCGATCGTAAGATTCCGCCGGCGCCATCCAGTTGTTATTGGGACCTGCCTCTTCCTGCTGCTCGGTGCAAACAAACGTGAGATTTTCGGTCCGCGCGACATCGTTGAGCGCGCTTCTGTGAAGATAGCAGCCCGGCAACTTCTTCTGGTTCAATGGTATGAGATCGCCGCATTGCACAGCGATTTGTGTCAGCTTTTCCCTCTCCTCTTCGGATCCGTCACACCAAAAAATGTTATCCGGCTGGCACATCGCCGCCATATCTTTGACCCACTTTTGGATATGTGGATTCGTCGGTAAGATTCCTGTTGAGACGCTCATGGGTTAGCGATTCTTCCTTTCCTGACCTTTGGAATGACCTTTTGTTTAGAGTTGTAACGGCAAAAAAGTGCTCGCGAAAATTTCATCCTAGCAGCTCCACCGGGGCGGCCAAAATTTGCTCTGCGAAATGGCAGCCTAGCCGATACATCGCCGCGATGTCAACATTTCGCGCTATTCATGAAATACCCGAAATAGCCGCCAGCGTCCGACCGGGAGATCCTCTGTCCACGCTGCAAGTGCCCCCAACTCGCCGCGCGAATCGACAATGCCAACCAGTCTTTCCGCTTCTCGTCGCTTGCCGATTTGCATCAATACCTCCTGTTGCCCCAAACGCAACCGCGAAAGGAGCCGGCTTTCCCAATTAACCATGCGCAGGTTATTCAAAGCGGCACGCAGCGAAACGAGCGGGATGGAGCCCTGTGCAAACCGCTGTTCAAGCTCATCGATCGTGATCGACTGCTGAACGTTGAGATGGCCGCACGCGGTTCGCCTGAGGCTCTTGAGGTGAGCGCCACAACCCAGTGCTTGTCCCATGTCAGCCGCCAACGTGCGCACATAGGTCCCGCGTGAACAAGTGACTTCGAATTCGAGCTCCGAATCGGAAACTTTCCCTATCCGGAGACCTTCGACTCTGACACTCCGCGGCGCGCGTGGAATTTCTTTGCCCTGCCGAGCCAATCGATACAATCGTACGCCGTCTTTTTTCAAGGCGGAAAACATCGGCGGCACCTGCTGCATTTCACCGGTAAATTCTTCTTCCAACCTTCGCAACTGGGTTTCGCCGATCAAAGGCACCGAACCTTCTTTCACAACCTTTCCCGTAGCGTCTTGGGAGTCGGTTTCGACACCAAGGACCATTACGCCGCGGTAACTCTTCGTCCCGCCGAGAAAAATGTCGGCGATCTTCGTTCCTTCATTGATCCCTAGCAAAAGCAAGCCTGATGCGAACGGATCAAGCGTGCCGAGGTGACCGACTTTCTTGGCCTGGAAAAGCTTTTTGACCCGACCCACGACTTGGGCCGAAGACGGCCCCGCGGATTTATCGATAAGCAGAATGCCGCTCCGTGTCATTGACATACGAAAACGTGTGGAAGAACTGGCAGTGAAGACAAATCAAGCCGCAGACGGATCCGATCTTACTCTTTGACGCTATTTAGCAGCGCATCGATGCGTCGAGCTTCGTCTTCAGCGTCGTCGTAGTTAAATTCAATGGATGGAACGAACCGAAGATTAAGTTGCTTGCCTACTTTGGCACGAATGAAACCGGTCGCGCTTTTGAGCCCCGCCAAAGCTTCCATGCGGTCTTCCTGACCACCGAGGAGACTGAAATAGACTCTTGCGTGCCGCAAATCTTTACTAACGCGAGCCGTCGTCAGAGTGACAGAGCGGACGCGCGGATCGCGGATTTCCTTACTTAGGAGTTCCGCGATCAATTCCAGCAGCAAGTCTCCAACTCTGTCCGAGCGCTGATATTCCATCATAGAACTCATGGGACGCCTGGCCAGTGCCCGTCAGTTTCTCTGACTTCCGACTGCGCTAGCGGCTGGCGCAGTCCGTCCCATTTAGCAATGAAAGAACTCCGTTCCGGCCTCGCCCACTTGAGCCAGGCCAAGCTCATCGACAAATTCTACAATCCTCTGCAGCGTCGCTTCGACAACGGCTCGACTGCTGCCGACAGCACCGAATCCTAGAACCGCGCTCTGCCACAGGTCTTGATCGTCGCATTCGGTGACGGACACATTGAACTGATTGGCTACGCGCGCTTGAATTCTTTTTAGGACTCCGCGCTTGCCTTTGAGCGAGTGATTTTCCGGAATCAAAAGGTTGAGCTTGAGGACTCCCACAATCATGGGCTAACGGAACGCCCGAAGCGCACGTTAAAAATCTACACGCCGCTAACGCGCGGCGCTTCGCGTCCGGCCGGAACTGGACTTATTCGCCGGATCACCGGAATGCGTTCGAAGGACTCAACGATGTCGCCTTGTTTTATATCTTGAAATCCTTCGAGCGACAGGCCGCATTCATAACCGGCGGTCACCTCGCGCACGTCATCTTTAAAGCGCTTGAGACTCGCGAGCTTGCCTTCGTGCACCACCACTTGATCCCGTAACAAACGCACCGAGTTGCCGCGCGAGATTTTTCCTTCGTTGACGTAGCAGCCGGCGATGGTGCCTATGCCTGCGATGTTGAAGATCCGACGTACTTCGACGCGCGCTTGGGTTTGCTCGCGGTAGGTCGGCTCCAACATACCCTCCATCGCCGCGCGGACATCCGCCACCGCTTCGTAAATGATCGTGTACAACCGCACATCGACGCCTTCTTTGGCCGCTAAAACTGCGCCTTTCGATTCCGGCCGGACATTAAAACCGATGACGATCGCATTGGACGCCGCCGCCAGTAAAATATCACTCTCGGTAATGCCGCCGACCGACCCGTGAATCACTCTGAGTTTGACCTCATCGGTGGACATGCGGCTTAACGCCTCTGTCAACGCCTCCACTGAACCCTGCACGTCGGCCTTAAGAACGACACGGAGCTCCTTCACGTCTCCTGCCTTGATCTGATCGTAGAGCTCTTCCAATGAAACTTTGCTCGATTTAACCAGCTCCGTTTCTCTCTGCTTGCTCTGGCGATACTCAGCCACATGGCGCGCCTTCGCTTCGTCAGCGACGGCGACGAAAGAGTCGCCTGCCTGTGGCACGCCCTGGAGACCGAGAATTTCCACGGGGAATGCCGGCGGCGCCGCCTCTATCTTCTGGCCGCGGTCGTCAATCATGGCGCGCACTTTGCCGTAATATACGCCGCAGACGAATGCGTCGCCGACATGAAGCGTTCCTTCCTGCACCAATACCGTCGCCACTGGACCCCGACCACGATCCAACTTGGCTTCGACAATGGTTCCCCGGGCAAGTTTGTCTGGATTGGCCCTGAGCTCCAAAATATCCGCCTGGAGTAGGAGCATTTCCAACAGATGCGGGATACCTTCGTGCGTCTTGGCCGACACCGGCGCGAACACGGCATCGCCGCCCCAATCCTCGGCGATCAGGCCATGTTCGGAAAGACCTCTTTTTACCTTTTCGATGTTGGCATCCGGCCGGTCGATTTTATTGACCGCGACAATAATCGGCACCTCGGCGGCACGAGCATGGTTGATCGCCTCGACCGTCTGCGGCATGACTCCATCGTCTGCGGCCACTACTAAAACGACGATGTCAGTCACTTTCGCGCCGCGCGCCCGCATAGCGGTGAAGGCTTCGTGGCCCGGCGTATCCAAAAACGTCACACTGCGACCATCGACTTGGACATGATAAGCGCCGATGTGCTGGGTGATGCCGCCATGCTCCTGGGCCGTGACGTTGGTGCTGCGAATTGAATCGAGCAAAGAGGTCTTACCGTGGTCGACGTGACCCATGATCGTCACGACCGGCGAGCGGGAGGTCAGAGCCGTATCTTGTTCTTCAATCTGATGTTCGACTTCGAGCATGCTGTCCGCATCGAAGGCGACGTTTTCTACCTGGTGATCGAACTCCGAGGCGATAAGTGTCGCTGTGTCGGCATCAAGCACCTGGTTGATGGTCGCCATCATGCCCATGCCCATCAACTTTTTGATAACTTCGCCGGCTTTGACGCCCATTTCTCGGGATAGATCGCCAACCGTGATCACTTCAGAAATCTTGATGACCCGTTTGCTCGCTTTGGGAACCGTGATTTCCGTTTTTCTGATCTCTTTGCCCGGCAGAACGCGCCTTTTCTTCGGAATGCGGCCACCCCGCAATTCCTTTTCTCTGAGCTCCAGGACATCTTGTTTTTTGACAACGCGCTTCTTGTGCCGCCCGGTCTTTGGCTTGTCATCAGTGCTAGGTTTTTGTTCGCCCTCGGCGCTGGGTGCCAGCACGGTTTCTGCCGCGCGAGCGCTAGGCTGGGCCGGCGTCGCCCCAAGCGGTCGTCGCAACACGGGTGTGGGCGCCGGTTCAACTCTGACACTCTGCTTCAAATCGATGCGACCGAGTATACGTGCGCCACGCGGCAATTCCGGCTGCACAGGCTGCGCCGTTTCAGCAGCGATCCCTGGCGCTGCGGGCGCCGGCTCTGCGGCTCTGCCTTCCATGGATTCTGGTTGAGGCTCCGGCTCCCTCTCCGTTTCAAGCGGCCCAGGCGTTTCGATATGCGGTTCGGCCTCGGGAGATACTTCCAAGGGGATCTCTTCGACCCCGGCTGGCGAAGCTGCTGGCTCGAATACCGGCGGTTCCGCTAGAGGTGTCTCAGTGACTTCGCCTGCTCCGGTAGCTGCTTCGGTGGACGCAACCTCGACACGGTTGACCCGCCGCCGGATGACGTTGGCGCGCACGCGTCGCTCAACAACGGTCTCGTGCGCTTCGGTTCCGCGCTGCCCCTCGTCGTCCGTCTTTACCATGCGATCGGCAACGATCTTTTCTTCGCCGACATGGACTTGGGGTTTTTCTTGGGCGGCTAAGGCTGCGCGTACTCGTGCAACTTCCTCGTCTTCGAGCGCGCTCTGGGCCTTGCGCCCTCTGATCCCCAACCGATCAAGCTGGACGATCAGGTCCTTGGTCTCAATTCCCAATTCCTTGGCTAGTAGATGGACTCTCGTTTTTCCCATCTCTTCTTACTCCCAGTTTCGGCGCTCAAGTTCCTGAATCAGATTTTCCTTATGCGCCCTACTGATCTCTACGTGAAACGCGCGGTAGTGACCCTTGCGGCTTAGGAAAGCCTGCCAACACTTCCGGTTCTGGTGCAGATATCCGCCACGTCCCTGATTCCCGTCGATTTTCAAATGACCCTGATCCGTCACCGTGAGGCGAATCAGGTTATTTTGATCGTCCCGCACGCCGCACCCCAAGCAGATTCGTTGTGGATGGTGTCCTTTCTTCGGCACGCCGTTTTTTTAAGATTCGCCTTCCGGGGCTGCTTCGGCAGCAGGCGTTATCGCCGTGCTGGCTGCCGCCTCAGCCTCTTTCGCGCGTTTCTCTTCTATATATTGCTTTGCCGATTTGTGGAGAGCCTCGGCTTTGTCCTTGCTGATGCCTTCGACGTCGAGAATGTCCGCCAAATCGCTGTCCGCAACATCTTCCGCTGACTTAAATCCCTCCTGATAGAGCAACTCCGCCGCGAAATCGCCGATGCCCGGAATCGCGCCGATGGATTGCCGCGCCCGCCGCGTCTCCTCCTCTGCCTCCGCCTCGCTGCGCACGTCGATACGCCAGGCGGTGAGACGGGAGGCAAGCCGAACATTCTGCCCCTTTTTGCCGATAGCGAGCGAAAGTTGATCGTCGGGCACGATGACTTCCATCGTATGGTCATCGTCATCGATAATGATTTTGGAAACCTTGGCCGGAGCAAGCGCACGGCAGACATACTCGGCTTGATCGGGAATCCAGTGAACGATATCGATCTTCTCGCCGCGTAATTCCTGCACGACAGCTTGCACGCGGGTACCTTTCATGCCCACGCAAGCTCCTACCGGATCTACGTCGGGATCATTGGAAACCACGGCGATCTTCGCGCGTCCCCCAGGTTCCCGCGCCGCGCCTTTGACCTCGACGATGCCTTCGTAAATCTCAGGAACTTCCTGGGCAAAGAGCTGAATCAGCATGCCCGGGTGGGTACGCGACAATACGATCTGCGGGCCCCGGCTGGTAATTTCGACGCTCACAATGTAAGCGCGAATTCGGTCGCCCTGGCGATAGCGCTCGCGCGGCACTTGTTCCTTTTCCGGCAGAATCGCATCCGTGCGGCCGAGGTTAACGATGATATTCCGCTTCTCGAAGCGCTGCACGATGCCATTGACGAGTTGTCCTTCGCGCCCTTTGAATTCATTGTAAATAATCTCCCGCTCGGCATCGCGCACCCGTTGGACAATGTTCTGCTTGGCAGCCTGCGCCGCAATGCGCCCGAACATGCTCGAGTCCAACTTGCAAAGCAGCTCGTCACCAAGCTCGGCGTCGGGATCGAGAGTGTCTCTCGCTTCCGGCAATGTAATCTCGGTGGCTTGGTCCTGCACGGTTTCTACCACCGTTTTAGCCTCAAAGAGCTCCACTTCGCCGATCTCGGGGTTAAACTGCGCTTCGATTTTGCGCTGGTGACCGAAGGTCTTCTTGGCCGCCGAGATCATGGCATTTTCCAAGGCACTAATGAGAATTGTCTTGTCGATGCCCTTTTCCTTGCTTACCTGCTCGATGACTCGATTTAAATCCTGCTGCATATTAGGCACTCCAGTCGTGCTCGTAATTCGACTTTTCAATTAACGAAAACGGAATTTCACATGGCCTTCCATCTTGATTCAAAGAAATCTTGTCCGCCGAAACCTCAAGCAGTAGACCCAAGAACGATCTCCTGCCGTTGATCACTTCTCGAGTGCGTACGCGAACCCTTTTACCGACAAATCGCGCGAAATGCTCCGGCCGTTTGAGCGGGCGGTTGATGCCCGGAGAGGAGACTTCCAATGTGTATGCTCCCTCGACAATCTCCCGAACATCGAGCATATCGCTGAGCTCCCGGCTTACTCGGCTAAGGTCGTCCATGTTTGGGCCACCCTCCTTGTCGAGGTACAATCGCAACACACGACCGCCACGGCTGCCCTCATGTCTCAGTTCGATATCGATGATCTCCATCCCCTCCATTTTCGCCAAAGGCGCGGCCAGTTCCCATATGCGGGCGATGGTTGGATCCATCTTTTCGCCCCTCAGAAACAAAAAAAGCGGGCATCGCCCACTTTGAGTTCAAACTCTTAAGTGTAGAAAATTAGTACCATAGGCAATGTTGTCAATGCAAGGCCTGCCGCCCCACGCGCCATTGCGCCACCGCCGCTATCTGCTATGATTTCGCATCAGTTCCGCTCTTGGTTATGAAGGCACCGACCCCAGCGAAGCGACGATCGACAACGCAAATATCCTGGGAGCAAATCCTCGCCAATCTTGACGATGGTGTGGTCGCCGTCGATCCCGACGGCAAGATCACGTTCTTCAATGAAGCGGCGGAAGTCCTCACCGAGATCTCTTCGGCGGCTGCCGCGGCGCAACCGTTTGAGCAGATCTTTAAGCGCGAGCCGTGGCTGGTCGATCTTGTGAAAAGAACCCATCCGCCCCGACAAAAGAGGGCCCGTGGGGAGGGCGATTTTATCACCCGTTGGGGCAAGAAGATTCCCGTCAGCGTCACCGTATCACCGCTCCAGGACCGCCACGGTCATTTCGTCGGCACGATATTGCTGCTTCGCGATATCAAGCACACAAAAGAACTGGAAGAAGATCTCAAACGCGCCGACCGGTTGGTATTGATCGGCACATTGGCCGCAGGCTTGGCACACGAAATAAGAAATCCTCTTGGAGGCATCAAAGGCGCCGCGCAATTGCTGCGCCGCTCCGCCGACAGCAATGCGTCGGTGCGCGAATTCACCGCTATCATGATCCGCGAAGTGGATCGGGTCGACCTTTTGATCGAACAGCTTCTCGACCTTTCGCGTCCGGCGCAGCTCACGCTTGCGCCCGTCAACATTCACGAGATTTTGGAAGATGTGCTGCTGCTGGAAGGTCAAACGGTCAACGACAGGGAAATTCACATCAGAAAACGTTTTGATCCGAGTTTGCCGCCCATCCGCGGTGATCGGGCACAGCTAACCCAAGTTTTTCTCAATCTGGTAAAGAACGCGTTTCAAGCGATGGAACGTAGCGGCACGCTCACTATCAACACGAGAGTGGAAACCGACTATCACATTCGCGGACAGGACACCGGGCCTAATCGCTTTATCTGGGTGGATCTCGCCGACGAGGGCGGCGGTATTCGGGAGGAAGACCTGCCGCATATTTTCTCGCCGTTCTTCACGACAAAAATTAATGGCACGGGACTTGGATTGGCAACTTGCTATCGCATCATCAAAGAGCATGGCGGTACGATTCGAGTCGAGACCACGGAGGGTAAAGGAAGCACCTTCAAGGTCTCTTTGGTGGTGGCGGACTCAAATTGAGATGGATCAAGGAAAAATTCTCATTACCGAAGATGAAGAATCGTTGCGTTTCGTTCTGCAGAAAGCGCTCGAGGCCGAGGGCTATTGGGTGCAGGTCGCGGCCAACGGCGCGACCGCGCGTCGGCTTATCACTGACAGCCATTTCGACGTTTCGCTGATGGACATCAAACTTCCCGACGTCGATGGTTTGGAATTGCTCAAAGAGCTCAAGGAAAACGGCGTCGACACCGCGATGATCCTGATGACGGCGCAGAATACCATGCGCAACGCCATCGGTGCGATGAAAAACGGCGCCTTCGATTACATCACCAAACCGTTCGATCTCGATGAAGTCTTGGTGCTCATCAAGCGCGCCATGGACAGCCGCAAGCTGAGCCGTGATTTTCGCGAGCTCAAGGAAGAAGTGAAAAAGCGCTTCGAGCCCGGCGTCAACATCATCGGCACTAGCCCAAGCATGCAGATCGTCTACAAAACGATCGGCCAGGTGGTCGACACCGTGGCGACCATTTTGATTCTCGGCGAGAGCGGTACGGGAAAGGAGCTGGTCGCGAAAACGATTCACTACAATTCGCCGCGTTGGAACCAACCCTTCGTGGCGATCAATTGCGCCGCCATTCCACGCGATTTGCTCGAAAGTGAATTGTTCGGTCATGAGAAAGGCGCTTTCACCGGTGCCCTCGACCGCCGTCTCGGCAAGTTCGAATTAGCCGAGGCCGGCACGCTTTTTTTGGACGAGGTCGGCGATATTCCGCTGGACCTGCAAACTAAATTACTGCGAGTCTTGCAAGATCACGAGTACAGCCGAGTTGGCGGCCGCGATCTCTTGAAGGCCGACGTGCGCATTCTGGCCGCCACCAACCAGGACCTGGAGAAAGCGGTCAAAGAAAAACGTTTTCGCGAGGATCTCTATTTTCGGCTCAAAGTCATCCCGATCTATCTTCCGCCCCTGAGGGAACGGCGTGGCGATATCCCACTCCTGATCGGCTACTTCATCGACAAGATCAACCGCGAGATGGGCATTCAAATCTCCGGCGTCTCCCCAGAGGCGCAAAAACTTCTCGAAGAGCATGCCTGGCCCGGCAACGTCCGCGAGCTCGAGAATACTTTGATCCGCGCAGCCGTGCTGTCCTCGGGCCCGATCTTGTTCCCCAAAGACTTCACCTTGCAGAACAAGCCGACGTCGACGACTCTGGAAGTCGATCAGCTCTCGTTGGAAGAAATCATCCGGCACAAATTGGAAGACTATTTTCGCAGGATGGAAGGGGTCGACGTGGATAACCTCTATTCGCTAGTCATCGAAAGGGTCGAACGGCCGCTTATCGAATTAACGCTGAAGAAGACCAAGGGCAATCAGATCCGCGCCGCGCAGATCCTCGGCATCAATCGAAACACGCTGCGCAAGAAAATCACCGATTTGCGCATCGCGCTCAAAAAAGACCCGTCCTAAAAATTCATGCCGTCGCTCGTCCTGCCGCCGCTCTACGCCATCCTCGATCCCGCACAAATCAAGGACCGCGCTCCAGAATCAGTACTGCGCGAGCTGCTCGAAGGCGGCGCCGCCATTCTTCAACTTCGCGTCAAAACCATGGCCCCCAGCGATTTTTTCCAGCTCGCGCAACGGGCGCGCGCAGAGACGCGGACGCATGGATGCAAGTTGATCGTCAACGACCGTGTCGATATCGCTCTAGCGTGCCACGCGGACGGCGTTCACTTAGGCCAGGAAGACTTGCCACTTGCGGTAGGAAGAAAACTGATGGCGGCGAAACTCGTTGGCATTTCGACCCACAACGTCGAACAAGCTCAACAAGCCGAGCGGAACGGCGCCGACTATATTGGCTTCGGGCCCATGTTCGGCACGACGACCAAAGACACCGGCTACGCCGCACGAGGTGTCGACATGCTCCGTAAAATCCGCGCGGCGGTAAAACTTCCC
The DNA here is from genome assembly GCA_036000865.1 of Binatia bacterium. Classification (GTDB taxonomy): domain Bacteria; phylum Desulfobacterota; class Binatia; order UBA9968; family UBA9968; genus DP-20. The sequence continues at coordinate 2,370 of DASYUV010000048.1, read as the reverse complement.
ATCGTCGCCATCGGCGGCATCAACGAACAGAATGTCCGCGAAGTCTGGCAGGCAGGAGCAAACTCTGCCGCCATCATCAGCGATATTCTCGGCGCTAATGACATCACTGCTAAGACTAAACGCATTCTCACCAGCCGTTCCGCGGTCTAAACGCTGTTCAATGACAACAAAGTGAAATTTCGAATCTCTTCCGAGCTTCTTAAGATGGGCCACCCACCTTTAGCCCATCCGATCTGCATTTCAAAAACTGCTTGAATACTGAATCTATTTTCAGTATAGGCCTATCTGACGCTAACCCTGCCGGCGGAGGTGCTACATGGAACCCACCAAGATTTACCGACTGAATCGAGACCGAACCGCTGCGAGCTCGGCAGCGCTAACGGCCAGCGCCCTTGCTTCAGCAGCAAAACCTAGGTTGCTGGATCAAATCCGACAAGCCATTCGTACGCGGCACTATAGTCCGAGAACCGAAGAGACGTATGTTCACTGGATCAGGCGGTTCATATTTTTTCATAACAAGCGGCATCCTGTGGAAATGGCGGAACCGGAAATAGCTCGGTTTCTTTCCAGCTTAGCAACCGAATCAAGGGTAAGCGGCTCCACTCAGAACCAAGCCCTGAACGCGCTGTTGTTTCTTTATCATCAGGTCTTAGGCAAAGAGATCGGCTACGTGAACGGCGTGGTGCGCGCGAAGAAAGCTCCTCGGTTGCCAGTCGTGTTGACTCGTGGCGAAGTTCAAGCCCTTCTAAGCTATCTTGACGGGTGTGAAAAAATAATGGCGACGTTGCTTTACGGCGCCGGTCTTCGGTTGATGGAATGTTGCCGGCTCAGAGTCAAAGATATTGATTTCTCGCAAAACCAAATCGTTGTACATGCTGGAAAGGGAGATAAGGATCGTTACACGATGCTTCCTGCGGCAGTAAAAGAATCGCTCATCAAGCACCTCGACGCTGGCAAGCGACAACATCAGAATGATGTCGAAAAGAACTTAGGGCGAGTTGTGTTGCCCAACGCGCTGGATCGGAAATATCCCAACGCCGGTCAAGAGTGGGGATGGCAATGGGTGTTTCCCGCGACGAGATACTACGTTGACCGCTTCACCGGACAACAATACAGGCATCATCTCCACGAATCAGTGCTACAAAAAGCCGTGCGCGAGGCCGTTCGCAACGCGGGGATAGCGAAGCCGGCGACTTGCCATTCTTTGCGCCATTCTTTCGCGACCCATTTGCTTGAAGACGGGTACGATATCCGGACCGTACAGGAGTTGCTCGGGCACCGCGATGTCAGCACGACGATGATTTACACGCATGTGTTGAATCGCGGTGGCCGCGGTGTACAAAGTCCGGCGGACCGTCTACTGAGAACATGAAACACGATGTCGCCTTTGGGATAGACTGCGGGCCAATAGTGGGATAGGCGGCCGAGACGGCGGCAATCGCCGGCAAACGTGGCTTGACTTTCGAGTCACAAGTGAGCGATACGGTTCAACAAGTCATCTTGCAAGTCGTGTAGAGCTGTTTGGGATAGGCGGCCACCAACCGCGCGGTCTAAACGGCTCACTTAATAGTTAGAAAGACAAGTCCATGCTTTGGTACTTACGATTGATAGCCGTCGCACTCCTCGTGGTGCAGACAAGGGTGGCTGCAATCGGCCAGACAACGGATGAACTTGCCGGTTGCGTTGCTTTCCTACGACAAAACGTCACCGGCGCTGCTGAGGCAAACGTCGGCTCCGGATTTCTCGTTCAGGTAAACGACACGCCGTTCCTGGTCACGGCGGCACATGTCGCACGCGCGGTTGGAGCGGACTGGACTCTGGTACTCCAGGGCGGAGATGGGAAACCGGCAACTGTTCGAATGCAGAACGCCGCGTGGAAGTTCTCGGCCAACCATGATGTCGCCGTCCTTTTGCTCAACGTCGTTGAGAGTCAAAAGTCTTTTGTTCTTGGACGATCACTACCGGTCAAAGTACTGAGCAGTCGGGATCTACCGCCGTCTCGCGACGTTACACTTACGGTCATGGGCTTCCCGCTTGGAGTTGGTGTCGAAGGCTACGTTTCTCCGTTATCATTGGAGACCAAAGCTGCGAGTGGGTTTATCACTTTGCATCGGTTCGATACGAAGACACCGGCTACGTTCATCCTCCTTCAGCATCCGAGCGTTGGTGGGCTAAGCGGTGGGCCTGTATTCGACACGGGGCTTCCAAATTTTGGAGTGGGCCGACAGATAGTTGTCCGCCAAGGACTTAGCCTAGTCGGCTTAATCCACGGCGAACTGACAGATCGCAACGTTGGAAAGCTCGCCGCGGTCGTCCCTTCAAGCGAGATTACGCCGCTTCTTCAATCAAGCGAGATGAAACGGTAGTAGG
>DASYUV010000047.1:0-6144 GCA_036000865.1 Binatia bacterium | reverse complement strand
GAGAAAAATAATCGGAATCTGAACATTCCCTTTGGCCAGTTCCTCTTGCAGATCGAAGCCACTAAGCCCGGGGAGTTGCACATCCAACACTAAACAGCTTGGCACGTCAGGCCTTGGAAAAGCTAAAAACTCCTGCGCTGAAGAAAAGGTCTGTACCGTCAACCCTGCTGACCGAACCAGAGCTCCGACGGCTTCTCGCACTGAGTCGTCATCATCGACCACGTATACTGTACTCATGGGTCACCTCTATTCTGTTTGTTTGCGGGCGCGTCACCGTCATGGCGGAATAGCCAGAGCTCTTTTTTGTAGTAGGTTTAAGCGTTTTTAAACAACGGCACGCACTGAACATCTTTGCGCGGGTAAGCGATGGCGGATTAAGAGATCAGCTACAATGTAGGACACAACGACGTACGTGGCCGGTGAGTCACCAAACGCAGCGGTGACCTCGTCAGTCACCGCTGCGATGAGATCTCCTAAAGTGGTCCTAATGATTTCTCGCTGCCTCAGGCGATTCATGGAACTCTCCTTTGTACAGTCATCTCGTTGGGGAGTACGCGGGACCCTATTTTCGTAAGTAACGACGTTCCGTCGAACGCTTTTCAATTACGTTGCGAAGCGATCCGAAACATAACTACTCCGCTTGGAAACGTGACAAGGCAACGCGCATGCCAGGACGGATCGATCTCCGGGACAATCCAGAAATGTGAGAAGTGAAAAGATTCTCGGGACGAAGCTTGGCTTCCGGGGGTCTTGTAGGGAGAACAGCTGTCTAATGATCGGCAGTGTTGTCGATATGTCGACCTTAGCTGAGCCCAGCGCGTGCTCATTTTTTTTAGTGGGTGTTTCAAAGATTAGATAATGAGGACGAGCCACTCACGGAGCTTTGATGTTGACGGAATGACGGTTCCAGAAAATAACTTAGTTACTTAAAGGGAGAACAGGGCAATGCTCAGGAGCAATACAACTGCAATGCGAACTGATCTTAGCGGAGATGTGGTTGAGGAGATATCGAGCAACCTGCGTCGCGTCATTCATAGATTTTCCCGAGCGCCAGGTTCATTTCTTCACTGCATTGATTGGCGAAGATTGTGCTATTCATTGCGTTTCCTCATTGCGGTCACAACGCTGCAGACCGGTCGTAGTGGACGTGGTAATCCAAGTCGGCTTGAGCATTATTTATTCCTTTGAATGGATTTGTTGGTTTGTCGAACACGAGAGAACCTGCGCAACGCATGTGCCAGAACCGATCAGTGTCAGGCATTTCTAAAAGTATAATGATCACGATGCTCTCTCAGAGTTGCAGCGCGGCTTCGGGCGGATGTCACGCCGATTCGTCGACAGCAAAGTCGATAATTCGACTCGCACTGTCCGGAGTCGCGGAGAAAGGTTAGATCCTGAGGGGTCACCGCACAAACGAGACGATTTCACTCTACGCGCGCCTGCGCTTCGAAATACCTCGTGATGGCGCGAACCAAACCGTCGATGGTAAATTCTTCCGCCACCACCGTCACTCGCCCGCCGAGCTCTTCCAGTGTACCTTGGGTGATGGGCCCTATGCATCCAGTCGCGGTTGAACGCAGAAGCTCGCCCAAGTTTTCGACGGCAAATAATCTCGCGAAATTGACCACCGTGCTGGAGCTTGTAAAAGTGATCATGTCGACATTCTGCTCGTGCAACAAAGTCCGCAAGACCGAGACATCGGTGTCCGGGACCACGGTCCGATAGGCATCGACTACATCGACGGTCGCGCCCCATGCGCGGAGGGTCTCGGGCAATATATCTCTGGCTTTAGCCGCTCTCGGAATCAACACCCGTTTTCCTCTCATCATGTCAGGGGTAAGCACGTGCAAGATCCCTTCGGCTAGATACCGTTTTGGCACGACGGCCGGTCTCAACCCCTCTCGCGCCAACCTCGCGGCTGTTTGCGGACCAATGGCGGCGATTTGCGTCCCCGTCAGTTTCGAGAGGGAGCCGGATAGACGCTGCCGCCGCATGAGGAACCGTTCAACGCCGTTCACGCTAGTAAAAATGAGCCAGTCATAGGTCTGGATCACTTCAATGGCTCGGTCCAAAGCGTCGCAACTTTCCTGAGATTCAATTTCGATGGCCGGACAGTAGATGACCTCTCCCTCGAGTTCTTCAATCCGACGTGCCAACTCTCCCGCCTGCGAGCGAGCGCGGGTAATGACGATTCGTTTACCGAAAAGGCGGCGCCGAGATTTCCGGTTGTCCGCGTTGGACCGTCTGTCTAAGGCTCCGCTCATTGCTTTGTGGCTCTATTCACTTTTTGACTCGCGCCTGATTGTCTCGCGTCTCTGCCGACGCAAAAGCGTGGCCGAGAATTCTACCCGCCCCTTGTTGCAACAAACGCTCCGCCAGGTCTTGACCCAATTGAACCGCGTTTGCACGCGGCCCGGAGATTTCATCACGATAAACCGTGCTCCCCTCGCTGTGCGCCACAACACCGATCAGGTGAAGGGCGTCGCCGCCTACGCTCCCCCGGGCTCCAACGGGCAAATGACACCCCGCTCCCAGGGTATTGAGGAACGATCTTTCGGCCGACACTTCGGAGAAGGTGTCGACGTCGTGCAAAAAGGATATCTGCTCGCCAATGGGATCGCTGGCCCGGCATTCCAATCCCAAGGCACCTTGCGCCGCGGCGTTTAAGCACACCTCAGGTGAAAGATATTCTACAATCCGCTCCTGGCGGCCAATACGGTTTAGACCGGCGGCGGCGAGAATGATCGCGTCCACCTCCTCCTGATCCAACTTTCTCAATCGGGTATCGATATTGCCTCGTATGGGAACCACCCGAAAATCGCGCCGATAATGCAATACCTGCGCCTTGCGGCGAAGGCTTGCGGTGCCGATCCTCGCCCCGGCCGACAAATCACGCAAACGGAGGGAAGCGTTGCTCACCAACACATCGCTTGGATCTTCCCTCTCGGATATGGCCGCAATCACCAGGCCGCGGGGCAACTCAGGTGGCAAATCCTTCATCGAGTGGACTGCAACATCGATTTCGTAAGCCAGCAGCGCGTCTTCGATTTCTTTGGTGAATACCCCCTTGCCCCGAAGGATCTGCATGGGAGCTTCAGAAAACCGATCGCCACCCGTCCTGATGACCCGGATCTCCACGCTCGCCTCCGGACAGCGCTGTTCGATTCTGCGCTTCACCCAGTTTGCCTGGGCCAAAGCCAGCACGCTGCCGCGCGTCCCAATCCGAATCGGCGGGGTTGCTAGGTCCATTTTCCGTCTAGATCGAAAAGCTTCTTGAGCGCGGCGACGCAAAGCGCGTCCTCATCCTCCCCGGGCTGGGGATTCTTCTTTAACAGCGAAATCGGGCCGTGGAGAAATTTGTTGATCATGGCAACCGTCATGTCCTCGAGCGCCTCTCTCTGCTTCTCCGACAAGTCTCTAAGCCCGCCGCTGAGCGATTTCTGTAATTCTCGCTCGCGGATATCGTCGAGTTTTTGCCTGAGCGCGGCGATCGTCGGAACTTGCTCCAGCGAATCGATCCAGGCGAGGAACCTGCCCACTTCCTCGCGCACGATTTCTTCCCCTTTTTCCGCTTCATGGGCGCGCTCTTGGAGATTTTCCTCGGCTACGCTCTTGAGATCATCGATGTTGTATAAGTACGCATTGTCGATGTTATTGATCTTGGGATCGAAGTTGCGCCTGTCCCCAATGTCTATGAAGAACATCGGCGTCTGTTTGCGTTCTTTCAAAACTCGCTCGACGGTGGGAGCCTCCAGGATCAGTTCAGGGAACGCCGCGCAGCCAATAACCAGGTCGGCGCGCTTCAGATAAAGCGGAAAATCTTCGAACCGGATCGGATTGCCGTGAATCCTGGCCGCAAGCTCCACGGCGTGCTCGAAGGTGCGGTTCGTCACCATCAGGCTCTGCACGCCGCTGGCCTTGAGCTGACGAGCCATGAGGTCGCCCATTTTGCCGGCACCGACCAGCATCACGGTTTTGTCTTCGAAGCGGTCGAAGATCCTTTTGGCGAGTTCCACCGCCACCGAGCTGATCGATACCACCCGATTGGCAATGCCGGTCTCCGATCGCACGCGCTTGGCCACCGAAAAGGAACGATGAAACAAGCGATGAAGGATTGCGCCTACCGTCCCGGCGTTTTGCGCTATTTGATAGTACGCCTTAAGTTGCCCCAGTATTTGCGGTTCGCCAACGACCATCGAATCGAGGCTTGAGGCGACGCGGAACAGATGACGCACTGCCTCAGCGCCGCAATGCGTGTAGACATGGGCTTCAAAATTGTCGCTTTTGCGGCATGGCTTCTGTTGCGCGAGGAACGACTTGATGTCATCGAATACCCTGGAGCGGTCAGAAGAGACGGCTACGATCTCAACCCGATTGCACGTTGAAAGTATCACGCCCTCTTGGAGCGACGGGAAAGCTCGCAGTTGCCGGAGGGCGTCACTGACATAGGAGCTCTCAAATGCGACGCTTTCGCGTACCTCGATAGAGGCGCTCCGGTGATTGAGACCCACGATCACGATTTCTTTGTGCATGCGGTTATTCGAACCGGCCTCCGTGCCGGCGGGCCCAGAGCTGCGATCTTCTCGCTAACGATTGCCTCCGCGAAGCCGATCACTTCTACAGGCAAAGGAAATTTCCCCAGTACGAAAACCTGCTTGCTGTCTATCCTCGCCATCCGATTATCCCAATGCTAATCGCCGCCTGATCTGCGATTCCGATCACGCGATTCATCTCTGCGGGCCAGGTCGATTTCCTGTTCGACGCTGCCCGCAAGACCTTCCAGACGGCCGAAAAGTTTGAAGACGTACGCGGCTCCGCAAGGACTGCAAGGACATTGAATGTCCATTTTAGATTTGGGCGACACCACCATCGACGAAAAGCTCTACGCCAGAGACATAGCTTGCCTCTTCGGAGGAGAGGAATGCGACAGCTTTGGCGATCTCGTCCGGATCCCCCATCCTGCCCAGCGGAACTGCTGTCCTGAACCCGTCTTTCATCTCGGCGAGCGCCTCCCCCTGCTGCAAACTTTCCATAATGGGCGTATGATATGACCGGGACTGATCGCATTGACTCGAATCCGCCGCTCGCGGAGTTCGTTGGTCCAGGTGCGCGCGAACGAGCGCACGGCGGCCTTGGTGGCGCTGTAAACGCTCATGCCTGGAAATCCTTTGATCGAAGCGATCGACGCAGTCAGGATGATCGATCCTCCATCGTTCATGAATGGAAGCCCCTTCTGCACGGAGAAGAAAAGTCCCTTCACGTTCGCATCGAAGTGAAGGTTGAAAAATTTCTCGTCGACGTTTCCAAATGGAGCCAACTGGGCGACCCCGGCGTTGGCGAAAATGACATCGAGCTTTCGACCATACCTTTTGACTGCTTCGTACAGACGGTCAACGTCGGTCACGCTGGCGACGTCGCCCGGAATTCCCGTCGCCTTCTCGCCGATTTCGGCGACCGCCGCGTCCAGCGCGTTCTCGCGTCGGCCGGTAATGAAGACTCGGTCCATGCCTTCTCGAATGAACCGCTTTGCGGCCGCTAGCCCAATCCCTGTCGAAGCTCCGGTGATGACGGCGACTTTTCCTGCAAGCTTGTTTGTCACGGCTCTCTCCTTTTTGAGATCAACAATTCATCGGAAGTGCGTTTCGAATTGTCGACTCTGCTCGGGATGAAGGACCGTGCAGAACACGTCGCCGCTCCCGTTCTCGTCTCAGCTTCTGCTCGCACCTATGGATGCCAGCGACTCTCCCAATGACCAGATAGACGCGCCGAGTAATACGAGATCTTTTAACAAGAACTGTCCCGGAACCACTGCTAAAGCCGGGAATCCTCCCAAGCTGGGCTCCCAGCCGGGTGTCGAAAATAGAAAGCTCAGCGTCGTTAGAAACATCACCATCGCCAGCACGCTCCCGATAGCCGACACTTGCGGCGATAGCGAGCGCAGCCCAATCATCACTGCGATGGCAATTTCCACTACTCCGAGTAAATTTGAAAATGTCTGTACGCTGAGAAACCCATACAGCCATCCTATAAACGGACTGTTTGCCACGAGTGGTTGGATGCCGTTCGCCTCGTAGGCGGTAAATTTCATCGCCCCGATCCAAAAAATAACCAGCACAAGACCGTAACGGCTCACGAGCGCACCCA
>DASYUV010000046.1:0-19731 GCA_036000865.1 Binatia bacterium | reverse complement strand
TACAGAAGAATGCGTCCGTCCAGGTAGCACACCACCACGCTCTGGCTTAGTTCGGACATGAGCGCGGCAAGGCGGTTTTTTTCCGCCTCGACCGAGGCATTCGCCTCCCGGATCATCTCCTCCACGTCGCGCTGCAGGGACTCTCGCTGATCGGCCAGCGCATTGACCACCTCCACAAGGGTCTTGACCTCCGGCGCCCCCATCACTTGCAGGCGCAGTCTAGGATTGGCGTTCACCATGACCAGGGCCTGTTCGCCCAGGCTGAGGGGCGCCAGCACGTACGCGTGGTACAGCGCCCGGGCGATGAACCCGATGATCAGCCAGGACGCGAGGATGACGAACACGGCCAGTCCGTAGCGGTTTTCGAGGATGGCAAGCGTGGCCTCGCGCTCCTGGGCGTTCATATCCGCCCAGAGGGCCGCGCCCAGCGTGCCGAACAGAACGACCAGCAACATGTACAGGCCGGCCAGGACCAGCGCGAGTTTGACCTTGTTGCTCATCCGCCGAGACCGAGCAGCTTCCGCACCTGCGTGACAAGATCCTTCGTGGAAAACGGCTTCGTCACGTAGGCATCGGCCCCCAGCGCCAGGCCCTTGGTGACCTCGGTATCCCGCCCCTTGGCGGTGAGCATCACCACCTTCACCCCCTGCCATTCCGGGTTGGCGCGGATCTGCTGACACACCTCGAAGCCGTCCTTCTTCGGCAGCATGATGTCGAGCAGGATCAAGTCGGGCCGCAGCGAAGCCACCGCCTTGAGCGCGGCCTCGCCGTCAGTGGCGACGGCCACCTCAAAGCCCTCGCGCCTCATCAGAAATTCCAGCGACACCACGATATTCGGCTCGTCGTCCGCGATCAGGATTCTCTCGCCCATCTTTCCTCCGATTTGATCTGTCGGTTGTCGATATTGCCCCGATTCAGCGGCAACGTGAACGAAAAAGTCGCGCCTTGGCCGGCGGCACTCTCCACCCAGAGGCGGCCGCCGAAATGTTCGATGATCTGGCGGCTGATCGGCAGTCCCAAACCGGTGCCCTGCGGCTTCGCCGTCATCGTGTCGCCTACCTGGCGGAATTTCTCGAAGATCAGCTTCCGTTCAGCGGGCTCGATCCCGGGACCGTTGTCCAGGACATCGACGCGCAACTTGTCGCTCTCGCGGTACAGCCGCACCGCAACCCGCCCATCAGCAGGAGGACAGAATTTCACCGCATTGGAGAGCAAGTTGAGCATGACCTGGATCAAGCGGTCGTGATCCGCCATCACGGGCGGCAGGTCTTCGTCCAGTGCTAGGACCAATTCGACGCGCTTGTCCTTGATCAGCGAATCGGTGGTCTCCACCGATGCGCGGATGACCTTGCGCATGTCCAGTTCCGTCGGGTGCCATTCGGCGTTGCCCGACTCGAGCTTGGCCATATCCAGCACCTGGTTGATGAGGCGGGTAAGCCGCTCGGTCTCCTTGGTGATGATGCCCAGGAAACGCTTGCGTTCGGTGAGATCCATTGCCGGATCCTCGAACAGGATCTCGGAGAAGGCGCGGATCGAGGTGAGCGGCGTGCGAAGTTCGTGGCTGACGGTGGAGATGAAGTCGTCCTTCATGCGGTCGAGCTCCTTCAGCTGCTCATTGGCGGCGCGCAGCTCGGCGGTGGCCTCCTCCAACTCGCGGGACTTCTGCTCCAGCTGGCGGGAATAAGCCCTGACCTGGGAAGCCTCGTCCAGAATGTTCATGACCTCGTCGAGCCCGAGGGGTTCCTCCTTCGCCACCGAAGCCACCATCACCCGCGCCGAGGCGCTGCCGATCGCCCCGGCAAGCAGCGTTTCGGCGTAGTGCACCAGCTCCGCATCCGCCTGCAACTCGTCGATCGAAGTCAGGCCGCGCCGCTGCGCGAAGGCGAGGAAAGCCTCGCGGGCCCGCTCCGGCCCTAGGAAGCGGCCGATCAGCGGCAGCAGATCCCCCACCTGGGCGCTTCCCCGCCACACATGGGAACCCTCGCCTCCGGCCGTGCGGCGGAAGACGTCGACGAACAGGGTCGCCTGGCCAGTTTCCACCACGCCCGGACGCGCCACCAGCGACACGCCCACATAGGCGCCGATATTGGCCAGCATGCTCCAGAACAGGCTATGGGAAATCTCATCCAGGCCGGTCACTCCGAACAGCTCCTGTGGCTTGAGCAGGCCGGCGCCAAAAAGTCCTTCCTGGATGAAGTGCAGGGACAGCCAGCCGGATTTGGCGAACGACGGTAGCAACAGCGTGTAGCCCCACACCGCAAAACCGGCGAGAAGGCCGGCGATGGCCCCGTTCTTCGTTCCCCCCTTCCAGTAAATGGCCCCGAAGATGGCCGGTGCGAACTGGGCGACGGCAGCGAAGGAGATGAGCCCGATGCCGACCAGAGCGTAGGCTTCGCCCGCGGCGCGGAAATACACATAGCCTAGCAATAGGATACCGGCGATGGCCCAGCGGCGAATCGACAGCAACGCCCCGGAAAGATCCTGCTGCTTGTGCAGGCCCAGCCAGCGTTGGCGCAGCAGCACCGGCATCACCAGGTCGTTGCAGACCATGGTGGACAGGGCGATGGTTTCCACGATCACCATGCCGGTGGCCGCCGAAAGGCCACCGATGAACACGAACAGGGCCAGCGCTTCGCGATGCTCGGCCATGGGCAGCGTCAGCACGAACGTATCCGCATCCACGCTGCCGTCGGGGAAGCGCAACAGTCCGCCCAGGGTGATGGGCAGGACGAAGATGTTGATGAGCAGCAGGTAGAGCGGGAACAGCCAGGTGGCCCGTGCCAGGTGCTGTTCGTTAACGTTCTCCACCACCGCGATCTGAAACTGGCGCGGCAGCAGCATGATCGACAGCATAGAAAGAAAGGTCAGCGACCACCAGTTGCCATAGCTGGTGCCGCTGTCGGCCACCGTCATCAGTGCCTTGAGCCTGGGCACCGCCTCGGCGCGGTCGAAGATGTCCCCGAAGCCGTTGTAGATACCGAAGGTGACGAAGGCGCCCACGGCAAGGAAAGCCAGCAGCTTCACCAGAGACTCGAAGGCGATGGCCGCTACCATGCCCTCGTGCCGCTCGGTGGCGTCCAGATGGCGCGTGCCGAACAGGATGGCGAAGGCGGCCAAGATCATGGCGATGTACAGCGCGCTGTCCTGAAAGAGCGGCTGCGCGCCGGCGCGGGCCGGCATGACGACGTCCGGATAGTGCAGCAGGATGGTGAAGCTGTTGGACACCGCCTTAAGCTGCAGCGAGATGTAGGGGATGATGCCGACCACGGCGATCACCGTGACCAGGCCGCCTAGCATCTGGCTCTTGCCGTAGCGGGAAGCGACGAAGTCGGCGATGGAAGTGATGCGGTTGGCCTTGCTGATGTGGATGATCTTCAGCATGACGAACCACCACAGCCCCGCCATCAGCGTGGGACCGAGGTAAATGGGCAGGAAGCCGATGCCCGTGGAGGCGGCCCGCCCCACGCTGCCGTAGAAGGTCCAAGCCGTGCAATAGACCGCGAGCGAAAGCGCGTAGATGGTGGGCTTCGCGATGATCGAGCGCCCTGCGTCGGCCCGCTTGTCGCCGTAGTAGGCGATCGCGAAGAGTACCCCCAGGTAGGCGAAAGAGACCGTGACGATCACCCACCCCTGCAACATCCGGCTACTCCCTCCGCCTTTCGATAACGTAGGCCATGACCCCGATCAGGAGGGCCCAGGCGCCAAAGATATAGATGTACAGCAGCGGAACGTCGAGGGTCTTCCAGGGCTTGTTGAAGAGGGACAGGAGGGGATAGTTGAACAGAACGCAGCCCAGCAGGAAAATCGCCGCCAGTCGCTGCCCGGTGATGCCTGAGCGATTCATGTCCCTCCTCCGAGAAATCCTACGGTCATTTTAGGTTGGTCGTCAACGATGGAAAAAAATAGTGAAACGAAAATGAAATGACAGGATTTTGCTTTTGACGTTCCGCCAATCGCGAACTCTCAGATCGCTCCGACAAGCGTTGGCGGCCACCTCTGGGAAGGCAATGAAGTTTGCCGGAGAGTTTAGACCCCAGTGGATAGCCATTTTGGCGGGGAGAGTATCTGATAAAGGTGCTGTTATGTCAACTCAGGCGCGGATTTCAGTCAGTGCCGGACATTCGCTCGTTGCCTTGCGGGCGCAAGTTGCGGTGGTCTTAAATACATTGCGTGACATTCGCATTCAGAATGGAGTAAGAAGGCAGTCATGCTACCCGCCGACGCTTCCCAGGCCGCATACAACGTAGCGCTCCCAGTAAAGAATTTAATCAAGCGACCGCCCGTGCTCATCGCGCCCCATGCGACCGTCGCCGAAGCGGCGGCAGTCATGCAGAACGCTCGCATCGGTTCCGTGTTGGTGTCTGCCGACCCGCTCGGTATCGTCACGGATCGCGACCTGCGTGGCCGGGTGCTCGCTGCCGGTTTGACACCGGACACTCTGCTCTCTCGGGTGATGACCCAGCCCGTCAAGACGCTCGATTCCGATGCTCCCGTGATCGCTGCGTTGCTGCTCATGCTGGAACAGAACATCCATCATCTGCCTTTAGTCGAGGAAGGAAGAGTCATCGGCGTGATCAGCGGATCGGATTTGCTCCAGCATCAGGCCAGAAGCCCGATTTATCTGCGTCGCACGCTCGACCATTTGAACGATCCACTCGAAGTGAGACACTACGCGCAAGAAGTTACTTTCACGGCCCAAACTCTCTTCCAGGGTGGAATCGGCGCAGTGCAGATCGGCCAGATCGTTTCCAGTCTGAACGATGTGCTGGTCATGCGTCTGGTAGGTTTAGCCGAGAAGTCCCTCGGACCGCCACCTGCGCCGTTTGCTTGGATTGTGTTCGGCTCCGAAGGGCGCTTGGAACAAACGCTCCTCACAGATCAGGATAACGCGTTGATCCACGGAACTGACTCCGTTGGCGCGCAGAGTTATTTTGCGGCGCTGGCGCAACGAGTCGTCGATGGACTGATTCAAGTGGGCTTTCCTCCCTGCCCCGGTGGGTATATGGCGACGAATTGGCACAAGCCACTCCACGACTGGCAGCAGCTCTTTACGAGTTGGGTACGCACGCCGGAACCGAAGGCGCTCTTGGACGCGGCGATCTTCTTTGACTTTCGCCCCGTGGCTGGCACGCTTTCGCTTGCCCCGCTGGAGGAAATCCTCGTTCAGGCAGGAAAGGAAAAGCTTTTTGTTACTCATATGGCAGAGACCGCGTTGCAGCTAAGGCCACCGCTGGGATTTTTCAATCGGATACGAAACGATCGCGGCATGGTCGACTTAAAACTGGGCGGTATCGGGCCAATTGTAGCTCTGGCTCGACTTGGTGCGCTCGCTACGGGCTCGCGTGAGCGCTCCACGCTGGATCGGCTGGTGGCTGCCGCATCCGGAGCAATTATTAGGCAGGAAGATGCAATGCTCCTCTCAGAAACGTTCGAATTCTTGCTGCATCTTCGTTTGCGCCGGCAATTGGCCGCGGCACAAGCCCACGAGCGGCTCGATCACAAGGTGCATCTGATCGCTCTTACAACATTGGAACGCCGGCACTTAAAGGAAGCATTCGTGAGCATCCGACAAATCCAAGCCGATCTTCGCGCTCGCTTACATCTCGATAGTTAATCCCAGTCGCAGCAGACATGGCCATCGCCACGGGAGCAAGATTGCTCTCTTCGTCAGACTGTGTGAAAACTCAATAACAGCCACGGCGATCGGTTAACTACGCAATTTTGCTAACTAACTCCACAAACCCGCTCGTGGTGAGGCTCTCGAATCTTTCGTCTCTGACATTTTATCGCGAGAACGTTATACGATGCCACCGAAAATGACAGATACTCCCCCTTCATCTGGGTTAACGCTTGACGGAATGTCTGTAACACAAACAAGGGGGCGGAATCGCTTCCGTCCCCTTCTTTACGACTAACGACTGTCAACTACAGGAACTTTCCCACGAGGAATTGGTTAATCTCTTCGCAGCCGCGCAGTGGCCTACCTTCGACCACCAGAACAGGAACCGTCTTCGCGCCGCAGAGCGCGATCAATTCCTTTTCGTAGTCGGCATTTTCCCGGATGTTTTTCTTGATGATTTGATACTAGCAGTGAAGATTGGTCATGCAATTCAGCACGCTCTGAGAAAAACCGCACTCATTGTAGAAATAAAGCTCCAGCGCCATAAGTTAGCCTTTATTGATCTTCTGACACGCTGCCAACAGCTCTTTCGGATTTCTCTCGCCCGCGGGTGTAACGGACGCCGCGTAGCGCACGACACCTTGCTTATCGATGATTACGGTGGCGCGGTCGATAACTCCCTTGTCTTCTAGAAAAACTCCGTATTTTTTGGCTACGCTCCCTTGGGATGAAAATCCTGCAACAGTGGAAATGAAATGCCGCCGAGCGACTTCGCCCAGTTGTCATGGCAAAATCTGCTGTCTACGCTCACACCCAAAACTTGGGTGTCACAGGCCCTGAACTCGTTCTTGAGAGCTTCGAGTCCAGGAATCTCTTTGCTTCAAGTCGGTGTCCAATCCAACGGATAAAACACCAACATGACGTTTTTCTGCCCCTTAAACTGGCTCAGGCTGAACTTAGTTCCCCCCAGGTGACTAACCAGTTCGAAGTCCGGCGCTTGTTTGCCGACTTCAATCATGATGAATTTTCCTCCCTAAAAAATTTGAGCGTCCGAAATGAACGCCCAACTTTCAATATAAACACTGATGCACGGTTTTCAATGTTGACCGCGCCAAACCATGCAAATACGAGAGCAAAGGCAATGATTGCGACGTGTTACTCGGATAGAAACGTAGGGGCGACCGGCCGGTCGCCCCTACACGCTGGCCAGAATCGATAGCGAATCTACGGCTGCACAATGCGCATTGTCTATTTCGCGGCGGCGAGCGCGGCCTCGTAATTCGGGTGCTCGCCGATGCTGCCGACATACTCGACGTGTTTGAGCTTATTGTCGGGGCCGACGACAAAAACGGCGCGAGCGAGGACGCGATCGAGCGGACCGCCGGAAATGAGCACGCCATAATTTTTGCCGAATGAAGCTTCGCGATGATCGCTCGCGGTGATCACTTTGTCCACGTTCGCGGCGCCGCACCAGCGTTTTTGCGCGAAGGGCAAATCCATACTAACGCAAACGACCTCGACGTTGGACAACTTGCTCGCTTCTTCGTTGAACCTTTTGGTTTCGAGATCGCAAACCGGCGTGTCGAGCGAAGGGACCGTAGCAATGATTCGTGTCTTCCCAGCACCGCTCGCCAAAGTATAGTCGCTCATGTCGGCGCTCTTTTGCACTTTAAAATCAGGCGCGGTTTGGCCGACTTTCGCTTCATTACCCAACAGAGTCAACGTGGTGTCCTTAAACTTTACCGTAGCCATAGTGCTCCCTCCCGTCAAAATTTGATTTTAGACTCTTCCCGAAACTCTTTTAACACGTCAGAGACCACGATCAAGGGCACGGCAAGCAACGTGAATCTCCAAAGGGCAGAGGCTGGAATGACCTAATCGCAGCAAGCTGCAGGGATGAAAAACATCCATGATAATTCTCCCACAGCTGTCACCCCCGAATGTTTTAATCGGGGGTCCAGTCAGAGTCGCCGGGATTCAACATGCGAGAATGACAGACGATTAGAGGACTAGGAATTGCTTTTCACTCAGCCAAGCCGTGGAGAATTGACCCGAAGAGATCAAACAAGCTTGAACTCATCGCGCAGGCGCTCCCATGAGCCAAGTCGACCCAAATTTTGCAACACCGTTGTGGTCGGCGGCAGGATGGGAAAGTCGCGCCGGTGGATTCGCGACATTGCCTCCTCAGGCGCGATCCACAGACTGTTCGTCACCTCCTCCGAGTGCTCTAGCGGCGTCTGATTCGGCGGCAGCGTCGCCACATAGAAGCGTGTGTCGAAACGCATCGAATAAATATCCGGCGTCACCCAATGATCAAAGTAAACCGCGCGCGATAGATCGCAGCAAAGTTTTTCCGATTCGAGAAAACCGGCAAACGCGAGCTGCTTTTTGACGATCGCTTGGCGTTGGTTTTCCGTCCGCTGCCGTCTCTCGGCATCGGTCAAGTCGATCGCCTCGCCTGACTCGCCGACACACAGGAGGACACCGACCTCTTCGAATAATTCGCGCACTACCGCGACCCAATGACCGAGCGCTTCGTCCGCAGTGTGATGGCTGCCAAGAATTTGTCGCGCCTGCGCTCCAGAGAGTCCGCGGCAGCGCGCCAACACCTCGGGCGAATAATCGTCCCGATGAACCGTCCCGCCGGGAAAGACGTAGAAACCGCCGAGAAAGCGCATCTCCTGGGGCCGGCGCGTCAGGAGAACTTCAAAGCCGCCGTCATCGGCAGGACGAACCAGCACCACCGTGGAAGCGTCGCGGGGATGAACCATGAATAATTAATGTTGAAATCCGAAGGTCGAAAACCCGAAATCCGAAACTTTCGTGAGTTTTATAAACAATCTTCACCACAGAGACACAGAGTTCGGTAGGGGCACGGCATGCCGTGCCCTTACATCTATTCCGACTCAGCGCCCTCAGCGCCTCCGCGGTCAATAATTCTCCGATTCTCTCTTCATCGCAAGCCGTTTGTTTTGAAACTTTGTGTTTTGGGTCATTTGAATTTGTTTCGAATTTCGGATTTCGTGCTTCGAATTTTTATTCTTCTAGCCTGGCGTCTTTGCGCAGCACGAAATTAGGCGTCAGGAGATTTTCCACGCCTTACCCCTAACCCTTCACCCCTTACGGCGTTTGACTATTTCCTGCCGATCTCCCTCAACAATTTTTCCCACTTTTCATTTTCCTTCTCATATTTCTCAACGGTCATTCCCGCCTCGGCGTAGAAACGTTTGAAGTCCGGTTTATTCATTGCGCTGTCGAGGCCGTACTTGGAGAGAAACTTCTGTCCATCAGGGCTGAGCAAGAAATCACCGAACAACAGCGCGGCGTGGGGATGGGGCGCGTTGGACGGGATGGCAACCCCGCCGGCGTTGGTCGGTACAAGGTCCATCGGCACCCACTTGATCGGCGCGCCTTTGGAGATCGAAACGCGCGAGTGACTGAGAAAGACCGTTGGTGAGACGCCGAGCTCGCCGGAAATCACCATGTCGAGAATCGCGCGCCCCGACACCGAGTGTAGGCTGATCTGCTGCGACTTGAGCTTTTGGACAAACTCCGAGCCCTTGCTGGTAAGCATCGCGGCGATCACGCGGGCACCAGTATCCGTGGTGGCAAATCCGATCTTGCCCTTGAGCTCCGGTTTCAGCAGATCCTGGTAATTTTTTGGCACTGCGGCACCCTGAACTGCATTGGTGTTGTATGCCAAGCCAATATAAGACTCGCGATCGGTCGCCCAATAGACCAAACCTGGACTGGACTTTTCTTTGACGTCGTCGGGATACTGCGCGAGGTGCGGCGAAAAATAGGGCGCGAGCAATTTCAGCTCTTGCAGCACCTTCAGGATTGGAAAAGTCGTCTCGATCGTATCGACGATGTAGCGCTTCGCCTGCGCTTCTTGGGTGATCCTCGAGATCAGCGCGTCGCTATCCCCGCGATAGACCTCCATCGCGACGCCGGGATACTTGGCCTCGAACACCTTGGGCGCATCGGTATTCGGCCCGCCGGTTAGCGAGGTGTACCACATCAACTTGCCTTCTCTTTTCGCACCCTCGTAAAGCACCTTCTCGCGATCCGGCTTGTTGTACGCCGCCAGCTCGGCAGTCGACATGCTCTTTACGGTCTGCGCCCAACCTGATGACACCGAGCTGAGTGCGACGAGCAGCGTAAACACCAACATTCCCATTCCTTGCTCTCCCTTTTGTCGAACTGTGGTAATATTTTTTGTCACTCAGAAACTTGGTCGTAAATCCGAAATCCGAATATCGAAATCCGAAACAAATTCAAATGACTAAAATCTCAAATTTTCAAACTATTATAATGCGATTCGGATTGAGGGTTTTGAATTTTCTCCAATTTTGGATTTATTTGGTTGCCCGTTTGTTTCGGATTTGGTGCTTCGAATTTCGGATTTGGCTTTCCGGATTTGTTTCGAATTTCGGATTTCGTGCTTCGGATTTGCTACTACACTTTCAGCCCCAGGATATTGTAGGCTGCCACGGGACGGTGAAAGCCTTTGAGCGCTAACTCCCCCATAAATTCGGCGTCGACCAACTCTTCGACGCCGCCCAGCAGGCGCTGAGAAACCAAAATATCTCCGGGCCTGGCCTCGCCGCAGAGACGCGCCGCTAGGTTTGGAACACTGCCGATCGCGCCATATTCCCACCGGCCCTCAAAACCGATGGCGCCGATCGTCGCATAGCCCTGGGCGATGCCGACGCCAAAGTCGAGAGCGTGGCCGAGCTTGCGCCACTTGACCGTCAGCTCTTTCACTCGCTCGCGCATCGCCAGCGCCATGCGCACCGCTCGTTCCGCGGCGTTCACAACGGGCACCGGATCGTTAAAGAAAATCATCATGCCGTCCCCGGCAAAGTGCTCTAAAGTTCCCTCGTATTCCAGAATCAATTTTCCCATCGCGGCATGATACTCGTGCAAGATTTCCATGACTTCTTCGGGCTCGGCGCTTTCAGCGAAAGCGGTGAAGCCGCGCAGGTCGAGATAAACCACGGTCAGCTCGCGCCGGTGGGTTTTGAGCGGATCGTCGGCTTCGCCACTCACAATCAATTCGACGAGCTGTGGTGAAAAAAATCGTTTCAGCCGTCCCAATCGTTCCAGCTGCTGGACTTGCTCCTGAACACGAAGCTCCAAATTCTTGTTCCAATCGGAAAGCTCAGAGGCCTGGGCTTGAATGGTATCGTGGAGTTCCTTGATGCGCAGCAGTGATTTCACTCGCGCGAGAAGCTCCGCGCGATTGATCGGCTTGATGAGAAAATCATCGGCGCCGGCATCGAGACCTTTGATTCGCTCTTCCGCTGGATCTAACGCCGTCACCATCACGACTGGGAGAATTTGCGTCGCCGGGTTTTCACGGATCGTGCGGCAGACTTCGTAACCGCTCATCTCCGGCATGACCACGTCCAACAGCACGAGATCGGGTCGTTCATTCTCCAATTGCTCCAACGCTTCTCGGCCAGACGCGGCGGTCACGACGTTGTAACCCTTGACCGTCAGCAGATCGGCAAGAAGCTTGACGTTCTTGGGTGTGTCGTCAACGACAAGAATTTTGGCTGGGCTGTTCACGTCTTAGTGTTTTTTCTTGGCGCACTTTTTTGCGCGCAACATAGAATTCAGAATTATTTCTCGCGCCAAGACGCCAAGCTCGCAAAGGACACGCTTTGTCATTTCGTCCGGAAGGAGAAATCTTTCTTCGATCTCTCGCATTCGCTGATGACGGGCCGACGCCCGTCACTTGGCGCCCTTTGCGGCTTTGCGCGAGCTTGGTCTTTCTAACTTGCTTGTGTGCCAAGTACTCGTGCCACCTCCGCTAGGAAATCTTTCAAACTGATTGGCTTGGTCTGGTAGCCGTCGAACCCCTCGGCCAGCATTGTTGTCCTGTTGTGCGTCATGGCCGACGCGGTAATCGCGATGACAGGAATGTTTTTTGTTTGTGAATCGCCGCGGAGCTGCTTCAGCGCCGTGATTCCATCCATGCCTGGAAGCTGAATATCCATAAGAATGAGAGCAGGAGATTTTTCCACGGCGAGCTTAAGTCCTTCCTCGGCCGTCTCGGATTCGATGGTCTGGTAGCCCTTCACCTGCAGCACGTCGCGGCAAAGCTTGCGGTTCTTCTCGTTGTCTTCGATGATTAAAATCAGTTCATTAGCCATAGGAATAAGATGTTCGGAAATATTCCTCGCGCCAAGACGCCAAGGCGCAAAGTTATAGAAAAAAAACCTTTTGTTGTAAATTTTCCTTTCTTAACTTGGTGTCTTTGCGCCTTTGCGCGCGATAATCATTTTTTCGAATCCCGATTTGTCTGCCGCTAACACTCCAAGTCGAAAAGTGTCGTCATCGTCGAGCCCATTCACGGCACGGGTTATGCCTCGTTTCATTAACGCCTCGCCGAAGTTCAGCAAAAACCCAAGCTTGCAGCCGGTCAGCCGCAGATATGTCTGTAATTGTTTCTTATGTGCCTGGCTGACCTGTTCAACTGATTTCAGCTCCACTACGACTTTGTCTTCGACCACGATGTCGGCCCGGAACGCGTCATCGAACTTCATTTCTTGTAGCGCATCGAAACCGGCACCTGGCGCTCCACTCTAAGACCACGTTGTTCTAACTCATACGCTAAGACAACCTCATAAACAGTCTCAAGCAAACCCGATCCCAACCCCCGATGCACAGCGATGGCAGCGTCAACAATTACTCTGCCGATCTCGTTTTCCGTCATACTTGGCGCCTTTGCGTCTTTGCGCGAGTATACTCTTAATTCACTGGCAGTGTGAAAGTGAACTTGCTGCCTTTGCCCACTTCGCTCTCCACCCAAATCTTGCCACCGTGTAATTCGACAAATTTCCTGGTGAGTGTCAATCCTAGCCCCGTGCCCTCGCGCTTCTGCGCGTAGTCGGTCCCCACCTGACGAAATTCTTCAAAGATGGCCTCTTGGTCTTCCGGCGCGATGCCGGTGCCGGTATCGGTGACAGACACGATGATCGCGCTGTCACCTAAACTTGCCTCGACCTTTATCTGTCCGCCTTCCGGCGTGAACTTCACCGCATTGGAGAGTAGGTTGAGCAAGATCTGCTTGATCTTCCGCTCGTCGCCGGTGAACTCGCTGAGACGCTCGTCGACGCTGTGGTGCAGCCTGATACCATGGCGCGTCGCGCGCTCGCGTATGAGAGTAAGCGCGTTGTCGATGGCCATAGGCAAGTCAAACTTGGCCAGCTCGAGCTCCATGCGCCCGGCCTCGACCTTGGAAAGATCCAGAATATCGTTGATCAGCGAGAGGAGATGACGTCCCGAGGAAAGGATGTCGTCGGTGTACTCGGCTTGTTTGGCATTGAGCTCGCCGAACATTCTCTCTCCCAAGACTTCGGAGAAGCCGATGATGGCGTTCAGCGGCGTGCGCAGCTCGTGCGACATGTTGGCGAGAAATTCCGATTTGTGGCGGTTGGCCGCCTCGATCTGCCGGCTCTTCTCCTCGATCTCGCGGAACAACCGCGCGTTTTGTATCGCCAAAACTGACTGCGTCGCAAAGGTCCGAAGGAGATTCACAATCTCGGGCGCAAAGCTGCCGGTTTCACGCCGGTAAATCGTCAACGCCCCCATGATTTTCTGCTCGAAAAGGAGCGGCACCGCGAGCAGCGATTGATAACCAAGCCGAGACAGGATGGGGCGCATCCCTCTGGTGGCAAACTCTTGCTCTTGATGTAGGTCAGTGATTTGCGTGGGTTCTCTTGTTTCAGCTGCTCGGCCGGTAGCCCCTTGTCCGATACGGAGCGGCGTTGCCTGATAGGCGTCCACCAGCTCCTGCTCCATTTGGTAGCTCGCCCGAAGGTGAAACTCTTGGGTGGGCTCATCGTATTCGTAGATGATGCCGCAATCAGTTCCAGAGAGCTGAACTGCTCGGGCCACAATCGTGCTGAGTACGGTCGGCAGATCAAGCGTTGAACTGACTGCTTGGCCCACCTCTCCCAAAGCTTTCAGTTCACCAACCGATCGAGCCAACTCGCTCGTCCTTGCCCCGAGTTCTTGAAACAGCCGCACATTCTCGATGGCGATCACGGCCTGGTCTGCGAAGGTTTCAAGCAACTTGATCTGCTTATCGGTAAAAGATCGCACCTCCTGGCGACGAACCGTGATGGTTCCGATGGAAACACCTTCACGAAGCAGCGGCGTGGCAAGGATAGTCCGAGTACCAGTAACCTGCTGAGATCTCCTCGTGTCTGGAAATTCGTTTTCGGCTTCTGCCTCTGACATGTCACGGACGTGGATCGTTCGCCTGTCTAAGACGGCTCGGCCAGGCACCGAACCGCGACTAATCGGGCGCCGTCCTTCCGTGCCTGGCATCGGACCATATGCCGCCGCTCGATGAAGCATGTCGCTATCCACGCGAAAGATCACAGCGTCTTTCGCATCACAAAGCCTTGCGGCGTTTTCTGCCACCACGTTCAGCACCGGCTGGATATCCGTTGGCGAGCTGGCGATCACGCCGAGAATTTCACTCGTCGCCGTTTGCTGCTCCAACGCCTCCTTGAGTTCTCGGAACAAGCGCACATTCTCAATCGCGATCACGGCTTGGTCGGCAAACGTCTTGAGGAGAGCAATCTGTTTGTCCGTGAAAGGCTGAACTTCCAGTCGCCGAATGAGAATGGATCCAATAGGAGAGCCCTCGCGTAATAATGGCATTCCGAGAATCGTTCGAGATCCGTCCCGTGCTCCTTCGGGATACTCGGCGTCACGCTCGGGCTCCAGGTCATGTACATGGATGACCTGTCGATCCGTAACCGCTCGACCGGAGACTGTCCGACGATTGATCGCGATTGTTTCCGGCACCGGCAACGGACCATACGACGCGGCCAAACGAAGCCCGTCTCCCTCGACCAAGCGAAGTTGGGCATCCGTGGACTCGCATAGCCGCGCAGCAGTTTCCGCCACAGTATCCAGCACCGGCTGAATATCCGTCGGCGAACTAGCGATGACTTGGAGGATATTGCTTGTGGCGGTCTGCTGCTCCAACGCTTCAGTGAGTTCTTGGAACAACCGCACGTTCTCGATCGCGATGACGGCTTGGTCGGCGAAGGTTTCAAGCAGCTTGATCTGCGCCGGGGTGAAGGGACGGACCTCGTTTCGACGTGCGCTCAGCACCCCGATGAGTTCTCCCTGCTGACGAAGTGGAGCGCTCAATAAGGTGCGCCATCCGCCGATGGAACCCAACATTGGAAACTCGTTCTGAGCACGGATATCGGGAACATGGAGCGTCCCATGCTCGCGCATCCAGAAAATCCATGGTTCATCACTACTGATCTCGATGCGGCCAATGGGGATGGGACCAAAATGAGCCCGAGGAACGAGCGTGGTCCCCTCTCGGAGTCGCAGCACCACGTCATCAATCCCGCAAACCCTTGCGGCGCTCTCGACGATGGCGTCAAGGACCGGCTGCACATCGGTGGGCGAACGGCTGATGATGCCGAGCACCTCAGCGGTCGCTGTCTGATGCTCCAGGGCCTCGCGCAATTCCGCGTTGCGTTCCTGAAGTTCCTGGAATAGGCGAACGTTCTCAATGGCGATGACTGCTTGAGCGGCGAAGGTCTCAAGAAGTTTGATCTGCTTGTCTGTGAAAGGGTGCACCTCCTGCCGGCGAACCGTGATGGTTCCGATCGAAACACCCTCTCGAAGCAGCGGCGTGGCAAGGATAGTCCGAGTACCGGTAACTTGCTGAGCTCTCTTCGTGTCTGGAAATTCCTTTTCGGCCTCTGCCTCTGACATGTCATGGACGTGGATCGTTCGCTTGTCGAAGACGGCTCGGCCGGGCACTGAACCGCGACCAATGGGCCGCCGCATTTCCGTACCTGGCATCGGACCATACGCCGCCGCTCGACGGAGCATGTCACCATCCACGCGAAATATCGTAGCGTCTTTCGCTTCGCACAGTCGTGCCGCGCTTTCCGCAACCGCAGCGAGCACCGGTTGGATGTCCGTCGGGGAGCTGGCGATGACGCCTAAGATTTCACTCGTGGCCGTCTGCTGTTCCAACGATTCCTTGAGTTCCTGGAACATGCGGACGTTCTCGATGGCGATCACCGCCTGATCGGCGAAGGTTTTGACAAGTGCAATCTGGCTATCTGTGAAGGGCTTCACTTCGCGCCTCCACATGCCGAGCGCGCCGATTGGCTCACCGTCCTTTAGCAGCGGGACAGCTAACACAGTTCGATAGCTAAACTCACGTTGATGCCCCAAGATAACGTACTCAGGATCAGCGCTAACGTCTTCGATCTGGACAACACGGCGATCCATAATCGCTCGACCAACCGCTATTTCTCGCGTCGCCGGCATTGGAAATCTTTCTTTTCTCAATTCGAGTTGCTCCGGAGTCATGCCCTCCTGTGCATCGAGCGTGATAAGCTGATCATCGAAGCGGTGCGCTGTGCCAAAGGAAGCGTCGCACAGCCTAGTGGCGCTCTTGACGATCGCATCAAACACCGGATGCACGTCGGTGGGTGAACTGCTGATAACCCGCAGTACTTCGCTCGTGGCGGTCTGCTGCTCCAGCGCCTCTGTGAGTTGGCGGTTACGGTCCTGCAATTCCTGAAACAGTCGCACGTTCTCGATGGCGATCACGGCTTGGTCGGCGAAGGTAGAAACGAGCTTTATGTGCGCGTCCGTAAAAGGACGGACCTCTAGGCGGTGAATCGCGATTGCCCCGATCAGATTATTCTCTTTGAGCAACGGCACGGCCAGGTTAGTTCGCATCCCTTCTTCCCTGTAAGGTTCAGGTACAATGCATTCAGGGTCTGCAAGCATGTCAGGAATATGGACGGGTCGTTTTTCAAGTCCTACTCGACGCACTGCGCTCTCTCGCCCGGGCCGAATCGGCGTGTTCTTTATGTAGTCTTGCAACGCGGGTGAAACGTTATTCCATACGACAGCCCGAAAGACCTCTCCGTCAAATCTGAACACTGCGCCGTTTTGCGCATCGCACAGACGCACTGCATTAGCCAGGATTGTTTCGAAAACGGGTTGAAGATCCGTTGGCGAGCCGCTTATCACCTGTAGGATTTCACTCGTCGCCGTCTGCTGGTCCAGTGCCTCGGTGAGGTTACGATTGCGGACCTGGAGTTCATTGAACAGCCGGACGTTCTCGATGGCGATCACCGCCTGGTCGGCGAAGGTTTTGAGGAGTGCGATCTGCTTTTCGGTGAAAGGTTTTACCTCTAGGCGCCGAATCCCGATTGCACCGATGGCGACGCCCTCGCGCAGCAGCGGGGTGGCAAGCATGGTCCGATAACGGTTATTTAGAGCTTGGCTATTGGGATAATCCGCCGCGACCTCTAGGAAGTCATGGATGTGAATCGTTGCTCCGTCGAGAATAGCTCGACCGCCTACCGAGTCGCGACTCAAAGGAAACTCAGTCCCGATAGGGTTACCCGGGACTAATCCAAGGTCGGCTACCTTTCGATAGCGAGCACGGTCAACCTGCATGAAAATAATAGCATCGCTCGCCTCACAAACTCGGGCTGCGTTCCTAGCGACAATGTCCAACACCGGCTGGATGTCTGTCGGCGAGCTGGCAATGACGCATAGAATCTCGCTGGTGGCCGTTTGCTGCTCCAACGCTTCCTTGAGTTCTTGGAACAGCCGGACGTTTTCGATGGCGATCACGGCCTGGTCGGCGAAGGTCTCGATGAGCTTAATCTGCTTCTCGGAGAACGGCTGGACGTCGCGCCGCCACAGGCCCATCGCGCCAACGGGTTTGCCCTCCCGTAGCAGCGGCACCGCCAGCACGGTTCGTCGAAATTCCATCTGCTCGCCGTGTGATCGCCAGCGGTATTCCGGATCGCCCCGGATGTCGTGGATGTGAGTGATCCGCCGATCTAGGATCGCGCGGCCCACTGCCACGTCCCGGTCCGCCGGCCGCGGGAACCTGCGGCGAGCCGCTTCGACCTCCGGCTCTGTCAAGCCGTGGTGAGCCTCAAACGTGACCAGTTGGCCATCGAACCGGTGCATGACGGCGAACGTCGCCTCGCACAGCTGCGCTGCACTCCGGACGATCGCCTCGAAAACCGGCTGCAGGTCAGTTGGCGAACTGCTAATTACCCGCAGGATTTCCCTCGTCGCCGTCTGCTGCTCCGCGCCCTCGCGGATTTCCCGGGCCTGCGCGGCGATCGTCTTCTTCAGCTTCGCGACAGAATCTCCCGAAGACGAAGAACGCCGCTTCATCGTTGATTTTTTCGAAGCTTTTTTATTCATTCGTGCAAAACAAAAAGCCCGGCTGGCAAACCCAGTCCGGGCTCATGCAACGCATATCCAGGGCGCGACCGTGATCGACCAGTCTGCAAATTTCATTAGGTAATCGGCTTATGTTTAGTTTAATTGAAGCGCCGCCGTCAAGGAGCGTCGGAGGCTACGCATCTGGTACGGATAGAAAGGTTAGCGTGGCATCGGCAGAATGCGGTCGCGGTTCGGCGAATCCACAGTCCTAAAATCGAACGCTTGGTGTGGGCTCGCACTTTGCGCGCCGCGGTCACGGCGCGTGACCGGGCGATGAAATCCTTGGCCGTTCCCGATATCTCATGAGATACGCATCGTCGTGGAAACATTCCGGTGAGCAATCGTCTTTATCTCGGCATGTCCCCAATGGATCAGGAGGCTTTGATGTTCGTCTTCCATCAAGGTCGACAGAGTATATTTTTCAGATTCCAAAAAAACAAAAAAGCCAGCACACCCCAGCGATAAAATTGCCAGAGCGGCTGGCTTGTGACCGCGGCATCGGCGAACTTTACCTTCGTCTAACCGGTTGTGGTACCCCACCTCTAAACCCGCGCGGCACCCGACTAGTCGGAAATGACCACGCGGGAATGCCAAATGCGTAGCAGCAGGGTTGGTATACTTGATATGGCTGGTAAGGCCGCAGATATAGTTGGTAGTGGAGCACATGGAGTTCGTAGTACGGATCGTATTGTTGCAAATACTGTAAATACTGCTGCCACTGCAAATACTGCTGATACTGAACATCCAAATATGGATCGTAGTAAGGGCCATAGGCCTGCGCCTGAAGGTCGCGGGTGCCCAAGACAAGCAAACCCAAAAGTATGAGTGTCGAGAAAAACACTTTCATCGGATTGCCCTCCCTTCAAAGTTTAGCGTATTGAGGCCGAGATACAAGACAGCAAGACGTATCGATTGATCCAACAAATCTATAAATTCAAAATCCGAATATCGAAATCCGAAATAAACCTGGGCCAAAATAAGCCTCAAACCATAAGAAATTCCCAAACGCCAATCCGCAGCATATTGTATTTTTTGCTCATTTGAAATTGTTTCGAACTTCGGATCCTTCGACAAAGCTCAGGACAGGTTTAGTGCTTCGGATTTGACTAATCCTTCGCGCCCGTGGCTTTGCGCGGATCACGGTTTCGCGGATTTCTGCTTTATCACAGGCGTCTGGAACCGCGGCATCACGTGTTTAGCAAAGAGTTCGAGTGTTCTGAACGCCTCACGTTCCTTTATTCCCCCAAAGTTAATTTGCATCGATGGCTCATGTTCCCCGATGAGATCGCGGTTGAATTCCACCTGCTCGATCACTTCCTCCGGGGTCCCAACCAGAGCGGTGTGACTGTCCATCATCTTTTCTGCGGTGAGGGCGCTGATAGCCTCGACCAGTTTGTTATAGCCGGCGTATTGGCTTGACTGCTGGTCTGCCCACGAGCGCACCGCCTCGGCGAAGACTTCGATGTAACGCTCGACCGGCGGCCTGAATCCCTCGACTGCCTCTCGGTGAGTCTCGGCGACGTAGCAATGGAGGGAAGATTGAATTTGTTCCGTGCCGGGTGGGTGCCCGGCATCCCGCCAAGCGTCGCGATAAGTCTGCACCAGCTCACGGACGCGCTCGAGATTACTGGCAAAGGGAACGATCATAACGTGGTAGCCATGATGGCCCGCCCAGATGAATGACTCGGTGGACATCACCGCGGCGATCCAGATTGGCGGATGAGGCTTCTGAATAGGACGGGGCATGAGGCGAACGTCGTGAAACTTGTGAAACTTCCCATCGTAGGAGACCCGCTCCTCTGTCCAAAGCCTGGTGATAATCTCAATCCCCTCCTCGAAACGAGGTC
>DASYUV010000045.1:0-29107 GCA_036000865.1 Binatia bacterium | reverse complement strand
GGGAATGATGATATTTTGCCCGACGGTTAGACGGATCTGGCCGTTACCGTAGATTTCGGCCAGCTCCGCGATTTGCAGCATTTGTTCCGAGGTCATACGCCCGACAGGCACGGCCAGACCCACATAGTTGAGGCCCGCCTGCTTCTGGCGAAACACACCGACGTGGTCGGTGTGTTTCGGCGTGCGCTGATCTTTACCCGCGGAGGCAAGCGGGCGATCAACGCGACGTTCCAATTCGCCGCGAAATTTTCCCACTCCCCAATTTTCGATGAGAAAAGCCAAGCGCGCCTTGGTGCGTAGCTCGCGCGCGCCATGATCGCGAAAGATCAGGACGATGTGGCTGCAAACCGCCGCGGCTTCTTCCGCGGTGACAAAAAGATTGAGCGGCGAGGCGATGCGAAATCCGCCCGAGCCCATCTTCCCGCCCACCGCAACGTTGAAGCCTTTGATCTCGGCGCCGCCGATTTCTTTTGTCGCCGGCGTGAGCGCGATGTCCTGGGCTTCGGCGTGGGTGCACGCTTCCTTGCAGCCGGTGATGCTGACGTTGAACTTTCGCGGCAGATTGGTATACGCCTTGTTGCCGACGAATATTTGGTTAAACTCTCGCACCACCGCCGAGGCATCGAAGAGCTCATTGGGCGTCAATCCAGCAACCGGACAGCCGATGACGCCGCGGATATTGTCCATGCCGGTCTGCAGCGAAATGAGATCCACCGCCCCCAGTCTGTGCCAAATTTCGGGCACATCGTTGATTGCGAACCAGCGCAGCTGGATCTGTTGACGCGTGGTCAGGTCGGCAAATCCTTTGCCGAACTCGCCGCTGATTTCACTGATGGTGCGCAGTTGCATGGCGCTCAAAAAGCCGTTCGGGATGCGCAATCGCATCATGAAGTGACCGGGGGTTTGGCGGCGAAAAAACACTCCAGCCCATTTCATACGTTCCTTGTCGCCGTCGGTGATTTTTTCCCATCCTTCGGTGGCGTAACGAGGAATGTCGTCCAAAATGTCCAGACCGTCTTTTTCTTTTTTGTACTCCTCGATCTTGTTCATGGCTGATGTTTCCACCGCGAAGCATCGGCGCGTTTACTGGAGAGCCGCTCGATGCTTCCGGATTGCTCGCAACCGGATAAAAAAATTGCGTGGCAATGTTCGACGTAACTTGAGTGGATTTGCGGTCGGTCGCGGCCGACCGCTATGCGTTGCCTCCCAAAAAATACTCGCTAACGACGACAGATCTCGGAATTAATTCAACAGCACTTGCCGGCGCGGTACGCCGACAATCCTCATTTCCACAACGGCCAAGCTCTGCTGCGACGGCGCACGACTGATTCTCGGAGCTTCGAGATCGAAGCATTTCGCCATTTCCAACACCGGCAGTTTGGGGATATCCCGGTCCGCCTGGTCGCCGAAAACCTCCGCCAAGAAGAGGATGTTATCGAGAATCTTGCCGGTCATGCTCTTTTCACGCGCTCTCATCTTTGCGGTCCCCTTTCCGTTCAACAAAAAGGCGCTCCATCGGATTACCGATGAGCGCCTTTGCTCAACGAAAGCTTCGCTGCTCTCGTTGGTAGAAATCAGCAATCGTTATGCCAGCATCAATTGCACAAAAATCGCTGTGATTTCGTCGAAGTTCGTATGAGCTTCAACGCGACTGCCTACGCCCGAGTCACGATTTGCCTAGAGAGGCGGCATCGCGTTGAGCACCGGTTGGAAACTTTTTAGCCCAGATTGGTCGTGATCAGAGAAAAAACGCCACTGTGTAAACCGAGGGGTGAGCCCGGAGATGCGGAGGGCTCACTCTGAGACTATCGGCAGAGACGGGAATATTGCGGGTTAGTTTTTGTCGCCTTTAAAAAATCCACCCGCCAAGATGATCGCTTGGGCCACATCGGCCATTGGCTTGCGCATGTTCATGCTGGTCTTTTTGATCAGCGTATAAGCCTGCTCTTCAGTGAGCTTTCTTTGTTCCATCAGCAAGCCCTTGGCGCGCTCAATGAGCTTTCGCCCTTCCAAGTTTACCTTAAGCGTTGAATTTTCTTCGCGCAACGAAAGGAAATCCTGAAAACGCGTGATCGCGAGCTCGATCGTTGGACTGAGCTCTTCCGCTCTCAAAGGTTTGACGAGATAACCCATCACGCCGGCCTGCTTCGCCCGCTCGATGGTCCCTGCGTCGTAGTGGCTGGTGATCAGTACGACGGGCAGAGGCTGTGTGCGCATCATATCGCTTGCCGCTTGGATGCCATCGATGTCGGTCAATCCGACCGCCATTAAAATAACGTCGGGAGCCGCGGTCCGAGCTAGCGTCAGAGCTAATTTACCACTGGCCCCCTCTCCAGCGATCTCGTATTTGCTCTCAGTGAGAGTTCTGACGAGATGCCGGCGCGAAGGTTCGTGGTCATCTATGACCAAGACCCTTCTCATTCGCTCGCCAGCCCTCCGTCTCCCTTGCGCACTCGGAAACGGGAAACGCGCCGGACGAATTCGGACAAAAATCTTTCGGCATAATATTTCAGCGTCGGCGCGTAGCTATGAGTGTCGGCGAGAATCTTGTCCGGCAAAACGTACGGCGCCAAAGCCAAATCCTTCGAGCGTTCGTCGATCCAGCGCTCGATCATGCGCGGCGTCACTTCGAGATGAAATTGCAATCCGTAAACCGTTTTGCCGACGCGAAATGCCTGGGTGTTATAGTGAGCTGAAGAGGCGAGGCGGATCGCACCCGTGGGTAAATCAAAACCATCGCTGTGCCACTGAAAAACCGTGGCGTTTTCCGGCAGATACCCGAGCAGCGAATCCACTTGACCATGCGGCGTGATTGAAATCGGACTCCAGCCGATTTCCTTGACCGAGCCGTGAAACACCGTAGTTCCGAGCGTTGCCGCAATCAGCTGCGCTCCGAGACAGACTCCCAGCATCGGCACGGCCTCTTCGATGGCGGCCCGAATAATTCTTTTTTCCCAACGCAAGAACGGGAAGCTGTCCTCCTCGTCCACGTTCATGGGACCGCCGAGGATAATCAGTGCTCTTACATGTTCCCACTCTTCAGCCGGCATTTCGCCGTGAAACAAACGAATGACTCGGTAATCGGCTCCTTGCTTTTCCAACACATCGGCAAAGAATCCCAGGTCTTCAAATGGATCATGCTGAAAAACCAGGACCTCTTTCATACGGTCCGCTACTCATGCTCAGCGTTGAGGACTGAGTGTTGTCTTAGTAAATCGCCGCGGCCGACCTTCACTCAGTCCTCGATCCCCAGTTTTCAGTCCTCACTGCCCAGTCCTGATTTAGATATCGAAGTACAGAGCGAACTCCCAGGGATGGGGTCGAAGCCGGATGGCATCCACCTCGGCCTTTCTCTTGTACTCCAGCCAGGTCTCGATCACGTCCTTGGTAAACACATCTCCCTTTAACAGAAAGTCATGATCCTTCTCCAAGGCATCCAAGGCCTGGTCTAAGGACCCTGGCATCGATTTCACCTTGGCCGCCTCTTCGGGCTCTAGCTCGTACAAATTCTTGTCGATCGGCTTGGGCGGCTCGGTCTTGTTTCTAATCCCATCCAGGCCCGCCATCAGCATGGCCGGGAAGGCTAAATACGGGTTGCAGCTCGGATCGGGGGTTCGAAACTCTAACCGCTTGGCCTTCTCGCTGGTGGAGTACATCGGGATTCGCACACAGGCACTGCGGTTTCGGGCGGAGTACACCAAGTTAATCGGCGCTTCGTAGCCGGGCACTAGTCGTCTGTAAGAGTTCGTCGTGGGGGCGATGAAGGCACACAATGCATGAGCATGTTTTAGCAGGCCGCCGATGTAATATCTTGCCGTCTCACTGATCAACCCGTAGCCTTTCTTGTCGTAGAAGATATTCTTGCCGGCTTTCCACAAACTCTGGTGGGTGTGCATGCCGGAGCCGTTGTCTTGGAATAACGGCTTGGGCATGACCGTGACCACCTTGCCTCTCTTTCTCGCCGTGTTCTTGATCACGTACTTGTAAGTGAGCACCTTGTCGGCCATCTTGGTGAGCGTGTCAAAGCGCATGTCGATCTCGGTCTGCCCGGCGGTGGCGACTTCGTGATGGTGCACTTCGATCTTGACCCCGCACTTCTCTAAATTTAACACCATCTCGGATCTTAGATCCTGGTACTGGTCCATCGGCGGTACCGGAAAGTAGCCTTCTTTGTACCTGATCTTGTTGCCGAGATTGGGCCCGCTGTTGCTCCCGGAGTTCCAAAACCCTTCGATGGAATCAATGTGGTAGTACCCTTCGTGGTGGTTCTGGTCGAATCTGATGCTGTCGAAGATAAAAAACTCAATCTCAGGACCCCAGTAACTGGTGTCGGCGAGGCCGGTGGACTTTAAATACTTCTCGGCTTTCTGGGCGACGTACCTGGGATCTCTCGTGTAGGGCTCGCGGGTGACCGCGTCTAAAACATTACACAGAAAACTGATCGTGGAGTGCTCGCTGAACGGGTCGATCATCGCGGTGTCGGCGTCGGGCAGCAAAATCATGTCGGATTCGTTGATCGATTGAAATCCCCGTATGCTCGAGCCGTCGAAGCCTAAACCGTCTTCGAATAGCTCGGCCGATAACTCGGTGGCCGGGATCGAAAAGTGCTGCCATAACCCGGGAAAATCGATAAACTTCAAATCCACGATCTCGACCTTGTTCTTCTTCGCCAACTCTAAGGCGTCTTTGACTGGCATCTACCTGCTCCTCTCTTTCCTCTATATCGAACGGTGAAAATTAATTGAAACCGCAATCCTGTTATCACATTCTTTCGTGGACAACCACCCCGACTGTGAACTATTCGTACGCACGTTCGTTGTGCTGGCTCAGGTCCAAGCCCATTTGCTCCTCTTCGTCACCGACTCTCAATCCCATCATGGCCTTCACGATGGAAAGAATGATGAACGTCCCTACAATCGCCAGTATCAAGGTGAAAACGACTGCGATCAATTGTGTCCAAAGCTGCCCCGGATTGCCGAAGAAGAGACCATCGTTGCCTGCTGCGTTTACTGCCTTGGAGGCAAACAAGCCAGTCGCCAGCGCTCCCCACGTTCCGCCTACGCCATGCACGCCGACAACGTCCAAGGAATCATCGTAACCGAGTTTCGGTTTCAAACTACAAGCGATGGAACAGAAAATTCCACCACCGATGCCGATCCAGATGGCCGAAATCGGTCCGACGAATCCCGCT
Organism: Binatia bacterium; assembly: GCA_036000865.1. GTDB lineage: Bacteria > Desulfobacterota > Binatia > UBA9968 > UBA9968 > DP-20. The sequence goes on along the minus strand of DASYUV010000045.1, from coordinate 23,916 downwards.
GCTGGAGTAATCGCAACAAGCCCCGCTACCGCGCCGCTGGCGGCGCCCAGAACTGTCGGCTTCCCCCTGAGAATCCAATCCATCGCGAGCCAAGCCAAGACGGCTGCTGCGGTCGCGATATGAGTAGACACGAATGCCGATGTCGCCAAGCCATCCGCCGCCAGGGCGCTGCCGGCGTTGAAACCAAACCAGCCGACCCACAAAAGAGCAGCACCGATCACGCTAAACGGCAGATTGTGTGGCGGCATCGCCTCCTGGCCATAGCCGATCCGCTTGCCAAACATAATTGCTGCCACAAGAGCGGAAGCCCCGGAGCTAATGTGGACAACCGTACCACCGGCAAAATCCAACGCGCCCATTTCTCGCAGCAAACCCTTGACTCCCCACACCCAATGGGCGAGTGGATCGTATATAAACGTTGCCCAAAGAATTATGAAAAGCAAAAAGGAACTGAATTTTATACGCTCCGCAAACGCGCCTGTGATCAAAGCCGGAGTAATTATTGCAAACATCATCTGGTAGATCATAAAAGCCGCGTGCGGGATGGTCGCAGCGTAATCAGCATTGGGCTCCGGACCGACTCCGTTTAGTCCAATCCAATCCAGGCTTCCGATCCACCCACCGCCGATGTCTGGCCCGAATGCAAGGCTGTAGCCCCACAACGCCCACTGTATCGTGATGACAGCGACAATGATGAAGCTGTGCATGATTGTTCCCAGGACGTTTCTTCGTCGGACCAAACCACCGTAAAAAAGAAACAGTCCAGGAATGGTCATCATCAGCACCAGTGCCGACGACGTGAGCATCCACGCAGTGTCGCCTTTGTCAATTTTGGGTTGAGCCGCAGGTGGGGCTTGGCTTGGCACCCCGCTCGGCGGCGGCGTGACGGTAGGTGCCGTGGGCGTGGTTTCGGTAACACCCTGAGCAAACGTGCCCGGTGGGATTGACAACCAAAATAAAAATAAGACCAAAAAGAGCATCAGGCAGGTTTTCGTTCCTTGGTTCTTCACAACATTGCTCCTTCCATCTGCGCAATAATTAAGCAGTTAAGTGGAATCTAAGGGAGTCTGCGCAGGTTAGAGCAACGTATATGCCACCGTACAGCGCACTTTTAATCTTAGAATTTTTAGGTAGTTAACTTGAAGAATAGGAAATCTTTAGAAAATCTAACGCCTAAAGATTAGGCAATCGCATAATTATTATGCAGATCGATCCCCCAGCGAAATAAATTGAGTCATTAGGTTCGTTTTGCCAAACGTTTGAGCTTTTCCTTGTCGACTTCGATCCCATGCCCCGCCGTCATAGACGGATACGCTTTACTGCGAGTCACGGAGATGGGACTAAAAACATTTTGCTCGCCGAGCCGCATGAAACCGGTCATTTCGCCGCCCGGTTGGCCATTCTTTAATGCGCAGTGAAGCTGCATTTCGGCGGCGGAAAGTATCGTCGTGCACGCGCTGCCTTGGCCGATGACAACCGGAAGTCCCTTGGCGCCGACGACCGCCGCCACCTCGAACCCCCTTTGAAATCCTCCGATATGCGTGAGCTTGATCTTCAAAAGATCCGCGGCTTGCTCTTCCAGCACAGCCAGCGCCTCTTCCGGCGAGCTCACGCTTTCCTGCGCAGCGATGGGAATACCGACCGTGCGACGCAGTTCGGCGAGGCTTCGGAGATCGCCTCGCGCGAGCGGCTGCTCAGCATCGGTGATGTGAAATTGACTCAGTTCGTTCAAGATCCAACGAGCGTCAGTGAAAGAATACGAAGCATTGCCGTCGACTCGGATCGACGCTGCAGCACCGACTGCTTGGCGGACGGCGCGGACTCGTTCGATATCTTTTTGATGCTCTTCCTGGCCGATTTTAATCTTGAAAGCCTGAAAGCCCTCTTGCTTGAGTTGACCGGCGCGTGGGCCGATCGTTTCCGGACCTAGATCGATCCCTAATCCACCCACAAGCTCAATCTCGCGTCGATAGGGTCCGCCGAAAAAGCGACAAAGCGGCACCCGATACAATTTGCCCAAGGCATCGAAGAGTGCCGTCTCAATGGCCGCTTTTGCGATCGGGTGGCCGTAACGAACTCGATGAAGTTTACTCAGAACAGTGCCGGTTTCTTCGAGGTCCATACCGATGAGCGCGGGCGCGAAATAATTTTGCGCCATGATCTCCATCGTTTCCAAGGTCTCGTAAGTATTACCCGGCCGCCCCTGGGTGCCCTCGCCCCAACCTTCGATGCCATTCTCCATTTCCACCCGAACGATCAAAGAACGACAATCCTCGAGGAAGCCCGCGGCGCCGCCGTAAATTTCTTTGACTGGCAGTATCAGTGGATAGGTATCAATGGCGACGATTTTCATCATTCACGTCGGAGGAATTCCCCGATGCGCGAGACATCGCCGATTTTCTCTAAATTCTCGACGGACTCGACCAAACGCTCCAGCTGCCACCCGGACAAAATCGCGCGGGTCAATTTGCGTGCCTTGTCTTCGACTTCTAACGGACTCATGGGGTTTTTCGGCGTCCCTTTGAAATGGACAACCAGTGCCGAGTGGCGCTGCTTCTTTCCGAGACCGACGGTCACGCGCGCGGCGCGGTCCCAACCTTTCTGTTCGATCTCATGGTCGACTTTGAGCCGAACCTTACGCATCATCGCAAGAATCTTTTTATCCTTGAGCTTCTTCTCGTCAAACGACTCCGGATCGGTCGGATCAAAATAAAGACTCAGCGCGACGCAAAAGGGGATGCTGTACTGCGCCATCATCAAATCTTTGGGCTGATAGATGGCGTGATGGGTGATTAATTTTTCGATCCCGCCGATGACGATTTCCTGAACGTCTTCCGGATCGAAATTTATCTGTTGCCGCAATTTTTGCAGCGCTTCGATCGGCGCATGGGCGTTAATGTGGCAGGCGCAACGCTTGATACAAATATTCATGCTCTCGAATTCGCGTCCCAGGCGGTATGTGAGATAGGAAAGCTTGGGCGCATCGGAATATGTCTGGCAGAATCCAAACTTTCCTTCGAGAACGGTTTCCGGTCCGGCGAAGCCTCTGCTGGCCAGCAGTGCCGCTGTCACGCCTCCTTCCGCTGCTTTACCGAGATGGAGCCGTTTGATCATGGCTCCCTCTTGGCAACGGGAAAACTCGATCAGCCCACCGGAGTACGAGCCGGCGATGCCCAGCGCGTTGACCATCTTGCGCTCGTTGAGACCCAAAAGCCGACCTGCGGCGACCGCAGCGCCAAAAGTACCGGTCAACCCGGGCGCGTGAAAACCGCGCTTCTCAAGGGAATTCCCCGCGGCGACGCCGATGCGCGACATCACCTCGCAGGCGGCGACGAACGCGGTCAGCAACGATTTACCATCGACTTGCTTTTCTTCCGCCATTGCGAAGGCGGGGACGAAAGCCGTTGCTCCAGGATGAACGCCCGCTCCCGGTTGGCGCACATTGTCGAGCTCGAACGCGTGCGCCATCACCCCGTTTGCCAGTGTCGCTTGCGCCGGCTGCGCCATCCAGCTTTCTCCCACAACCGTAGAACGGCCGCGAAGAGCGGAGTCGCGAACGAATTCACTAACGGTCTTGCTCCATGGCTTCGTCGATCCATATAAGCAAACCGCCAGAGTGTCTAAGATACAGCTCTTGGCTCGATCGATCACCGCTGCGGGGATCTGCCGATAATTCAGCTCGAGCGCAAAACGCGCCAGGCGTTGCGTAGAGTTCATAAAAAATCAGCGCACGACCTTGGCGCCGGCCTCTTTGAGCACGTCACGCATCTGAACCGTTAGATCGTCGAAAAACTTGCTGAGCGGTGGTCCCTTGAGATAACCGTCCTCAAACTGATTTTGCTCCAAGTACTGCTTCCACGTCGCGGTTTTCTCAAAGCGGTCGAAAACTCCTTCCCAGTATTGAACCACTTCCCGCGATACTCCCGGCGGCGCCACGACACCCCGAGCCTGCGGAATGAGCGGAACATCGATCCCTTGTTCCTTGATGGTCGGGACATTGGGCAATGACGCGAGCCGCTTTTCAGTCAGAGAAGCGATCACCCGCAAATTCCCCGCGCGAATCTGCTCGCCGGCCTCTTGGGGTTCGATCACCATCATTTGCACGTGACCGCCGAGGAGATTGGATAGTCGCTCACCGCCGCTCGGAAAAGAAATGAAATTCCACTGTGCGCCCGTGGCCTTCTGGAGCAATAGGCGCATAAGATTGTCCCTGGACGTGATCGTACCGCCAGACTGTGCAAGTTGTTTGGGATTTTTCTTGGCCGCGTCGATGAAGTCTTTTATGTTTTTGTAGGGCGAGTCCGCCTTGACCGCGATGACCGCCGGCTCCAAAACTAGACGGACGATCGGAGTCAAATCCTTTACGGTGACCGTCGCCTCGGCAGTGGTCAACGGATTGGTCACCCACACAGCGGTGAAAAAACCGATGGTGTGGGTCTCACCTTTTTTTTCCGCGAGGTAGGACATCGCGACGGCAGGGCCACCGCCGGGCTTATTGACCACCTGCATGCGCTGCGAGATGAGTTTTTCTTTTTGCAGCAGTTCGGCGATCGCGCGCGCCAGCAGATCCGATCCTCCTCCGGGACCGGTATGAACAACGGCTTCGATCTGCTTGCTGGGCTTAAATTCCTGGCTTCCGGCGAAACCCAACGGCACCGCCGTGATCACAACGACGATAATCGATAACAACCGGGCTCTATGCTTCATATATCAAGCCTCCCAGAATATTTTGGCCATGAATGTATCAGCCGCAACTATCACCTTCAGCCTTCGCGCTCAACCGCAGCAACTCGCCAGAAACGCACTTTACGGATTGCCGGCAGACACAAGATCGTCGCTGCGATAAAGAGCAAGGTTCCAGAAATCGGACGTGTGGCGAGGATCAGAATGTCGCCCTGTGACATCATCAACGATTGACGTAGCGCTCGTTCGAGCCCGTCCCCCAGCACCATTCCCAAGATCAGCGCCGCGGCGGGGAAATCGAGTTTGCGCATGAGATACCCGAGCAAACCGAAAAGCCCCATCATCCACACGTCGAATAGGCTGTTGTTGACGCTGTAAACGCCGACAATAGATATCCCGATGATGAGCGGATAGAGAACGTAATAGGGAAGACGCAAGATCTGCGCGAACAACGGAACCAAAGGTAGATTCAAAACCAGCAGCAAGACATTGCCGATGTACATGCTCGCCACCAAGCCCCAAAAAAGCTCAGGGTGCTCTTGGATGAGCAGCGGCCCAGGCTTATACCCCCAGAGAATCAGACCGCCCAGTAGAATGGCTGTGGTGTTACCTCCCGGAATCCCTAGAGTGAGCAATGGGACTAATGCCCCGCCGGCATCGGCATTGTTTGCGCCTTCGGGCGCGGCCACGCCCTCGATCACGCCGGTGCCAAATTTTTCCGGGTGTCGCGAGACCGCCTTTTCGAGACCGTAGGATAAGAACGACGCGACGGTAGCCCCGGCGCCGGGGAGTGCGCCGATAAGGAAACCGATGACGGAGCCATTCAAGAAAGCAAAGCGGCAATCTTTCAGATCTTGCAGCGTCGGGAAAAGGTTTCTCAAACCTTTTGAGAGTTTGAAAATCTCAGCGCCCCCTTGTGACTCCAGGTTAACCAAGACCTCGCCGATCGCAAAGATTCCGACAGTCGCAGCGATAAAATCGACGCCGCCAAGCAGCTTCATCTGGCCGAACGTAAACCGTGATTCGGCGGTAAAGAGATCAGTGCCGATGCTTGCGATCCATAGACCGACGAGCATGGCCAGGAGGGCTTTGACCATAGATTTGCCCGCCAGAAAAACCACCATGGCAAGGCCCAAAACCATCAAGGCGAAATATTCTGGCGGAGCAAAGCGCAATGCGAAGCGAGCCAACGGCGGCGCTATAAGCATCAATCCCAACACGCCCACGGTCCCGGCGATAAAGGAAGAAATTGCAGAAATTCCCAACGCCGCTCCCGCTCTCCCTTGGCGCGCCATCTGATAGCCGTCCAGGCAGGTAACCACGGAGGATGACTCCCCAGGTATGTTGAGGAGAATCGAGGTGGTTGAGCCGCCGTATCGCGCTCCATAAAAAATCCCGGCGAGCGCGATAATCGCTGTGGTGTGATCCATCTTGAGCGTGAGCGGAAGCAACATCGCGATCGTGGCCGCCGGACCCAACCCCGGCAACACGCCGACGACAGTCCCGAGAACCACGCCGAGCAAACACCAAAATAGATTAATTGGGGTTAGCGCGACGGAAAAGCCGAGCAGGAGATTTCCCAAGGCGTCCATGTCTTCAGTTGTCTTACATCAACTCAAAATCCCCACGGGCCCACCGGCAAAGAAACATCAAGGGCGATGACAAAAATCAGATGGAATGCCACGGCGAGACCGATGCCGACGGCAACGGCGAGCCTAGCCGGGCGGCGGTCCAAAGCAACAATCAAGAACATCGTTAGAATAACGAAGCTCAAAGCAAACCCGATTCGGCCGAGCAGTGCGATCGCAATCATCATTGCCAACCAGCCGGCCAAGGCTCGGGCGGATGTTTTCCAGGATTGTGACTCACTTTTGGCTTCACTCCCCAAGGGCGAGAACGATGCGAATATCAGACAAGACGCAAAAAGCACCAGCCCAATGCCAAGCCAGAGCGGAAAAAATCCGGATCCCGGACCGACCTCAGAGACATAGGGCAGTTTGGACGCCACCGAGATCACATAGATCCCGAAAGCAGCGAGGCAAGCCCCGGAAATTAGATTGCCTTTATGTCGTGCCACAAAATACTCCGGATGCGCGTCATGTGCATAAATCCTATCGGAGATGCTTGCAAGAGCACTGATGTTACGGGAGGTAATTTTTTAGATATCGGAAAGCTTGTTAGCTGCTCTCAAGTGTAGATTCGAATTTCGTGGACGCGGACCCGACGAGCTTCAATGCGCAAAAGCATCAGGCTGGCGATATCCGACCGAACGCTAGCCAAAGATTTTTCGCTCTATGCTCTGCCAATCGTAAGGCACGAAGTTATTTTCGCTCGGCGGCCTCATCTGGGGAATTTCAGCGTCATCGAATAGGCCGATAGACGTCTGCTGGAGCTTGCCCGCGACCAGCGCTGGAGAATGAGCCTCGACTACGATGGCATCGGTGTCGGATCGGTTCCACGCCCAGTGAATTTTCTGAGAAGGAATGCGGTGGAAATCTCCTGCTTTACAAAGGAAGCCGCGCTCCTCGACAAAAAACCAGATTTCGCCTTCGAGCACGTAGTTGATCTGCTCCGCCTCGTGCGCATGTGGCGTGGTGTGATAGCCCGGTGCTCTAATGGCGTGCATGAGGCTGCACTCGTTGCCATAACCTCTCTTCACAACCATCGCGCCTTCGCCTTCCACTCCTGTCCGAATCACTTTGCGCTCAGGCACATCCTTGGCTTTAACGTGCAGAGACATGGCGAGTCTCCTCCGGAAATGTTGGAATATTGGAGTGATGGAGTGTTGGGTTTCCGGAGCATCATTCCATCACTCCAACACTCCAATCTTCTAAGACTTTGCTTCGGGCTTTTTGTATCTCGCCTTGGGCACGATTTCCGCCACGGTGCCGCCTGGAGCGCGAAACTTTATGGGAATTACCCCGGGATCGCTGATGATTTCGCAGCCGAATTTTTGCAGGTCTGCCGACGACTTCGTGATATCGTCGACTTCGATGGCAAAGTGGTGGATGCACGGCCCGAGACCCGAGGCGCGCGCTTCAGCCGACTCCTCGCTGTCGTACTTGATCAGCGCCAGATCGATAGTTCCGTCGGTCAGATGGCGCGACGTGTGGTCTCTCACCTGGCCGGTTTCCATCTCCACGAAACCAAAGCCCTTTTCGTAAAACTCCGTCGCTTTTTCCAGATCATCGACTTTAAGCGCAATGTGAACAATACGAGCCATACGGCCTCCCTTCGAGACGAAGCCGTCCTCTAACACGCGGGCAAGCTGCAAATCAAGGAACACCCGCAGTCTCGGACGGTAGAGCGAAATGAATATTTTCTTCGACGAAACCGACCTGATTGACCTCAGCGCCCATTTGCTTGAAATACTCCGCAGCTTCTTGCACCAAGCGTTCCGGCACTGATGCGCCGGAAGTTATACCGACGCGCTTTACGCCAATGAGCCAACGAGGATCGATGGCGTGATAATCGTCAATTAGATAAGCCGGCTTTCCCTGCGCCGAGGCAACCTTGCAGAGTTGATTTGAATTTTCGCTATTGCGCGAGCCGATAACCAACACCAGATCGGCTTCCTCACTGAGCTGCTTTACGGCATCTTGTCGGTTCTGGGTCGCGTAGCATATATCTTCTTTGGCAGGTGTGACCAGGTTTGGGAATCTTTTTTTGAGAAGCTCAATCACGTCCCGGGTATCGTCAACACTAAGTGTGGTCTGGGTAAGCGCGACCACCCTATCTGGATTGGGAATGTCCGCGCGACGGGCCTCATCGACATTGGCAACGACACGGATGCGATCCGGCGCTTCGCCGCTCGTTCCAACGATCTCATCGTGCTTTTCGTGCCCCACCAGAATTACCCAGTATCCCAGAGCGGCATATTTTCGCACTTCCCGATGAACCTTTTCGACAAGGGGACAAGTCGCGTCGATGATAAGTTCGAGCCGCTTCTCTCGCGCTTGCTGCCACACGACCGGCGAAATTCCATGGGCGCTGAATATCAACTTTGCTCCTGCCGGTACTTCATCCATGGATTGAACGAAGTGCACGCCGCGATTCGTGAATTCGCGCACCACATAGAGGTTATGAACGATCTCATGAAAAACATAGATAGGCGCTCCATATCGTTGCAGCGCCCGTTCCACGGTTTCCACCGCCATCTCGACACCGGCGCAAAACCCGCGCGGTTTCGCTAGAATAACTTGTTCGACGGTCATTGGATCAAGTTTAAGTCTGGATGAATCACCAGGGGCTGTCAACCAAGACTCGATTTCCCGAGAATAGCCAATTGAAATCTTTCATCGCTCGGTTGATTCTCGCCGGTGCGCGTGACTTTCCAGTACACTGAGAATCGATTCCGCCGCCACCTCTGCGCCATCCAGTTCGATAGCGGGCCAATTGGCCTCTTTTGACAGAAGTCGCTGCAAATAAGATTCGACGTTGCCGGCGAGTAATTCACCCTGAGGAATATATTCCGCGCTCGCGCAATCCTGTAGCGCTTCCACGAGTCTCGGATATTCCGGGAATTCGCCCCGGTCAGTGTAGAGGAGCGGCACATGATGGGAGATGACGTCGGCGACAATACCGTATCCTGGCTTGCTTAATACGACGTCGACTCCACGGAGCAAATCCTCATAGCGCTGCTGCGTATCCGAGAGTATGAGCAGATTGCCCTGGGTCACTTCCGCCGGACCCGTAGCGATGAAAAAGAAATCCTTTAGCCCTCTGAATCTATCCAAAGCCAACGAATTTAGTCCCATGCCGCCAAAACTTATAAGCACAATGGTCGCAGATTGGGGTAGATTAAACTGGCGTCTTGCTTGCTCTTTGGTTAATCGCGAAACACGGGTCACCCAAGGGATGGCTCGACGGCTGGGAAACACGCTCATGTCGCAAGGATAGGGAAGAGTCAAGGCGAGCGTGGCTTTCTCGTAGAAACGGGTCATTTCGGCGATCAAAGGAGTAAATTCATGGTGGCAGTCGGCGTAGGCATTATAAATAACGTCCCAAGTGAAATTGGTGATTGCCACTGACGGGATTTCCGCCCGTGCGGCGATTTCGAAACAGGCCGGTGGAATATCGCCGATGACCAAGCCAATCTTCTCGTTCCTGATGAAGGCGATTTCTTGCGCTATGATCTCTGGCAGGGTGTCGTGTAGCGTCTGGCACGCTTGTAACGTTCCTTGGAGGTCCATCTCCAAACTGTTTGGCTGAATAATGCCAACGTCGATCGAGCGACGGGAGTGCGAAACAGGAAACAAAAGATCGCCGAACAGCCACTTTGGAGCCGTGCTACGCACGTGAATCTGTAGATCGGCTCTTGCCTTTTTCAAAGCACGGATAACCTGCTTTGAACGCACCGCGTGGCCGTAGCCGTGACCGGAGATATAATAAAGAATTGAACTCAAGCTGGTTTTGGTTGTATGAAGCTAAGGACCACTCAACCTAGGGAGCTCGCTCGGCATTGTCAAGGCTCGCGGCGAACCGGTTGCGTGATAGCGAGCCCTATAACGACAGGAGGCGTTGATTCATGACCGGAACCATAAAAAAAATCATTAGGCAAAAAGGCTTTGGCTTCATCGCTCCCGATGACGGCAGCGAAGATGTGTTTTTTCACCGAGGCAGTCTCGCACCGCGCACTCAGCTGGAAGATTTTAACGAAGGGGACACGGTGCAATTTCAGACCAGAAAAGGAGAGAAGGGTCCGGTCGCCTTTGATATGAAGGTCCGTTGATCCGCAAGCGACGAAACGTCGTCGAAGGACCGATCATGAAGCAGCAGGATAAAACCCTCGCCGCCGTGAAAAGAGACTTCATTTCGGCGCTGAGAATCATTTACCACGAAGGACTGAGCGATGCCTTCGCCCATCTTAGCGCGCGAGTTGGTGACGGCAAGAATATGTTGTTCATGCCGCGCAAAAGTCCCGCGCTCGTAAAAGCGAACGAGCTGTTTGTCGTCGACTTCAATAAAGTCGTGCCCCAATCGACTCTCCATCAAGCGATCTACAAGACCAGAGAAGACGTCAGCTCGGTGATCCATTTCCATTCTCCCGCGGTGATCTTGCTGAGCGTCGTCGGTCAGACTGTCAGGCCCATGCACAACTACAGCGCGATCTTTTACGAGGGCGTACCTGTCTTCGAAGGCACCGGCCAGGTTGAGTCGCCGGAGCGGGCCGCGGAGATAGCAAATCTGTTAGGGCCGGCGAAAGCCGTGATACTGCGCGGCCACGGCGCCGTGGTAGTCGGTCATTCGATTCGTGAGGTCTGCATGCTGGCGCTCTACCTGGAAGAATCAGCACGCCTTCAAGTCGAAGCGATGAAGCTCGGCGAGCCCAAGTTCGTCTCGCAGACAGAAGCCGAAAGAATCGCCAAGCGCGCTTTTAAGCCCGCTTCCACGGAACGGGCCTGGGAGCATTTTCTGCATAAGGCAGACGTCTAGCACTTCTTCTTCCTTCTACTCCTGCAAATTCTTTCCGCTCGGTATCGACCGTTGACCGTTTGTGTTAGCGTGAATTTAGCTTTCCTAGGAAGGTCGTGATGCGATGGAGCCGAAACACACGAATCGCCTGATTCATGAAACCAGTCCCTACCTGCTCCAGCACGCCCACAACCCGGTCGATTGGTGTCCGTGGGGCGCGGAAGCGTTTGACAAAGCGAAGCGCGAGAACAAACCCGTTCTTCTAAGCATCGGCTATTCCGCTTGCCATTGGTGTCACGTCATGGAGCGTGAGTCATTCGAGGATGAGAAAATCGCGGCGCTGATGAACGAGCTATTTGTCAGCATCAAAGTCGATCGCGAAGAACGGCCTGATTTGGACGAGATCTATATGAACGCGGTGCAGATGCTCACCGGCCGCGGCGGCTGGCCGATGACGATCTTTCTCACCCCCGACGGCAAACCGTTTTACGGCGGCACTTATTTTCCTCCGGAAGACCGGCAAGGAATGCCGGGTTTTCCAAAAATCCTGATGGGCGTCTCGCAAGCCTATCGCGAGCGCCCCGCGGACGTCGAGAAAAGCGTGACGCAAATCCTCGCCGCTCTCCAGCGCATGTCGGAGTCGCACCCGACGGAGCGAAATTTTCCGCCCGGAATTATCGGCGACAGCTCTGAGAAAATTGCCTGTGCCTATGACTCGGATCATGGTGGCTTGGGCCAAGCGCCGAAATTTCCCAACGCCGGCGTCTACGAACTTTTCCTGCGCCACTTTCATCAGTCGAGGAGCGAACGTTACCTTGAAATGGTGACTCACACTCTCATGGAGATGGCCCAGGGCGGAATTTACGATCATCTGGGCGGCGGTTTTCATCGCTACTCGGTCGACGCAAAATGGTTGGTGCCTCACTTCGAAAAGATGCTCTACGACAACGCCCAGCTCCTACGCATCTATTCTCAGGCGTACATGATCACCCAGGAGCCGCGTTTCAAATCAGTTGTCGAAGAGACCGCTGGCTATCTGCGTCGCGAAATGCTCCATTCGGAAGGTGGCTTCTATTCGACCCAGGATGCCGACAGCGAAGGAGAAGAAGGAAAATTCTTCGTTTGGACAACGGAAGAAATCAACGCTTTAATCGGCTCGGAGAACGGCGAAATTTTCTGCCGCATTTATGATGTCAGCGATGAGGGAAATTTCGAAGATAAAAATATTCTTCATCCGATACTGACGATCGAGCAAGCGAGCAAGCTGTTCCGCAAGGATCGCGCGGAGATCGACGCGCTCGTCGCCGATGCGAAGCAAAAACTCTTCACCGAGCGGGAGAAACGCATCAAGCCCTTCCGCGACGAAAAAATCATCGCCGCATGGAACGGCCTGGCGCTTTCGGGACTCGCCGAGGCGATCAAAGTCTTCAACCTCACCGCATGTATCGAAGCGGTGAATCGAACGATCGAATTCATCTTCAGAAAGATGTTCCGCGACGGTTTCTTGTTGCACACCTACAAAGACAGCCAGGCCAAATTGCTCGGATACCTCGATGATTATGCCTTTGTGGCGATCGGCCTGCTCGATGTCTATGAAGCGACCTTCGACCGATCGGCTCTTGATCGATCGATTCAACTGACCGACATCATGGTACGTGAATTTTGGGACGAGAAAGACGGCGGGTTCTTTTACACGGGTACCTCTCATGAGCCGCTGATCAGCCGCACGAAGCCGGCTTTCGACGGTTCAGTTCCCTCGGGCAACGCGGTGGCAACACAATTGCTGCTCCGGCTTTTTCACATCACCGGTAATGACGATTACCGGAAGCGTGCCGAGAAGGTGTTACGCTCTTATTATGATGCGATGGAGAGCCAGCCCTTCGGTTTCGCTCATATGCTCTGCGCTCTGGATTTTTACTTGAACAAGCCTAAAGAAGTCGTTCTAGTCGGCAAAATCAGCGATCCTGAGACTACGGCGCTGGTGAAGGAAATTCACAGGCTTTATTTGCCCAACAGAGTCTTGCAGCTTGTCGATCCTAATCAATCGCTCGAGAAGATCTCGCCGTTGCTGCAAGGGAAATCCCAGATCGACGGCAAACCCACAGCCTATGTTTGCTATGATTTTACCTGCTCGGCCCCAGTGACAACTTGGACCGAACTGAAGCCATTGTTGGAGAGTTGATTTCGCTTCTTCCGCCGCGAATCTTCCTTGCACCCTGCGATCGGCGAGCCTATTCGCCGGAATTTAAGAAGTCGGCAAATGACTCGTGATTGTTTGAAAAATTCGCTCCAGGTCGGGAAGCGTGTAATATTCAATCTCAATTTTGCCTTTTGTCGATCGAGCCTTCGGTAAGAGACGTACTCGGGTGCCGAGCGTGCGTTGCAGCTCCTCCACGATTGATTTTAGATCAGGATCGACGAGCGGAACTTGACGCCGCCGTTTACGCCCCATAATCAAGAGTCGAACCATCTTTTCCGTTTCACGTGTCGAAAGACCCTTTGCGATCACCTCTCGACATGCCGAGATGATCAGCGGTTCGGTGTGTAATCCAAGCAGCGCTCTCGCTTGACCCGCGGGTAGATTCCCACCGGCAACTTCCTGCTGCACTTCAGCCGGCAAGGCGAGTAGGCGGAGGGAATTAGTAATCGCTGGACGGCTTTTACCGACCTTGTCGGCCATCTCTTCTTGGCTCCAGTGAAATTCTTCCTGCAGGCGACGATAGCCGCCGGCTTCTTCGATAGGATTTAGGTCTTCGCGCTGCAGATTTTCTACCAGAGCGAGCTGCAAGGCTTCATGATCGCTGGCCTCGCGGATTACGACGGGAACGCGGTTTAATCCCGCCCTCATAGCGGCGCGCCAGCGGCGCTCGCCGGCGATCAACTCAAAACCATCGCCCTTGGGCCGCACAACCAGGGGTTGAATGATCCCTTGGTTGCGAATCGACGACGCCAGCTCGTCGATCTTCGCTTCGTCAAAAGTCCGCCGCGGCTGAAACGGACTCGGCGTGATTCGATCGACAGCGACCTCGTGGGTCGTACGGTCTTCGCGGCTCTCAACCGTCGGTTCGGCGGCGGTTGAAATCAGCGCGCTAAGACCTCTCCCCAATCCCTTTTTCTGCGTTGACATTGTGTTCTCCACGGCCAATTAACTCCTTCGCTAGATCTCGATAGTCTTGTGCGCCCGTTGAGATCGGGTCGTATAAACAGATCGGCTTGCCGTAGCTTGGGCTCTCGCTGAGTCGCACGTTGCGCCGAATGATGGTGCGAAACAGCTTGTCGGGGAAATGAGCGCGGATCTCTTCCACAACCTGGTGCGATAGCCGATTGCGACTATCGAACATCGTGATGACAATACCTTCCAAGCGCAATGCGGAATTGAGTCCTTTTTGCACGAGCCCCATCGTTTCCAATACGGCGCTCAGCCCTTCCAAAGCATAGTATTCACTTTGAATCGGTATCAGCAGTGATTCCGCCGCCGTCAAGGCGTTGAGCGTGAGCAGCCCCAAAGAGGGCGGGCAATCGAGCAGCACGAAATCATAGTGGGCCGTCACTGCGGCGAGCGCGTCTTTCAGTCGATACTCCCGGCGGTCAGCATTTACCAGCTCCACCTCGGCGCCGACCAGGTCCCTACTTGCGGGGATAAGACGTAATTCGGGTAATTCGGTTTGACCTAAAACTTCACCGACAAAGCGAGATCCGTCAAGCACTTGGTAGAGGCTTGATCCGAGGGTCGAACGGTCGATTCCCAAACCCGTCGTGCTGTTACCCTGCGGGTCGATGTCAACCAAAAGGGTTCGCTTCGCTTCAAGAGCGAGTGACGCCGCCAGATTTATCGCCGTTGTAGTTTTGCCGACGCCGCCCTTCTGATTGGCAATCGCAATAATCCTGCTCACGAATTACTCAAATAAATTAACTAGTTATGATATTAAGGTTCTGTCTTATTGTTATCACACTAGTTTAGAAATTGGAAGCAAATTCCACCGTTTCACGTGAAACGGTGGAATTTCAGCCAGTCGAAAGTCGAAGAGTCTGAGGCGATGAAGCCCTAGGCGCTCTTCTTCTTAATATGGAAGGAAAGAAGGGCAATCGCCGCTGGGGTGATACCCGCGATTCGCGAAGCCTGACCAAGCGATCGAGGCTTAATCCGCGACAGCTTCTCGCATACTTCGCGCGACAACCCGCTGATCAGAGAATAGTCGATATCATCCGGCAATCGCACGTGCTCCATCCGCTGGAAGCGCTCGACAATTTCAAGCTGGCGATTCACGTAGCCCTGGTATTTAACCTCGATCTCCACCTGAGCATCGACGTCCAATTTAAAGTTAGGTATGTCGGGTCTCACCCTTCGAAGCTGATCAAAAGTCATCTCAGGTCGACGGAGGATTTGAGCCAAAGTCGCTTGATTGCGCAGCGGTGAAAATCCGGCCGATTGCAAATTAGAGTTGATCTCGGCGCTCGGGGTCGCCTGTTGATGTTCCAAGTAGGCGATCAACTCAGTGATAGCCTGCTTTTTGCCATCGACTCTTTGATACGCCGCAGTACTCGCTAGACCAATTCTGTGGCCAATCTCCGTGAGTCGAAGATCTGCGTTATCCTCACGGAGCAGCAGCCGGTATTCGGCGCGGGATGTAAACATCCGATACGGTTCGTTATCCGTGCCCTTTGTGACTAAATCATCGATGAGCACGCCAATATAGGCTTGATCGCGCGAGAAAACTAACGGCTCCTCGCCACGCAGACTAAGAACTGCATTGATCCCAGCCATGACGCCCTGCGCCGCAGCTTCTTCATATCCGGTCGTCCCGTTAATCTGTCCGGCGTGATAGAGCCCGGCAATCAACTTTGTTTCTAAAGTCGAATTGAGTTGTGTGGGTTCGAAGTAGTCGTATTCGATGGCGTAGCCGGGCCGCATAATTTCAGCCCGTTCAAGTCCCTCGATCGAACGCACCATATCAATCTGTACATCCAAGGGCAGACTCGTCGAGAGCCCATTGGGATAAACCTCGACGGTATCCAAGCCTTCCGGCTCGAGAAATATTTGATGCCGCTCTTTATCAGCAAAACGGTGAATCTTATCTTCGATCGACGGGCAGTAGCGCGGGCCGCGGCTCTTAATAGCTCCGGAATACATCGGCGAGCGATGCATCGCCGACCGAATAATCTCGTGTGTCCGGCCGTTCGTATAGGTTATATGGCAGGGTACCTGGCGCTGGGTAATTCCCTCGCTCAAGAAGGAAAATGGAGTTGGATTCTCATCGCCATGCTGCACAGCCAGTTTGGCATAATCTATCGTTCGGCTATCCAACCGTGGACAGGTGCCGGTTTTCAATCGGCCGACCTTGAAACCATAATTTACCAGAGCTTCACTGAGTCCCTGAACCGCGAAGTCACCGGCTCTGCCAGCCGAATAGTTCCTATCGCCGACATGGATCAGTCCCTTTAGAAAAGTCCCCGTCGTCAAAATCACTCGACGGCTGTAAAACTTCTCGCCGATCTGTGTTTCGACACCTTTAACCTCATCACTTTCGACAATCAGCCCCTCGACGCTGGCTTGTCGAACCATCAGCCTTGGACAAGTCTCCAAGACTCGCTTCATTCGCTGGCGATAAAGCGACTTGTCGGCTTGGGCTCTCGAGGCGCGCACGGCCGGTCCCTTTTTAGTGTTCAACACCCGGAACTGGATCCCGGTCTCGTCAATTGCCCGGCCCATCTCGCCGCCGAGCGCATCGATTTCCTTGACGAGGTGACCCTTACCGATTCCGCCGATGGCGGGGTTGCAAGACATCTGGCCAATATGGTCGAGGTTTAACGTCAGCATCAACGTGCTGCAACCCATACGCGCAGCTGCGAGGGAGGCCTCGATTCCTGCGTGACCGGCTCCAACTACGATGACGTCGAAAACTTGGCTGTTTGACATATTTACCGTTTCACGTGAAACAACTGGTGAAATTTTACCTCTTCGTTTAAATCTATAGAAGCCAAATTAGCTTAAATGGTTTATTTACCAATGCAAAAATTACTGAAAATACGTTCTAAAATATCTTCACTGCTGACGGTGCCGATGATTTCTCCAAGTGCGTCGCGGGTTTCATTTAGATCGACAGCGACAAATTCAGCAGCGTAGCCTTCTCCCAGTGTCGTCTCAGCATGCCTGAGTGCTGTCTCGCCGCGGAGCAGAGCATTCCTATGCCGCAGGTTGGTCAACACCATCGCTGGCTCCCTTTCACAGTCGATCACAAGATCTCTTAATTTTTTTTGGAGAACGTTGATTCCTTCACCCGACTTGGCTGACACCCTGACGATTGTGCTTGAATCCCTGCGCGAAAAATCTTCAAGTGACAGCGCTTGTGGCAAATCGTTTTTGTTGACCGCGATCAGGACTTTCTTTCCCTCGACATCGCACAAGAGCGTTTCGTCATCTTGCGTAAGTCTCGTCGACCCGTCCAGCACAACGATCAGGGCATCAGCTTTTTCCAGATACTGGCGAGATAGATTTACACCCATTTGTTCTATCTGATCGTCGGTCTCGCGTAGTCCGGCGGTATCCCACAACACGACGGGTAAGCCATCCAGGTTGATCACTTCTTCAATCATATCTCGAGTGGTACCCGGCACCGGTGTCACGATCACGCGCTCTTGACCAAGCAGCGCATTCAGCAAACTCGATTTGCCGACATTCGGCCGGCCACAAATACACACTCTGGCGCCTTCTCGAAAAAGTCTTCCCCATTCGTAAGTGCTTATAATATCAAATATTTCGCTTCGTAAATTGCCGATTTTTTGAATCACATCCGGGCGCTTGAGCAGATCAATTTCTTCCTCGGGAAAATCGATCGCGGCCTCAACCTGAACCAAAATATCGAGTAGCTCTTCGCGCAGACCGTGAACCCATTTTGACAGCTCACCGCGAGCCTGAGTTAGAGCAAGTTCGCTGGCCTTGTCGGTTCGCGCGCGGATCAGATCGAGCACGGCTTCCGCTTGAGATAGATCCATTTTTCCGTTGAGAAAAGCTCGCTTGGTGAACTCTCCCGGCTCGGCTTGGCGCGCGCCTTGTGATAGCGCTAGTCCTAAAATTTTGCGCGAGAGAAAAGCACCGCCGTGACAATGGATCTCGACCACGTCCTCGCCCGTGTAGCTGCGCGGCTTGCGCATGATCGTTAGTAACACGTCGTCAACCATGCAATTAGACTTTGGATCGTGAATCTCACCATGGTAAAGGCGATGAGACGTGAGCTTGCCATTTTTACCCTGAGCGCGAGCAAAAATTTTCGTCGCGATGTTTTCCGCCTCTGCACCGCTAATCCTGATGATGGCAATGCCGCCTTCGCCAGGCGGAGTCGCGATCGCGGCTATCGTGTCTTCTTCGTACATAAAAATGCCGCATCATCTTAACAACTCGGAGGTTTAAGGCAACAACAGCCGAGCGGCAAAGCCGAATTCTTGCCGCCGCAAAATTAATCGGAATAAATGTTGGCCAGGACGACTGCGACACCGTCAACAAAAAAAAGCCCGCCCGGCTTGTCAATCGAGCCGGACGGGCTTCACTGAAACAAACTGCCGCTTAAATCTATCTTCTGAAGATCGTCAATGTCGCGCTCTTGGTCACACCGTTGTATGACGCACTGATGCTGGCGTTGATCCTTTTATTAACCGTCTTTGTTGCGACATTGAAAGTTGCCGAACTAGCGCCCGCCGGGACGGTGACGCTTGCCGGCACGATCGCCTTCGCCGGCTTGTTGCTGGCAAGTGTAACCACCAAGCCTCCCGTCGGTGCTGCCTGGGTCAAAGTTACGGTTCCAACCGAGTTTGACCCGCCGACAACCGTTGTTGGACTCAACGTCAGTGAAGCGAGCGCAGCAGGGGCGGCTGGGTTTACCGTCAGCGTTGCTGATTTGGTCAGCCCGGAATAAACCGCCGTGATGTTCCCGACCGTAGTCGAGCCAACCGTCGTCGTGTTCACCGTGAAATTTGCCGAGGTCGTATTGGCCGGAACCGTAACCGAGCTAGGTACCGTTGCCGCAGGATTAGCGCTTGACAGCGTTACCACGGCTCCGTTGGCAGGTGCCTCCCCGAATGTAAATTCAATCCGGGGAAAACGGCGCAAGCGCTATGCCAGAAAATAAACGACTAAAACTCGCGCGTCGATTACCGAAAATTCCCGCAAGACCGGGCACTAAGAAATCTTTCTGTCATGCAAAGCAAGCGCACGACCGCGCCATTACAGAATTAGTACAGTGCCGAATAGTTGAACGAATTGGGTGAGATTGCTGAACGGGCGTAACTGAAAAACTACGCGCGCAAACGAGGTGGCTATTAGACCAAGGTTTCCTGTCGAACCGCCAGCTCTTCGGCGCCCGAGAAGGCAAATCTTTCAAGCGCTTCCTCGTTGAGCTCAATTCCCAAGCCCGGCTTTTCCGATGGGATCAAGTAGCCGTTTTCAACTGTGAACGGCTCGCCCAACAATTCCTCGCGAAGTGGATTGTAAGTGTAGTCCAGTTCCATCACGATACAATCTTGCAGCGCGGCGGCGAGATGAACGCTGGCGGCGAGCGCTACGCCGTCGCCCCAGGTGTGAAACGAGACTGGCACCTTATGCTTTGCAGCCACCGCGGTGATCTTTCTGATTTCAGTGATACCACCGGCGCGCGCGACATCCGGTTGGATAAAATCCGCTGCTCCGCGCACAATAAAATTTTCGAACGCGTAGCACATGTGCAAGTTTTCACCGACGGCAATCGGTGTCTTGCCTTTCTCGCGGAGCATCGCGTGGCCCTCGATGTCTTCGACGAAGAGCGGCTCCTCGAGCCAGTACGCACCACACTCGGCAAAAGCATCGGCGGCTCTAAGCGCGACATCGAGGGTGTATCCCTGGTTGGCGTCGGTCATGATGACAAAATCTTTTCCTAATTCCTCGCGTACCGCGCGCACGATCCGAATATCCTGTTCCAGATCGAAACCGACTTTGATCTTGACGCCGTGGAATCCTTGCTCGGCGAACCCGCGAGCGCGCTTTGCCACGCGCGACGGCTCTTCAGGATAGAGCGCAGTTGCATAAACCGGAACTTTGTCGCGGCACTTGCCGCCGAGCAGTTGGTAAAGTGGCACGCCACGCACCTTGCCGAGAATATCCCAAAGCGCGATATCAACTCCGCTCAGAGCGACAACGCCGATGCCGCGCGTGCCGAATTCCTTATGACCGCCTCGGACGTAGGCTTTGTCCCAGACCGCGTCGATCTCCGTCGGGTCCATACCGATAAGCAGAGGCTTCAGGACGTTCGCAACGATGAACTCGATAAGCTCACCATTGCCGGAGCAGGAGCCAACACCCGTGATAGCTTTATCAGTTTCGACCTGAACCAGGGTCGCAGATCGCGAATTTCGAATGCCGGAACGACTGAATACCTGTCCCTCGCTGGGAATCTCCGCACGCAGTCGAATCGTCCTGACGTCCGTGATTTTCATCCGGGTCTACTTAAACTCCCAGTATTGCCCTTCTACCACTTGCCCATCTACGACTACGAAATCGACCTCCTCATCGGTTCGTCGATTGCCCTCTGCATCGACCCGCACGACATTCGGCTTGTTGCCTTTCTTCGCGCTGACGCGAAACAGCGCCAACGGCTTATCGCCTGTGCTCTGAAAGTAATAGTAATGATTCTCCGGTAGCATGATCCCTTCGCCTTTATTGAGCACCGTCGGCTGATGCTCTTTGTTGTAGAAAGTCGCCTGGCCGTCCATCACGACGAAAGTATGGTCTTCACCCGGGTGGGTGTGAAGTTTGTTCTTACGCCCAGGGATGTAGTAGTTGAGCCCAATCGTCATATGCTCTGTCTGGGCTAGAGGAATATGACTTCGCCCTCCGGTGATATGCGGAGTCTTGAGTTTGAATGTCGATGCGTCCATTTTTCCAATCCTCCTTTGTCGACTTCGGTATATCGCAGCGGCCGAAACTTGAAAAGGGGCCGATGGCTGGTCTATTTTACTGGACGTCTTGAACTGATTGAACGTTTTGAACGATTTGAACTGCCATACAGCGCAAGCTAAGGAGAAAAAATGGCCAACATCGGTCTTGCCTGGGTCAATCCAGCGCCGCTAACGAAACCGCAGAATGTCATCAACTTCGCCAAAAAATGCGAAGCGATGGGTTGCCATTCCATGTGGACCATCGATCGCATCGTTTACGACAACCTCGAACCATTGACAATCCTCGCCGCCGCCGCTGCAGTCACTCAAAGGATTCGACTCGGCACATCGGTGTTGCTAGGCAACACGCGCCATCCGGCGCACCTCGCCAAGATCATTGCCACCCTCGATTTCATTTCCAATGGCCGGGTAACGCTTGGTCTCGGTTTCGGCAGCCGTGAAAACGATTACAAAGCGGTCGAGATTCCGTATGAACACCGCGGCAGCCGGGCGGTGGAACAGGTGCAACTGATGAAACGCCTATGGACCGAAGACAACGTGACGCACAAAGGCAAATTCTACAACGTCGAGAACCTGACGGTCGGCCCACGGCCGATTCAAAAACCACACCCGCCGATTTGGACCGGCGGGAGCGCCGAGGCCGCACTTAAACGAGCTGGCACCTGGGCCAACGGCTTTATCTGCGGCAGCTCAGCCATTCCGGACTTTCCAACCACGTGGGAAAAAGTCTCCGCACACGCCCGGGCAGCCGGAAGAAATCCCAACGACATAGAGAAAGCCGGCCTCACGTTCATGGCAATCGACGACGATCAAGCCAAGGCCGTGAAGAGGGTCGAGGACTACGTGATGCGCTACTACGGTCGCCTGCGTTCCGATGTCGCCAACACATCGCTGGTCGGTTCGCCCGCTGCCGTCCTCGACCGGATCGAAGCTTTTCTATCGCGCGGTCTCGACACACTGATCATCGGCGTGGCTGATCCCGATCCGCGGCAGCTGGATGTGTTCGGCGAGAAGATACGACCACGGCTTAAATCGTAATAATCTTCTCGCGCCTCGGGTTCGAGGAAATGACTCAACTGCTTGCCGCTTTGAAATAGCGAAAGCCCGCGTACAGCCGGTGAGTCCGGATTGTGGCGCAATCTGCCTGCAATCCCAAAGCGACAATGTCAAGATCCAAGCTTGTCCTCGTAAACACTTCAATTTTCTCCTCGACTTAGAAAGTTGGCTTTTGTAATGTGGGCCGTGACTGGTTTCGGTGCCTGCTCGGTAACCTATTTCCAGGAGGGACGGAACGATGAAAAAAATCATCCCGTTGATGATCTCGCCGCTGCTGATCGGCGTGTTGTTGTTTCCCGGTAAATCGGCATTCGCCGTCGATAAAGTCAACGTCACCCTGCCATCCAAGTCGTTTCAGTTCATCATCTTTCCGCTCGCCAAGGAGCGGGGTTATATGAAAGAGGAAGGGATCGATCTCAATATCGTCGTCATGGCCTCCACCACCGGCCTTCAAGCCGTGCTGGCCGGAGAAATGGATTTCACCGGTTCCGGGAGCAGCGCTTTGGTCGCAGTCACTCAAGGCAATGCTCCGTTAAAAACCGTGCTGGCCGTCAACGATCAGGTGCTGCAGTGGCTGATGGTCCGGCCCCAGTACAGCGCTTTCAAAGAACTAAAGAATAAAAAGATCGCCGTGACCGGCATCGCCGCGGTGGCGACGTTTATGTTGAAAAAAGTTGCCCCAAAGTATGGCCTCGACGCCAACAAGGATTTGACGTTTCTCGCGCTGCCGCCGGGCCAGCGCCTTGCGGCGCTACAGTCGGGGGTCGTGGATGCGGGGCTATTGAGCTCGGAGGAACGCTTTGCCGCCCTCGATCAAGGCATGAAAGAGATCTTGTATCTGGGCAAAGAAGTAAAAAATTCCTGGGGCACGGTGGCCACCAACGACCAATTCATCAAAGCGAAACCCAAGTTGATGCATGGATTCATGCGTGCCCTGCTCAAAGCCCTGCGCCTGGTCAAGCAGAACCGCGAGGTCGCGATGGATACGATGATGAAATTTTCCGAGTTAGACAGGGCATTGGCGGCGCGCACTTACGACGGCATGATCGGAACTTTTACAACCAACGGCGTGGTCGACGAAGAAACGCAGAAAAACGATCTCGACATCGTTCGCGAGGTCCTCAACGTCACGAAGGAAGTGCCCATCGAGCGCGCCTACGATTTCAGCTTTGCCAAGAAAGCAGACAGCGAGCTGACGCGAGCGGGCTGGAAACCTTAGAAATTTTCACGGGCGGCCTTGCGAGCCTCGGCAGAATCTCATGATTCTCCCGATGGCGCCACCCGATGTGGTGCTCTAACGCCGACCGACGCTGTCTCGCGCACATGCGATCGGCAAAAGCCCATATTTAGACGAGAGTTCAATTTCTACAGGAGGCACATCGACTCAGCATGGCGCAAAAATTTTACGTGGTATGGTCAGGACGGCAGACCGGTGTATTCACGGATTGGGCGACCACTCAGCGTGCCGTGGACAAGTATGCCGGGGCGCGCTTCAAGTCCTTCCCGACCCGTGCGGAAGCCGAGCAAGCATTTGGTCGCGGCGGCTACGCAAGCATTCCGCCCAAAACGCCCAGCAGGCAAAAAGCCAGCACACCGGATAGCGAACGCAGCGCCGCCCATCCCTCTCACCAGTTCGATGTCAGCATTTATTGCGATGGTGCCTGTGAACCCAACCCCGGCATTGCCGGCTCCGGCATTGTGGTGTATCGAGCCGGCCAACTCGCGCAATTGTGGTTTGGCCTGTACAACCCCATGGGGACCAACAACACCGCCGAACTGAACGCGCTCTATCACGCCTTGCGCATGGCCGAAGCAGAAATCAAGACCGGCAACACCGTC
>DASYUV010000044.1:0-3681 GCA_036000865.1 Binatia bacterium | reverse complement strand
GGCTGCAACCCCCGATTTCGATCCCGCCGGAGCATGACGGCGATGAAAGCAACCAGAGCCAACACGGTAGCGATTCCCGCGAGGCGGACCATATTCGTGACGAGGAGACTGTACTTTCCTGTCGCAGGGTCGTAGTGATAGCAAAAGAGTAGAAGCTGATCGATGGGCGAAGCAATCTTTTTGGCAGAGGCCTCAATCAGGCCCAGACGCAAATCCCGGGGCGAAAATTCGATGCCATAGAAATAGCGCGCGATTTTACCGTCCGGCGTCAAAAGTATGATGCCGGTAGCGTGCCCAAAGCGGTCATTTTCGCTCTCATAATTGTAACGAAAGCCAACGGCTTCGGTTAGGCTTCGGATGGCCGTTTCGTTCCCGGTTAAAAAGTGCCAACCCTTTTCCGCGCCCGGCCGTGAATATTGTTTGACGAAGTCGTTTTTTTTTGCCGCCGCCAGGGCCGGTGTGTCGCGGGGATCGAAGCTCACGGTAAGCACATCGAACTGATCGCCCATAGTGAAAGAGAGCGGCCGCATGCCTCGGACCAGGCCATCCAGGGTCAACGGGCAGAGATCCTGACAGCTGTAATAAACAAGAGACAGAATCACCGGCCGGCGGCCAAAGTAATCCTTGAGGGCTACCGTTCTTCCTGCCTCATCGCGAAATTCCACGTCCAACGGAACCTGCGCGCCCAGGTTCTGTTCCAGATCGACATTTCGCAGAGCAACGGGGCGGTCGTCGTGGGCAAACAACGGCGATACCCGGAAGAGGCTGAAGACAAAAAAGAGCGCAAGGAAAATGTCATTCCGGCTAGTAGGGGCGGATTTAAAATCCGCCCCTACGCTGATCGTGCGCGGCAATGACGATGAAAACCACATCATCGCGCCTTTTCTTCCTGCTTCCGTGCAGGCAAGCCCTTCTTCGCGACAATCTCCATGGCTCTTTCGATCGGAATTCGTACGCTGCCCGAACTCTTATCCACCCACCCGTAACTGTTGAGCGCGGCCTCTTCGGCCGCCCGCATCTGGCGCAGTTCCTTGTTAGCATCGACCTGCAAGCGCGGCCCGGGCGTCGCCTCACGCTCCCCGGCCAATCGTGGGACCGGAGTTTCTTGCCTCGACTGCTCGGCCGCTTTGAAATGAATCAATAAGGACGTGATGACCGCCGCCGCAACAATGACCGCCGTAAGGGCGATACCGAAAAGCGCGATGTAGCCGGGTCTGAGATCGCTCAGCTCGTGACCGACTTGAGGATCGATTGTCGTATCGCGGCGAAGATCGGCTTCCTGCATGTTCAGGCTTCCTGTACTTGCTCCGGAAGTTCTTCAAAGCGGGGATCATGAAGCGGCAACAACGCACGAGCTTTCAAGTACCCAAGGAATACCGCTAACCAAAGACCGCCGATGCCGATCGGCGCCACGATGTCCAGCCAATGGAGCTGAAACCGGGCGGGGTAAAAGGACGGCGCGATCATCCAGAAAACATCGAGCCAATGCATGAAAAGGATCGCTAAAGCCACTTGGGACAATATCCGAGAACTGCGTTTGGTGGTTCGCGAGAGAAGCAAGATGAAAGGTAGCGAGAACTGAAACACAATTAAGGCGATGGCAACCCATTCCCAGCCGCCGCCTATTCTATGCAGATACCAAGGAATCTCCTCGGCCAGATTTTCCGACCAGATCAGTAGGAACTGCGAAAAATTCAGATACGCCCAAAACATGACGAGAGCGAGCAGAAGATTGCCGAGATCGTGAAAACGGTCGGCAGATATCACTTGGGTCAGTGGCGCTTCGTCCCTCACCAGATGCGCAGCAACGATCGCGAACGCCAAAGCCGCAAGGCCATAGTTCACTATGAAAATCATGCCAAAAATGGTCGAGTACCATTTAGGCTCGAGGGACATCATCCAGTCGATGGCGGAAAACGTGACCGTCAACCCATACAGCACCAGACCGGGTCCGCTGAGCCGCTGTAGCTTTTGTGTTAGCGTGTTATTCGCTGTGCGGTCTTGCTCAAGAGACCATCTGGTAAGTAAGCGTCCCAAGAGAATCCAAATGGCGAAATATGCGGCGGCGCGAGTTATGAAGAAAGGTACATTGAGATAAGCAGCTTTCTGCTGCAGAAGAGGATCAGCGGCAACGACTTCAGGCCGCGCCCACGGGTAGAGGTCAGACAGGCCGAACGATAATGGGATGAAGAGCCAGGCCATTAGCGGCAGGGTTTGTACCCCAGCCTCCAACAAGCGCTGAATCATAAACCCCCATCGTCCACCCACAAGATGATGCAGCATGAGCAGCGCCAAGCATCCCACTGGCATGCCAATCCAAAAAACATAGGCCACCAAATAAGCGCGGAAGAACGGCTGCGGGCTCATCAGAGCTCCGCCGGCGCACAACGCCAACGCAACGACACCCAAGACAAGGGACCGCTTTTGTAGAATATCCCTTCGAGCGCGCGACGATTCGCCGTTCATGGCTTGCTCTCGAGTTGCTGGCGTTGATCCTCTGGTGCGTCGGCGAGGGTGGCGTGCTGGCTTAATTGCAGCGCGCGGATATAAGCCACAATCGCCCAGCGATCTTCAGGATGGACCTGTTGAGCATAATCCGGCATCACGCCGAAGCCGTTAGTCATAACATCGAAAAAATAGCCGGCGGGTGCCTGGCGCAAACGATCCATGTGAAACGAAGCCGGCGCGCGATAGCCGCGCCGCACTATCATCCCCTGTCCTGTACCAACGCGATCATGACAGGGAGAACAATAAATGTTGAAGCGCTCTTGTCCTCGCGCGAGCGTCGAAGGCGTTACCGGAAAGGGAAACGTATTGACTAACTTCCCTCCCTCTTTTCCCGTGTAGAAGTGTTCATCGCTGCGCAACTGTCCTCTGGCCACAGTGCCTTCGACAAGCGGGCGCGCGGCGCGCTCATCGCCGAAAAAGGTGCTGCGGTCCAGCGGCTCATACCGGGGTTGATCGGCCATCTTTTGTTGACAACCGACGACGGCGGCTAACGCGAACGCCATCAACACGCACAGCCATCGCTTTAGTGAGTTTCGCATAAAGAATGCAAAGCCTGCTGTTTTCAATTCCCCTCAACGGACAAAAAATGAGAGGGGGTCTTTGCCAGTTTACCGTTCGACTTCATAGACTCCCTGGGGACCGACGCTTTCGAGAAATCGTCGGGTCGCTTCACGGTCGAACTTCGGATCGACAGATTCAATGCAAAGAAAGAAGCGATTTCTCGTCGCCAGCTGGAAACGCTCGACGTTAAAAACGGGATGATAAGGCATCGGCAAACCGTTGAGCGCGAACAAACCGAGCACCGCCGACAGAGCAGCTGAGAGAATCGTCAGCTCAAAGGTTACAGGGATAAACATAGGCCAGCTATTGAGCGGTCGGCCGCCGATATTTAACGGATAATCAATGACTGCGGCCCAATACTGCAAGTAAAAACCTCCGATGCATCCGAGAATGCCACCGATCAGGACAATCAAAGGAATTCGCGTTTTATGAAAGCCAATCGCCTCAGCGAGGCCGTCAATCGGAAATGGACTGTAAGCGTCCATGCGCCTATACCCTTCCGCAAAGGAACGATGGGCCGCTTCAAGCAAAGCTTCCGGTTCACCAAACTCGGCCATAAGACCGTAGATTGAAAGCTCCTTCGCCTTTTCGCTTCCAGGTAACGTCATCGCG
>DASYUV010000043.1:0-30564 GCA_036000865.1 Binatia bacterium | reverse complement strand
GAAGAGATCGATGACAACATCTTGGCTTGTCGGCAGTACCTCCAGGACTACGAGCGCATCCGCTCAAGTCTCTATGGGCTGAATGAGAAGCTCGCCCAATTGGGCGCTGAATCCATTCAAATCCCCGACAGCTTGCCAACGTCGGATCTGGGCGAGATCGTCCGCCAGCGGATCGAAAATCTGCGCACCCAAGCGAAGATTTGAACGCAGTTGTCCACGAGCGAGTCGCGAAGTACCAATCTTCCGCGAACGTTTCGTACAATAAGTAACCTGCCGGGCTAGCGAGAAGCTAGATTCTCGATGGTTTCAGTTCGTTCTCTTGCCTGAGCTACTACGGGCATCATGTCTCTGTCTCGTCGATAGGCTTGGCGTGGCGCAGATCAGCGCGGTAGAGAACAGCGTAGGCGACCGAACCAACGGTGAGAAAACCGCAAACCACCACGGTCCACGGCGCCCCGACAACCGTAGCGATCAGGCCGAAGGGAAAACTACCCATCGGTCCACGTCCCGGTGTGATCTAGAAAGAGGCAGCACCAGAAAATGAAATAATCACGATGGCGAAAGGCGCGGAACGTGTTGGTGAAATACATTCGGAGATTCGATCAACGATTGAGATCGAAACTGTTCGGCGGCTGCTGCGCTTAAGACCGAATGCCCGCTTTCTTGCATAAGAGCTGGTAGGTAGGACCGTCAAGTTCTTCGCCAGCGGGCAACCCTGCGGCGATGCGAAAGTTCTTAATCGCAGCGCGAGTGCGCGGCCCAATGCAACCGTCGATTTTCCCAGGCGCGTAGCCGAGGAAAAGCAAGGCGACTTGCGCGGTTCTCATCTCCAGATTCGGCAGCGAACCGCTGGCGAAGCGCTGATATTGCTCGGCCAATTTCACGTCGTAATGGTTTTGCCAGTAACTCGGACCGTTGTAGCGCTTGGCGAAGCCGGCCCAATCTCGATTCGCCAACAGTGCCGCCAAGCCGTTGGCTTTTAGAAAGCCGCACATGGCGGCAAGCTGAGTATCCTCGCTTTGCACCATGGCCTGAACCATTCTCGCGGCTGATTTAAAACCCGCAACGTCGTGATTAAATCCCATCACTTGGCCCATGCCCCAGGACACCGAGTTGAGCGCAGGCTCGATGCCCAATTTGGCCTTGGCGCACAAGGCAATTGCTTTTTCCAATTTATTATACTGCTCAGCAAGCAGTCCGTAGCTTCCGGGCGGTCCGGAGACATCGGGCGCTTCGCCATCGAAACGGCCGTCGGTACGTTTGCGAAAGATGTGGCGCTCGAAAAGAATCTGCGGCCGGCGGTCGACGCGAAAGCCGAACCCCTGAGTCACGCCGGCGGTCTCGACTTCGACAACGGTCCAAATATATGCCGCGTCATCGGGACCGAGGCCGAGCAGGGCGAGCGCTTTGTTGAGGCCCGCTCGAGTCAGAGGCTGACCTTTATCGGTGAATTTCATGGAGATCCTCCTTCGGATGGATACTGCGGGCGGAAGGATTTTGTGGAACTAATTTGGCTGGTGGTCCCAGCGGGAATCGAACCCGCGTTCCCGACGTGAGAGGCCGGTGTCCTAACCGCTAGACGATGGGACCATGGCTGAGGAGGAAGGACTCGAACCTTCAATGGCCTGATCCAGAGTCAGGTGGCTTACCAATTAGCCAACTCCTCAAAATCGCGAATGATAAACCTAAAAGAATTACGAAATAGAGTCAAGTTGGGGGATGAGTTCCAACGCCTTGCGCAGCCTCTGGATGGTTCGCTCTTTACCGAGCACGGCAATGACATCGTGGATCCCTGGGCTGACAGTAGACCCGGTCAACGCGACTCGCACCGGCTGGGCGAGTTTCCCTATCGGCAGAGCATGCTCCTGCAGAGTTGCCGTAAAAGCCTGTTCGACGCTCGCTGCGCTGAAATCCGTGAGCGCGGATAATTTCTGGCTCAAACTCTCGATCGCCTCGGCCGTATCCTTCGTCAAGAACGTTTTCGCCGCTTTCTCATCCAGAGAAATCTCATCGGACAGATAGTAATGCGCGGCATCGACAAGCTCGGTTAAAGTTTTGGCTCGTTCTTGCAGCGTCGCGATCATTCGTTCCAGCCACTGTTTGTCTTGCGGCACGGGATAACCTTTGGCTTGGATATATGGCACGATCTCGTCGGCCAATTGCGCGACTGGTCGGGATTTTAAATAATGAAAATTGACCCAAAGGAATTTTTCCGGGTTAAATACGCCGGCGGATTTTCCGACATTGTCCAGCGTGAATTTTTCAATCAGCTCGTCGCGTGAGAAGATCTCTTGGTCGCCGTAGGACCAGGCGAGGCGAACCAAGTAATTTACCACCGCCTCAGGAAAATATCCCATGTCGCGATAAGCCATGACTGACGTGGCGCCGTGCCGCTTGCTGAGCCGAGCTTTATCGGTGCCGAGAATCAGCGGCACGTGGCCGAATTCGGGAAGAGGATGGCCGAAAGCCTCGTACAGTTGGATCTGTCTCGGTGTGTTCGAAAGGTGGTCGTCGCCGCGGATGATATGCGTGATGCCCATGTCGATATCGTCAACGACGACGCAAAAATTGTACGTTGGGGTGCCATCAGAGCGAGCGATGATGAGATCGTCAAGCTCGCGGTTGTCGAAAACCACATCGCCCTTGATCAAGTCTTTGACGATGGTCGAACCAGCGCGCGGCGAGCGAAAACGAACGGTGTAAGACTTATCTGAGGGCAAGGAAGGAATCACACCGTCCGCTGGCCGGCAAGTGCCGTCGTACATCGGTTTGCGTTTTTCTTTCATCGCCAACTGTCGCTTGGCATCGAGTTCGGCCACCGGACAGACGCAAGGATAAGCTTTTCCTAAAGCCAACAGTTCTTGGATCTTCTCTTTGTACAGCGGGTAACGCTCGGTCTGGAAAAAAGGACCTTCGTCATAATCGAGTGCCAACCACTTCATGGCGTCCAAGATGGCTCGAATCGCCTCCGGCGTGGATCTCTCCCGATCGGTATCTTCAATCCGTAGTATAAATCTGCCGTCATGGTGGCGAGCAAAGAGATAGTTAAAAAGAGCGGTGCGCGCGCCGCCAATATGCAAATAGCCGGTGGGACTAGGAGCGAAACGAGCGCGAACTTGAGCCATGCGGGTAAGCTAACAGGAGGCAAAAATTGGGTCAACGGCGCGTTAAATCTTACTATGATTATGCTATGATTAGAATATTCAACGAGGAGTAGGGTTCGTGGAAACGAAAGCAACGGTAAACGAAGTAAGGACAACCGCGGCAGCAGTTGATGGAGCCCCCTCTCATTTTATTCGAACCATCATCACAGAAGATCTCAAGCAAGGTAAGAATCAAGGCAGGGTGCACACCCGTTTTCCCCCGGAACCGAATGGCTATCTTCACATAGGCCACGCCAAATCAATCTGCCTCAACTTTGGGCTTGCGGCTGAATTCGGCGGACTGTGCAATCTCCGTTTCGATGACACGAACCCCAGCAAAGAAGACGTCGAATACGTCGAGTCGATCAAAAGAGATGTGCGCTGGCTTGGCTTCGATTGGCAGGACCGTGAATTTTACGCTTCGGATTACTTCGAGGAGCTTTATCAGTTCGGCATTCAATTAATTAAGGCCGACAAGGCGTTTGTCTGCGACTTAAGTGCGGATCAGATGCGCGAATATCGTGGCACATTGACAGAACCCGGCAGAAATAGCCCCTTTCGCGACCGCTCCATCGAGGAAAACCTCGACCTGTTCCAGCTCATGCGTGCCGGCGAATTTCCCGATGGCAGCCGCACGCTGCGCGCCAAGATCGATATGGCCTCGCCGAATATGAATATGCGCGATCCCGTCATGTACCGCGTTCTGCGTGCGACCCACGACCGTACAGGCGATAAATGGTGCATCTACCCGACCTACGATTACGCTCATGGTCAGTCGGATTCTATCGAGGGCATTACGCATTCGATCTGCACTCTGGAGTTCGAGGATCACCGGCCGCTTTACGACTGGTTTCTCGATCAACTTGGCATTCACCACCCGCAGCAGATCGAATTCGCCCGCTTGAATCTCACTTACACGGTCTTGAGCAAACGCAAATTACTCCAACTTGTGCAACAAAAATTGGTCGCCGGTTGGGATGACCCCAGAATGCCGACGCTGGCAGGAATTCGCCGGCGCGGCTACACGCCGGAAGCAATCCGAATATTTTGTGAACGCATCGGCGTTGCGAAGCGGAACAGCACGGTAGATATCGCCATGCTCGAACACTGTTTGCGCGAAGATCTGAACAAGCGCGCACGGCGCGTGATGGCGGTATTGCGGCCACTCAAAGTCGTGCTCGAGAACTATCCCGAGGGTCAGATCGAAGAGTTGGAGGCGGTTAATAATCCCGAAGATCCCAGCATGGGAACACGCACAGTGCCGTTCTCGCGCGTTTTGTACATCGAGCAAGACGACTTTCGCGAGGACCCGCCGAAGGGATTCTTCCGTCTATCGCCGGGTAAAGAAGTGCGATTACGCTATGGCTATATCATCAAATGCACGGGCGTCGTAAAGGATCCGATCAGCGGTGCGGTAACCGAACTCCAGTGCACTTACGATCCGGAAACCAGGAGCGGCTCTTCGCGCAGCACTCGCAAGGTGAAAGCGACGATACACTGGGTCTCGGCCGCGCACGCGCTGGATGCCGAGGTCCGTTTGTATGATCATCTGTTCACGGAAGAGGACCCCGATGACGTTCCCGAAGACTCAGACTGGTTGGCCAATATCAATCCAAAATCTCTTGAGCGACTGACGGCTTGCCAGGTCGAGCCCTGTCTTTCAGCGGCGCAGTCAGGTGAGCTGTATCAGTTTGAACGGCTGGGTTATTTTTGTGCCGATAGTGAAAACTCCACTGCGGATTCACTCGTGTTCAACCGCACGGTGACGCTACGCGACACGTGGGCGAAACTGGAGAAGAGCGCAAGGAAATATTGACTACTTACCGACAGCCGATTTAAAAGCGGTAGGCGGCATGTAGCCCAACCAAGTTTTGAAATACTTTGTATTTATCTTTTGCAGATACGCCGGGGAAAGGAAGTGCGTTACGATCGCCGCCCGTTTCCAAGACGTTATTGTTGACTGATCTCGTCTTGTAGAAGACGGCCATGTACCCGATATCTATCTTAATGCGCTCCCAGGTGTAACCTGCGCCGGCCGTGACAGTTACGTAGTCAGCCCCGGGAATTGCAGGTCCTAGAGTGCTGGACGGAATCGGTGTCTCGTCTAATCCCACCCCACCCCGCAATTCAAAATCTTTAGTTATTTTGTAGGCAGTGCCAAACCTTAGTGAACTCGAGTTCTTCCAATTTTGCGGAATAAGAAATCCGGCTATCGGAACCGCCCCTCCCAATCCAGGTAGCGGGCTGGAGAAAGATGCTTTTAGGTGTTCGAACTTGCTCCACCGAGCGTAGTCGTATTGAAGCTCAATTCCCCAGTTCGGGTCGATCTGCCAATGGATGCCAACATTGATTACCGGTGGAAGCGGCAGGTGTATGCCGGACGCTTTCGAACTACTGCTTAAGCCTCCCGCGCCGGGCGCATCAGCGAACTTAACGTCCGCCGATTTGAAATTGATATCGACGTGGCTCGTATAGGTCAGCCCGAATCGAATCTGGTCGTTGGGCTTAACGAGAAAAGCGACCTTGTAACCATAGGCGTTATCCGTGTCGGTGATTCGCAGTTTGCCGTCGCCGAAGGGGCCAAAGAATATCGCCCTCGAAAGAGTACCTGACGCGTGTACAAAACTGACGCCACCGCCGATCGAAAGGTAGGGTAGGGGCTCCCACGCGACTGTTGGTGTAATGAACATCGTCCGAAGTTCCGATCTCACCGCCGCGTAACGGGTAAAGGCGTCGGGCTTGTAGCTTGTCGCTAAGCCGAATGGAGCGTAGGTACCAAGTCCAATAGAAAGCTGAGTATTCGGTATGTGATAATTGGCGAAAAGATTCGGTAGGAAATCGTCGTCATGAATGTTTCGTGATGTTGCTCCGGCGTTTTTAATACTGCTAATTGTATTCACATAAGTAATGCCGCCAAGGATTTGGTTCCCGTCCACTTGAGTGATCGCCGCGGGATTAACGTACACCGCCGACGGATCCTCGACGCCAGCGACCGCCGCTCCCCCCATGGATTCCGCCATGGCAGTTTGGGGCGGTATGGCATATCCACCCGCGAAAACCTCTCTGACGCCGTTGGCGACACAAAACGTGAGTATAAAAATCAGCGTAGTTGTTGCCGCAGGTTTCACCATTCACGACTCCATTATTATGCTTGACTGCGCATAGCAAAGTTTATATATCATTGCCAATTAGTGCCAAAGGTTGCCATAATAGAGGGATCAATGCAAGAAAATTTATTAACGGCCGAACAGGTCGCGCGCTATCTTCGGGTAGATAAATTCACCGTTTACCGATTGATTACCCAGAAAAAGATACCGGCATTCAAGGTTGGCAACCAGTGGCGCTTTAAGAGGAAGTTGCTCGACGAGTGGTTAAAGAAAAACTCCAACTTGACGTCAGAACTAGACCCTTAATCGCGATCGTTGGCGCGTTGAAGCCTAGAGTCTAAGGAGAACTTGCGAGATGCAAACTGGAGCAACCAAACAGCGCAATCGCCGCGTGGTTATCACAGGTCTCGGGGTTGTTTCCGCGATCGGAATCGGCAAGGACTTGTTTTGGGATTCGCTTAGCGCGGGCCGATCCGGAATAAAGCGAATTACGTCGTTTGACATATCTTCCTATGATTGCCAAATCGCCGGAGAGATCCACGACTTCGATCCGGGTGACTTCATGCAAACGCAGACGGCGCGTCGCATCGACCGATTCGCTCAATTGGGGCTTTCGGCAGCACGCTTAGCGGTGGCCGATTCCGGACTTAATATCGTTGCCGAGGAACCCAGCGCAGTCGGAGTGGTGCTTGGCACATCCATCGGAACGCTCTGCTATGCCGAGCAGCAAATAGCCCTTTTCTATGAGAAGGGAGTTAAGCGAATCAATCCTTTCTTCGCCACATCTGTAATCCCTAGTAGCGCGGTAACCCAAATCACGCTCGATCTAGGTATTCACGGTCCATGTCGAACCCTCACAACCGCCTGCGCTTCCGGAACGGGATCGATCGGGGAAGCATTTCATCGAATCAAGGATGGAGAATTAGATGTCGCACTTGCGGGAGCGGCCGAAGCACCCATTACCCCGCTAGTATTATCGACCTTATCGGCCATAGAGCTATTGTCGATAGCCAATGATAGTCCGCAGACTTCGTACCGCGCGTTTAGCCAAGACGCCGCCGGTTTCGTTTTAGGCGAAGGATCCGGTGTTTTGGCTCTGGAGGAGTTGGATCACGCGCGACGCAGAGGGGCTAAGATCTATGCCGAAGTCGCAGGATTTGGAGCCTCGTCCGACGCATATCATGTGATGAACTTTGAACCTCCTTTTGAGCAGCCAGTGGCGGCCATTCGTTCGGCCCTAGATGAAGCCCAGATGGCTCCCCAGGATCTCGGCTATGTCAATCCTCATGGGATTGCGGTACCGGAGAACGACCGTTGCGAAGTGGAAATCCTGAAGATGGCGTTGGGCGAAGCCATGTCGAAAATTCCCGTTAGCGCGACGAAACCAATGACGGGTCACGTACTTGGCGGAGGCGGCGCATTGGAATTGATCGGCTGTTGTTTGATGCTGGAGCATGAGTTTTTACATCCAACGATAAATTTTTTAGAGTCAAGTCCTTCATACGGGATTGATTTTATTCCGCGTGAGGGGCGGCGAGAGAAAGTCGATGCTATGCTCTCAGTCTCGTTTGGTTTCGGGGGATATAATGCAGCTTGTGTAATTCGCCGATATGATGGCTAAATACCTCTAAGGCCACAACGTGACCATCTACTCCATTCCAACACTAGCCACGGCGTTGCTTTCGCTGGGACTAGGTCTTTTCATTCTAGGCAGGAACAGCAAGTCCAAGTTGAATTGGACGTTTGCATCCTGGTGTTTACTCACGTGCTACTGGCAAACTTGTTGGACAGTCCTGTTCAATGTTCATAACCTGCAAGCAGCCGAGTCCCTCGCCCGATTGGGTTATTCTGGGATCATTTTCATTCCCATCGTATTTTTTCACTTTGTGGTTGAATTTACCAAAGCGGAGCGAGCGCGCTTATTTTCATACGTCTTTTATGTGCTAGGGGGTCTTTTTTTTGTTTCGGTTTGGCAGACGTCTTATTTCGTCGCCGGTGTCTATCGATACTCCTGGGGTTATTATCCTCGGGGCGGCGTGTTGCATCTTATCTATCTAGTTTTCTTGCTGGTGATGTTGCTTTCGGGATTGCGGTTGCTATGGCAATTCAAATGCCACTCTTTGGATCAACCAAGTAGGTTGAATCAAACGAAATACATCATAGCATCCACCGTGATTTACTCGATGGCAGGGGTTGATTTTCTCGCCAACTATGGCTTTGGGTACTATCCGCTAGGTTTGGTTTTTACCAACATACACGCCTGCATAATTGCGTATGCGATAATTCAATATCGACTTTTGGACGTCCGCGTTGCAATCAAGCGGAGCCTTATTTACGCACTGATTCTCGTTGCCCTCCTGGTCCCGTGCTACACCGTGGTCATTCACGGTCAATGGTATGCTTTCGGTGAGATTAGTTACACCTTTTCGTTCATCACTTTACTGCTTCTTATTGGAGTCGGCTTTTTGTTCCCGAAGTTCAGGTTCAAAACGGAGGACGCTCTGGAACGTGTCTTATTCAAGAAACGAGTCGATTTCCGCGATACGCTGCTTCGTTCAAGTCGAGATATGGTTTCCATTGTAGATATTAGGGCTTTGTCTGAGAATGTCGTTCGTACAATTGCCAAGTCGCTGGGAATCGAAAAAGTTTCGCTGCTCCTGAACAATGATACAAAGGGCAGCTATGATCTCGAAGCCATGGTTGGGTTGGATCTTGATCGATCAGAGGCGATTTTTTTAGCCA
Organism: Binatia bacterium; assembly: GCA_036000865.1. GTDB lineage: Bacteria > Desulfobacterota > Binatia > UBA9968 > UBA9968 > DP-20. The sequence goes on along the minus strand of DASYUV010000043.1, from coordinate 21,572 downwards.
GGGGCAGCCCGCTAACCCAACTACTTCAGCGTCGGAAAGAGCCAATCGTCAAAGAAGAACTCGAATGGATCCCTGTCGGGCCGGAAACGCCTCAGACGATTGAAACGATGGCCAAACTCGAGGCGGAAATAAGTCTGCCGATTATCTCGAAGGATAGACTCGTTGGAATTCTTAATCTTGGTCGGAAAGAGGACAGAACGATTTATTCCAACGAGGATCTGGAACTGCTTTCAACGTTGGCCAACCAAGCGGCAATTGCCATTGAGAACGCACGACTTTACGAGAATTTGAAACAGTCTCAAGACACACTCCGCAGAGCGGACAGGCTCTCGTCGTTAGGCTTGCTGACAGCGGGCTTGGCGCACGAAATTCGCAACCCGCTCGTTGCCATTCGAACTTTTACCCAGTTACTGCCGGAGCGTTACGACGATGCGGAGTTCCGTGAGGGTTTTCAGGGGCTCGCGTTAAAGGAAGTTGATCGGATTTGTGGGCTAATCAACGACCTTTTGAGCTTCGCACGCCCTTCTAAGCCGAACGTGGTCCCGGAAAACGTCAATGACGTGGTCGATAACATCGCGCGGATACTCGAGACCCAAGCGAAAGAAAAGAGCGTGGCGATTTTGCGAGAATTCGGAGAGAATCTACCAAAGGTCTGGATTGACAGAGAACAAATGAAGCAGGTATTTATGAACCTCATACTGAATGCCATTCAGGCCATGAAGGAGGGAGGATCGATCAGCATTTCAACCCGTCCAGTCTCGAGAAACGGCACTCAACCGTGCGGGGATTTTGTGCAGGTCGAGATTCGAGATACCGGCGTCGGCATACCCGAAGAAAACCTGCAGCATATTTTCGATCCGTTCTTCACCAGCAAGGATGAAGGTAGCGGCCTCGGTCTAGCCGTGTCCCATCAAATCGTGCAGGAACATGGCGGCTTCGTCACGGTGGAAAGTCAGGTTGGAAAGGGGACAGCATTCTTTGTCCATGTGCCGGTCGGCAAGCCGGTGCGCCCGGTAGCGAACGGCCGCGCTCACGCGAATGAAGCGAATCTTAGTCATTGATGAATCGGAGGTCGTCCGAGAGACGTTGGCTCTCATTCTCGGGCGCGAATTCGTAGTATCCAAGCGGCCGCTTGGAGCAAAAGGCCTGGCGCTCTCCGAGATACACGAAGAGTTCGACCTACTGATCCTCGGTGTGTCACCCCGTTATGGACTGGAGGCCGCGAGCCTTGTGCGGTTTGCCGCTCAATTGCCGTTTACAGTGCTTTTTTTGGTTGATTCGAAGACGACCGCGCGAATAATCGGAGATGAAGCCCAGGTTGGCTGCCTGACAAAACCGTTCAACCCATATGAGCTACACGAGAAAGTCGGGCAGCTGCTGGCTCGCCGTGTCATTTTACCCAGAGCGGACGTGGTGGCGCGGGCACGTGAGTCGAGAAATTTCTCGCGATATCTGGATTTCCCTTACCTCAGCAGGAGCGCGGCGACTTTGGTGCGAAGATTTGCCGGGACGCCGCTGCCGGTTTTGATCTCCGGGGAGATTGGCTGTGGGCAAAATCGAATTGCATCAGGAATTCTTTGGCTTCAGAAAATCTCCGGATCGCGAATTTCGATTAACGCCGCCGAGCTTAGTGAAGAATACTTGGATCAAAAAAGTCTCGAGCTATCGCTGGGTCGAGTGCCACAGGCAGCACCGCCTACACTCGTGATCGAAAATCTCGATAAAAGCGGCGTTTCCGGCCAATCCTTGCTGTTGCGGTTTTTGGAAGACGCGGAGGAGAAATCGGCCCAGATACGCTATTTAGCAACCGCAAATGCCGATCTCTTGCAAAACGTCTATGCGGGCGAATTCGTCGAAGCGCTTTACTATAAGCTGGCGACACTCACGCTGAAACTGCCGCCCTTGAGAGAACGTCGCGAAGATATTCCGGTGATCGCAGATTGGTTCGCCCGTAGTTACGCTGAGACGCTCGGTCTGAGTGATCCTGCTCTCTCTACCGAAGCCCAGAGTCGACTCTGTAATTACATGTGGTTCGGCAATCTCAGCGAATTGGAGACCGTGATAGCGCGCACGCTCGCGTGGCACAGAAAGTCGCGCATCGAGGCAGCTGACCTGGTTTTTGACTTTAGCGTTGACACGCACGTAAAAGAATTGGGCGATTTTGCCGAGTTTATGCCAGCCGGAAAACAAGCGGGTTCCGATTCGGCAGAGCCGGTGTTACAGGTCGGCAGCGCCGTCCCGGCGGCGAATGTGTCAGCAAACGGTCACGGAAAGTCAGTGGATTTGAATGTCGTGATTCACGAGCTCGCTCATGAGCTCAAGAATCCGATGGTGACGATCAAAACCTTCGCCCAACTGCTTGGCGAGCGCTATCAGGACGAGGACTTTCGCTCTCGTTTCCAAGAAGTGGTTGGCGACGACATCGAGCGGATGGACGAACTTTTAGAAGTGATGATTGAGTTTGCCGACTTTGCCGCGCCGCGCCGGAGCAAGGTGGATCTGGTAGAAAAGCTTCAAAGTGTGTTGAGCGAACTTCAAAATGAATTTGCCAAACGCCAGACGCGGTTCGAGTGGAAAGGGAATGGCGGCAGGCACGAAGTCCAAAGCGATGAATCGCAGCTGTCGTACATTCTCAAGAACGTGTTGCTGGCGAGTCTGTCGCAGGCCAGAATGGGCAGCGAGATCGAGATCAATCTCCCGCAAGGCGGGACTCTAGCGATCACCTATCTGCGGGAGGGGGCGCGGGTGAGGTCGATCACTCATTACTTGGACGGGGCATCATCTCGTCCCGACGACAGTATTCTGCCGCTGCGCGTCTTGTTGGCGAAACACCTCTTGGAGAGAAACGGCGGGCAGTTCGTCATCGACCAGTCCGACAGCGATAACGAAACAATGAGAATGGAGTTCCCGATTGCAGAGCACTGAAAAAAAAACCGACATGAACCAACCCTTGCTGTTAGTCGTGGACGATGAAACCGGCGTCAGGCAATCCCTCCAGCTGGTCTTCAACAAGACCTTTCGTGTTATCGAGGCAGCGTCGGCGGACGACGCCATTCCAAAAGTCAGCGAGGAAAGGCCGGATGTTGTTCTGTTGGACATCATGATGCCGGGCGCGGACGGCCTTTCCGTCCTAAAACAGATCAAATCGGTCCAACCGGATTGCCAGGTCATAATGTTGAGTGGCCTCAACACCGCGCGTACGGGATTCACGGCCAGGGGCACGGGAGCCTTCGACTACCTGACCAAGCCTTTCGACGTCGAAGAACTACGCTTGAAAGTGGAGCATGCCCTGGAAAGGGTTCAAATGGCGCGCGAGTTGGAGCGGTTGAAAGAAGAAGTCGGCCGCAAGTATGGAGTAGACCACGTTATCGGCAAGTCGAAACAGATTATCGATGTCTTCAAAGCCGTAAGTATGGTAGCCGCCAAAAAGAGCACGGTATTGATCACAGGCGAGAGCGGTACGGGCAAGGAACTGATCGCCCGTGCGCTTCACTATAACAGCGATCGGCGCGCCAAGCCTTTCGTCGTGGTGAATTGCGCCGCGCTGCCGGACACGTTGATCGAAAGTGAACTGTTCGGCTACGAGAGAGGGGCGTTTACCAACGCTTCGCAAAAAAAGGTCGGTCGATTTGAGTTAGCCCACGGTGGCACGCTCTTTCTCGACGAGATCGGCGAGCTTAATTTGGGAACCCAGTCAAAATTTCTGCGGGCGATCGAACAGGAAACGTTTACGCGACTCGGCGGCACCGATGAGATTAAAGTCGATGTTCGCGTGATCGCCGCGAGCAACCGGGATCTCGAACAGATGGCCAAGAACGCAGAGTTTCGTCCCGACTTGTTTTATCGGCTCAACGTGGTTTCGCTGTTTTTGCCGCCGTTACGCGAGCGGCGTGAAGATATCGCGCTGTTGCTCGACCATTTTTTGCGACTCAAGGCTCAGGAACACTCCATCCCCATCAAATACCTTTCTCCGGAGGTGGTGGATTTCTTCACTTCGTATCCTTGGCCGGGCAATATCCGTGAACTGGAAAATCTGATTGAGCGGTTGATGATTCTCACTCCACACGAAACCATCATGCTGCGCGACCTGCCGGTCGGCATGCGCTCCGCTGATCAAACGGCGACGCTCAAAGAGGACGTGCTGAGCGGGTCACGGCCGCTCAGCGACGCCGTCGACGAATTCGAACGTGAATTGATCGTTAAGGCATTGCAACGAACCGGCTTCAATCAGACCAAGGCAGCTTCGTTGTTGGGAACCAGCCGGCGAATTCTGAAGTACCGGATCGAGAAACTCAAAATCAATGATCCGAATGACTCAGAGGAAGAAGTGAAATTATCGACATAACTGGACAAATTTGTTCCCGCAAGTCTTCTGACTGCCACCCATTTCTCAAAAATATCCTTTTAAATTAGCCATTTGTCTCCGTGGGGGGCGTGGCATATTCCTTGCTGATTTCCGCCCTACATGGATGCCAGCAAACCGCACATTCTTGTTGTCGACGATGAGATGGGTCCACGAGAATCGCTCAAAATGATTCTCCATCCCTATTACAATGTTCACACGGCCGATCGCGGCGCTCAGGCAGTCGAGATGCTCAAGCAGGTCCCTGTCGACTTAGTCACTGTGGATCTTAAAATGCCCGGCTTCAGCGGCATCAATGTGTTGGAAAAGGTCAAACAATATGACCCCGACATCGAAGCGATTATCATCACTGGATATGGCTCGCTGGATACCGCAATCGAAGGGCTTCGCCTCGGCGCCTTCGATTATATTTCCAAACCGTTCGATGTGAATCATATACTCTCACTGGTTCGTCGCGGCTTGGACCGTCGCAACGCGAAGGCCAGGCTCAGGCAAGTCAAGTCGGATTTCCTATCCAATGTTTCCCATGAGTTAAGAACTCCTCTTAGTGTGGTAGTCGGATTCGTTTATCTGCTGCTCAATCAGGTGATCGGCAAACTCACCGAAGATCAGCAGAAGGTATTGGAAACGGTTTATCGAAATTCAGAGGAACTGCTCGAGTTGATCGATAACGTGCTGTGGATGACTTCGCTGAATGCGGGCGATGCGAACGCGACCATAGAAAAATTCGACGCCCGCGAAGTCGTCAAGGAAACGTTGAAGCGCTATGAGAAGACGATCCTCGAAAAGGGTCTAAAGCTCAACGTGCAGCTGGCTGATAGCGATATGTCGATCGTCAGCGATCGGGCCAAGGTCGAGCGAGTATTCCAGAATGTTTTCAATAACGCGGTCAAATTTACTTCCGAGGGCGAGGTTCGTGTCAAGGCGCAGCCGGCAGCGGACGGAAATAGCGTGGAGTTTGAAATTACCGACACGGGGAGTGGTATCGAAGAGAGCAAGATCGATTCGATCTTTGAACCCTTTCATCAAGCCGATAATTCGGTGCAACGAGCCTATTCAGGACTCGGACTTGGTCTCACTGTCGCCCGCCGAATGGCAGAGTTGGTCGGCGGAAAACTTGAAGTCAGCAGTCAAGCCAACGTGGGCACACGAGTCATGATGAGTTTTCCGTCTCACGTGAACGCAACGGCGCCCTTGGCTGTCGGGCAGCGAAAGTATGGGTGACGGGAAATACATCTGGTGCCGTAACTGCGGGGCGATTCATCACGTCGGCCCTTTTGATCGGGTTCCCTTCTACCAAATAGCCTCTGGCGAAATTCATGAAATTCCCGCTAATGATTGGCGAGATTTTATGGGGCAGCACGCCGGTCACAAGCTCGAACCTTTGACAGCCACGGGCAATGACTACTTTCCCGGCGGTTCCGCCGATCCCATGGGCGCCGTCTACATCGAGGCGAGCAACGGCAGCGAGACGCTGGTCTTGCGTCGGAGTCGGGGGAGCATCGAAGAGCCGGTTCGTTATGAAATCGTGAAGGGACGGCTGATTGAAAACGGTTTCGGCCTCGAAATTCAGGAGAAGGAGATCCGCAAGGAAATGCAATTACACTTCTCGTGGGCTCCCGCCGCGCCACTCGAAGATGTAAAGATCAATCTCTTTGTAACCCTATTTCGCGAAATCGTCAGCGAACTTGATCCGAAAAACGTGCGCACGGAAAAATTTTCATACGGCGACGATAACATTTCTCACGGTCAACTGGACTCCTCGACCGTGGATGCTTTAATGACCCGATGTGCTGGGCATTTTCTTCCCGTTGAGCTCGCGTCCATTCGCAGATTCGTGGAAACCCATCGCGAAGCTGGTGACGTGATGGCGCTGATAAAACGCCGCGCCGTCAGTGTCGAACAATACGCCGAATAACGTAGCCGACGCTAGCTCGCTGCGTTCTTTTTCATGCGGACGATTGGATCCGTACCGTTAGTCCGCAAAGCTGTCCAGCCGATTAATCTTCATTTCTCAGGCGGATAAAAGTGAGACGAATCAACGGTGTGAGGCGCTGGTTTCACTCGAATTCGACCGGTTTGCGACAGCGGCTTCCTTCGCGGCTGGACAGCTTTGCGGAAAATTGTCTTCCAGAAAGAATACCGGTTTGCTTGTTCCGCCTCGGTAGATCGCACAGGGTATTTTCATTGGGTCCGCGAAGCTATTGCTAGATCATCGATTTTGTCAGTGCTTTCAAACGCGCGGCTAGTCGGCGTCGCCAATCAATACTTCATCCACCTTGTCGACTTCTTTCAATTTGACCTGAACATTGCTGCCCGTCGACAAATTGATCTTTTTCCCGACGTAACTAGCGGCGATGGGCAGTTCCCGGCCGCCGCGATCAACCATTACGGCGAGATGAATCATGCGTGGGCGCCCGAGGTCGATCAGATGATCCACCGCTGCTCGTACCGTGCGCCCGGTATTCAATACGTCGTCGAAAAGCACGACGATCTTATTAGCGATATCGAACGGAATGCGCGTATGATCGATGGTTCCCCCCGGAAGCAGCGCATTCAAGTCATCGCGATACAACGTGATATCCATCTCGCCGATGGGGATCTCTTTGCCGTGGCGCTTTTTGATCAACTCGGCTAGCCGCTTCGCAATGTAGGGGCCGCGGGTACGAACACCGATAAAGACCAACTGATCGAAATTGCCGTAATGTTTCGCCATTTCCCTCGTAAAGCGCCCCAAGACGGCATTGATTTGCACCGCATTGAGAATCCGTTTCTTCTTGGTCTTGCTAATTTGCTTCACTGGTCCCGCTCCGCGAAGATGGTTCGCAATGTTAATATGCGAGCTGCTCAAAAAGATCTCAGAGGCGAGGCGCGCGAAGAATCGCCGAGCGGAGGCGTACTTACCGGTACGTTGAAGCGAGGCGATTGAGCGCATCCTTCGACAATGCTCAGGACAATCGGCATCTCAGGCTTTTTCAGCAGCTCGCTAGAGTTTTTCATTGGCGACTCTGATCATGGTTTCCATCAGCAACTGACTGCCGAGCGCGATATCGTCAGGGTGGGTCCATTCCTCTGGATTGTGGCTAATTCCACGCTTGCTCGGCACGAAGATCATTCCGGCGAGCGTAATCTTGGCCATCTGCATGGCGTCGTGGCCCGCGCCCGACGGCATGATCTCGTAATCGATGCCCTTTCCATCGCAGATTTGACGCGTCACGTGCAGCAGCCGCTTGTCCAGCGGAACGGGGTTTTCTTCGCGAATCTTCAGGACATCGACGGCGATCTTACGCTTGTGAGCGATCGCGCAGGCCTGCTCTTTGACCATGCGCGCCACTCGGTCCTTCGATTTTGCCGAAGTGCTGCGTATGTCGACCGATAGTTCCGCTCTTCCGGGTACGGCATTGATCACGCCCGGTTCGACTTTCATGGCCCCGACAGTGCCGACGACACGGCCTTTGTCCATGGACGAGTACTTCCGGCACACTTTTTCGACGTATTCGATCAATTGCGCCGAGGCGACGAGCGCGTCTTTGCGCATTTCCATCGGCGTGGTCCCGGAATGATCGGCTTGTCCTTTGAAGATCACTTTGAAACGGCTCGGCGCAGCGATCGAAGTGACGAGACCGATTCTTTTTCCTTTCGCTTCGAGAATCGGCCCTTGCTCGATGTGGAGCTCCAGGTAAGCCTTGAGGCTTTTCGGATCGCGCCTGAGGGCGCGCAATTGCTTTTGGCTGATGCCCAGGCTCGAAAGCACGTCCGCCAGTCTTGTGCCTTGCGGGTCTACGGCGTTCTTCAAGTCTTTCGGATGCACTTCGCCGGCGATCAGGCTGCTGCCAAGCGTCGAAAAGCCGAAACGACTCGACTCTTCACCGACGAAGCAAACAACCTCGAGCGGGGCGCGAACCGGAATTTTGTTCTCCCCAATCGTGCGCACCGCTTCGAGAGCGCCGATCACGCCGACGGGCCCATCATATTTGCCGCCGTGAATAACCGTATCAAGATGTGAGCCGGCGAGAACGGCTGGAGCCCTGGTATCGCTCCCCTCGAATCGGCCGAAAATGTTGCCGATCGCATCGATGTGAATTTTCAGCCCGGCTTGGCGCATCAAGTGAATCAACAACTGCCGGCTGCGCAGCTCTTTGATCGAAAAGACAAGTCGGGTGACCGCGCCGTGATCGCCGATGCCGATGCGCCCGATCGAGTTGAGATCGCGCATTAGCCGCCGTTTATTTACGGTGACGCGAGATGGAAGAACAACATGCGGCAGTCGATTCATCGGCATTTATTCTACCAGGTTCCTTATAGGCTGAAAATGTGCCTCCCGAAAGGTCCAGCATTGTTGGAAATGGAGCAACTGCTGTGTTATAGCGTGCCTATTCGCGATTTCGGAAAGGTAGTTTTCATGAGCGAAGTTTCCAGAAGAGTTGCCGAGCTGCTGCTTGCGACCGAGTCCATCGCCGTCTATAAAGACAAACCGTTTGTTTTTGTCTCCGGTCGGATCTCGCCGGTATATATCGATTGCCGTAAGCTGTTGTCGTTTGCCGCCGAGCGCGAGTACATCGTCACCGCGCTGGCTAAAAAAACCGAGGCGGACATCGGCTTGGACAATATCGACGTTGTCGCCGGCGGCGAAACCGCGGGAATTCCTTACGCGTCGTTCGTTTCGCACCTGATAAAAAAGCCGATGATCTATATCCGCAAACAGCCTAAGGGCTATGGCGGGACGAAGCAAATCGAAGGAATTTTGGAGCCCGGCAAGCGCGTCATGCTGGTTGAAGATTTGATCACGGACGGGTTGAGCAAGCTACGCTTCAATATCGGTATTCGAGGCGCGGGGGCGAAGATGACGCACTGCTTGTGCGTCTTCGACTATGCGTCGGATCGGTTGAACCAGCATGAGGGTAAAATCAATCTGGCTAAAAACGATATCGCGCTGCACGTACTCGCCAATTGGGACGACGTCTTGGACACCGGCTTGAGCAAGAGTTATTTTAGTGAGGAGTCGAGCAAGCAAATCATCGACTTCTTGCAAGATCCCGACAACTGGGGCCGGACAATGGGATTCGTATAAGCGAGTAACATCGCGCTTCTCGTTTCAAGACATAGGGGCACGGCATGCCGTGCCCCTACTGTTTTCAGCGGCACTGGAGCTGGTTCAACGATTCTCGGAGGTGGGAAATGAAGACATTGATTCGAAATGTTCTCATCGTCACCATGAATGAAAACAGCGAGATCTTCGAGAAAGGCGCCATTGCCATCGACGGCACTCGAATCACGTACGTCGGTCCATCGGAATGGACGCCGCCGGGGCCGTTCGATCGCGCCATCGACGGCGATCGATGGATCGCGCTGCCCGGATTGATTAACGCCCACTGTCACTCGCCGGCCAATCTAGTGCGCGGCATGATGCCGAGCAAGCCGCTGGAAATCTGGCGTGCTTACTACCGCGCGTCGCTGCGCGGCATGCGCGATGAGGACTTTTACGCGAGCGCGCTGCTCGGCGGCATGGAGATGCTCAAAAACGGCGCCACTACCGTGCTCGACCACTTCTTTGGCAATCAGGCCTGCCGCTTCATGGGCGCCGGCGCGGCGATCCAAGCGATGCGTGATCTCGGCCTGCGCCACGTCGTAGCGCTTACTTTGTCGGACAAAAATTACGAGGAGACGATCCCGTTGGGAGAAACGGCGGGAAATCTCGCCGACGAGCTCAAGCGCATGAGCGCGAGCGAAGCTAAAGCAACGAAAGCCTGGCTGGAGGAGTGCGAAGCCTTCGTCGAAACTTTTCACGCTCCCGAAAGACTCACCACAGCATGCCCCGGTCCATCCGCCGTGCAGCGCTGCACCGACGAACTGCTGGGCGAGTCGGCGGAAATCGCGCGAAAAAGAAATCTGCCGCTGCATATCCATCTTGCCGAGACCAAGGCGCAGGCGGTTGTGGGTCAGCAAATTTACGGAACGTCGCTGCTGAAGCACCTCGATTCCATTGGCGTCCTCGCCGCCAATTTGTCTTTGGCGCACTCAATTTGGATCGAGGACGGCGATGTGGAACTTTTTGCTTCCAGCGGCACCACTCCGGTGCACAACCCTGCCAGTAATCTGCGCATTGGGAGTGGTCTGGCGCCGGTCAGACAATTTCTTTCCGCCGGCGTCCACGTCGGGCTCGGTACGGATGGATCGGCATCGAACGACGGGCAAAACATGTTTGACGCCGTACGTCTGGTCGCGCTGATCCACAACCAGGCGGGTACCGACTTTAATCATTGGATCACACCCGTGCAGGCGCTAGCCATGGCCACACGCAATGGCGCGCGGGCCTTCGGTCTTGACGCAGGGGCGCTCGCACCAGGAAAACTCGCCGATATTATTTTGCTCAAGCGCGACACTCCAGCCTTCACACCGTTGAATGATGTAACGAGCCAGTTGGTTTTTTGCGAGAATGGGAGCAGCGTCGATAGCGTGATTGTCAACGGGGAGATCGTGGTTGAAGGCGGGCGGCTGGCGAAGGTCGATGAGAAGGAAGTTCTCAGGCTCGCCGAGCAAGCGCGCAGCCGGCTTGAACCATCGATTCAAAGAGAAATGGCTGCAGCGAAGACCCTGGAATCTAAGCTTTCAGAAATGTACTTCCGGGTATTTCGTTAGAGTTCGACTCACGACAATAAAGCAACCGGCAACAGCCAGGTGAGCATGCAAAACTTACAAGGCGGGCATGTTATGTGTTTTTTAAGTTCGCGCGGGCAAATTGTTGCCGTCGCAAGGTTAAGGGTCGAATCGGCCAAAAATTGCGCGTCAATTCTTTAGCCAGGCGGTATGTTTGTGGACGTTGTTATCAGGAAAGCTTACGAGTAACCAGCAGGTGACAAACGATCTCACAATAAGCCGTCGGGCGAGTTGTGTGACGGGGGAATTTGCGCGCGCAACAGCTCGTCTTGCCGATAAAGCTCCGGAGTGTCGTACCCACGCATCGCTTGAGTCAAGAAACTTTCATTAAAAAAGACGGCCTCTTGGATGAACGGCGGACTCATATTCTTAAAACGCCAGGCTGTGCGCGAATTCTTGAAAGCGGTTGCGAGGACCAGTGCGAAGAGAGCGAAGCCCAAAGATAAAGCTAGAACTACTCCGACCACTAAAACCATCTGCTGCATGTGAGCGTCTCCCGAGGTGTCTGTAAATCCCTATATATCGACGACCGAGCCTTGGTCAAGCGGCCACTTTTTCGGTCTGAGCGCTGATTTGGAGAGGAAAGATTCCGAGACTGCTGGTGGTCGATTACAGCACTGGTCTCTGCTTGTGCCACTCGGTCGCCTGCTCGTAGGCGTAGGCGACCCGAAACGCGATGGTCTCATCGAACGATCGAGCGCCGATCTGCAAGCCCACCGGTAGGGTCTCATGAGTAAACCCGCAGGGCACGGAGATGGCAGGTAGACCTGTGAGATTGAACGGATTAGTGAAACTCGGACGAAGATTTTGCTCGTTGGGATCCATGGTTGCGAAGGCTTCGGGCGGCCGCGACGCGCTCGGCGTGGCAAAGACATCGACTCGTGTGAAGTTCGCCCGGATCTGCTCGTTCAGCACGGCACGGGCGCGTTGCGCGCTGATATAATCCGCCGCGCTGAGAAACGCGCCTTCGAGCATACGTCTTCTGACCGAACTGCCGAATTTTTCCGGCGCTCGTTGAAGTCGCGTTTCGTGATAAGCGTAAGCTTCGCAAACCAGAATCGTTTGATTGGCCTTGCGCGCATGGGAAAATGGCTTGCCATCGATTTCGATAATGGTTGCGCCAAGTTCTTCGAGCGTCTCCAGAGCTCGGTTAAATGCGGTTTCGGTTTGTCGGTCGACGCCTAGGTTTTCATCGAACCAGCCGACGCGCGGAACGCCGATGCGCATGCTTTTGATTCCGTGTCCGATTTCATCCCGAAAGTTTGGCACGGCAGTGTCCGCCGACGCCGGATCCTTTGCATCATATCCCGCGATAGTCTGTAAAATGATCGCGCAGTCCGCGACGCTACGTGCCATCGGTCCGGCATGATCGAGTGACCAGCTGAGCGGAACGACGCCGTAGCGGCTGACGCGACCATAGGTCGGTTTAATGCCGACCACACCACAATGAGACGACGGTGTGCGAATGGAGCCGCCGGTGTCGGAGCCGAGCGAGCCATAACAAAGTCCCGCGGCGAGGGCAGCACCGGAGCCGCTGCTCGAGCCGCCGGGGATATGCGCCGTGTTCCACGGATTTCTTACAGCCGGGAAGGGCGCGTCCACCGATGGACCACCGAAGGCGAACTCGTGCATGCCTAATTTACCCAAGAGAATCGCTCCTGCGTCTTCAAGCTTCGCCACAGTCGTAGCGTTGAAATTCGGCACCCAGTTTTCGAAAACAGCGGAATGGCAAGTTGTCCGGATTCCCTCGGTCATGTAGAGATCTTTGATGGCGATCGGAATGCCATGCAGCGGCCCGCGATCTTTTCCCGATCGAAGCTCCTGTTCCGCTTGTTTCGCCTGCCGCAAAGCCAGTTCTGCGCTCAGCGTGATGAAACAATGAAGTTTGTCGTCGATCGATTCGATGCGTTTCAATAATGCTCCCGTCAGTTCGACAGGTGAATACTCCTTTCGGCGGAGGCCAGCCGCAGCTTCAGTGATCGTCAAATAACAGAGTTCGTTCTGGTTCACGGGTCTTCTATTTCCCGGCTGCAGCATTGAAAGTTGCGGCCGGTTCACTCTCGGTTGCAATAAACGCGCGCAGTTCCGCAACTTGTTTTTTTGACCGGGTGACCCCCGCAAGCAAACGCTGCAACTCCTCGTCAGCGAGCTTTAACCCCGCGAGCTGAGCCATCGTTCGCAAATTGTCCAGCGTGATTTCTCGTTCCATGATCGCGTCCTTCGGTTTGTCAATCGTGAATTCGTCGATGAAATAACAGATTTGTCTTTTACCCAAGCGCCGCGCCTCTTGTCAATTCACCAGCCAGGATAGTTTTGCTGCGTGGCTGCCGCCCTTTCGTGGAGGATTAAAGGACTTAGTGTTTCGGTCCGATGATTTGCCAAATCCCCGGCAACATCGAGTGGCATTGGTCTTGCTGGTCGGCACAGAGTATTTGCTTCCTGCAGCGCTAGTAGTGCATAAGATTGTCGAGTCGTTTGGAGTGGTTTTATGTCGTTTCCAGGCTGGTGGTCGGGAGTCACAAATTTCCTTGATCGCGGTCGTGCGCTCCCGGACTGTCCATTTGATCTGTCGAGTGCGGCGCAACGGGACAACCCGCTCTTTGTTCTTTATTTGCTAACCCTGTTTCTTAACGCGGCCTTGCTGTTCATTGTTGAACCGATGGTCGCAAGAATGATTCTACCTTTGGCCGGCGGCAGCTCGACGGTTTGGAACACCAGTGTGCTGTTTTTCCAAGTGTCGCTGCTGGCGGGCTATTTGTACGCTCACTTTGCCAGTGCGTGGCTTGGTACGACATGGCATGCGCTGGTTCATTTAATTCTGGTACTCGGGGCACTGTTGTTCTTACCGATCGCGATACCGAGTCATTGGTTTTTAGACGAGAGCACAAATCCGTCCTTGACGATTTTCACGGCGTTAGTCTGTTCCATTGGGTATCCTTTCTTTGTGCTGTCAGCGGGAGCGCCGCTGTTGCAGAAGTGGTTTACCCAGGTAAAACATCCTGCGGCCCGCGATCCCTATTTCATGTACGGCGCGAGCAATTTGGGCAGCATGGCGGGTCTTGTCGCTTACCCGGTTTTGTTGGAACCCAATCTCACTCTCTCGCAGCAAAGCCATTTCTGGTTTTATGGCTATCTTTTTCTTCTACTCGTCACGTCAGGCTCCGTCTTGTTATCGTTGCAACCAATCAGCGGAACGCTGAAAGGTGGAACCATCATCACTGCCCCTTTGCCTGGGGATTCCGCAGCTGACGAGACCGGCGCGGGTGACGTCACCTGGATGCGCCGATTGCGCTGGCTATGCTGGTCGTTCGTTCCGTCCAGCCTGCTTTTGGGGGTGACGTCATATATCACTACGGATATTGTCTCGGCGCCCCTGTTTTGGGTGTTGCCGCTGGCAATTTATCTGCTTACCTACGTGTTAGCCTTTGCGCGAGATAGCTGGGCCACTCACCAGTTCCTCGTCCGCCGGCAAGCGTTCCTGTTGCTGATCGTGGCTTTGACGGTCTTCGTCCACGCGACGAGCCCCGTATGGCTTATTCTGCCGATCCATCTCATTTCCTTTTTCGTGACGGCATTGGTTTGTCACGGTCAACTGGCCAAGGATAGGCCAGCCCCTTCGCGTCTAACCGAATTTTATCTTTGGATCTCTCTGGGTGGCGCGTTGGGCGGGTTGTTCAACGCAATTGCGCCGCTACTGTTCAATAGCGTTCTGGAATATCCTCTGGCGGTGACCGCAGCGGCGTTCCTCAGGCCCTACGTCGGTGAAAAGAGCGATAAGGCGAGTAGCCATTGGGCAGATTTGCTGCTCCCGAGCCTGCTTTCCATAGCCATAGTATCGCTGATCTATGCGGCCACAATCTTCGGTTCGATCGCTCCTTTGAATGCGCATCTATCGACCTTCGGTGTTGCTACCGTGATTTGCTTGTTGTTCGCTTATCGTCCCGTCCGTTTCGGGCTCGGTATGCTTGCGATCTTGATCAGCTCTCTGATTTCCCCTCACCCGTTTGGCAGGACGTTGTATGCGGCGCGCAGTTTCTTCGGTGTCTATCGCGCCATCGATGAAGTTGAGGCGAAAAAGCACGTGCTGTTTCAAGGGACCACCGTTCACGGGGCTCAGAATCTGGCGGCGCGCCTTCAACCAATCGGTTACTATCACCGGACCGGTCCGGCCGGACAGGTGCTTGGCGTATTGGCGCAAACCCGTCCGACAGGAAATATCGCCGTTGTCGGCCTCGGCACCGGCGCCCTGGCCTGCCATGGGGCCGCGAGTCAGCATTTTACTTTTTTTGAAATCGATCCGTTGGTCGAAAAAATTGCCCGGAACGCAAGCTTATTTACCTATTTAAGAGATTGTCCGACCCAGATCGACGTCGTGATCGGCGATGCCCGGCTATCTTTGGCGAAGCAACCGCATCGTCATTTTGATTTGCTGGTATTGGACGCCTTCAGCTCCGATGCAATTCCGACCCACTTGCTTACTCTCGAAGCAGTGGCATTATATTACTCCAAGGTCGCGCAAGATGGCCTCGTTCTAGTTCACGTCTCGAATCGTTATATGGAGCTCGCACCGATCTTGGACCGTCTGGCCCATCGGCTGAATCTGGTGGCCCTTATACGAAATGATTTTCATTCTACGGTAGAGGAACAAAAAGAGGGTAAATCCGCGTCACGCTGGATCGTCATGGCGAGCCAACGGGAAGCCCTTGAGCCATTCCTCGCCGACCGACGCTGGCACCACCTCGATGGAAGCTTAGGCGGCGATCTTTGGACGGATGATTTTACCGATGTCCTAAAAATCATTCATTGGCGTTAGTTCAGGCACTCTCGCTCGTGTGCCTATTTATCTATATGTCGCGCGCGCCGACCGGTCGTGGGATACATCCTGATATGCGCCGACAGCGCGTTGCTCTTCATCTCACTCCAGGAAAAAACCGCGAGCTAAGCTACTTGCGTGGGAAGGATCTGATCGTTGGGGAATCAAAGCGGCATTGCAGATGCTTGCTCTCGTCACGGCAGGATTCGCCTTTGCGGCATGGGGAATATTCGTGGCAAGCGCACACGCGGCCAACGTAAGACCCGCAAAGCACTCGGTTAATTCTTCGGCACCAGCACGTCACGGATCTTGGCGACGTTTTTGGTATCCATCTGAAAGAGTTTCTTGACGATGCCATCCACTTCAGTGCCAAATAGCGGGTTGATCTCGAGCTTGGATTTTTTCATCTCAGCGAGGAACTCCGGGTCCTTCATCGTCGCGTTGAACGCGCCGCGCAAAAGATCGACGCGACCTTTCGGCGTTCCGGGCGGTAAAGCGTAGGCGCGCAGGATCGCCGACGGCGCGTGAATGCCGGAGTCGATCAGCACGCGGGCATCAGCCGTCTTGGCATGGTCGATGGCGTTGGGAACATTAGGAATATCGTCAGCCTTCTTGGCGTTGACTTGGATGATGGCTTTAACCATTCCTGATTCCAGACCGCCCGCCCACGTTGTTCGAATCGATGCCCACGTCCAGCAACCGCCATCCACTTCGCCGGCTTCAGCCGCAACACGAATGTTCGAGGTCCCTTTGAAGCCTTCGATCAATTGAATCGGCAAGCCCAGCGCCGTTTTCAAGACGCGCGGGACGTCGGAGTCGTTGGCGCCCGGCGCTTCGCCGCCGAGTTTCACCGGCTTCTTGGCAGCAAACCAGTCGTCTAGAGAATTGATCCCGCTGGCTTTGGTCAGCGCGCAGACGTTTTCGTCTTGCACCGGCGCGCCGAGCCATTCGAACCGGCGGCCGTCGAACTCGATTCCTTTGTCACCCATGATTTGCTGCAAGATCAGGGAGCCGATGAAATTGCCGATGATGAGACCATCCGCCGGCGCTTTAAACAAAAAATTCGCCGCGACACGGCTGCCGGCGCCGGTCATGTTGTCGACGATTATCGAAGGATTGCCGGCAATATGCCGTCCCATATGTCGGGCGATGACGCGCGCGTAGGCGTCAAACCCGCCACCGGCGGCGAAACCAACAATGATACGAACATTTTTGCCGCGATAGAAATCTTGATCGGCGGCGGCTTCAGCCCGTTCGGGCATGGAAATAACGAATGCAATCAAGACGAGGCTGACCGATCGGAACATGTTTCCTCCTGTGCGATGCAGAGAGTTCAAACCGTTTGAAAAATTCAGTCCGTGGTTGGTCGATGCAAACGGCCTATAATGGGAATGATCAGTGTTACCGCAAATTCCCCGTATGACCCAGTGAGTATCGTCCCGGTTGCGGCCAGACGGTGAGGCCGTGGGGTTCACTTTTCACCGGGATACTTTTGACGTTTCCGTTGGTCGTGTCGATAACGTAAACCGAGTTGTCGTATCGCCCGGAGAGCCATAGCTGTTTGCCGTCTATGCTGATGTTTCCCATGTCAGGGCTGCCGCCGCCGGGGATGAGCCAGGTCGCTTCTACTTTTCGCGTCGCGAAGTCGATAACGCTGACGCTGCCTTTACCTTTCGGCGGGCCGTAAACGCGAGCGACGCCGCGATTGGCGACGTAAAGTTTCGTGGCATCGCGGCTCGGGTACAGGCCGTGGGTGCCGATGCCAGTCTTGATATGGCCAATCTCGGTGAACTTGTCGCCATCGATTAGGAACACGCCCTCAGCCTTCATGTCGGCGGCATAGAAGATTTTGCCGTCAGGCGAGATGCGCACATCCTGCGGCATACCACCTCTCGATAGTTTGAGATAGCCGGCGACCTTTTTCTCGACGAGATCGATCTTCGTCAGGCTCTTAGCGTATTCGCAAGTAAAGATCACATAACGGCCGTCAATGGAAAAATCGCCGTGGTTGATGCCGCGACAATTGGGTGTCTCGATCGAGTATTTGAGCGCCATCGTATGGGGATCGCGAAAATCGAGCCGTTTATGCGCTTCAGCGACGACAATGGCAGCGCTTCCGTCAGGGGTGAAATACATATTATAAGGATCGTCGACCGGAATGTTCTTTCCCGGCTTGCCGGTGAGCGGATCGATGGGGGTGACGCTACCGTCGGTGCGACCCTCGGCGTTGTTGTTGACCCACAGAGTTTTTAAGTCCCACGACGGCACGACATGCTGCGGGTGAACGCCGACTTTGAACTTATCGATGACTTTGAGCGTTGCGGGGTCGATGACCCAAACATCATTCGAGCTTCGATTCGGCACGTACACACGGTGCAGATGTTTCGCGACGACCGGGCTTAACTTTTCCGGCCGGGTTTCACTGTAGAGATTGTTTGGATCCATGACCGGCGGCATGCCGGGAACGGTTTGGATCGTTCGCGGCGTTGGCTCACCAGCGGTCGCCATAGGCGGCGGCCACAAGAATGCGGCGAGCAGGATACCCGCTAACACAGGGAAACGAGTCCGACCATCCGTCATCGCCTTACCTCCGACCAGATACTTACCGAGCGAGAAGGATTCTCGCCGGTGGCGTGAATGTTAGACGAAAATCTACCGGAATTCGAGATTGGTGAGTTTATGCGGCGGATTTTTTCTTACTTTTCTGAATTGCCCAGTAGACGTTTTCGGGCTTGAGCGGCAGGTCGTAAACTCTAACGCCCAAGGCATCGGCGACCGCGTTGCCAATCGCCGCAGGCGTGGGCGCGAGGCCAGGCTCGCCTAAGCCTTTGGCGCCGTAGGGTCCTTCGGGCTCCGCGCATTCGACGACTATCGAGATCAGCTCAGGAATATCCAGCGAGGTTGCCAGGTGGTAATCGAGGAAAGAGGGATTGCGCACTTTACCGCTTTTATCCACGACCATTTCTTCGTGTAGGGCAGAGCCGATGCCCATCACCACGCCGCCTTCGATTTGCGCGACGCAATTGAGCGGATTAATCGCCTTGCCGACATCGTGGGCCGCCGACATGCGCAGCACGCGCACGCGCCCGCTGTCCTCGTCCACGGCGACTTCGGCGGCTTGCGTCGCGTACATGTAAAACGCCGAGGCGTGATCGCTGTGGCCGGTTTCGAGATCCAAGTCTTTGCCGATCTCGTAGGTGTAGGAGCCGTCGCCGCGCACTTCGCCGTTGATGCCGAGCTTTCGCCGCACGACTTCGCCGATCGGCAGTGCCTGCTGCGGCTGGTCTTTCAAGAAAACTTTGCCGTCGGTGTAGTCGAGATCTTTGACGCCGGCTTCGAGCATCGGGCTCGCGGCCTCCATAATCTGCTCGCGCGCATGGATCGACGCGCGGCGCACGGCGTTACCCATGTGATACGTGCTGCGGCTCGACGTCGTCGACGCGTCGAATGGAATCACGTCGGTATCGAGCGGATGCATGCGCACTTTGTCCATCGGCACTTTGAGTTCTTCGGCCGCGACTTGCGAGAGAATCGTGTTGCAGCCTTGGCCGATTTCCACTGTGCCGGCAAGCACGGTGACTTCGCTTTTGGCATTGACGACGACGCCGGCGGCGGAAGTGGTCGGCGAGCGAGTCGGTTTTTGAATGCACGCGAAGCCCTTGCCAATTTTGACGCCGGGCTTCGTACTCGACGATTTCTTGCCGTAGTCGATCGCTTCCGTGGCTTTGACGAGTGTTTCTTTCAAGCCCACGGCATGGAGTTGCTCGCCCCAGTAAGAGATATCGCCTTCGCCGAAAATGTTTTTCATGCGAATGGCGACGGGATCGATGCCTAAGCGCTTGGCGATTTCATCCATTTGTTGCTCGCCCGCCCATGCGCCTTGGGGAATGCCGTAGCCGCGGTAAGAACCCGCGACTGGTTTATTCGTATAAACCGCATAGCCGTCAACTTTCACGTGTGGTATTCTATAGGGTCCCGGGGCGGGCAAGCTGCCGCGGATGCATACCGTCGGACTTTTTTCGGCATACGCGCCGGCGCCCCAATAGATCGTCATCTCGCGCGCCATCAGCGTGCCGTCGTTTTTTACGCCCGTCTTCGAATACACCACGGCTTCGTGCCGCGTCAGGGTCGAGATGAAAGTTTCTTCGCGGTTGAATTTGACGCGCACGGGTCTCCCATTGGTATGAAAAGCGAGCGCGACGGCGATCGGCTCGACTTTCAAACCACCCTTGGAGCCGAAACCGCCACCCTGCAGCGGATTGATGAAGCGGATCTTTTCCTTTGGCATGCCCAACGCCTCGGTAATTTCGTGCAGCGCGCGAAACGGGGCGTCGTTGGCGACCCAAATCGTCAGGCGTCCCGAATCTTTGTCAAACTGTGCGTGGGCCGAATGCGGCTCCATGGCGGCGTGCTGGATAATCGGAACGAAATATCTTTCTTCGAGCACGAGATCGGATTCTTTGAAGCCTTGCTCGACGTTGCCGGTGCGCAGCTTGAAGTGCTCGGCGACGTTGGGCATCGCGCCTTTGACGATGAATTCGGCCTTGCGATATTTGTCAAAGTCTTCGTGAATCTCGACGCTGCCAGGCTTGCAGGCTTCTTCCGGATCTGTGTACACCGGCAGATCTTCGTACTCGACCTCGATCAATTTCACCGCCGCCTGCGCCGTGTCTTCATCCTCGGCAGCGACCGCCGCAATGGGCTCGCCGATAAAGCGCACTTTGCCTTGCGCCAAGAATGGCTTGTCTTTTACTGATTCGCCGTGCGTCCAGGGCGCGTCTTCGCCGGTCACGACGGCGACGACGCCGGGAAGCTTCTTCGCCTTTTCGGTATGAATGCTTTTGATCTTCGCGTGGGCCTTTGGACTAAACAGAGTCTTTCCATGGAGCATGTTCGGGAGCATGAGATCGTAGCCATAGACCGCTTCGCCGGTCAGCTTTTCCGCCGCGTCTACGCGTTGGACAGGCTTCCCTACGACTGTTAGTTCGGACATTTCTGTCTCCTTAAAAATAACCGTTCAAGTCGTTCAAGTAGTTCAAAACGTTCAAGCCGTGCGATGAGTTCTGGTGTTTGTGTCAGTTTAAACCGCTCGACGAATCGTCGATTTGAACGGCTTGAACCTATTGAACGTTCTTACTCCGTATCATCGCCGCGGCGTCTTGCACCGCCTGGACGATTTTCGCGTAACCGGTGCAGCGACAGAGATTTCCCGACAGTGCGAAGCGAATATCGTCTTCTGTGGGATTGGAATTTTCATCGAGTAACGCTTTGGACATCATCAACATACCCGGCGTGCAATAACCGCACTGTGCGCCGCCATCCTGGAGAAATGTCTTTTGGATCGGATGAAGCTCGGGTCCAATCTTAAGTCCCTCGATGGTGACAATATTCGCGCCTTCAAGCTCAGCGGAAAGAACCAGACAGGAGTTCACCGGCTTGCCATTTAAAAATACCGTGCACGCGCCACAGTCGCCCGTGCCGCAGCCTTCTTTGGTGCCGGTCAGGCCGATCTCGTCGCGCAGCAAATCGAGCAGCAGACGGTGCGCGGGAACTTCGCGACTGACGCTCTTACCGTTCAGCGTGAATTGGATTTTCTTATTCATGGCAACCTCAAGATCAAATTGGAGTACTGGAGTGATGGACTAATGGGTTCCGGAATCTTATACCCAACCCTCCAGTACTCCATTACTCCAACATTCCATTCTTCTAATATCTTCTATCGCGCCGTTCGACCCATGC
>DASYUV010000042.1:0-17151 GCA_036000865.1 Binatia bacterium | reverse complement strand
CGGACTCCTTCCTAACAACAACTCACCGACCCGCGATACGACGGTAGCGGCATCGGGTGATAGCTCCCTCAAGTTCGTCGTACCGTCCAATTCGAGCGCTCCAGGAGGCGGAGACTATTTCGCGAACTTCTCGACCGATCTCAAGACCCGGTTTGGCGCCAATCAAAGCTTCTTCATTCAGTGGCGCCAGCGCTTCAACAGCGATTTCTTGAACACCGGCTATTGGGGTCAATTTCTGGTCACCGACGGCGGCACGCTAACTTTTTCTGCCACCAGTGGCAACGGCGTCACTGCGACTATCGCCGGTGGATCGGTGACATTCACCGGCTGGGAAGGGCGGGCGATTTCGGACAGCAACCTTGTCGCCTACGCCAACATTGTTTCTGTGACCGACGCCACGCACGCGGTTGTCAATATCACCGGCACGCTACCGTCAACAACGTTCACCAGTGGTAATTGGCTTCACACCTTCGGCAACGCGGGCGGTTGGAAGCAATTGATTGTTGGCGGTGGCGACGTGCCAGGATCGAGTTGTAGTTCATCTTCCACCAATGACTGCACATCGACCTGTACCAGTAACGATATTGTTGTACAGAACACCAATCAAGCTACCTACCCCCAGACCTATTCGATATGTAATTACTTCATCCCTCACGTTATCTCGTTTAACAACCCGAATTTCGGTGGTTCGGGAGACTTCAAAGAACAGACCGCACGTACCGATCCGTTTTGTACTTACCTCCAAAGAAATGCCGGAACACCCTACGCCAACCGTAACTGTTTTCGTTACGTGGCCGATGAGTGGATGACCTTTCAACTCGGCGTTGATCTTGGAGCCGAGGGTACGGGCTGCGAGGTTGGAAGATGCGATGGTGGTTATCCAGCTTACGTTGACAGTCGCATCCGTCTTTGGGTGGCGCGCGATGGTCAGCCTTCCGAGTTGGTCATGGACACGATCTTCGACGTGGATGCAGGGGACCAACTCAACCGCAGTCAAGTTTGCTGCATTGTCGATAGCAAAAAGATCGGCAAAGTTATTCTCTTGCCATACCACACCGGTAAAGCTGGCGCCCAGGTCCATCCCGAAGGCGATATCTGGTACGACGAGCTGATTATCTCGACTCAGCAAATCGCCGATCCAACAGCGACAGGTGGCGGCGGCAGTCCCGGCGATACGACGCCGCCGATGATCAACATCACCTCACCGACGACCAATCCGACGTATTCTACCTCAAGCAGTTCAATCGATATCAGCGGCACGGCGAGCGACAATGTTGGCGTCACTTCGGTCACTTGGTCCTGCGATGTTTGCGGTAGCGGCTCCGCCACGGGGACGACGAGCTGGTCGATTACCGGGATCACGCTTCAGAGTGGCGTCAATGTCATCACGGTCACGGCGGGAGACGCGGCAGCGAACACGGGCAGCGATACTTTGACCGTGACCTACACGCCGCCGCCGAGCTCGATCTCGATCAAGCTGTCTGGCTCAACGACCAAGAAAATCGGCGCGGGCGTCACTGAGAAAGTAGGAAAACAATGAAGCTACTCGTTATTCTAGTCGGCCTTTTGATTGGGATCATGCTTGGGCCGGTGTTTGGCGCGGAGCCAGCACCGCAGCCAGCGACGACGGAAGTTTTGGAGCTTCGCAAAGCCCTGCTCGAAAGCAGAATGCAAATTTGGAGGAGGAGCAACCATGAAGTACGGAGCGCCACAATGAAGGCTTACCTCGATAATAACCGCTCTTCCGAGATGACGTAAGCATGGATGCTCAAAAGGCGCGATCGTTTGCTACGGAGCCGTTAACGACTAGAGAGAGCCATTCTCGTTGCGCCAACCCATTCTGTAAAGCCGTGATTGAGCCGTTGGAGGATGGGCACTGGCGAAGGACTCGGCGGCGCTCTTGTTCCGATCGATGCAAGATGGACTGCTACGTCATACGGCGCGCGAAAGAGATGCTCAATAAGGTCGGGATAGTCAGATTCAACGCGATTTTAGAAGGTTTTCCAAGGAGCCGCTAAGTATAGCGCCCCGGGAGATCGCGGCGAAACAAAATGAGCCAACCGAGCCCCACGCCGGAACATTTGTTTGGCCAAGCGTTTATCGACGCGATTCGCCAGGTGATACGGGATGAAATCCAGGCGCTCAATCAGAATGGAAACGGCACCGAGCATCAGATCGGAAGTGAGTCGTTGTTGGATGTTGAAGGATTGGCCCAGGCTCTGGACGTAAAAACGACCTGGATTTATGAGCAAACCAGGAAGAAGGCAGACCCTAAAAAGACAGATCCCAAAGACCAACCCATTCCGCATATCCGCGTTGGCCGTTATCCCCGCTTTGAACTCTCAAAGGTAAAAGCCTGGTTGGCCGCTAAGCAAAAAAATATATAATTTGCCCACGGCTCTTGACGGCGTTCCTCGTATCGGTATATACGGATATACAGAAAGGAGGCACGTCACATGAAAGTCAAGGTCAACATTACGCTGGATGAAACGAACTGGAAGAAGTTGCAGCACCGTGCGCTAGATGAGGAGACTTCCGCTAGCGCGATCATTGACGAACTCATCGCAGGCTATCTGAAGAAGCCAGCAAAGAAGGGGGGTAAGTAACCATGGCTTGCGTAGTGAAACGACGCGGGAAGTACGTTCTTGATTATCGGGACCAGTACGGAAAGCGCCACTGGGAAACGACAGATGGAAACAAGAAGGAGGCGAATGATCTGCTCGCGCAAAGGCTCATCGATATCGGCAAGGGCAACTACGTTGCGCCGAAGGATAGGGCGGTGACGTTTGCGGAATTCGCGCAGCAGTGGCTTTCAACGCGGGAGGGGAAAATCAGACCTATCACGTTGGAACAGTACCACGATCATTTGACTCTGCACCTGCTGCCATTCTTCGGACCGCTCAAGGTGACTCAGATTGATATCGGTTCGATCGATGCCTACTCCGCGAAGAAACAGAAGGACGCGGCGGAGCTGGATCGAAAAGCGGCCGAGCTACAGAACCAAGCCGGCGCCATAGCTGCCAAGGCCGCGGCTGAAGCGCGCGAGATGAGCCGGGAAGAGAAAGCGCAGCACGCGCGCCTTTGTTTTGAAAGCAGGGGACTTGCCCGTCAGGCGATCGGCATTTCCACAATCAACAAAACCATCACGACCTTGGGAAGTGTTCTTAAGTACGCGGTGCGGTCAAAGCTTATCGACTCCAATCCGGTGCGCGACGTCGAACGGCCAAAGATAACAGCGCTAGCGCAAGCGGAAGGAACAAACGAAGAGAAAGACGTTCAGGTTATTTCCAAGGATCAGGTCAACGTCTTCTGGGCAGCTACCACGCCCGGGCTCTATCGAATGCTTTTCTCGGCAGCGCTAACCACCGGGATGAGATCGGAAGAACTCTTCGCGCTGCAGTGGGGTGACATCGACTGGCAGGCGAACCAAATCCTTGTCCGGCGCGTGCTGACTCGCCATAGCGGCGGCTGGCGGTTTTACGAGCCAAAGACAAAGAACTCCAAGCGGCGCGTCGACGTGGATCCGTCATTTCTTCTTGAGATCAAGAAATGGAAACTGCAGCAGCCGAAGAGCGATCTTAACGACCTCGTATTCACGAATGGGGAAGGGCAGCCGCTACACAGGAGCACAGTCAGAAAGCAGGG
This sequence comes from Binatia bacterium, assembly GCA_036000865.1. Taxonomy (GTDB): domain Bacteria; phylum Desulfobacterota; class Binatia; order UBA9968; family UBA9968; genus DP-20. The sequence continues at coordinate 13,506 of DASYUV010000042.1, read as the reverse complement.
ATTGCTGCCGACACTCAGAAGGGCAGGACTCCCGCTGATTCACTTTCACCATTTGCGCCACACCTACGCGAGCTTACTGATCGATCAAGGCGAGCACCCGAAGTATATTCAAACGCAGATGGGGCACTCTTCGATCAATGTCACGATGGACATCTACGGCCACTTGATGGAGAAAGTTAACGCCCGTTCTGCTAACCGGTTAGCCGTGGCGGTTTTTGGATCCGAACCGGAGCAGAGTGGTAGCAAATTGGTAGCAATTGCCGGAGGGAATGGTATATAACCTTGTAACTATCTGAAATCACTTGTGCCCCCGTAGCTCAGGTGGATAGAGCACAGGATTCCTAATCCTGGGGCCGTGAGTTCGAATCTCGCCGGGGGCATTTTCATTTCAAGTATTTAGCTCACCTCACTCACTCTCTCCGTAATCTCGCGCACTTTTGCGCTAACTTCCTTGAGCTGTTGATACAGTTTTCGATCGGAGTATAGGAGCGCTCAAGGTTTTGGGATTACTTCAGCGCCGCCATGTGTTTTCCATGGCGTGTTTCAGCATTGGCCGCCGTATTCTGCATTCCGGTGCCACGCCGTGGGACACCGTGACCAGAAGGTCCGAAACAGCGCGTTTTTATTGATGGGCACCTTCTCGACTGCAGTCAGTGAGTGAGTTTATGCACAGAGCCGCGTAAGTAACGGTGTGAAACAGCGAGGTCGAACTATGAGCAGCAATTCGTCCGTGACGCTAGTACATCACTACATCCCGGACGTTTTATCTCGAACCAGGCGCTGAACGTAACATTGAGTATCCCGTGAGGTCCAAGGACTCTGGCCACAAGTAACCGTCCCTTTGAGCTTACCCGTCTCGGGAAATGCGTCGGCTGTGTTATTCCCCTTATCGGGGCAAAAACTGGCCCAGTCTGTGATCGTCTGGCACTGCGTGAAGCCGCTAGTCTTTACTACCGGAATCAAATAACAACGGTTAGGGTCGGCTTGAAACATAGGTTTAAGTATCTCATTAACTATAGTTTGGTTCACACCATTTGCCACGTTTCCACAGTAGCCAGTATCGATTGCCGGCTGGCCTGCACAGTAAGGTAGCTTCCTCCATAGATCGCGAACCTCTGTCGTGCTTGCGTTATCGATTTGGTAAGTCTCCCAGCCGGCGGTGCTGGAACCTCCGGTCCGGAAATCTAGGATTACCGGCGGTGGCGCGGTGCAGAGAGTGTCCAGGACCACGATCGGCAGTCCTGGAAGAGCCTGATTCACTGCAACGGCGCTGACGCTGACATCGGCCGTGTTGTTCGTGGCTTTCCCAAACACATTGAGCAGGGGTGTCAAAAACAGCGGGGATTTCATGGCTTTCCCGGCACTCCCGCCGTATGGGTTGTTATTTTCTAACGCCACTCTAGCTCCGTTAGCATTGTTGATATTGACTCCTGACGTAGCAAATTCGCCAGTCGCGTTGTCATATTTCACGAGGGTCACGTTCTTTTGACTAATTTGATTGTTAGGACTGTCTAGATAATTGTTTCCGGTGCCGGGATTGGTCCCGCCAGGATTAAACTTCGTCACTCGGTTTGTAACCGTCGACCAGCTTCCACTTGGGATTGCGGAAGAGGCGGCCAGAGCCGCCGCATCCACGGCCGGCTGTCCCTGGGATCGGATATAGGCGAGATGCCCGGTGTCTAATCCCATACCCACCATGATCAAGAGCAAAACGATCATCAGAGTCGCAAAAACGAGCACATAGCCTTGTTCATTTTTTACCGGCTGCATATAAGCCTCCATCGACCTAAGTAGAATAGGGCCCGTAAGTGGTCGCACCCGTACAGTAGTCATTGTTCATGTACGGCTGATATTTGTAGTGCATCTGCGTTGTCCGAGAGATAGTAGTAGAGTTTGGAGCGTCGCCGCCAAACAATCTCATTAACTGATACATGAAAAATTTGTATTGACCCTGTGCCGTCACCTCGACAAATTCCATACACGCGGTTCCCGTGTAAAATGTCACGGTAACGGTCTTGTTAGTAAGATAGTTCGGCAATCGGCTGATGACTTCCGTCTTTACGATATCGGCCTCAGCAGAACTGAAGGTTAGGTCGGGAACCTGTCCACTCTTTTGGAGTCCGCTACCGATTCGAGCCCCCTCCCGAGCCGCGATCTGAGTGAGATTGCCCATTAAAAAGGCGACACCGAAATCAGCGGGTATATACAACGCAACCAACAGAAGTGGTGTGATAAGCGCAATCTCGATGATGGCTTGGCCTCTTTGATTCTTTACTTTATTTTCACTGCCTGAGGTCATTGAGTTGATCCCCCATTCGGGTCACTTCGATTTTAGACTTAAACTTAGCATCCGGCCTGGCTCTCCCACCTCATGCGCGTTTGACGAGTTATCGGTGTGTTGTTTAGGTTGCCTTTAATCCCCGCCCAATGCAGGAACTGATAAAAAAAGAAATTATAAGTTCCTGATACCGTGACAGTGACCATCCGATTGCAGTTCGCACCCGTATCGGGATCTAGGCTCAGTGTGATAGTAGCGCTTGGAAGGAGTGCCGCCGAAATTCTTGCTGCCGTTTCCTTAAAAATGTTTCCTGTACAAGAAGGCATGGTACAGCTGGTGCTTCCGCTTACGAGGGTCGAATCCGCAGCCGCAATTCTAGCTCCTTCACGCGCGGCGTTTTGAGCAAGTTGGCCGGTATAGAACGCAAGCCCAAAGTCTGCCGGTATCCAGGCAACGATCAGGAGCAGCAAGAACGTTAGCGTGAACTCGACGAGCGCCTGGCCTGAGGCATGAGTAAAATTAGTTAAAGGATTGCGATTGCGGGAGGCGCGGAACCTAAAACTGATCGGTCGGCTCAAAGATGCGTTAAAATTGCCCAAGAATGTCTTCATAAACTTAGGTACTCCTCGTATCACTATTCCCGAGGGCAGAGTTCATGCCACTCTCGTGTCCTGTGACAACCCGCGAAACGCAGTAAGGGTCAATGACAAAATCGCTTTGAAGTAATGCCGTTGTGATGGGCAGGCGTCCATTTTCGTCTACTCTTACTGCGAGCAGCGGACAAAAATGGGTGCTTTATATTTATGACCGGTGTTATGCTGAATGTGCGGAGTTCGTGCTAGATGCGGACAGAAGGACGCATACATGGACAACAATCATCTTGCAGCGTATTTGAGTGATTATTTGCCGGGATTGGTAAAAAATGGCGTGTGTGTTTGCCGAGCTTAGAACCGATATTGAGGCGGATCGCGAGAAGGGCGTTTGCAGCAAAATCCGCCTTTACCGCCCGTTCTTGCTTACAGGATGTTCCAGACTTGTTTAAAAAGCCACGCGACCGCCAGAACAATCCCGGCTAGTATCACAAAAAGTCCAAAGATTAATACGATTACGAAAACCCAGTCGCCAAGAGCAGCTCGTCTCGATTCCCTGCCCGCGTAGCGTTCGAGCAGTTCGACATTTTTGACATTACTGCGAAACCAAATCGACATAATATCGCCGAAAATGGGCACGGCTCCGAGGATCGTATTCGCAGCGATGTTCATGCCCATGCGCAGCAATACGACTTTGGGAAGACGATACTCCGCCGCGATAAGCAGAATAAGCGATCCCGTTAGATTGGCTATGAGGTCGCCGATGCCGGGAATGAGACTAACAATCGGATCCAGGCCGATCCGAATTGACGTTCCAGGAATCGTAAAACGCTGATCCAGTAGATCGGCGAGAAACCTGGCAAACCGCAGGAGATCCGCGGCGTGAAATGCGTGCGTGCTGATTGGGTCTTCCATCCTACCTCAGATCTTGTTGTTCCGGCCAATCGTTTTTTTTCTGTGGCGTAGCGCCTGTCAAAATTCCCGGACCGAAAGCTCTGCCCGTGGATTTGACTTGGTCCATTGAGCACGCTTTCGGCGCCTTATCAGGGCGCCAACGTAAAAATTTAGTGCCGTGTCTGAAGCGATTTCCTGTGAAATGATCGTACTGGACTTCCACGACGAGCTTAGGACTAAGCGGCTGCCACTCGGAGGAGCGGTTAGTGCTCCAGCGGCTCGGCCAGCAAAAATTTCTTGGGCTTAAGTTTCTCCATCGCCGCCACCAGCTCCGGAAAGTAGCGGCTCAGAGACTCGCCCTTCTTCGATTGAAGCTCAATTTTTTTGCCGTCTTTGAACGCGAGGCAACGAAAGCCATCCCATTGCGGTTCATAGCGCCAGGATTTTCCCGAAGGAATTTTTTCGACGGACAAGGCCTCCATGGGAGGATAGGGTGGGTTAATCGGCAGTGCCATAGAACGATGCCAATTTTGCTCGGCCTTTTCGTGCCAGCAAGGGTGCCCACAGATCGCCGAGCTTCTTAACGCGCTGGCGCACGTTGTCGATGCGGAAGTCTTCGATCCTGACTCCGTGTTCGAGCTCTTTCCAGGTGATCGGCGTAGAAACCGTGGCTTTGGGCTGGGGCCTCACCGAGTAAATAGACGCGAGCGTACGGCCCCAAGCGTTTTGATTATAATCCACCAGCACGCGCTGACGCGGTCGCTTGGCAATTCGATACTCGGCCGTCATCAAATCGGGCCGCAGAGCCGCCAAGCTCGTGGCCAGCTGTTTAGCAAACGTCCAGACCTCTTTTTGCGTCGGCCCGCGAACGATCGGCACATAAATATGAAACCCTCTGGAGCCTGTAGTCTTGACGAAGGCCGGCAGTTTGAGCTGGGTCAAAGCTTCGTGCACGACGGTGGCGGTTTCCAACATCTGTGGCCAACTCGCTCCCTTCACCGGGTCGAGATCGAAGTGCAGGTAGTCGGGCCGATCGACATCGTCGCGGCGCGCATACCAGGGATTGAGGTCGATGCAGCCTAGATTGATCACCCAAAGCAGTGAACCTAAATCGCCGATCACGGGAAAATCGATGACGCTGCCTGAAGCATGCTCGATGGGGCAGGTCTCGATCCATTCAGGCCGCGGCGACGGGGCGCGTTTCATGAAAAAGAAATCGCTGCCGATGCCGTTGGGATAGCGCTTCATCACCATAGCGCGGTCGGCCAGATGCGGCAGCAGAATAGGGGCGACGTCAATATAGAATTGGAGCAGATCGGCCTTGGTAATTCCGAGATCCGGCCAGAAGACTTTGCGCAAATTGGTCAAGCGCACGGTTTTGCCGCCGGCGTCGAAGTCGACGGTATCCTGATCTTGGGGAATGCCGGCGCTTTCTTTGACTACGTATTGGCCAACCGTCCTTCGTCTGGAACTCATTTACCGAAATAGAGCTTGCGAGCGGTGCGTAGATGAGTGAAGGCTTCTTTCTTTTCCCCTAAAGAATCGAGCACGAGACCGAGGTTGTAATGAGCGTCAGCGAAGGTAGGGTCTCGCTCGAGCGCTTCCTTGTAGCAGTACGCGGCTTCCCGTGGTCGCTTCAAATCTTCGAGCAACACACCTAAATTAAAACATGGCGCTGGATCGCGCGGAGCATACTCAACCGCCGCTCGATAGTGTGTCTCGCTTTCTTTGAGCATGCCGGTATCGTGATAGAGCTTGCCTAGATTGAGGTGGGCGTCGGCCAGCTTGGGGTCGAGTTCCAGGGCTCTAACGTAGGCTCGCTTAGCTTCCTCGGTCGAGGTGGCTTCTAACTCGGTGCCAAGGTTAAACCAGTGTTGCGCCGTCAAATTTGTTTTAACCGGCTTCGGCGCGGGCAACTTCACCGTACGCATGACACTGCGAGCATCGAAATTGAATAAAAACTGGCCCGAGTCGGGCTGCCAGCGAGCCTTGCCGTCCCAAACCACGACCCGGCGCCCGTCGGCATAAATCTTTAGACTGGAAAGATGTTGCTCATCCGGAAGTTGTCGCTTCAAGGAAGACAGTATGCGAAGAATTCTTTTTACCGGCACCCGCGATGCGAGTAGGCTCTTGGCGGTTTTCAAAAACAGCAGATCTTGAAAAGTAAACTGAAGGCTTTTGGTTTTGTTTCGCGCCGGGGCGAGAAATCCAGCGCGCACAAAAGAGCGGATCCGGCTATCCGGCAGATTTAGAATATTCGCCACCTCTGTCGTGGAGAAAAGTTTCATTTCTTCGATGAGGAGGCTCGCTTTCGCACTTTTTCAGCTTCGATCGGCTTTGCATGGACCGCCGGCTTTTTCTGTCGTGGTGCATTCTTGCCGAGACTTTCCTTCAGCGCTGCCATCAAATCGATCACTTGACCGCGCCGTGCTACCGGCTGGGTGAGGGTGATTTCTTTGCCTTCGGCTTTTTTGTTGACCAGGTTCATTACCCGTTGTGAGTATTCGTCTTCGTACTTGTCTGGTTCGAATTCATCGTTCGACAATTCGTCGATCAGACGAATGGCCAGACTCGTCTCGGCGTCGGTAATTTTCGCAGATTCCCCTTTGGAAATCTCATCGAAATTGCGCACCTCGCCGGCGAAATACATCGTGTGCATCATCAAGCCATTTCGCGCTGAGCGAACAATGACCAGGTTCTCTTTACCGCGCATAACGAATTTCGCCAACGCGACTTTGCCGACCTGGGTCATGGTATCGGCCAGGAGACGATAGGCCTTTTCACCGCCTTTATCCGGGCCGAGGTAGTAGCTTCGCTCGAAATAGATCGGATCCACTTTCGCAAGCGGAACGAATTCGGAGATCTCGATTGCCTCCGAAGCTTCACCCTCGAGCGCTTTGAGTTCCTCGTCGGTAACTTTGACGTACTGATCCTTGACGAATTCGTACCCCTTGATCAAGTCTTCGCGATCGACGACCTTATTGCATGCCGGACAAAAGCGCTGTTGCCGGATTCGATTGCCGCAGGCCGCATGGAGAAGATTGAAGCTGGGCGCTTCAGACGAAGTCGCCACATAAAGCTTTACCGGGATTGAAACCAATCCAAAGGAAATAGCGCCAGAGCCGATCGAACGTGGGGGCATCAGACCATCCTCCTTGTATTAGAACGTATTAGAGCGTAGCCAATGGAACCCTGCCAATAACTTTATTCAGATCAATTTAGCAGCTCGCCGGAGTGGCGGTTAACAATTCACCCTTGATCGTCACAGTGATGCGCGACAATAGCAAACGATGAATTTTTGATCAATCATCGACATTCACTATTATATCTGTAATCCGGCCAATGATAAACGCGACATGTAGGACGCCTGCACGGCCGTGATCCGCACCCACAGCTACGGCGTAGAGAACGCGGCACAGTCCGGCAGATCGCGGCTGTCGTTCCAGCGCACGATCGGGCGATGGTACACCGCGATTTTGCTGTGGAGATCATTTACTTGATTTGCTACCCTGCGCACCTATGCTGATCTCAAGTTTGGTAATGCTAGGGGTTTTATGGCACGCAGTGCGGACTTTGCCTGGCTTTCTGGAATCCGTTGGTTATGTGTTTGGAATCTTGCTTGCATCCTTCATGCTGGATGCAGGCTTCCAGCGCAATGTGGACTAGGACTCACGCGCGCCGATATCTGTGCCGATTCGGCCAGCTAAATGGAGTCAGAATGGGTTGGTGGGGAGGACAACTAGGTACGTCTATCGGCCAGTATTCGGTAAATCAGCAGCAGGATAATAGACCCAATGACAGCCATGACGAAGCCCGCGGGCTCTCCCGGTTGATAAATTCCCAGCGACTGACCGACAAACCCGCCAAGGAGAGCGCCGGCAATTCCTAACAGAATCGTCAGGATAAATCCGCCTGGATCGCGCCCCGGCATTAGTAGTTTGCCGATAATCCCTACGACCAAGCCAAATAATATCCACCCCATAACAGTCATAAAACCTCCTCAGAGCGAGTCGTGGCTCGCCAGTAGCTTTCGTTTCCTATCTTCATCGCAGAGCAATCAACATGCCATCAGGTCGAGTCACATATGAAAGTAACGGTTCTACTGTTTAGCTCCCGCGCCTGAGACTCATGTCGCTGGGATGTTTCTCGTCGCTGTTCTAAATTCAAAGTGTCAAACCCGAGCCAATTGATCGCTCTCGTGCCTTTTTTATGTTTTTTCGCTATGCTAAGAACTGAAACGACACATCAACCACGCTTCCGAAACGCTGATCCTGGGTCCGTGCATGCGAATCGCGCCGGGAGCATTGTGATAAATTCCAAATAGTCACACTGGTGTATGATCGGAGCAAATAGCATGGCAATCTCCAGCAAAGAATTCGTAACAGAAATTCAGCAAATGGTGCGGCGCAAGCACTCCAAAGATCATCCGATCATCGGCATGATCGAAGAGGGAGAGCTTGACCGTGATCAGCTCAAGGGATTCGTCGGCCAGTTTTACTTGTTTTTTCCAAAACCATTTCCGAAGCCGATTGCCGCGATGCTAAGCCGCTGTCCGGATGATCCCGAGCTGGAGAAGATGTGGATCGAAAACGTCGTCGAAGAAGGAACGGGCGAGATTACCGGAACGGACAGTCACAAGGGATTATTTATTCGCTTCGCTGAAGCGTGCGGCTATAGCCGAGAGGAACTGGACCGCGTCGAACCGTTACCCGAGACTGAAGCGTTTCTCGACTGGCGCGAGCTCTTGATGTACCAGCGAAGTTGGTTGGAGCTTTACGCCTGCCAAGGATTTTGTCTTGAAGGCACCGCCAATGAGCGCATGACGCGGGTCGTCAACGGCCTGACCCAACATTATGGATTCAAGTACGAATCCGAAGAACTCCGCTACTGGACCCTGCATATGGGCGTCGACGAAGAGCACATGAAGGTGGGGCCGATCGCGGTGGAACGATATGCCGTAAGCGAACCTCAGCAAGCGACGATCCGCGCATCGGTGCAAAAAACTTTGGACCAATTTTGGCTCGCCTTCGACGGCATCAAGCGGGCGTATGTCGACAAAGACCCGCTCTACGCGCGCTGGCGAAACGGCAATTAACTGAGGAGATATTTTTATGGAAATGGTAGACCTGTCGCGGATCATTTACGACGGCATGCCGAAGATTCCGATTTTACCGGATGTCCATGTACAAAAATTTCTAAGCCTTGACAAAGGCCATCCACTCAACGTCACGGAGTTGTCGCTGCCGTGCCACGCCGGAACGCATGTCGACGCGCCGATCCATATCGTCCCCAAAGGGAAGTCAATCGAAGAACTGCCGCTCGATGCCTTTGTCGGCCCAGGCGCGGTCATTGCCGTCAATAAAAAAGGCGGGGAAGAGGTGACTGCAAAGGATCTTGAAGCGTCGGGAGTACCGGTAAATCGCGGTGATATCTTGATGCTGTACACGGGGTGGGATGAGAAATTTGATAGCGCCGATTACAACCTACACCCCTATCTCTCCGTCGACGCCGCCGAATGGATGGTCAAGAAGGGCATCAAGATGTTCGGCATCGATTGCATCACCGTCGATCTGCCGACACCGCTTCGCTCCAAAGGATTTGATTTCCCTGTGCATCGCACCCTCCTCGGCAACGAAGTGTTGATCGCGGAGAACGTCACCAACTTAGGCAGTGTCGTCGGCAAGCGCTCGCGCATTTTAGCATTGCCATTGCGAGTGAAGGGCAGCGACGCAGGTCATGCCCGGATCATTGCCGAGATTTTACACTGACCTCTATGGCCGTCACGAAACCTATAAAAGGCGTCATCGGCGCTTGTTTGACTCCGTTCGATGACAACGACCGGGTGAACTATCAAGCGCTCGAAAAAGAAATCGACTTCCTGATAACAGATTGCGATGCCATTACCATCGCGGCCGTGGAGGCCGCGGAATACACCATGCTGTCGCGCGACGAACGCAAGGAATTACTGAAAGTCGCAACAGAAATGGTCGGTAAGCGTGTGCCGGTTATTCTCGGATGCTCGAGTCCCTCGCCGCGAGAAGTCCTCGATCTTGCTGAATACGCAGCTACAGTCGGCGGTGATTTCGTCCAAGTCTTGATGCCGCTTCGCCCGTGGGGCGGCCAGCCGACGATCGCCGAGCTGATGGAGTTTTATACTCAAGTGGCCTCTGCGAGCCCGCTGCCGGTGGTCTGCTATCATAATCCCGGCCCGGGTGCCGATCCGCCGCAGGATGCTTTCGTAAAAATCAGCGAAATCGACAACATTCGATACTTCAAGGAAAGCTCGCGGGACATCACGAAAATCTCCCGATTAATTGAGCAGATCGATCTTGCTGGTCGCGGACATTACTTCACGACGATGCAGCCGCTGCTGGTGACGTTGATGCTCGGTGGCTCGGGAGCGACGATGCCGCCGCCTGGGACGCGGATCGGCGCGCAAATTGTCAAAGCGTTCAGGGCAGGGGACTTGGAGACGGCGCGATTCTGGGCGCGCTGCTATGCGCTCTTCCCCGGAAAATGGGCGGCATACGGCCTTCCGCCGGTGATGAAATCAGCGATGAAGCATTTCGGTGTGGATATCGGCAATCCTTGCCGGCCCTACGCGCCAGTGAGCCCTCGCGACCACGCACAGATCGGCCAGTTCCTGCGTCAGGTCGGCTTGATCGGTGAAGCAGGGCCGACGCCTCAGGCCTTGCTCGACGCCCAGGACACTCTCCGGCAGGAAGATACATTCCTCCGTTAACGATTCAAAAAGTGGTGAGTTCAATGCTTTGCTCGACGTCGGCGGCGCACGCTGATCGAGGAGTAATTTATGGAATGGATCAAGGATCTGTCGGATAAATTGATCATATGGCTCTTGCGGGTCACCTCGGGATTCGGCAAAGAGCTCACCGAAGACGGAGTGAAGGAGCAGGCACTTTGGCGCGAGCAACGGGTTAAGAATCTGCAGAGCTTGTCGCTCCGCTCGCGCCAACGATTCAGCGACCGCGATCAATCAGCATAGTCGATCGGTCAAATGCAACTAATGTCCAAACGAAAAAGGATCGTCGTTTTAGGCGGTGGTTGTGGAGGAGTGGTTGCCGCAACTCACCTGGGACGCAAGCTGGGCGCGGATCATGACGTAATCTTGATCGACCGGCGCGCCGATCATGTCTTCATGCCGGCGTTTCTTTTCATCATGCTTGGCGAACGCCAGCCACACGATATCAGCCGCAGCCTAAAGCATTTAGAAAAGCGCAACGTCCAAGTGTTTCAATCAGAAATCTTCGGCATCGATCCAACCCGTCAAGAAGTATCTGTGCAGAATGGGAAGATCCGTTACGACTACCTGATCGTGTCGCTTGGACTCCAGACCAGACCTGACTTGGTGCCCGGATTTGCTGAATCTTCGCAGCATCCCTGGGAGATGGAATCGGCGGTTCGCTTGCGCGACTCGCTGGCGGCCTTTGGCGGCGGCAGAGTCGTCGTTGGCGTTCCACTTGGCCCTTACCGCTGTCCGCCGGCGCCCTACGAGGCACAATGGCTGCTCGATGGTTATTTTCGCCAACGGGGGATTCGCGAACGCGTCGAAATCGAATATTTTACCCGTGAGGCCGAGCCGACCGGTGAAGCTCATGATCCAACGGTCTGGATGGATGCTGAGAGCAAACGGCGTGGCATCAAACAGAACTATGAATTCATCGTGCGTTCCATCGACCCGGAACGCAAAGTGGTTCAGGGCTTGTATAATTACAAAATAGCCTACGACTTGTTGGTCATGGTGCCGCCGCACCGACCCGCGCAGGTGCTCCTCGACAGCGGCCTGGCCGATACGGAGACCGGAATAAGAATCGATTACGACACGCTACAAACCAAATGGGACAACGTCTACGCTATCGGCGACTGTGCCGACATGCCGGCCTCGAAAGCCGGTGGCGTCGCGCACCAGGAGGCCGACATGCTCGCCAACAATCTGGCGGTGCAGATCACCGGAAAAGGACGACCGGTGGAGCTTTGGTTGCACACTATATGACTGCTCGCTTTCGGCGCTGGACGCGCCGCGGCAAATCGAACCACTTATCCGACCGGCTGGCCGCCGTTTGGGGTCACTGATCCTCGAACCTGGGGTCCATCAAGAATGATTTACTGGGCTAAGATCGGTTTCGAGAAATGGTGGCTTTGGCGTTACTTCTGATGTTGGTGCGCACCGGGAAGTGCGCGGGGATGAATCGTAGGCGTGAAACCCGCAATAGAGCGATAGAGCAAAGTTTACATAATATATCTTATCAGACATTACCCTTGTCAAGCGAGATCTTTCGCGATAGAAGCGAAACAATGCCCAAGCTCCAACCCGAAGTCAGGCTGCTCGACATTTCCTCAATCGACGTCGGCGAGCAGCAGCTCAGAGAAACACCCGAGGATGACGCGATCGGCGAGCTCGCTGAAAGCATCGCTTCCAAGGGCCTGCTTCAGCCCATAGGCGTCACAAAGAGCGAGGACGACCGTTACCAGCTCCGCTGGGGACATCGTCGCTTGTTGGCCCACCTACGGCTTGGACGCCGGCAAATTAAAGCCGCCATCTATGACGGCGAAGAAAGGAGCATCAAAGGATTGGCCCTGGTGGAAAACCTACACCGCTCCGCCATGACCATTACCGATGAAGTGGAGGCGGTTAACTACCTCGCAGACGTGGAAGGAAAATCCGTCGAACAAATCGCCGCGATCGTCAACAAGAGACGCGGCTGGGTACTCGACCGGATGATGATTCCACACCTGCCGCTTTTCCTACAACAGCCACTGCTCGCCGGTGAGCTACCATTCTCCCATGTGGAAATCATCTCCAAGGTCCCGGACGAAGGCGCCCAGCGCTACCTAACCGCGCAATGTGTTGTCAACCGCTGGAACAAATCGAGCCTCAAGACCATCGCCGAATGCTACATGACGCCGATCGCTCAGGACCCAGACAACCCCCGCAACATCGCGGGCATCAACCCCAACCCGGCCAACGCGCCGTTTCTCTACACGTGCCAGATTTGCACCGCGCAAGACACACTAGAGAAATTCGACCTAGTGAGGGTTCACAAAGATGGCTACGGATGCAGAACAGAGGCTGATCGATCAAATCACCAGAGTAATTCAATCAATGGGCTGGAACGTGACAGCGAACAGCACGGACGGCCCGACGATCAAAATCCAGATCGAAAAGCCTAAGCCCCAGTCCTAGCAACACTCGTTGCCATGCCTACCACTCTCGGCCCCAAATACGGCCCGGACTACACCGGCTATCCACCGCGCATGTCACAAGAAGACTTCTTAATCTGGCAACGCTGGTGGCCGGCGCACAAATCCGCCGTGATCGCTCTTTACTTCGATGTCGGCTTAGGCCTACCGGACTTCCTCCCGACCACCGACGACGCGGCACAGCTCCTCGGCTGGATTCGCAACACACAGAAGCGAGCCGACGTGATCACCGAGCGAGACACAGACGTGCTACTAATCGAGTTTCGCTTCAACGCCCAGCTAAACGCCATCGGTCGCTTACAGGGCTATCAACTGCTCCTCGAAGACGACAACCCGTTTAAGAAGCCCATCATCCCGCTCCTTGTCACCAATCGCCACGACAGCGAAGTCGAAAGACTCGCGATACTCAACAAGATCGCATTTGAAATAGTCTAGCCCCCAGCCACCTGGACGCCCAGCAACAAGAATTGCTCTCGGCCGACCGACAAAAACGAAAACCAGATCGCCGGAACCCCAATCCACACG
>DASYUV010000041.1:0-16406 GCA_036000865.1 Binatia bacterium | reverse complement strand
GTCGGCATGGGCGCGGAAAATCCCAAGGGATACGCCGCTTGCGCGATTGCCGCGGCACAGGCGATAAAGGCGGCAGGCGTGCCGCTGCAAGGATCGCTGTTAGTGGGGTTAGGAGCAGGAGGCATGCCGACCAACCGACGGCCGTCGTCGCCCAAATTCCATGCCGGTCAAGGCGCGGGTTGTGCTTTTATGTTGGAACAGGGCGTGCGCGGCGATTTCGCCATCATCGCGAAACCCGGTTGGTCCGTGGCTTGGGAAGAGGTGGGATTGTGCTGGTTCAAAGTAATCGTGCGTGGCGATTTGAATTACACCGGCGTTCGCCACGTCGTCAAAGGCAGAAATCCCATCGTGCACGCCGCCAAGGTGATTGGCTTACTCGAAGAATGGTTTTCCGAGTACACAAGGAAAAATACCTCGGGGCTGGTCGCGCCCCAGGGATCGATCAATGCGATTCAGGCGGGTTGGACTCATAAGCCGGCGTTCGTTCCCGCGGCGTGCCATTTTTACGTCGATCTAAGGATCAGCCCGCGTGTGAGTCCAACGGAAGCCAAGCGCCAGTTTGGCGCAGCCGTCGAGCGAATCGTCAAGGCGAATCCGGAGCTATCGGTCGAATGGGAAATGATTCTCAGCATTCCGGGCAGTTTCACCGATCCCAATAATTGGATCGTGCAATCCTGCATGCGGGCGTGGGAATTCGTCGAAAGAAAAAAACATTCGCCCCGTACTGGAACCAGCGGCGCGACCGATGCAAATATCTTGCGCGCCGCGGGAATCCCGACCGCGCGCCTCGGCATGCCGCGTCGCGCAGTCGCCAACGACAACCAACGGAGTGTATTTTCCATGGACAGAAGCAACATTGCCGGCATGAAACAGCTGACGAAGTGTTTAGTCTACGCGGCCGTCGATACCTGCACCCGGGATCGGCGAGAAGTTCTCCAATCCGCCGCGGCGAAGCGGTGATGAAAAATTCTCTCGAGATCGGATACGACGGTACGAGGCATGGAATCTAGCGTCGCCCACACCGCGGATCAGGAGCGCCAGCGCAGATCGCGAACCAGTCCTTGGCCGCGTTACGACGAGGCCGCGCTGGGATTTCGCAATTATTGGTATCCCGTGATGCTGTCTTACAAACTGCGCCGCCGCCCTGTCACCGTAAGAATCCTCGGTGAAAAGCTACTCTTCATCCGGCACCGAGGAAAATGTTTTGCGCTTGAAGACCGTTGTGCGCACCGGGGAATGCCGCTTTCCATCGGCAGGTGCGAATTTCCCGGCACCAACACGATCACCTGTCGCTATCATGGCTGGACGTACGATGTTGGCACTGGAGTTTGCGTGGCAGCTTTGACCGACGGGCCCGACTCGCCGATTGTCGGCAAAGCGAAAATAAAAACCTACCCGATCGAGGAGCGTAAGGGGTTGATCTGGGTATTTATCGGTGATGGTGCACCTCCTGCGCTTGAAGAGGATTTACCCGAGGAGCTTTTGCGTCAGGATGCGGTTCTGGGGGTTCGAGTAACCTTGCGGGCCGGCAATTGGCGGTTGGCGGCGGAGAACGGGCTCGATCCTTCGCATGCGGCTTACCTTCATCGCAACTCGTGGTTGACGTTGTTCCGAAAATTTCCGGCTGCCAAGACCAACGTAGCGCCTCAAATCGTCGACCAGTGGGTCGGGTACACGCAGACCGCGCCGCTCATGGAAGCCGACTATCCCGGACTGGGCGTTTGGCCCAACGGCGAGTGGTGGAAGCGGCCGCGAAAAGGATCACCGACCAAAACGCAATTGAGGCTGCCCGGTTATTTGCGCGTCAATCCCTTTCCGGCTCCAGGCATTGTCCATTTCGAATGGTATGTTCCGGTGGATGAGCGGCATCATCGCTACTTCCAGTTTTCGGTCAAGTGGAGCAGCGGGTTCAAGGCGTTGCAATTTCGTTTGGCGTATTGGTTTTGGTGGCGCTGGTTAGCTCACGTGCAGTTCAACGGGCAAGATGCTCGGATGGTAAAATTAATGGATCCTTTTTACGCTGAAGAAGACGGCTGGAGGCGCGAGAAACTCTATCGTCCCGATGTCGGACTGACCACGTGGAGGAAGCATTGCCACGAGCACGCGCGCGCCGTACAGAAAATCGCCAGCGTTCCGAATGAGCCGCAAGAGATGTTCTAATGTGTTTCCCATCTAACGATCAGGATGTTGATGAGCGACGATAACAGCGTGAGTAGGCGAGGCGAAAAGCGATGTTAGGACTTGGCTTGGCTGCGTCGCATGCGCCGTCGATGTTTCGCGACCGGGAACATTGGCCGCTGATTCACCGGGTGCTCACGGACGGCGTGCCACAGCCCATGGAAATCGAAAAGGAAACCCCGGAGGTCATACAAAGGTATATCGATCGAATCCATCTGGGTTTCGCGGCGCTTAAGCAGCAGCTGGAAGCATTCAAGCCCGATGTTCTTTTGGTGGTCGGCGACGATCAGGCGGAGGTTTTTACCGAAGCGAACATGCCGACCTATTGTTTGTTCACCTGCGCCGAGGTGCACGGATCCATCAACATCGGGCTCATCGGCGAGCCGGAAGAAGAAAACCACATCACGCTGCGCTGCGATTCCGAGTTAGCGCGTCATCTACTCGCTGCGCTCAACGAAATGGGATTCGATGTTTCAGAGAGTAAGGAACTCAAGCCGCTTGGAAAACCCAAAAGAGGGATCGGTCACGCATTCACCCGACCCGTGGCAAAAGTTACGCCGCAATTGAATGTCCCCGTCATTCCACTACATGTGAATTGCTACTTCGCGCCGATGCCGTCGGCGCGCCAGTGTTACGAACTGGGCCGTGCGATCGCCCGCGCACTTAAAGATCGGCCGGAGAGAGTGGCGATCCTGGCGTCAGGAGGTCTTTCCCATGATCCGCGCGGACCGCGCGCGGGTTGGATCGATACAGCTTTGGATCGCTGGGTGCTCGAGCAATTGCGATCCGGAAACGCCGAAGCATTGTGTCATCTGTTCGAGTTCGATTCCGACACATTACGCAGCGGCACCGGTGAAATCAGAAGTTGGATTGTGGTCGCCGGCGCCTGCAGCGGGGCCCGCGCCACCGTTGTCGATTATATCCCGGCTCATCATGCTGTGACGGGACTCGGGTTCGCGCACTTTAATTTTTTGACGTAGAAGAATCGGTCACTTGGCCGAAAGAGAACCATCGTGAGTAAGCCTCAGGAAGTGAAAACGCCACAACCGAACGTCGGCAATACCGGCAAGGCCGGAGTGCGCTATCGACAAGAGGCGCTGGAATCTTTCTATGACGGCTTCAAGGCAGCGGGAATCGACTTCGCGGTTTTTCTCCCTGACAGCATGCTCGACGGCGTCGAGCAGCTCATCATCGAACGCGGCGACATCGCGGCGTATCAGTGCTCCCGCGAAGACGAAGGCATCGCGATGGCGATGGGCGCCTTTTTGGTCGGCAAGCGGCCGGTCGCGTTGATGGAGGGTTCGGGAATCGGTATGTCGGCGCTAATTCTAGCCCGAGGGATTGTCCAGAAGACGCCGACGATGTTGATCATCGGCCACAACAGCACCCTCGGTGAGCGCTATGATTATCACGGCGCGACTCGACTGGTGGCGGAGCCGGTTCTACGCGCTCTCGATATTCCCTATCACGTTCTCTTCGATGCCGGTGATATCCGCAAGGTCATCGTCGAGGCCCAAGCGACCATTGAAGGACAACGATTGCCTTTCGGCATTTTGGTGCCGAGCCACGTCATTCGCGAGATCGGAGACAATCGATGAACCGGACCGAAGTCCTTCGACATATCGCCGCCCTGCGCAACGGCGATCCCATGATTATCAGCCCCGGTTTGGCGAATTACACGATCGCCGAAGCGAAGGACGAACCATTGACTATCTATAATATGGATATGCCCTATGCTACGCCGATGGCTCTTGGGGTGGCCCTCGGTTGGCCTGAGCGCAGAGTGATATCCATCGAAGGTGATGGGGCGATGCTTGCGGGACCGGGCGTATTATCAACCGTAGCCCGCTATCAACCGAAAAACCTGCTCATATTCGTCTTCGATAACGGCGCATACTTGACGACGGGTTCGGGCAATGTTCCGACCGCAACGGCGTTCGGAACCGACATTGAACAATTGGGACGCGCGGCGGGCATGAAAAACACGAGAACGGTGCATGACATCGACGCGGCAAAGAGCGCCGTTAGCGCCGCCTTTACAGAGCCGGGGCCTTGGTTGATTGTCGCAAAGGTAGACACGCAAGATCGTCCCGCCGAACGGGGACGACATTCACTGCCGATGTACGTTTACGAGGCGGGTTTGATATTTCATAGGGCGGCGTTGCAAGTAAAGTCACTTAAGAAATGAGAGCAAAAGCGGTCTAGCATAAAAGGGGATGGCCATATGTTCGGGTATACCGTTCGACGAATAATCCTACTAGCTTTGATGATTTTGCTCGGGGTCGTGCGGGCGGAAAGCCAAGAGTGGAAGACCAAGTGGGACAAAGTTCTGGCGGATGCCAAGAAAGAGGGGAAGGTCGCCGTCGCCGGTCCACCGGGCACCGCCTATCGCGAGGTCATGCGAGGATTCGAAAAAAAGTATCCCGAGATCACGCTTGAGTTTCAGAGTTTTACGCCGGCGAATTTTACCGCTCGATTTTCCAAAGAGCGTCAGGCGGGACAATATCTTTGGGATATTTACGTGACCGGTCCCACCGGTTTTGATATTTCGGCGAAAAAGGCGGGGGACCTAGACCCGATCCGGCCGCTTTTCATTCTTCCCGAAGTGCTCGACGAAAAGGCATGGTTCGGCGGATTCGACAAAGCATTTTTGGATTCGGAAAAAAAATATATTTTCGCGTTTCAAGCACAGATCACACCGCAGGTGTTGATCAACCGGGAATTTGTTTCGGAGAAAGATTTGAACAACATCAAAGGTCTCTTGGATCCTAAATGGAAGGGCAAGATCGCGATCAATGATCCCAGAGTCGATGGAGCGGGAAATGGGCGCATTGCGTTATGGGCCGGCCAGATGGGCGAGGAATTTGTCCGCGCCTTGCTCAAGCAGGATCTAACACTGACGCGCGATGACCGTCAGCTTGCCGATTGGCTGGCACGCGGAAAATTCCCCATCGCTATCGGCGTGAATGATACCGATATCGCCGAGCTGCAAAAGTTGGGCGTCGGAGCAAAAGTCGAACCACTGGGTGGTAAGTTGGCCGAAGCGTGGCGGCTGAGCACGGGCTGGGGCGCTGCACGTTTAGTGAGCAAAGCGCCGCACGTCAATGCGGCCACAGTGTACATCAATTGGCTCCTGTCCAAGGAAGGACAGACCGCTTGGGCGACCACTGTCTCTCGCCCCAGTCGTCGGATCGATGTTCCACGCGTCGCCGGCATGTCACCGGAGCCTGGGATTGATTACTTCGACATCGACCGTGAGGAACGCGTTCCGCTCCGAGACAAAGCGCAAGAAATTTCGAAGTCCGTACTGCGCTAGTGCTAGTGCTAGTTGGTGTTTGGCAGCTAAACTTTTTATAGACCCTTCGACGAGCTCAGGCTGAACGGAAGAAGGAAGAGTCGTTCGTGGTGAGGCTCTCGAACCAGAACGGTGGGCGCGCTGAGCAAGACAGCCCCAGACAGCTGGACCGATCTACACTGGAGTCGATCAACATCACGATTTTTCGAAATACGGTGGTGTTCAACGTTTGAGTTTTGGTTCATCCCTTCGATCCGTGTCAGCCGTTCAACCACGTTCATTCAGCCCGCAAAGTTTTATTTGCTGGCTGGTATTGGGGGTCGTTCTATTCGCCGTCCTCTATCCCGGCGGCGTGATCATTCTCAGTAGTTTTGAAACGCCGGGTGAGAAGCTCGTTTCCGGGATCGGGTTGCAGGCTTGGAAGATTGCCTTCGCCGATCCGGCGATAATATCGGCGATCTGGAACACGCTGACGATCACTCTGGCGCGGCAAGCGATTGCGTTGCCCATCGCCATTCTCCTCTCTTGGGTCATTGCCCGGACTGATGTGCCCGGCGCCACCGCGCTCGAATTCCTATTCTGGTTGGGCTATTTTCTCCCGCCCCTGCCCGTCACGATGGGCTGGATTCTGCTTTTGGATCCGGACTATGGACTGCTCAACCAGTGGCTCACTCATCTGCCATTCGTGAATAAGGCGCCGTTCAACATCTACTCATTTTGGGGAATTGTCTGGGCGCACCTCACGACCTCGACCATCGCCGTAGAGGTCATGCTCCTGACTCCCGCGTTTCGCAACATGGATGCAACGCTCGAGGAGGCGTCTCTGGTATCCGGCGCGGGAGTCATGCGCACGATCAGAAAAATTGTTGTACCGCTGATGACGCCGATCGTCGGCGTGGTGCTGCTGCTCGGCATCGTTCATTCTCTTCAAGCTTTTGAGTTGGAATTGATTTTGGGATTTCCATTTCGTTTTTACGTCTTCAGTACGCAGATTCACTGGCTGTTGAATCAGCAACCGCCGCAATTTGCCGCCGCGACGGCGTTGGGCAGCACCATATTGTTCCTGATGGTCCCGCTCATAGCTCTCCAGCGCCGTGGCGTCGCGCGGCGCAGTTTTGCCACCGTGGGCGGCCGCTATAAAGGCCAAAAGCAGAGCTTGGGAAAATGGCGATGGCTGATTTTTGTTATTCTGCTGGGCGTGGCTTTACTGATCACGGTAATCCCTCTTTTGTTTTTAAGCCTCGCTTCCTTCATGGCGCGCTTCGGCTATTTTAACGTTCCCAAGCCATGGACTGCGCTGCATTGGAGCCGTGTGATCGATGATTCGGTATTTCTCGACTCATTGAAAAATACTTTGATGCTGTCCGGCACGACGGCGCTGGTATCGGTCGCGCTGTTCACCCTGATTGCCTATATCGTCATCCGAACGGACTTTGTCGGCCGTGGTGCTCTCGATATGGTTTCTTGGCTGCCTTCTACTCTGCCGGGAATCATTCTTGGTTTGGGTCTGCTGTCGGTGTTTCTTGGCACGCCGTTTCTCCGGTCATTGTATGGCTCCATGTTTCTTTTGATCATCGCCACGGTTATCTCCAGCATGACGCTCGGTGTTCAAGTGATCAAAGGCGCGTTGAGCCAATTGGCGGTTGAGCTCGAAGAGGCTGCCAAAGTTGCCGGCGGGTCGGGTTGGAATAGTTTCCGCGATATTGTTTTGCCGATTATCGCGCCGAGCATGTTGCTCGTTGGAACTTTAAGCTTTATCGCCGCCGCGCGAAACGTCAGCACCGTGGCTCTTATTTCAACCAGTCGAACCCGGCCGTTGTCCTTGCTGCAACTCGACTTCTTGGTCGAGTCACGCTACGAGAGCGCCGCAGTCATCGGCATTATCGTCGTCATATTAACGACCGGGGTAGCCTTGATATCGCGTCTTTTAGGTTTGCGAACCGGTATGGAACGGTGAAATTCACCAGTCGAAATGACGATTAGCCGCTTCAGTGTAAGGATCAACGCATGAAGAAATCGAACGTCATCGGCACTTCGGTTCCGCGAGTGGAAAGCGTCGAGAAGGTGACGGGCAGAGCGATGTATGCCGTCGATGTATCTTTCCCCGATATGCTCTGGGGAAAAGTGCTGCGAACTCCAATCGCTCACGGCGGCATTAAGCGAATCGATATCAGTAAAGCATTGGCTCTGCCGGGAGTAAAAGCTGTTATCACCGGTCGCGATGCCGCGGGCGTCAAGATTGGTAGGCAAATCTACGACATGCCCGTACTAGCCGATGGCGTGGTGCGTTTCATCGGCGAGAAGGTCGCGGCAATCGCCGCCGATTCGGAGGAGATCGCGGAGCAAGCACTGGATCTAATTGAGGTCGACTATGAGGAACTCTCGCCATTGCTCGACCCAATCGAAGCTTTGGGTCCTTCCGCGACTCTGCTACATCCGCAAGTCATGGAATATAGCGGATTGCCGGGAAAGCTCGCCGCGCCGAGCAATGCGTTCGTCCAGCTGTCGTGGAAAAAAGGCGATGTTGAAGATGGCTTTCGCCGCGCCGATTTGATCATCGAAAATACTTTTCAAACTCAAGTCGTGCACCAGGCCTATATCGAACCGCACTCCTGCGTCGTTAGGGCAAACGAGTCCGGCGGCGCCGAGATCTGGGCTTGCAGCAAAGTGCCGTTTGCATTGCGCGACCAGATGGCGACCGCGTTTGGCATCGCCGCGGAAAAATTCCTGGTTCATCCGTGCAACATCGGTGGCGATTTCGGCGGCAAAGGCGACTTCATGGACGTGCCGGTGACATACCTTCTTTCGCTGAAGTGCCGAAGGCCGGTGAAAATGGTGATGGACTATGGCGAGGAGTTCATAGCGGGGAATCCACGACATGCTTCGATCGTCAAGGTGAAGTCCGGTGTATCGAGAGACGGCCGTATCCTCGCCCATCACATGGATTTTGTCTTCGACAGCGGCGCCTACGGCGCGTTCAAACCGATCGGCTATCTCTTCGGCGCCCACGAAGCGGCCGGACCTTATCGAATGGAAAGCGTGCTGATCGAGGAAAAAATCGTTTACACCAATAAGGTGCCATGCGGGCATATGCGAGCTCCGGGCGATCCACAGGGGGTTTTTGCCAATGAATCGCAGATGGATGTGATCGCCAAAGAATTGCGCATGGATCCGCCGCGTTTCCGCCGAATGAATCTCATGCGAGACGGTGACGAATCCCCGGTCGGCAGAAAAATCTCGCATGTTAAAGCGCACGAAACCTTGGATACGTTGCTGCGAGCATCCAAGTTTTACAGCCGCAAAAAGCCCAACATCGGGCGAGGATTGGCGCTGATTCAGTGGCTCGCGCTGGGCGGCGAGTGCTCGGTTTTTCTGCGCATCGAAGACAAGGGTAGTGTCACTGTATCCACGGCGATGTTAGATCAGGGCGCGGGTGCTGGCACCGTGCTGAGGCAGATCGCCGCCGACGAGCTACAGGTGGACTGGCAAAAGATTACTTTGAGAACACTCGACACGGCAGGTGCTCCTGTAGACACTGGTGTCGGTGCAAGCCGCGCGACGAGAACATATGGGAACGCTTGCTATGAAGCCGTGATCCAAGCCAAACAAGAGCTATTCGGCGCGGCGGCGCAACTGCTAGCGGCCGATCACGGCGAATTAACGATCGCTAACGGTGGAGTGTCGTCAAAGGAGAAATGGGTTTCCTACGGCGAGATCGTAAAAGCCAATGGTGCGCCGATCGTCGTCGAAGGCCGTTATCAGAATCACGAAATCGGACCGCAGGCGTCCATGTGCGCCCAGATGGCAGAGGTGGAGGTCGATCCGGAGAGCGGTGAAATCAAGCTCCGTCGGTTCGTGTCTGTTCATCATACCGGTAAGGTTCTCAACCCTCTTTTGCACGACGGCCAAATTGACGGCGGCATCGTGATGGGAGTAGGTTACGCTTTGACCGAAGAAATGCTCTTCGCCGACGGTAAAGTGACAACACTTCATTTTGGCGATTACAAAATCCCAACGGTTCGCGACATTCCTCAATTGCGCAAGATCGTCGTCGCGACGCCCGTGGGCCTCGGGCCGTACCATAGCATGAGCATTGGAGAGACGCCGATCATTACAGTCGCGCCGGCGATCGCCAACGCGGTTTACGATGCCGTCGGCGCAAGGATCAAGAGCTTACCGTTAACGGCGGAAAAAGTTCTCGCGACTATACAGAAGCAACGAGTTGGCTAAAGATATTCCTGGACGAGAACAATCGCCCTGCCCGCCATGTCATTCCGCTTGATTTGCCGGGCAAAGTCATTGTGCAACTCGGCGTCGACGTCGTTCCCGATGTGTGGTTCGTGACGACCAACGACTTGGCGCAATATTGGTGTGAAAATAATGCGGGTTAGCACCTTACTTTATTTCAAGGAACTTTAATCCGGGGAAACGGAGAAACCATGGCAAGAGTAACGATACCACAGATCCAACAAATGAAGCGGGACAAACAAAAGATAGTGGTCATGACAGCCTATGACTACACGATGGCTAGCCTTCTCGATCGAGCGAACGTCGATATCCTGCTGGTCGGCGATAGCGGCGCGCGAAATTTGCTCGGATACGATGACAGCACTTTCGTAACCGTGGACGAAATGGTCGTGATGACTCGTTCCGCCGTTCGTGGCAGCCAACGAGCCATGGTTGTCGGCGACATGCCCTTCATGAGCTACCAGGCAAGCCAAGAAGACGCAATTCGAAACGCGGGCAGATTCATACAGGAGGCCGGGGCGCAGGCGGTGAAGCTCGAGGTTGGAGTGGATTACGCCGAAACTGTCAAGGCAGTCGTGAAAGCCGGAATTCCTGTCATGGCACACATCGGATTAACGCCCATGGCCTCGATCGGAAGCGGCGACTTTCGTTCTCAGGCGGAGCGGGTTGAGCACGAACGGGTTTGGCAGGATGCCCGCGCGCTTGTCGCGGCCGGATCTTTCTCTCTGCTGATTACCGGAGTGCCCGCCGCTTTGGCGAAACAAATCACTGACGAGGTGAGCGTACCCACGATCGCAGGGTTTGGCGCCGGCGACGACTGCGACGGTGTCATCGGCGTCACGCATCGTGTTTTAGGATTCGACGCGCGCGAATTGGACCGGCCTCGCGCGAACTATGGCCCAGTGGCGGTTTCATTTTACGACGCTGCCAAGAAGTTTGCGGAGGATGTGCGCGCGGGAAAGCCGGTGCGCTCAGGGCGAGATCAAAAGGACTAGCACGACGTAGAAAATAGGCTTCCGGTTAGTCTTTTCTACGTTTCCTACTGGTCGACGTTTTTCGATGAAGACTGAGTCGTTAGTTTTAAGAGCGTAAGAGCCTACTGAACTGCTCGGACTAGTATACTTACGTATGAACCGCATGTACTCTCTTCGCGAAGGGCGAAAATATGGATTAAGCTGAAGAATGTTCGCGGCTTACCAAAGGAGGAATTTCACTTATGGGGACACTTGCCGAAGACATTGAGAGAGCGCGCGGTTTATACAGATCCATCACGACTCCTTGGAAGCGGCCGCGTTTCCCCGATCCGCCATCTGAATTCCTGCCGCCGGAAAAATTCTTGGAGCTTGCCAAAGAAGCCGTCCTGGTGCACCACACCAAGATCAATCATCCCTTTTGCGTAAAATTATTTCGCGGCGAGTGGACGGTGAAGCAGCTGCACGGTTGGATCAAGCAGGAGTATCACGCGGTCATGCAGACGCTAAGAAACGACGCGAACATCGTCGCCAACGCGGGAACGCTGGCCGAAATACGCGAGCAACTGGGAGTGCTGATCGAAGAAGCGGGCGAAGACATCTGCGGCGGCAAGTACCCGGCTCACCCGGAGCTCTTTGTCAGAATGGGCGAGGGACTCGGTTTGAAGCGAGAGGAAATTATCAACTCGGAACCTTCGGCGCTGATGCAACTGATCATCGATGAAGAGCGCTATCGAGGGTTGCGGTTGACGATCGGTGGCTTGCCGTCCAACCTGCGGCTCGGAGAAAGGATCAACGCCCTGGTTTTCGCGATTTGGGCTGAGGTTTTGCGCGATAAATATCATGTTTCCGAGAAGGCCCTCGATTTCTTTCACGCGCACGCCGTCGATGAGGAACATGGCAAAGTCGGCGAGCGCGTAATCATGAGCCGGGCGACGACCAAGGAAGCTCAAACCGACATCTGGATGAGACTGAAGAAAGGTCAGGCCCGACAATGGATCACCTACGACGCTTACTATGAAGCGGCCGACATCGCCGGCGAGGAAGGCCTGGGATGATTTTCTGCACAGCGGCGCGACCGGGACAGCAATGAGAACCAGTTATTTTATCGCTACTCTATTTTTGTTTTTTGCGCCGGCCCTCTTGGCGCAAGAAAAGAAGCTAGAACCTCTGGTTGTTTCTTATGCCTCGGTCTCCGGCAGCCGGGCGCCATTGTGGATCGCCAAGGAGATGGGACTTTTCGAGAAGTACGGATTGGACGGAAACCCGATTTTTGTGCCTGCGGGTTACCCGTCCATAAGCGCCTTGATCAGCGGCGACGTTCAGTTCATTGCCACCGGCGGCTCTTTGGTTGCAGCAGCGTCCGCGCAGGGAGCGCCGGTAGTTATGGTCGCCACTCTCGGCTCGATTGCCTACAAGCTTATGGCTCATCCGTCAATCACGTCTGTGAAAGAGCTCAAGGGTAAGGTGATTGGCGCGCTGCGACCGGGTACGACGACCGACTTCGTGCTCCAACGGATCCTTCTCAAGATCGGTCTCGTGCCCGGCAAGGATGTCACGATCATGCCGACGGGTCTGAGCCGATCGGACGAGAGGCTGCTGTTGATGTTCCAGGGCAAGATTCACGCGACCATCGGGACCGTGGACAACCTGGCGCAGTTGGAATTGAAGGGCCTGAAGATAAATGTATTGGCCGATCCGGTTGACTTGGGCGTCCCGACTCCCGCCAGCGACATCTCCTCAACCCGGCAATTTTTGACCAATCATCGCAATCGGGCGAAAGCGTTTCTTCGGGCATTCTCCGAAGCAATCTGGCTGGGAAGAAATAATAAAGAGGTCGCGTTTCGCGCTTACCGCAAATATATGAGAATCGACGAGCCCAAGCTTTTGGAATCGATGCATCGAAACTATTTATTAACCTCCATCCCGGTTAAACCTTATCCGATCGAAGAAGCCATACAGGCGGACATCGAAGACTTGAGCGCGAGCATTACCGAGCTGAGAGGCAAGAAAGCCGCCGACTTCATGGATCGATCCCTTTTGAATGAATTGGAAAGCGAAGGATTTTTTGCTCGGCTGCACGGACAAAAGAGCAAATGATTCACCGCAGAGAAGCCAAAGTTCAGCGGGACAGGATTTGATCTACTCGTCGCTCGAGTGTAATTCATGCCAACCCTGAGGCTCGCCTACCGAGATGAGGACCGAACACCGGTCATTTTCTGTATCAAGGAGATGGCCCGGCGGCACTATAACGTGGACGTTGAGGTGATTCTTATCAAAGGGACGAAGGAATATGAGGCCGCGCTGTTCAATAACGCTTGTGACGTGATCATCGAGCACTTGGAATATCTATATCCGGCGGCAGCAGAGGAAAAGAAAGTTACCATGTTCTGCGCGCCGAGCCTCAGGCGCGGTTTGGAGTTGGTCGTTCCCGCCGATGTGCAAAGCGTGGAAGCTTTCAGAGGGAAGAACTTGGCAGTCCGCACCTCTGGCAGACCTCATGCACTCGTGCTTTGGCTCAGGATGATGGGGTTGGAAAACGACATGAAGATCCAGATGGTCGGCGATAATGAAGTCGGCCGCTGGAACCAGTGGAAAAAAGTCGTGAGCGCCGAATGCATCGCTACGTTCATGTCCGACCTGTACCTGCCAAACGCGCTTGCCGCCGGCTTGAAGGTTTTGCCGGTGCCGGATCTCCCGGTGGTCGCTCATTACGCCCAAGCTTGTTTGTCTGAATTTGCCAGAGAGAAGTCAGATCTTCTTAGAGAGATTATACCAAAGCGGTAATTCACGCCGTCTGTTTGATGATCCTTAGAAAAGATGACGCTTTGGAAATCGTCGCCGAGGAACCGATGAAGCGGATGAAGATTACCGACCACCGTGAGTTAGAAAGGCAGTTCGACTCGATCGTGAAGCTGCTGCAGCTCAAACCCTATCCGACGCCGCAGGCGATCGCCAATACTTTTGAGATCGCCACCGCGGAATTCGGCGTGGCTGATATCAATCCTTTAACTTTATGGGATCTCCATTGGGTGAAAGAACTCGATGACGAGGGTTTCATCGATGATTTGATACAAGAGATGAAACGATGATCGAATGAACATGAACGCGCAGAGCAAAAACAAAACAGGAATAATGGGCCTTCTCATTGTGCTTGTGTCGTTGCTTTTCGTAAATTGGGCAACTGCGCAAGACAAGAAGCCTGAAGCCCTCAATGTTGCCTACACCTCAGCCACCGCGACCCGCGCTCCCCTCTGGATTGCCAAGGAAACGGGACTGTTTGAAAAATATGGAGTCGATATCCGACTCATTTATATTCGGGCGGGGAGCCCGTCGATCAGCGCTCTCGTTTCCGGAGACGTGCATGTGAGCTCGGATCCTGCCGCGGCCGTGGCTATTGCCGGGGCGCGCGGCGCGCCCGTCGTCGTGATCGGCACTTACGGCCTGGCTAGCTATCGGTTAGTCGCTCATCCCTCGATCGCGTCGGCGCAACATCTCAAAGGAAAAACCATCGCCAGCGTTCGTCCCGGCAGCGGCCCTGACGTCCTGCTGCACCGTTTCCTGCCGAAGCTCGGATTAGTGCCCGGCAAAGATGTGGCGATCCTTCCTACGGGTATTTCGGAATCGAACAGGAGAATCACCGGCATGTTGCAAGGCAACTTCGACGCCACTTTGGCCAGCTGGGATAATATCGTTCAAATGGACCTCCTGGGCCAGAAGATCAATGTGATTGCCGACCCCGCTGACTTTGGCGTGCGCACTTCGGTGAGTGATTTTACTTCGACGCGGCCGGTTGTCAGAGAACGTCGCGCTGCAATGAAGGCTTTCTTCCGCGCTTTCATCGAAGCGAGTTGGATGGGGCGGAAAGATCGGGATCTGGCATTTCGCATTTTTCGCAAATATCTCAAAGTCGAAGATCCGAGGTTGTTGGATTCCATGTACAAAAACTATTTGGGAGTAAGAAATCCCTTGAAGCCCTATCCCTTGGAGGATGCTCTCGAAGCGGATATTGAATATTTAAGTAAGACCCTGGTTCCAGAATTGAAGGGTAAAAGCGCCGCCGATTTCATCGACGCCAGTCTCTTACGTGAAATCGAAAATGAAAATTTCTTCACCCGTCTGGAACAGCGATGAGGCCCGGCTTTTGAAAGGCAACGCGACGAAGGAGCTTTACCTATGGGAGAAATTCTCGGCATCGGCATGACCCACGCGCCGCATCTTCAGTTTACCGATGAGAACATGGCCAACGTGCTGCGCCGCCTGCTGAAAAGCGAGCGCACCCCGGCGGCGATGAAGGATCCGCAGAACTGGCCGGCGGGGATGCGCGCGGAATGGGGCAGCGACGAAGGACTGGCCGCCGCGCGTACGCATCGCGCCGCGCTCCTCGAGGGAGTACGCGCCGCGCGCGCCGCGCTGGACGCCTTCAAGCCGGATTGCGTCCTGATTTGGGGCGACGACCAGTACGAAAACTTTCACGAGGATGTGATCCCGCCCTTCTGCGTTTACGCGTTCGATGAAGTCGACTGCGCGCCCTTTAAGGCGAGCGACGGTCTCGGCGCCGACACCAACGTGTGGAACGAGCCCAAGGACACAGTCGTAAAGATTAAAGGGCATCGGGAAGCAGCCAATCTGCTCGCGGAAAAGCTGCTCGAAAATGGCTTTGACGTGGCCTGGTCCTATCGACTGCATCACGCTCAAGTGCTCAGCCACGCCTTCGCGCGCACGATTCTTTATCTCGACTACGATCGCAAAGGTTTTCCTTATCCGGTTATTCCGTTCCACGTGAACTGTTACGGCAGCAATCTGCGCATAAAAGGAAAAAATATCGAGGGCCGGCCGCCGCCTTCGCCGGCGCCTTGGCGCTGCTACGATCTGGGAAAACAAATCGCGCGCATCATCGAGGAAAGCCCGTGGCGCGTGGCGCTCATCGGCTCATCGAGCTGGTCGCACGGGACGCTCACGGCCAAACATCATTTCCTGTATCCCGACGTGGAAGTGGATCGACGGCGTTTCGCGGAATTACAGTCCGGGCAGTTGCGCCAGTGGCGTGACCTCGATCCTGATCAAATGCGCGCCTCAGGGCAACACGAAATGCTGAATTGGATCTGTCTGGCGGGAGCGATGGAGGGGCGCAAAGCTTCGCTACAGCTCTTCGTGGAATCTTATATTTTCAACTCGGATAAGGCGCTGGCTTTGTTTCCTCCCGCGCTCCAGTAGGCGGCGCACGGGTCGAGAAAGAGAGACGGGAAAATGGCAAAACTCGTTGAGATTATGGGAATCACGCACAGCCCGAATTTCCCGGGACAAATAGCGGGTCCCGACCCGGAGCCGGCCATCGTTGAGGCAGCGCGGGATTACGAACTGATGCGAAAGCGAATGGCCGGCTGCAGGCCGGATGTCTTGGTCGTCATCGCCAGCGATCACCTCAATCAGTTCTTTATGGACAACATGCCGGCGTTTCTGATCGGCAAGGCGCCAAAAGCGGAAGGACCCTTTCCCCATGAGCTGCGCACGTTCGGAATAGCCCCCTACTGCGCCGACGTCGATGTCGACGTAGCAAGGAGCCTGCTCCAGTTGGCGCCGAAAATGGGCGTTGACTTTTCGTTTTCGGACGAGTTTCGCATCGACCACGCTTTCACCGTGCCGCTCAACTTCATTCGCCCGGAAATGGATCTGCCCATCGTTCCCATTTTTACCAATGTGATGGCCCCGCC
>DASYUV010000040.1:0-9587 GCA_036000865.1 Binatia bacterium | reverse complement strand
TAATACCTTAGCACTGATTGTTGTGGTTTTAGTTGCATTTGTCACGCCCGCCCGCGCGTCGGCTACTGATGCGACGGCGCAACTCAGCGCGACCATGAACGAATTCGTCACGATTCTGGTCAATACCCCGGTAGCGGAATTGCGTCAGACCGGTCTGCCGGACAAAGCTCTGAAACTCATTAACAGCCGATTCGATTTCTCCGAGATGACGAAGCGGTCTCTAGGGTCGCACTGGAATGCGCTCGAGGCCAACGAACAGCAGGAATTCATCGATGCCTATACCCAGATGGTCTTGCGCTTTTTTGGCCGGTCCGTCCGGGCGGCAGGGGATGAGACGATTCAATACAAACGCGAGGTTCGCGATGGAATTCTCGCGAGTGTGGAAACCAAAGTGGTGAGCGGCAGCCGCGAGGATTTTGGCATCGATTACCGGCTGCACGACATTGACGGCCAGTGGAAAGTATACGACGTGCTCATCGATCACATCAGTATCGTCAATAACTATCGCGCGCAGTTTGAACGGGTCATCGCGAAATCATCGGTTAAAGAGCTGCTGCAAAGAATGAAACAACTCGAATCCTAAAACTCAGTAGCTCATCTGGTCCCCGATCCGAATATTTTTGCACAAAGCGCCAATCGAACGCCTTCGACGGCTCGGGGGTCGTCTCTAGCTTGAACTCGGCCCGGATCTCTTCCATGGCGCTCTGAACTCCCTGCGAGCTGGCAGTGCCAGGCGTCGACCAGCTCGACGCTGCCATCTCATAACTTCCCTCGGCTAAGGCTTGGTCCATTTCCGCCCATTTCATAATCGAGCGTATGGTTTCCTGCCGGTTGCTCTTGGCTAATTGAATGCCGCGTAGCGTGGCGCGAACCAATCGCTGAATCTCGTCCGGCTGCTTGTGAATCTTCTCTAATCGCGTGCCGAATCCGGCTAAAGGGGAGGGAATCAAGTCGCCGACGAAAAGTATTTTTCGGAATCCTTTGCGCTCCAGCATAACGTTGTAAGGGGCCTCAATCAGTGCCGCGTCAATGGCGCCCGTCTCCATGGCGGCGACGCGGTTCGTACCGCCGCCGAGCGCGAGAATCTTGACATCCTCAATGGGAATCAACTTGTAACGGCGCAACAAGGCGCGCGCGTAAGTATCGGTGCTCGCGCCGAAAGAGGAAATGCCAAGGAGTTTCCCCTTAAGCTCTTCCACTGAGTTAATGCCGGGCCGGGCGATAAGCGCAAAGAGCGGTTTGTCGGCGATCGTCATGACCACCCGCAACGGTACGCCGCGAATCGCCGCCCGAATGGTCGAGCCGAGCGCCGTCGTGTAGCCGACATCGCCCGCAATCAGCGCTTGCATGGCGACTTGCGGCTTCATGATCACGTAGTCGACGTCCAGACCCTCGAGCCGATAGAATCCTTTCTCGCGCGTGAGATGAACAGGAAACCATGACAGCGATTTGGATGGGGCGGAGATATGGATCTTGTGGGACTGCGCCGCGACAGGTTTTTGCATTGTAGGCACAAGTAGGAGTGCCAAACCGACCAACGCGATGCGGAGCCATGCCATATGTGATAAGTAATCAGATGCCATTCGTGCTAGCAAGGATTTTTGCCATGCTCAAATTGAGGGGACGGTATTCGCTCATTGTCCAGGCCGTCACGAAAGACGCCCAAAGAACCCGCGCGATTAAATGGCTTCGAGCCAATCGTTCGTTCGAATGAACTTTATTCGGCTAGCCGGCGATTGGATGATTGCAACTGTTTTTGCGGCGGCTTGGCTAGCAAAATTAGCAGTGCTGATGTGAATAGGCACCGGCGACAATGAAACACCATCGACCGTTGATCTATCCAGAGAATCGGCAACTGAAGTTGAAAAAGCGGGTCGATGGCCATATGACTGGCTGCAATCGTCGCGTGCGCAAAGTTTTGGAGGCTCTTGATGCTTATTTTATCGAACGAAGACATTGAAAAGATTCTACCGGTAGGCGCGTGTCTCGACGTGCTCGAAGAAGCCTATCGCGATCTTGGCAACGGCATGGCGGCGACTGTGCCGCGCTACGATGTTTTCAGTCCGACCAAGCCCGGCGAATTCTATGAGTACAAAACCATGAGCGGGGTCCTGCCCAATCGCAATGTCGCCGCGCTGCGACTCAACTCGAGCGTCGTCAAATGGTACGAAAAGGCCGGGGGCGTGCGCAAAGACAAATTGCCCGTCGCCGGGGGCGACAAATTCGTCGGATTGGTAATGCTCTTCAGCACTGAGACCGGCGAGCCGCTGGCAATTTTTCCCGACGGGTACGTGCAGAAATTGCGCGTTGCCGGCGCCAGCGCGATCGCGGCGCGCTATCTCGCGCGCAAAGATTCTAAAGTGATGGCTTTGTTGGGCGCCGGCTGGCAGGCCAGCGCGCATTTAGTCACGATGTCGATGATTCGAGAATTAAAGCAAGTGAAGGTTTTCAGCCCGACCCCCGAATCGCGGCGGCGCTTTATTAACGAATGGTCGGAAAAGGTTTCGCCAAGCCTAATCGAATCGGACAGCGCCGCGGCAGCGATCGACGGCGCGGATATGGTGATTTGCACGACCAATTCGATCTCCGCGCTGTTCCCGGGTGAAATTTTGCAACCCGGGATGCATGTCTCGTGCGTGAAACCTTGCGAGCTCGACGTTACGACATACCAGCGTTCCGACCCATTGATCATTCACTGGCGCGAAGCAAAACCGTTCCAAATTGTCATTGGCGTCGACCGACAGTCGATTCCCGACGTGAGCGATGGCTGGCAGCATCCGCTCACGCGCGAGGACTGCGCCATCTGGGACTTTCCAACGCTCTCCGAACTGGTCAACGGTCAACATCCCGGCCGTACTAAGGACAATGCCATCAGTTGTTTTTGCAACAACGTCGGTCTCGGGTTGCAGTTCGCCGCAGTCGGCAGCGAAGTGTTGGCGCGGGCGCGGGAGGCACGGGTAGGACGCGAGATTCCGACGGATTGGTTTCTGGAGTCGGTGCATCCGTAAGGTCGTTCAAGGTTCAAGGGTTCAATGTTCCATGAAGAGGATGGACTGTATATCACGGCATCTTCGAGCGCCACGAAAAGCCACAACGGACGTTGACCATTCCTGCCGTCTCACTTTAAACAATCTCGCAATCGCTCTGCTATTAACAAGACCTGCTCATTTCGACGTTTCGAGAATTCCCGAAACGTGGAAGTTCCCCGTTCTTAAATTCTCCTAAAACGGTTTGAACATAGCGAAGCGATTGAACGATTTGAACGTTTTGAACCAGCCTCGGTCTTATGTGAGCGCAGCGGTTGAACGACTGGAACGTTTGGAACGGAATCCGCTCTAGCGTGAGCTGAGGTCCGGCTACGACCGAGTCATTCAAATGCTGTCCCGTCTATCACAGTCTTTAGGAAACGAATCACGATCACGCTAGCGTGACGAGCCACGCTCACTGTTTTTCGCCGACCCTACGATCACGGCTTTTTTCGGGGCACGAGCACGTTCTGACCCGGACACGATCACGGTAGCGTCGACGAATCACGTCCACGAGCACGATCACGTCTTTTCTCCGAACACGATCACGGCGTCTGTCCGACGAACACGGCACTTCTCCCCCCACGAGCACGTTTTCCCTACCCCGCCGGTTGTCTTCTTTGCCCCGAATCCAGTAGACTAAGCCAATTTTGGCCGATTAGACCCGACATCAACCCAGAGAGCCGCACCACCGCGCCAGAGTTTCTTTCCTAAACAGGTTTTTTGGTAGGCATCGAATTAATGCACGCTACGTCCATTCATGTTTGATATCCCAACCGCGGAGATTTGAGATCCATGGGGGATGAGAAGCCGCACTTCTTTGGCCATAGGCAGCGCTTGCGCGAACGATTTCAGAAAGCTGGACTAGAAGGTCTAGCCGATTATGAAGTCATCGAACTCCTCCTCACTCTCGCTATCCCTCGTTACGATGTGAAGGAGCCGGCTAAGGCGCTAATTTCGCGATTCGGAAATCTCCGAGGCATTTTGGATGCCCGTATCGAAGACCTTCAAGAAGTTAAAGGAGTGGGTAGTGTGGCGCCGGTTGCGCTGCAGCTCATTAAGGCCGCCGCGACCCTCTACTTACAACAGTCGACGGAGGGGAAAGAAGTAGTAGCAGATTCTCAAAGTCTCGCAGCTTTTTGGCGATTGAGAATCGGTGGGCTGGCGAACGAGGTGTTCGAAGTCGCGTATCTAGATTCTGGTCTTCGTATGATGCGCGATTCCGTCGAGCGGTTAGAAGAAGGAACTGTTGATCGCGCGACAGTATACCCGAGGCGAGTGGTGGAGTCTGCTTTAAAGCGGGGCGCGTCGGCCCTAGTACTAGCCCACAATCACCCGAACAGTGACGTGAAGCCGAGCGAGCAAGATAAGCTGCTCACGCGTGCGCTCGTGATGGCTACCGAAACAGTCCAGTTGAGAATAATCGATCACTTCATCGTGTCTCGGGATGAGTTTTTTAGTTTCAAGAAGGCCGGATTGTTATGAACATTGCCGCCACCATCTTGAATAGTTATCCCGACCTTAGCGAATCCCAACGGAACGTAGTCGGACACCTTGATGGCCCATTATTGGTCGTCGCTGGGCCCGGTTCGGGAAAAACGTACA
Source organism: Binatia bacterium (assembly GCA_036000865.1). Classification (GTDB taxonomy): domain Bacteria; phylum Desulfobacterota; class Binatia; order UBA9968; family UBA9968; genus DP-20. Next base: position 4,956 of record DASYUV010000040.1, on the reverse strand, counting down.
GCATCGTGCTGCGTGCGCTGAATCTTTTGCTTTTGAAAAAGGCCGCACCCCAGGAAATCATCCTCTGCACGTTTACTGAGAAAGCCGCGTTTGAGATGCGGGACCGTCTTTCTGCTGCGGCGCAAAAAGTCGAATACAAGGGCGATCTGTCGGAGCTACGAGTTTCTACGATTCACGGACTATGCAACCAGATCTTGACGCAGCAGCGGCATCGGACCGAGCTCGGACACAACTTCGAAACCCTCGATGAGCTTACGGAGTTACTTTTTATTTTCGAGCACTTCGCAAAGATTATCGGAGTAGAAGAGAATGGTCTCTTCTTCGGGCGGTGGAAAACGCGATGGACTGCGATTCAAGGCGCACGCGACTACTTCGACAAGATTACTGAGGAGCTGATCGATCCCGCCGAACTGCTGTCGTCAAATTCCACTTTCTTGATAGCATTGGGAAAAGCCTACTCAACGTACGCGCAACTCCTGCTCGAAAATAATCGGGTCGATTTCGCGCATCTTCAGAGAATTGTTTACAATTTGCTTCTACACAATGAGCACGTTCAGGCACTCACTGCCAATGTTCGATACGTGCTGGTGGACGAATATCAGGACACCAATTACGTCCAAGAGCAAATCGTTCTAAAGCTTACAGAAACAACCAAAAACCTCTGCGTGGTTGGAGATGAAGATCAAAGTCTATATCGGTTTCGGGGAGCGACGGTTAGAAATATCCTTGAGTTCGAGGACCGTTTCCCAGGCTGCGCCGTGGTTAAGCTCACGACAAACTACCGATCGCATGCCACTATCGTTAACCGATACGATCGTTGGATGTCGTCGATAGACTGGTGGAATCCAGTTGGCCCAGCGTTCCGCTATGACAAGAAAATTGAAGCCGATCCAAATACGAACCATCTCGATTATCCCTCCGTGATCAGTATCTGGGGGCGCGATGAGCGAGATGAGGCAGGCCGCTTTGCAGACATGGTTCGGTTTCTTAAGACCAATGACGTTATCAAGGACTATAGCCAGGTCGCTCTGCTCCTTCATAGCGTTCGTGACAATCATAGTGGGTCCTTCCTAGCTGCACTAGATGCTCAGGGCATTCCCGCTTTTTGTCCAAGAGCTCGTGCTTATTTTGACAATGAAGAGATTCGGCTTTTGGTCGCGTGCTTTGCGCTTATCTTCGGTTGGCATGGTCCAGGCCGAGGGCAAGCTCTAGGAGCAGTGGCCGAGTTAGCGCAATATGTAGACGGTGCGATCGTGCAGCTCGCCCGCCAGTTTTCTCCGCCACATCGGCTGGCTCTACTTCTCCAAGAGTTGGTTGGCGAAATCGCCGGGCTCAAGGCAGGAGAATCTCTTGATCGCCGTCCGGCAGACTATTTCTATCAATTGCTAGCTGTCGAGCCATTCGCAGTCGTTACGCGAAACGAAAATGCTGCACGAAATCTTGCCATTTTCTCGCAGCTTTTGAACGTCTTCCAGAGTTACTATCACTACACAGTGGTCACCCATCGGAACCGCGAGGTTCTTCGACTTCACCTTTTCAATAGTTTTCTTCGGCTGCTTTACGACGGCGGTATCAACGAGTACGAGGATCCCGATCAGCCCTTCCCCAAAGGGCATGTCCAAGTCATGACTGTTCACCAGGCAAAAGGTCTCGAATTTCCGGTCGTTGTGGTGGGTAGCCTGAGCACGCAGCTCTCGAGCGGGAAGCAAGTAGACCGAGACCTCGGACCATATTATTGCCGGGCGCCATTCGAGCCAGAAAGTCGAATCACCCTTTTCGATCGCATGAGGCTACATTACGTCGCATTCTCGCGGCCACAGAAGCTGCTCGTTCTCACTGCGCATGACAATCCCAAAGACTACTTCCAGCCGATGTGGCAAGGACTTCCGCAGTGGCCTTACGTGCAACAGGAAGTTCTTGCCGCTCAACGCTTCGAACTGCGCGAAAGGATGCCCGTAAAGCGAACGTACAGCTTCACGGGCGACCTAAAGATATACGAAACATGTCCACGTCAGTATCAATTCTTTCGGGAGTATGATTTCACGCCGTCCCGCTCGGCGGTGATTTTCTTCGGCCTACTTGTGCATCAAACCATCGAAGAAATACATCGGATCGTGCTCGATGGAAAGCTTCACACGCTAGACAAACCGATTATTCGTAATCTCTTTGACAAAACATTCCGTTTCCTCTGCCTGAGCGACGTACGTCCAATCGGGGATGTCGCGAAAGAGGCTGCCTTTGAGCAAGTCATGAACTACTTCAATCAGAATCAGGAAGAGATGAAACGCGTGATTCAGACCGAAGTCGATGTCTCCCTCGAAAAGGACGGTTACATTCTGGCCGGCAAAGTCGACTTGCTCATGGATGGCGACGGTAAACTTGAGCTGCTGGATTTTAAAACCTCCCCACGGCCCACGGAGAACCCAGAACTACTGGCTACCTATGAACGACAGCTTTGTACGTATGCGCATATCCTTGAGCGTCGGCACAATCGCCACGTGGATCGGTTGCTATTGTATTGGACGGCGGAGCCGGAAAAGACAAATGCACTTATGACGTTTTCTTATCACCCGGATCAGATAGACGAGGCAGGACGATATTTTGACGAGGTCGTAAAGCGGATCGAAGCAGAAGAGTTCGACGTGAAGCAACCACCGGAAGCAGGCATCTGTAAAGAATGCGACCTGCGGCACCTATGCCTGGAAGACGGAACATTACAATGACAGCCGAAACTTATTTGCCCCGCGGACTCGACTACTTGGGGGATCTCGGATCGAAACTGAAAGATCTCCAAGGATTTGCGACCTTGGCGTATGAACTAATCCAGAACGCCGACGATGCGTCGGAGGTATCGGAAATCCGGTTTGATGTGCGGGATGAAGCGCTGTACGTGGAAAATGACGGGCAGTTTAGTGACTGTCAGCAAATGGAATTGAGAGAATGCCCGTGGAAAAATGACCCGGGGAAAAATCGTCGTTGCGACTTTCACCGATTCCAATGGGTTGCTGGGGCCGACAAACGGGAGCAGGCGGGCACTACTGGAAATTTTGGTATCGGTTTTATTAGCGTCTACCAAATCACAGATCATCCTGAAGTGATATCTGCGGGCCGTCACTGGATTCTTCATGAAGAACAGCCAGAAAATCAGAGAATTCGGGTTTGTAATGGTTGTTCTAGTTGTCAAGGAAGTGATCTTCCAAATACTCGATTCATATTGCCGTGGGCGACGGAAAGTAACTCGGTGCTTCGTTGCGCGCTGCGAGCGGATGCCGTCTACGCGGAGGTCGGAAACTCGTTGATTGAAGAACTTGAGCGTGTGCTTCCCACCGCTGCTCTATTCTTAAAACAAATTCGCCGCATTGAAGTGGGTCGCTCCGGCATGATCTGTAAAAAGCTAGAACGGTTAGATGACGGCGATAGCCTAATTTTGAGCGACGCTGGAAACCCGACCGATAGAGTTTGGCATCTCATTCGAGGAGATTTCAGTGAGGTTGCTACGAGACTCAAGGAACAACATCCTGGTCGTATCGAGGAGAAGCGGCAAGCGACAGTGACGCTAGCGCTCTCAGAGAGCGTCCGGGAAGTCGGGTTGATCTGTGCTTGTCTTCCGACCCAATATGTCACGGGTTTGCCATTTCACATAAACGCAGACTTCTTCTCGACTTCTGACCGTAAACGAATCGTTCTCGAGGATGATTACCAGTCCGAATGGAACCGCGCTGCTTTGAAAGCGGCGGCAGAAGCTCTACGTGACGCCCTTAATTGCTTACCAAGCCTTCTCGGTCACCAGGAGCTGTGGAAGCTCTTGACGGCTGTCCAGAAAGTCGGCGAAGAGGCCGAATCTGGAAAGCGTGAGCGTGGTCTTGCCGACTTTTGGCAAGCTCTAAAACCAGCGATCCCCTCATCGTCGATCGTATTTACATCGAACCGTCATTGGGTCAGCGCGCAAAGGGCCGAGCTGCTCTTACAGAAAGATGAGGAACCCGCAGCGCCGTTGCTTACTGAACTCGGCTTGACGATTGTTCACGAAGAATTACGTCCCTTTCAGTCATTGTTGCACAGCCAAGCAGTGGGTGTGCCCCTACATGATTTGCGAAGTTTAAGTGACGCATTGGTCAAACTGGGATTGAATCGGCGTGTCTCGAAATCCGAATGGCCGGTTTGTTTACGATCGCCAGGGGCATTAGAAACTCTGTGGAGACAGATTGCCAGGTTGCTACAACGGGCGCAGGGTCAGCGAGGAGAGTCTGAGCTAAAGAATATTCTGACGCAAGTTTCAGTGTTCCCGGGACGTGATGGTGCGCTTTGGCCTTGCAACAAAATATTCCGAACAGGCCCCAAGACTGTTTCAATCTTTGAGCGCGTCGATGCCACAATTCCATTTCTTGCCGAAGTCGATTCGGAATTTGATGCGTTGTGGCAAATTTGCTCATCATTTGATGCGCGCAGCGCCATTCAATGGCTGAAGCAACTCGAAAAAAAGAGCGTCCTGCAAGCGTGGAAGGAGAATCGGCTCGACTTGCCAGCTGTCTTCGGTTGGCTTGCGGATCGTAGGACGGACATTTTGCAAGACGAGGCAACCCGCGAAACCCTTGCGAGTCTCCACATCTTTCCTAGTTCTGGCGTGTTGCACTCCCTCAAGGAAGTCGCGTTGCCTGGTAATTTCGATGATCCTCTGGGCCTAGCAGTGCTCGTCGACATTGTTGCTATCGGTGGCCATCGTGACTTTCTCTCGGAATTGGGTGCGAAATATCTGGATTTTGGAAGCTACGCGCGAGTTCATCTTCCAAAAGCAGTAGAAGATCCCGATGTTTCGCCTGAAAAGCGACGCCTAGTATTAACACTGCTAGCGACCCGTCTTAGCGAAATTAAAGACGATCACAATGCCAAGAATGCATTAGCTGTCTGTGATCTAGTAGAGTGCCACGATCGCGTTTTCCGCAAACCCCATGCAGC
>DASYUV010000039.1:0-3846 GCA_036000865.1 Binatia bacterium | reverse complement strand
CGCTATTGACAAAATCATCGGTAAATTCGCCCGTCCGCGAAACGTTTGGCTTGTCCCTGACATGCCCAAGACCCGTTCGGGAAAGATCATGCGTCGGGTCATTGCCTCTGTCTCTAACTTCATGGATGTGGGCGACGTCACGACGCTGGCCAATCCAGAGGTGGTAGAGACCATACGGAAAATGGTGCAAGCGGAAAAGGCTCGACGCGGAGAGATTCCGAAGGACCTTTCCAAAGAGATGATAGAAGAAATCAAGCGGTTTGGCGCAGCAGAGTAACGGTAGTGAGCAGTGTGAGAGAAAAAGAAAACCCATGAGACAAAAAATTCTTTGCCGTGCTCTAAGCGCTATGCTCTTGGCTCTTAGCTTGCCGGTCGAGGCGCAGCAGCCGACGAAAATCCCTCGGATAGGATCCCTAAGTGTTTCCTCCCCTTCCGCTATCGCGGCCCGCATCGAGGCATTCCGGCAAGGTCTGCGCGAAGCTTGGATACGTCGAGGGAAAAAACATTGTCATTGAGTGGCGATATGCAGAGGGTAAAGCTGACCGGCTAACTGGCTTTGCGGCCGAGTTGGTCCGTCTCAAGGTTGATATCATCGTCTCGGCTGGTTCGACAATAACCCGTGCCGCCAAGGAAGCAACTGTTACGATTCCCATTGTGATGGCGCAGGATACCGATCCTGTCGGGAACGGGTTCGTCGCCAGCCTGGCGCGTCCGGGCGGCAACATTACTGGACTGGCAACCCTTGCCCCGGAGATAGGCGGAAAACGACTGGAGCTTTTGAAGGAGATCGTTCCTAAGCTCTCCCGCGTGGCCGTCTTGGGGACTTCAACCCGCCGAGGCAACGCCCAAGCGTTAAGAGAGATCGAACTCGCCGCAGGGGCGTTCGGAGTGAAGCTTCAATACCTAGACGTTCTAGATCCCAAGGATACTGAGACTGCATTCCAAGCTGCGCGCAAGGGGCGCGCTGACGCAGTCCTCGTGCTGTCGAGCCCCGTCATCTTTTCTCAGCGAACGCAGATTGCAGACCTCGCGGTAAAGAACCGTCTGCCGGTGATTTTCCCTCAGAGCGAGTATTGGAAGACGGGGGGCTGATGAGCTATGCGCCAAACTATGCCGACTTGTTCCGGCGCGCCGCTACGTATGTGGACAAGATCCTGAAAGGGGCTAAGCCTGGCGACCTGCCTGTGGAGCAGCCGATCAAGTTTGAGTTCATCATCAATTTAAAAGCCGCGAAGCAGATCGGCCTGACGATTCCACCGAATGTGGTGGCAAGAGCGGACAGAGTGATTAATTGAGCAGATGCGAGAGGCAGCGGTCATCGGCAAGGCGCACGAGATCAAAGGCCAGGCGATCTGCGCCTTTGTCTCGTTGAAGTTCGGGGTGGACGGCAACAGCGCTTTGATCGACGAGCTTAAGGCTCACGTGGCGAAAAAAATCGGCCCCATTGCGCGGCCCGACGAGATTCTCTTCGCCGCGGAATTGCCAAAAACCCGCAGCGGTAAAATCATGCGCCGCTTGCTACGCGACATCGCCGATGGCCGCGCAATGGGCGATACGACGACCTTGGCCGACCCAACGGTCGTGGCTAAGCTGAAGGAGCAGTATGAAGAGGAATAAGCGAGGCATCGGGCAATAGGCGCTAGGCAATAGTAAAGAAGCGGGGAAAAAAATAACGTGGTTCATCTAAAGTTAGTACTGGCCGTTAGTTTGTTGTTTTTGGCGCAGATGAGTTCGGCCCAGACACGGGAGAAAGTTCGTGTAGCTCTGGGTTCCATATCCGTCAATACCAGCGTTATTCCAGTGGGTCATCAATACGGGATTTTTGCCAAGTACGGCGTCGATCTCGAACCGATTTACATGGGCGGCGGGATGAATTCCCTGGCGGCGGTTACTTCCAACTCCGTGCAATTTCTTTCCGCCGGGTCGACGGCGACGATCAGCGCGCACCTGGGTGGCATGGACATCGTCATGTTGACAGTTCAGTCGAACAAGTTGGACTATTCGGTTTATGCCGCTCCAGAAATCAAGTCGCCCCAGGACCTCAAAGGGAAAACCGTTACGGGAACTCGTCCGGGCGCCTCGGCCGACAGCGCCTTGCGACTGTATCTGCGCCGGGCAGGGCTGGTGCCGGATAAGGATGTCATCTTTATTTCCGTGGGGGATAGTCAACAGGGACGCTTGAACGCGCTGCACCGCGGCTCGGTGTCGGCTACGGTGCTTGCTCCACCCTTTAGCGGCATGGCGAAGCAGTTCGGCCTGCGTGAACTCGCGGATCTGAGAAAGTCCGATATCGAATACGCCGGCAGCGCCATTGCCGGCATGGGGAGCTATATCAAGAGCCAGCCGCAGCTAGTGGAAAATTTCCTTAAAGGCTACATTGAGTCGCTGCATTTTTTTCGAACTCAAAAGGAAAAGACGCTTGCCGGTGTCATGAAATTCTTAAAAATGAACAACCGCGCGCGCGCTGAAGAGGGATACGATTATTACGTCGAGCTAATGCCGGTCATGCCCTATGCCAATCCCGCCGGTGTGCGCGCGGTGTTGCAGTTTTTGGTCGCGGGTCAGCCGAAAGCGGCGACGGCGAGCCCGGAGGAATTTTACGACAACAGTTACCTGAAGAAGATTGAAGACAGTGGATTTACGAAGGCATTTAGGCGATAGGCGATAGGTATTTTGGATTGCCGATTTTGGATTTTGGATTGACGGACTAGGACATGACAAAAATGTTTCGGACGGCAGTTCGGTGGCTTCGATCCGATAATCCAAAATCGAAAATCCAAAATGTAGTGGTGGGGATTGTTGCTCTCGCTGTCATACTCGCGATGTGTGGGGCTGTGGCCACGGCGCAGCAGACGAAGAAAGTCCCGCGGATAGGATTCCTAGCTGCTACCGGCAGTACTACGGGGAGGATCGACGCATTCCGGCAGGGGCTGCGCGAGTTGGGGTATGTGGAGGGAAAGAACATCGTCATTGAGTGGCGATTTGCGGAAGGAAAGCGGGAACGCCTCGCTGAGCTCGCGGCTGAACTCATGCGTCTCAAGGTAGACATCATCGTCACGGCTGGTCCGACAACCACGTCTGCTGCCAAGGAAGCAACTGTTACGATCCCCATTGTCATGGGGTTTGATAATGACCCTGTTGGCTCAGGGTTCGTCGCCAGCCTTGCGCGACCTGGCGGGAATATTACTGGATTGTCCAGCCTTGCCCCGGAGATAAGCGGAAAACAACTGGAGCTTCTGAAGGAGATCGTTCCCAGGCTCTCGCGCGTGGCCGTCCTCGGGAATTCGACCAACCCGGGCAACGCACAGGCGTTAAGAGAGACGGAACTCGCCGCGGGGGCGCTCAAGGTGCAGCTTCAATACCTAGACGTGCTAGGCCCCAAGGATATTGAGACTGCATTCCGAGAGGCAAGCAAGGGGCGTGCTGATGCAGTCCTCGCGCTGAACAGCCCCGTCCTCAATTCTCACCGAACACAAGTTGCAGATGTCGCGATAAAGAACCGGCTGCCGGCGATATACCCCTGGCCAGAAATTGTGGAAGCCGGGGGGCTTATGACCTACGGCGCGAGCTATACCGATTTGTTCCGGCGCGCCGCCACTTACGTGGATAAGATTTTAAAAGGCGCCAAGCCCGCTGATCTCCCGGTAGAGCAGCCGAAAAAGTTCGAGTTTGTGATCAATCTGAAGGCGGCGAAGCAAATCGGTCTGACGATTCCCCCGAGCGTGCTGGCGCGGGTGGACAAGGTGATTAAATAATTTTGGATTTTCGATTTTGGATTTTGGATTAAAAAAAACGAACCTCGAAATTCAGAATGCGGGCTCTGGTTGTTCTTTAATCGAAAATCTA
>DASYUV010000038.1:0-15566 GCA_036000865.1 Binatia bacterium | reverse complement strand
GTTGGCGGAACGTCTTAAACATGACGGCTCTAAAAAAAATTCTACTCGATCAAAAATATCTTCCCTACCCCAAGATTACATCCCGCGCGGCAGCCCAGCGCGCGCAACGTCACGTGCCCGATTCCATCGCCACGCTGCGCTACATACTGGCCCGCGCCATCGTGAAACAACTCGTTCGATGCCCATGCTGCAACGTGGTCAATCGACGTTAATGACACAGTAGTAGTAGTAGTAGTAGGTTGGATAGAGTGAAATAAAATCCGGGAACCTGGAGAATCCCGGATTACGCTAACGCTTCGTCCGGGCTACAGACTATGTAAGGGCGTGATGAATCGCGCCCTTACTTTGCGAACTTTGCATTTGCTATGCATATAAATTCACGCGGCTTGCGCAAATTTATCGTGCAACGAATCCGAGGGCGACCAGCCGGTCGCCCCTACCTCGGTCTTAGCGCTCGATGTCCGCATCTGAATTTTCCTAATTTGTGACCTTTGTGCCCTATGTGGTCAAATCTTCTTTTTCGGTTGCGGCTATGCCGCGCTAGGACCGTTGTGGTCTTTTGTTATTTGCGAACCAGCCGCACATCCACCGCGGCGACGCCGCCGCCCTGGGCACGCACCATGATTGGGTTGATTTCCATGTCGGAGAGATGGTTTCTGTGCGCGGCGAAAATATTGCACAGGCCGACCATCGCTTTTACCAGCGCATCGACGTCGCGCGGGCCTTGACCGCGTACGCCTTCGAGCACTTTGTAGCCGCGCAATTCTTTGAGCATCTCGCGTGCTTCTCTCTCGTCGACCGGCAATAAGCGGATCGAAACGTCTTTTAACACTTCGACGAAAATGCCGCCGAGACCAACCATTAAAAACGGGCCGTACTGTGTGTCGATGCGCGCGCCGATGAGCACTTCGGTGCCCTGCACCATCTCCTGAATCAGGAGATGGCCTCTGCCGAGCGTTTTGGAGAGAAGCTTCTGCCCTTCCGCTTGGACTTCTTCCGGGCTCTTCAAGCCAAGAACCACCGCGCCGGATTCGGTTTTATGGACGACTTCCGCGGCGATTAATTTGACCGCCACTGGAAAACCGATTTCTCTCGCCCTCGTCGCTGCGTCAGCCGCGGTGCCGGCCATGGCTTGCTTCGGTAAACCAATGCCGTGACTCTGCAACAGTTTATTCAGATTCTCGCCTTCGAGATCCGCAGCATTATCGGTCGCTGGCGGCAATTTCGGCACACCACGCTGCCTGCGTTCACCGTACAACCCGAGTCCGGCCAGCGCGCGCAACGTTGGCTTGATCGCTTGCAAGAATGGCAGCTCGGCTTCCACTTGGAATGCCCGGCTTTCATCCGTACAGCTGTAGGTCGATCTGGCAAACGCGAGAATCGGTTTGTCGGTCGCCGTGGTGACGCTCTTGAACAGTCCGGCACTTCTTTGCTGTCCGCGCGGCAACTCGCCGTGAATCGCCAAAAGATCGACAGCTTCGTCCTCGGCGTAAAGCTTGACGATATTGATGAAACCCTGCTCGTCGCCGAAGCCGGCGACGCCGCATTCGAGTGGATTCTCCACCACCAGTTCCGGCGGAATTAGCGGGCGCACGGCTTCTTTCGTCTTGTCGCCGAGCTGCGCCAGATTGGTCTTCAGCTCATCACAGTGATCGCAGATGAGTCCCTTCATGCCGCCGGAATTGACGACGATCGCCGCGCGGCTGCCCTTGGGAAATCGCCCAGGAATAAAAGCAAGGGTTGTTTCAGTCATGTCTTCCAGCGTCGGACAGCGGATCAAACCGAGGCGCTGACAAACCGCATCGAACACTTCGTCCGCGCCGGCAAGGGAACCCGTGTGTGAGATCGCCTGGCGCTTGCCCATCTCCGACCGGCCGAGCTTCACGACAAGAATTGGCTTGCCTTTGCCGAGCGCTTGCTCGGCAACAGTCATGAATTCGTCAGGGCGACGAATACCCTCGACCATCAGAGTGATGACTTTGGTATCGGGATCGTCGACCAAAAACGAGAGGTAATCGACGAGATCGAGGCTCACCTCGTTGCCGCTCGAAACTGCATAAGTGAATCCGATACCGCGTTCGGTGGCGCCTTTGATCCAGTTACCGAGCGAACCGCCGCTCTGAAAAATCAGACCCACCGGTCCCTTCTTGAGCAGCGGCGTCGCGGTCGGAAAAGTCCACAATCCCTCGCCCACCGAGTACGAGCCCATACAGTTCGGACCGCAAATCACCATCCCCGTGCGCTCGCAGAGATCTTTCATCGCCTGCGCGCGTTCTTTTCCTTTGGCATCGTCACCCTCGCCAAAACCTGCAGTATAGATAGTAGCGGCCTTTGTGCCCAGTTTCGTCGCCTCCTCCAACACGCCGAGAACGGCGCGCGTGGGAATGAGAATCAAAAGTTCGTCCGGTACTTCCGGCAGCGCCGCGAGATTCGGATAACATTTGTCACCAAACAATTCGTTGTAGTTTGGATTGATCAGATACACGCCGCCGGGAAACTTTGCGCCTTTCAGATTTCGATAGATTCCCAACGGCCATGCGCCCTTTTGCGAAGCGCCGACGATGGCGACCGATTTTGCGCCAAGCAGATTTTCAACGGGCTTGCGGATAAAAGTTGGCATAAAATTTTCCTTCTAGATTGGAATTTCCTTCCTATGTCACAGAGACTGAGTGACTGCAAGGTTGGAGTGATGAAGTATTGGAGTATCGGAACACTCGGATCGTAGGATGGGTTGAGTCCGCGATACCCATCGTCCTTAATTTGGATCTCCTCGCCATGAAGCGCACGAAGGACATGAATGATTCGGATATCTGTGGTTGGACTAAGAGACAATGGATTGGAAACCGAGGGTGCGCTTTCGCACCATGTCCAGCGAGCGAATTTTCTATGCTCGGGAGTAAGATGATGCGCAAGCGCACCTTATAAAACTCTTCACCACGAAGTGCACGAAGGCCACGAAGTTTTTGGATATCTTTGATTATATGAAAAGGACAGTGGATTAGTGACTCTTTTGTCATTTCGAGCATAGCGAGAAATCTTTCTTAGATCCCTCACATTCGTTCGGGATGACAATCCCCTGCTTCGTCCTCTTCGTACTACTAGTGCTTGAAAGTTTTCCCGGCCTGCGCAAATTTTTCTGGCGAAAGACCCGCGGATTCCGCTGCCTTACATCCGGGCTACGAACTGACCGGTGCGCGAAGCGCACCCTACGAATACCTTCGTGACCTTCGTGCGCTTCGTGGTTAAGGATTGTTCTCCTTTGGTTGCGGCTTTGCCGCGCTAGGCTCTCTGTGGTTAATCGTATTTGTTCCTACGCGCCTTTGCGCTTCTTTAGCTCTTCGATCAACTGCGGGACGACTTTGAAGAGGTCGCCGACGACGCCGAAGTCCGAGTATTGAAAGATCGGTGCGTCGGGATCTTTGTTGATGGTGATGATGTATTTGGAAGTCTTCATGCCGGAGAGATGCTGTACTGCGCCGGAGATGCCGATGGCGAAATAAATATCCGGCTTGACGGTCTTGCCGGTTTGGCCAATTTGCATCGCGTAGGGCACCCAACCGGCATCGACCGCGGCGCGGCTTGCGCCGACGGCGCCGCCCAGAACATCCGCGAGCTCTTTGAGGATGGCGAATTGTTCTTCGCCCTTGAGCCCGCGCCCGCCGGAGATCACCACCTTGGCGCCTTCCAGCGACGGCCCTTCGCGCTTGACGACGACGCGCTCTTTCATATGGACTTTGCGCAGTCCTTCGTCCGACGCCGCTGGAACTTCTTCCACCGCCAGCGCCTGCTCATTAACTTTGGGTTCGAAAGATTTGGGGCGTACGACGAGAAGCTTCGTCCCCTGATTCACTAAGATGCTGGTATTCTGATAGCTCGCCCCAAGCGCCGGGATGCTCGCTTCGACGCTACCGTCTTTAAGCTGAAAATCGCCGACATCGGTGATGGCACCGCAATCGAGGCGCGCGCTCAAGTTGGCCACCAGATCGCGGCCGGTGTAACTCGAGGCGAATAGCATCACCGCGGGATTGTGCTGTTGAATCAAGCCGGCAACGGTTTCGGCGGCGGGCAGGGTAAGATAATCTCGATAGACCGCGTCGGCCGAATGATAGATCTTGCTCGCGCCATGTTTGGCCAAGGTCTGCACGGCATCATCGGGCGCCGGCCCGAGCAGAATCGCTTCCGCCGTGCCAACCTCCGACGCTTTGGCAAGCATCTCTAATGACGTAGTGGTTATTCTTTCGTCACTGATTTCCGCATAGACCCAGATTGTCTCTGCCACTTAGATCACCTTGATTTCAGCAAGGAAGTCGGCGATCTGCTTGCCGCCTTCGCCTTCGTCGGTCACCGCCTTGCCCGCTTGCCGCTTGGCCGGCCGGCCGATAGTGAGAACTTTTTCCCGCGCGCCTTTTTCACCGACCTGATCCGGCGACAAACCGAGGTCCGCCGCAGTGTAAACTCTGATTTCCTTTTTCTTCGCCGACATGATGCCTTTGAGCTGCGGATAGCGCGGCTCGTTGATCCCGCTGCTGCAAGCGACCAGCGCCGGCAATGTCGACTCGACGACGTCATAGCCGGTCTCGCTCTGGCGCTTGATCGTAATCTTGTCGCCGTCGACGGAGATCTCTTTGGCGAACGTCACCGGTGGCACGCCGAGAAAATGAGCGATCTGCCCGGGCACGATGCCGGAGTAGCTATCGCTGCTCTCGGTCGCGCACAGGACCAAGTCGAACTCTTGTTGCTTGATCGCCGCGGCCAAAAGTTTTGCCGTGCCGAGCGTATCGGAGCCGGCGACCGCATCGTCCAAAATATGCACCGCCGACGCCGCGCCCATCGCCAAAGCATTACGAATGCCGATGGTCGCATCGCTGGTGCCCATCGTAATCAGCGTCACGGCTCCGCCATGCTTTTCTGTGAGCCGCAAACCTTCTTCCACGGCGCTGGCCGCCGCCGGATCGAGCTCGTGCGGTACGCCCTTGCGCACCATGCGCTTGGTGTTGGCGTCGAGCTCGATAATGACCGTGCTCGCGGGAATCACTTTACCGCATACGACAACGTTCAATGTTTCGATCTCCCTTGAGTCCCTGACGACCGGTTACAAATACGACAAAGGCGCCTTCACGATCAAGGCGCCTTGTTGGTTAAACTCTTAATCGGCGAGCTAGAAGCGGTCTATGCGATCCACTCCTTAACGTTACCTTCCATCACCACGTCCAGGATTTCTTTGCAGTCCACGATCGCTTGGTCGACGATCTTCGGATCATCCTTGAGATGCGGTATGCCGGTGCCCACCGCTTTCTTTATGGCTTGGATGAATTCTTTGAACTGCTGGTCTAATGCCTCGGTATTGGGTGCTGCTTCCATGCTATTCCTCAAAATTAAGTGTACAGCCGCCCCTTGTTGGGATCGGGGAGTGTGAGACCCATTTTCAAAATCAGTGCGTCGATTTCGTCCTTGTATTGTTGGCGCGCCACCGCGTTGTGCCGGCGTTTCAAGCCCCAGTGCATGTATCTCTCCGAACGATAGGACTTGCTGTTGCCGAACATGTCGAGCCCCTTTGCGTACCAGTAATCGACAGCTTTTTGAATTCGTTCTTTCGATTCTCCGCCTTTCGCCGCGAAGTCGGCGGATGCGTTGGTGCCGAAGTCGACGTGCCCTTCTTCTTCTCGGATGATATCCGGATCCTCAACCACACGAGCCAGCGGTAAATAAGTGCAGCCGATGAATTCCTCGAGCTGAAATCGACCGACGCGGTCGACGAGAAATCCGAACACGGCGAAATCTTCCCAAGTCTTGATCTCACCGCGAAAAGCTTCCACATAGCGCTCCTGATTGGGCCGGCTGAGGGTGTATGTAACATCCACGCCGATATCACCGGCCAAACGGGCCATTTTCCGAAAATGATCCATTTCTTCCGCTGCCGTGCGCGCGACGATGAGCTGATCCAACTTGGTCGGCGCCGTCGGCAGAATGTGTTTTACGTAGAGATTGGGACCGCCGATTTCACAGTCGGCCTGAATGGCCAACACTCGGCGCAGAAGATCCTGATATTCCGGATCTTGCTTTTCAAAGTCCTTCAAATCGACCTTGTCGGTAAACATCGATGTCCTCCTATGATGTGGCTAATCACGCGTGACTAATCATAAAAATTCTTAACAAAACGGCCCCTATAAATCAACAGAGAAGCGCCCAATGGCAACGCTTGCATCATTAACCTTGACGATTCCTTTACTCGGTTACTCCTTTTATCTAGACTACCGTCAAGTTCGAAGATGCCTATGAGTAGCAGCGAAAATCTCACCCTCCTGACCGATCTATACCAGCTGACGATGGCGCAAAGCTACTTTCGCGAACAGCGCATGGAGAGCGCAACTTTTAGCCTTTTTATCCGCTCCTATCCACCGAACCGCGGCTATTTTGTTTCGGCGGGATTGCTGGACGTTTTGGCATACCTCGAAGATTTTGCCTTCGATGCGTCAGGCCTTGATTATTTGGCGACGCAAAAGCTTTTTTCAGACGATTTCCTACACTATCTCGCCGATCTTCATTTCACGGGCGACGTTTGGGCCATTCCTGAGGGGCGGGTTTTCTTCAAAGACGAACCGATCATTGAGATTACCGCGCCGATCATTCAGGCCCAAATTGTCGAGACGTTCGTCATCAATCAGCTCCATCTGCAGACTTTGATCGCTAGCAAAGCGGCGCGCTGCGTACACGCCGCCGGCGGGCGACCCGTGGTCGACTTCGCGCTGCGACGCACACACGGCACCGATGCCGGCATGAAAGTCGCGCGGGCCAGCTATCTCACCGGCTGCGCCGGAACCAGCAATGTATTGGCCGGCAGCCGCTATGGGATACCGGTTGTCGGTACCATGGCGCACTCCTTCGTGATGAGCTTCGACCGCGAGATCGACGCATTTCGCGCCTATGCGGCAAGTTTTCCCGACAGCGCGATTCTGCTCATCGATACCTACGACACGGCCGCCGGGGCGGCTAACGCCGCCCAAGTTGCCCGAGAAATGGCTGCTCACGGCAAGAAGTTAATCGGTGTGCGCATCGATAGCGGCGATCTGGCGGCACAGGCCCGCGCGGTTAGAAAAATTTTGGACCAAGCGGGCTTTGCCGACTGCAAAATTATCGGCAGCGGTGGATTAGACGAATATGCGCTCGCCGAACTAGCGAAGGTTCCTTTCGACAGTTACGGCGTCGGCACCAAGATGGGCATATCCGCCGACGCGCCTTGGACCGACATCTCGTACAAGCTCGTCGACTATCAGGATCGGCCTGTGCTGAAGCTCAGCACGGGCAAGGCATCTTGGCCAGGAAAGAAACAGCTGTTTCGCTTTCGCGATGGCAACGGTCAACTGGAGCGCGACTTAGTCGGACTGCGCGATGAGAAACTCCCGTGTGAAAGCTTATTGAAACAAGTCATGCGCGACGGCAGGCTCAGCGAAACCTATCCATCCTTGGTGGAGACTCGGAAAGTCTTCGAGGCGGACTTTTCCTCACTTCCCGAAAGCGTGAAAGCCATTCGCGACCCGAGCGTGTACGCCGTTGAATTCTCGCCGAGATTACGAGCTTTGCGGGATCAAATCACGGAGAAGGTTGGGCGGAGTTAACCGATGATCGAGGATGGAGGATGGAGGATCGCAATCGTCTATCCTCTATCTTCGATCCTCGACCGTTCTCAGTAGCATTCTCAATCCTCTATCATCAATCCTCGACCATCCTGCTAGAACTTTACCACCGCCGCACTCCAGGCAAACCCAGCGCCGAAGGCATTAAGGAGAACGATGTCCCCTGGCTTAATTCGCCCCTGGCGTTTGGCCTCATCCAGAGCGACGGGAATGGAGGCCGCCGAAGTATTGCCGTATCTATCGACATTCACCATCACTTTTTCCATCCCGACACCAAGCCTTTCGGCGAGCGCAACGATGATCCTGCGATTAGCTTGATGGGGAATCACCAGCGACACTTGTTCGACATCGACACTTGCCTCGGCCAATGCTTGTCGGCTGACCTCCTCCATCGAGCGCACGGCGATCTTGAACACTTCTTTGCCATTCATTGTGATCGTATGTTCGTTTTGCCGCACCGTCTCGGCGGTTGCCGGCTTGAGCGACCCACCGGCGGGCACGTACAGCGTCTTCACGTAGGAACCATCGGTGCGCAGCTTGGTGCTGAGAATCCCGGAACCGTTTTCGGTTGCGCCTAGGACCACGGCGCCGGCGCCATCACCGAAAAGGATGCAAGTCGCGCGGTCTTGCCAGTTGAGCAACCGGCTGAGCGCATCCGAACCGATCACCAGAGCATTGTCAATCTGACCTGTACGAATAAAGGAGTCCGCCACGGATAAAGCGTTCAAGAATCCCGAACATGCCGCGCCGACATCAAAAGAAAAAACGTTGCGCGCCCCGAGCATATCTTCAAGAACGCACGCGGAGCTGGGGAAAGGATAGTCGGGTGTCACCGTGCCCATGATAATCGCATTGAGATCTTTGGCCTCCATGCCGGCATCCGCCAGGGCCCGCCTGGCCGCCTGAAACGCCATATCGGCATTGCCTTTGCCACTTTCGAGCACGCGCCGCTCTTTAATGCCTGTTCTTACGGTGATCCATTCGTCGCTGGTGTCGACCATTTTTTCCAAGTCACGATTGGTCACAACCCTCGTGGGGAGGTCAGATCCGGTTCCCAAGATCGCGCTACGGCGTTGTGACCGGGTCATTGAGCTCTCCTAAAAATCGCGCAGGCGTTGGTCCCACCGAAACCAAAAGAATTTGATAGCGCGACTTCGATAGCGGCTTTGCGAGCTTTATTGGGCACGTAATCGAGATCACAAGTCGGGTCCGGATTCTCATAATTAATCGTCGGCGGCAACACGCCATCACGAAGCGCGAGAACGGAATAGACACCCTCCACCGCGCCGGCAGCGCCGAGCAGGTGACCCGTCATTGACTTCGTCGAACTCACCGGGAGCTTGGCGGCTTGTTCTCCGAACACTGTCTTGATGGCCGTGGTTTCATTAGCGTCGTTGTATTCGGTCGAGGTCCCATGCGCGTTGATGTAATCAATATCGCTCGGCGCAATCCCGGCGTCTTTCAGGGCCAAGCGCATGCAACGCGCCGCCCCTTCACCCTCCGGCGATGGCGCGGTCATATGATAGGCGTCGCCATTGGCGGCATAGCCGATCACTTCGGCGTAAATCTTTGCGCCGCGTTTGAGCGCCTGCTCGCGCTCCTCGAGGATCAACACTCCCGACCCTTCGCCAACCACGAAACCGTCGCGTTCTTTATCGAATGGCCGGCTGGCTCGTTCGGGTTCGTCGTTACGAGTCGAGAGCGCTTTCATGGACGCAAAACCGCCGACACCGAGAGGTGTGATAGCGGCCTCGGCCCCGCCGGCAATTACGGCATCCTGCAGTCCACGGCGAATCAGATGGAACGCTTCGCCGATCGCATGAGTGCCGGAAGCACAGGCGGAGGTCGGTGTCCAATTGACCCCTTTGGCGCCGTAGCGAATCGCGATATGGCCGGCAGCTAGATTGGAAATAACTTTGGGAATAAAGAATGGCGAAATCTTTCGCGGCCCGCCATCCAGCAGCGCCTTGTGGGTCACCTCGATAGTATCGAGACCACACAAACCGACACCGATAATCACGCCGACCTCTTCGGCGAATTCCCCTTCGATTTTTAGCCCGCTGTCCTCCACCGCCATCGCCGCCGCGCCAAGCGCATATTGAATAAAGAGATCCATTTTTTTGATCTCTTTAGATTCGATGAAATCTTCCGCCTTGAAGTCGGGCACTTCGCCAGCGATGCGCGACGCGAATCCGTCAGTCGCAAAACGTGTAATCTTGCGGATTCCCGACCGGCCTTCTAATACAGCACGCCAATTTTTTTCGACTCCGGTTCCCAGCGGGGAAACTAAACCCAGACCTGTCACCACAACTCTGCGTTGTTCGTTCATGTTTACATGCCCCAACCAAGCATTAATCAAATTGTAATGGAATTGAAACTTTATAGTTGACTCGCCAGAGCGGGTCAATAGGAATTCAGATTATTGATATTTTTCGTGCACTTGGAGGATTCGATGAAGGAGTGGTTCGATTCTGCTTTGGGCCATCTGCAAGCTCTGCGGTTGGTCATCGTGCTCGGTCTGCATAGCTTCCAACACTGCCACCACGGAATCGCGCAGGCCGGCTAGATCGTAACCGCCCTCGAGCAAGAAGGCGATACGGCCATCGGCGAATCGCTCGGCAAGGACGAGCAGTTTCTCGGCCATCGCGCCAAATCCTGCTTCGGTAACACCCATGCCACCCAGCGGATCGCGCCGGTGCGGATCGAAACCGGCGGAAACCAAAATCCACTCCGGTGCAAATTTTGCCGCGGCGGGCACGACGACCTGTTCGAAAACTTCAAGATATTCAGCATCGCCGCAGCCGGCCGGCAGCGGTACGTTGATGGTGAAGCCAGCGCCGGCATTGACGCCGACTTCGTTGACGGCGCCACTGCCCGGATAAAAAGGAAATTGATGCGTCGAGATGAACAAGACGGACGGATCATCGTAGAACGCGTCTTGGGTGCCGTTCCCATGATGAACGTCCCAGTCCATGATGAGAATTTTTTTCGCCCCCTGGCTACGTTTGAGATACTCGGCGCCGACCGCCATCGTGTTAAACAAGCAAAAACCCATCGCCCGATTGCGCAAAGCGTGATGACCCGGCGGCCGAACCAACGCGAAGCCGTTCCGGCTATCTTTTGCTGCGATGGAATCGAGCAGGTTCAAAAAGCCGCCGACGGCAAGCAATCCGACGCCAAAAGAATCGCGGCAGGTAATCGTGTCGCCGTCGAGCGCGTATCGGTTTACGCTGGAAGTTGACTCCACCAGGCGTACGTGATCGGCACTGTGGGTGTGCTCGATATCGGCTCGGCTGGCGGCCCTTGGTGGCAAAAGCTGAAACTTTTTTCGACTGAGTCCGCCGGCCAATTCGAGCAGCACTTGAATACGCTCAGGCCGCTCGGGATGGTCCTCTCCCGGAAAGTGCTTTAAGTACTCCGGATCAACGACTACGGCTGTCTTCCCCATCAAAATAACGTAACATCTACGCAGGGGCGCTGCAAAGCGACCGGTCATATCTTAGGGGTGAAGTTGGCATATCAATGTGCTCTGAGTGGCCGGGGAATATTCCGCGTTCCACCGGAGCCCCTCTATTTCATATTCATAGGGAACAGAGAACTATTTAACAGGCTTAGTAGGGTGGTGTCTCAGGAGATCATCAGTTAATTGGAGCGTCGTTGCGGGCAAATAGGCCGGCCCGGAACCCAGCCGTAGCGGCGGGTTTCAAACCCGCCCCTACCAGATGCCACCACTTCGGAGACCCGTCTGCTAGACGGTCACTTCACCTGGAGGTTATTCACGACGCTTTTGACTCCGCCCACGCCGCGCGCGATCTGTTCGGCTTTACTTCGATCCCCAGCCGAATCGACCACGCCGGTTAGCTGGACCACGCCGCGATTGGTGTCGACTTGAACCCGCGTCAATGTAATGCCTTTTTCCGCCGCGAGTCTGGTCTTTACTGTGGTTGTAATCGTCGTATCGTCGATGTTTTGTCCCATGGTCTCACCGGTGAGGGCTTGGCAGCCACTTAGAAGCCATACGAAACCGATTACCGGTAAAAGCGCTTGCGCTATCTTTCGCATAGATCAACCTCCCGTCAAGAATTCTCGCTGATCCTATACTACACTAACGAACATGCGCGCAATCCCATCATCCGGGCCGCCGATGTCAGGCGATGCGCCGCGCCAGCTCCTGAATCTGATCCATCGACTCCTTCAGGGACGGAGCATAGACTCGTGGCACGCACTCACCGCAGATTTCCTGTGCTAGTTTGCTGATCGAGCGTAAACTTGCATCGAGAGAGGCCGATTGTCCATTGCTGGCTGGACGTGAACCGTTCAATTCCACTAAGCTTTGCAGACAAATCACCAGATTTGCCAGGAGCGATTCGAGGGCCTCCTCGTCGGGATCCACGTTCGGGCGGTAGAGTAGATCATGAATCGTTTGCAGTTCGCCGCGAAAAACGCGGACCGTGCTTTCCAATCGCCGCACGACTTGTCCCGGCAAAGCGCCCTGTTCGGCTTGAAGCTGCTGCACCGCACCGAGATCGGAAAACACTAAATGCAAGTTCGTGCGCACGCGATCCAAGCGATCCTCGAACGTCGTGCGGTGAATCTCTTCAGTCAGCTCTTCCTGCCGGCGTGAAACCAGCTTCGAAATAACACAGCCGAATATGAGCAAACCGGCAATACCCTCTATCACAGCAAGGATGCGTAGAGCGCCGAGCGGAATGACGTCACCATAACCGATCGAAAGAGCCGTGACGAAACTGAAATAGATCGCTGTTCCGAGACCATTGAGGTCCGGTTTGACGGCGACATTGCCGGCCTGCAGCCCCCAGCCCATGCTGACACCCGCGATCCAGTAGATCAGGCCAAACACGAGGATCATTCCGATCCAAAAACCGATCAGCCGTTCCAGCGGCCAATTCGCAACGATCTCTAGCCAAGAGGCGCGCGATGCAACCGGCACGCTTGAGCGAGCCGTTACCCGAACGACCGGCGAATCGCTCCTTTCGACCGGCCCACCCGTCTCAATCCACTCCGCCATGCCGCCAACGTAGTGGCGCACGCTGGTGTAACCCATCTTGGTCAACAAGCCCACGGCCTGCTCGCCCAGCGGTCACGTCGGCCCGGCGCAATAGACGGCGATCTCGTGAGACGGATTGGAAATCAGTTGGCGAGCCTTGGACTCGATATCGGCGACGGGAAGATTGATCGAACCGTGGATGTGCCCCTCGACGAACGATTCCTTCGGCGTGACGTTGACGATAACAAGCGCGCGGTCCTGCAAACGGTTGAGGATTTCTTCGCGCGAGATCGTGAGATGCTCGGTGCCTGTTACTTGTTTTTGCTGCTTAGCCATTCAGTTTTTCAGAATCATTGATCTTAGATGCCCTAATGTAGTCAATCGATTCATCCTCCTTGCAGACTTTTATCCCCATACCTCCCGCGCCACCTGCACAACTAATCTTAACTTGGCGATCTGATCGTCGATAGTCAGCTTGTTGCCGAGAACCGTGCTCGAAAAACCGCACTGCGGGCTGATGCCGAGCTGGTCGAGCGGAACCAATCGGCTCGCTTCGTCGATGCGCCGCTTCACGTCGTCAGGCTTTTCCAACGCGCCGCTCTTGGACGTTACCAGACCAAGGATTAGCTTTTTTCTTTTGGGTAGGTAACGCAACGGCGCAAAATTTCCGGCGCGGGGCGTGTCGAATTCCAGAAAATAGCCGTCGACGTTGAGCGCATTGAACAAGACTTCAGCGACGGGATCGTAGCCGCCTTCGGCAACCCAAGAACTCCGGAAATTGCCGCGGCAAAGATGCGTGCACACCACCATATTGGCGGGCCGATCTTTAATGCACTCGTTGATGAGATTGGCGTACAACAAAGGCAGCTTATCGGGATCTTCGCCGATCTTTTTCGCGCCGTCCCGCATCTTGGGATCGCAGAGATAAGCGAAGTTGACGTCGTCGATCTGAAGGTAGGTACAGCCGGCGGCCCCGAGTTCGGCAATCTCTTCCCTGTAGACCCGCGCCAAGTCGGTGAAGAATTCCTGCATGTCAGGATAAGCCATCTTGTCCACACCCGCCCGGCCGGTGCGGAAGTGAACCAGTGTCGGCGATGGAATGCATTGTTTCGGAGTATTTTTTGTGACTGAGGCTAAGTATTTGAAGTTCTCGGTCTCAATTCCGTGCGGATGCCCGAGCTTTCTCGTCACGACAAATTGTGTCGGCGATCGCTGCACGTCAGAGTCGGGATTTTGAAAATGCCGGGCGGAGTCGGGTAACAGTCCTTCGACAGCTTTAATCCCGTCGAATTGACTGAGAAAGTCGGCGTGCCAAAGAGTGCGGCGAAACTCCCCGTCGGTGACTCCCTGCATGCCCACGTCTTCTTGCATTTTTACGGCGTCGCGAATGGAGCGGTCTTCGACGGCCCGCAATTGCGCGGCGCTTATCTCACCCTTCTGGCGTTTCTCTCGCGCCTGCAATAGTTCAGGCGGGCGCAACAAACTCCCCACGTGGTTCGCGCGAAATGGCGCCTTTGTTTCTTCAGGCATGGCAACTTTCCCCTTTCAGGACACTAGGTGCGCAAGCGCACCCTACGATTCTCAAGATTGTTAGATAACTCGGACGGATTCCGGCTCGCGTTACCCCGGACTGTGATCCGGGGTTGGCCGGAATGACGGATGAAGGATAGAACAAAATCAAGTAACACCACAGTGGACACACTTTGAATTGGATGGCCGTTTAGCGATAATGTGATGCGAAAAATTCCTTCAGGGGCCTAACATGCAAACTGAACTTATCAGCATTCCGACGCCAACGCATCCTCTGGACGCTGCCTACTACACTCCGGACGGACCGATCAAGGGCGCGGCGATGTACTGTCACGGCAATCAGATGAACTTTTACGTCTGCGCCGCGCGGTTTCTGGCGCCCCAGATCACTTCACTCGGTTATGTATTCATGCCATTCAACCGCCGTGGCCACGACTCGGTCAGCACCCGTGACAGCCGAGAGTGCGTCGGCGCCGCTTATCAGACCGTAGCTGAGGGCATCGAAGACAATGAGCTGGCGGCGAAATATCTAGCGGACAGAGGTTTCAATTTTCCGATCGTTATCGGCCACAGCAACGGCGGCGTGCTCGCCAGCGAGCATGTGGTGCGTCATCCGGAGACACGCGCACTGATTCTGCTTTCCGCGCACGCCGGCGGAAATCGACTCACCAATCCGCCCTCCGCGCGCAACTTTTCGTTAGCCGGAGATACCGACGAGCAGACCAAAGAAGCGGAAGCCTTGGTTGCTGCCGGCAAATCGCGCCAGCTCATGCTGATCTCCGCTTGGTGGTGGGTCATTTCCGCGCGCACGTATCTCGACCGCCTCACCAACGCGCCGGATCTAGTCGAGAACGCCAAACGGATCAAATGTCCCGTGCTATTTATTCGCGGCGATCAAGAACCGATGGAAAATTACCCGGCGGAACGATTCAAAGAAAACTGCGCAGGGCCATGCGAGGTCGCGATCATTCCCAACTGCGATCACTTCTATGTAGGCGCGGAAGAAAGGGTAGCAAAGATTGTAACGGACTGGTTGAAGCGGACGCTAGGGTAGTTCTGTGATAACAAGTCCAGTAAAGAACGGCGTGCCTGCCGTTTTCCTACATCCTCGCCCTCTGGGAGAGGACTGAGGTGAGGGTGAAGTTTTCGCTCGTGCACCCTCACCCTTCCCTCTCCCGCAAGCGGGCGAGGGTAAACAAACTCACGAACGAAACTTCCCATCACTCCACTACTCCAGCACTCCAACACTCCAATTTCCCCTATTCCCCCACCGCCGGCCATTCGCGCAGCAGCCGGCCATACCCGCTCATCGGATATTTCAGACCGACTTTGGAAAGTACGTACCAAAACATCGCCGGATTGCTGGCGATAACGGTCGCGTTCAGTTCGGACTC
>DASYUV010000037.1:0-12741 GCA_036000865.1 Binatia bacterium | reverse complement strand
GTTGGCGGAACGTCTTAAACATGACGGCTCTAAAAAAAATTCTACTCGATCAAAAATATCTTCCCTACCCCAAGATTACATCCCGCGCGGCAGCCCAGCGCGCGCAACGTCACGTGCCCGATTCCATCGCCACGCTGCGCTTCTTGCTCGCTTGCAACATCATCAGAAAACTGGATCGATGTCCGTGCTGCAACATCGTGAACCAACGTTAATGACACAGTAGTACTAACATGACCTATCTGATCAGCCGCGGCGGAAAGGTGCTCTTTCGCGCCGATTGGACCGATCCGCCGACAATCGAGTATGCGGTCAACTACGTTTTGGGTTCGCGTGCACGGCGCAGGGAAGGTTTTTGGTTAGCGCCTTTTTATGCCGAATTCGTCGGCTATCGGTGGAATGACCCGGCCAAATTCCAGCAAGGTTTGGTACGGGCTGGACAGCAAGCCGTTGACGATTTTTCCCGCGCAATGGAAAAACGCCTCAAGCAACCGCTGCGGCCAGGACGGATTGAGTTGAGCGAATAAGATCTGACGAGGCGCTGGAAAAAGTCTCCTTGGCTTTCCATTTTCGCCGCTGCGAAGGCGGTGGCTGAGGCGGTAGCGGCTGGCTGGTATTTCTACCAGATGCCGGCAAAGGAAAAGGCGTGGTGCGGTTATTGTGTATCGGGAGCGTTGGCCAATCTTGCCATTGCGGCTAACTATTCCCAAAGCACGCGCGGCAATTTCCGTCTTGTCGAATAGAAAAACCAGCAACGGTTCACAGGGTAGCTAATATGCCTGGATGGATTACTGGTTTATTGGTTTTAGGCGAGTTCTGCCTTCTGGTCGCGCTGGAATTACGCCGACCGTTGCGGCCGGCTGCAGAACCAAAGCTCAGGCGGGTCGCGCGCAATCTTACCGTATCGGCTTTAGGCGCTTTATCGCTTCTGGTTGCCGAGAGGCCTCTCGTCCAGCCGCTTTCCGAATTCGTGCATCGCCGAGAACTAGGGCTGGTGAAACAATTGCCGCTCCCTGGCTGGCTCGAAGTCGCGCTCGCCGTAAGTTTGATGGATTATACGCTTTACCTCTGGCACCGCCTGATGCATCGCTGGGTGTGGCTCTGGCGCTTTCACCTTCCTCATCATGTGGATCTGGAGCTTGATGCTTCGACAGCGCTGCAATTTCACTTTTCCGAGCTGGTTCTGTCCGTGCCGTGGCGCGCCGGGCAAATCGCCCCGATCGGCGTGTCTCCTTTGTCGTTATCCATCTGGCAGACCGCGCTCATGTTGTCGATCCTTTTTCACCATTCCAATGTGCGCCTGCCCATCGAACTCGAAAAGCGACTTAGCTATTTTATCGTCACCCCGCGCATGCACGGCATCCATCACTCGATCATCCACGGTGAACAGGATTCCAACTGGTCGAGCGGGCTTACTCTGTGGGACTTTTTGCACCGCACGTTAAAATTAAATGTGCCGCAGAGTGAGATTACAATCGGCGTTCCGGCTTACCGCGACGAAAGCGAAGTACGGCTTGCCGAGATCCTCGGGATGCCGTTTAGAAAACAGCGACCGACGTGGCAATTGCCCGAATGGCGAGCCATCACGCGGTCCGCTCTCGGGATCCCCGCGGGAGCTGCTTGCGTGATTGATCCAGGATGAATCTTTTCGTTTCCATTGTGATCCCCGCGCGAAACGATGTTAAGGCGCTTCGCCTTGCGCTCGATCATTTGCAACGCTTGCACAGGATCGAGAGCGCGGAAATTATCGTTGCCGCGGCAGGGGAAAAGGAAGAGACAGAAAATGCCGTTGCCGGCCGCGCCAAAATTGTATGGCCCGCGCACTCGACGCGTTCGGCTTTAATGAATGCCGGCGCCTCCATAGCGTCCGGCGGTGCCCTTTTTTTCTTGCATGCGGACTCGTACCCGCCCCTAGACGCCTTAGTCGAGATCCAAAGTGCTTTGCAGGATCACAGAGTCGTCGGCGGAGCTTTCGAGCATCGCTTCGAGGAAACGGTGTGGAGTCTCAAGCTCATCAGCTGGGTCAACCGGCGGCGCTATTTTTTCACGCGCAATTATTATGGCGACCAAGGCATCTTTGTGCGCGCGAACATTTTTCACTCGCTCGGTGGCTATCGCGACTTGTTCATGGAAGATTTGGATTTTAGCCGGCGGCTCAAAAAGGTGGGCCGGACTAAGCTAATCCCTCTACCTCTGATTACGTCGGGCAGGCGTTTTCTCACCTGGGGCCCTTGGCGTGCGTTTTCGTTCATCGTGTGGGTTCTCTTGCTCCACTCTCTCAGACTGGACACGCAGCGCTATGCCGGGCGTTGGGATGCATGCGGAGGGCGGAGCCTAAAACAGTAAGAAACCTCGGAGTGCTCTGTAAATCAGATTCGGCTGTCCGTGGGATTCTCGGTTCGAAAAGTCGTTAATGAGCGCTCGTAGACACCGCTGAGAGTTTAGGCCTGATCGGTCTTACCCCTGGCTAATGCAAGAAGCTTTTCTGCGGGCATGTCGGACATTAAAATGCAGATCACTTCACCTTCACGGTGCAGAACCGCATTGTATCCATTCCCGGAGAACGTATAGAAGTTAATTTTTCTCCCTTGGTCATAAAATACTGTGGCCTCTCTTGGCGCGTCTTTATCTGTTCCGCGGAGGGTGAAACAGGTGACCGAGGCGCTCGGTCCCTTGTAGACTGTGACAATTATTTTTCGACCATCCATATCCTGTACGGCACCGCCTATGGGCTCGAACTGTATCGAGGAAAGATCATATTCCATCGGCACAAACTCGCCGTTTACGGCGCGCATCTGCCAATCTCTAAGCTCCTTTTTATTCTTTGCTGTTCGCAGAGAAAGTTCACCCCGCATTATCTTAGATTGAGTCTGCAAGGCTGCTAAGGAAATGCGTTCGCTATGCGGCTGCATTAAAAAATAGATTACCGGTAGCACAACGAGAAGAAGTAGCGCGGAGGCAAAAGCTGGATGGGCGAACGGGCGAAGGAACAGGACCTTCCTCCACCCCGTGGAAAATTCGAGTTCCTTTGGCACCAGCCCGTGATCAGTTAGAATCTTGTTCTTGAGATGAGGGGGCGCCGTCATGCTGATGCCAACGTTGTGGATTTCTCGCTTTAGAGCCCGCTCCTGCTCATAAGCCCACTGGCATCTGGAGCACTCTTTAAGATGACCTTGTATCAATGATTGTTCCAGATCAGATACTTCGTTATCGACCAGAGCGGTTATGAGTTCGCGTGCATCTGCGCAATTCATTTTGTTCCTTTTCCTACGTAAGACTTAAGATATTTGTGCAGCAGCTTCCTACCCCGGGAGACCCGAGAGCGGATTGTTCCTATAGGGCACGAGAGTACTTCCGCTGCTTCCGCGTAAGAAAAATCCTCCATATCAACCAAAATGATTGGCACCCGGAAATCTGGAGGGAGTTTTCGTAAGGCCTCACTGATTTTCGCATTGAGCTCCTTTATTAAAGCGTAGCTTTCCGGCCCAGGATTTACTGTCGGGACGGTTTCCGAATAGTCGAAAGCTTCTGTTCCACCTACGACACCGTCTTCTACCGAAATCCACCTTTTCTTCTCGTGGTAGCGATCGAAAAAGAAATTGTAGAGAATCCTGGTGAGCCACGCTTTCATGTTGGTTCCGAGAGTAAACTGTTCGTGCGCGCTCATTGCTCGCAAATAAGTTTCCTGGACCAAATCTTCCGCCTCTTCGGGCTCGGATGCGAGGTGGAATGCCACCCGATAAAGGTGATCGAGGTGAGCCACAGCTTCATATAAAAATTGCTCCCTCGCCGCCGCACTGTTTTTCTCTTCGGCCACCTGCGCATTCTACAGAGGCAAAGAGGCAAGTCCAAACAGGACAACCACGAGTAAAACAGTTTTGGTAGGTCTAAAGTTCCCGGAAGGGAAAGCTTCTAAATCGCAGGTGTATCTGTAGAAATAAGCTCGTCCGGGATGTTGCAGGACAGGCTGCTCGCGCGATGCGGTGACCCCAGATGGTTGCGCCAACTATGGAACTTGTCTCAGCGCCTGGAGGATCTGGTCGTTCGTCGGCCTTTTCTTATAGTCTACTTCTATAAACTTCCAACGAATTACCCCCTGCCTATCGATGACGTAAGTCGCTGGATGCGGCCAGCCCTTGCCGTCCGGATTCAAAATGCCATAGCGATCAATAACTTTATGGTCTTTATCCTCGAGCATGGGAAAGTCGAGGTCACCAGGGAATCTGTCCTTCAGTTTCTGCACAAACTTTTTTGAATCTTCATGGCTGTCAATACTGACGGTCAGTATCTGAACCTTGTCTTTTTCCTCTTTGGTCAAGAGACTTTTCAGCTCCCCGAGCTGTTGTGTACAGTACGGTCACCATTGGCCGCGGTAAAAAACCAAGATGACACTTGTCTTCCCCCGGAAGTCGGAAAGGCTAATTCTATTTCCGCCCAGATTCTCCAACGTGAAGTCCGGCGCCGTATCTCCCACTTTGATTCTTTCGAGATCTGCGGGTTTAAGCTCCATGCCGTCTTTAGGTCCTAGTTGGGCATAAGCGACCGAACTTGTAAGGGCGATAAAAAGTGATACAGGCAGCAGGATAGTTTTAACCATCTTCCCCTCCGTTATTGCTTGCCTCTTCGCGGCAGCAAACTATCCGTTC
Organism: Binatia bacterium; assembly: GCA_036000865.1. GTDB lineage: Bacteria > Desulfobacterota > Binatia > UBA9968 > UBA9968 > DP-20. The sequence goes on along the minus strand of DASYUV010000037.1, from coordinate 8,098 downwards.
GTTCTTAAAATTATTGAAGGGCATAAGAACCAAATTCGTAGGTAAGTCTGTAGTCGTTGCCGCAACATCGGATGGTGTCTCCTGGCTTGGCATCATCGGAAAGGATCAGAATCGTTTCGCACTTGGGACAGCTGACTTTCTTCACGAGTGTAGCAAACGGCCGACCTCCTTCTTCCCTCAGCCTGAGGGAAACGCCGGCTCAAAAAGGGCAGTCGAGGATCTTTCCCGGCTTGACGCTTTCGCAAATTTCCAACGCTCTCCCGCACACAGGGCAGTTCACAGTCCTCACGCGTCACAAACCCAAAATACGCTGGAGTTTTCCCCGATCAAAGCCTACGATCACTTCCTCATCCACGACAATAACAGGCGTGGCTTGGCGACCGATCTTCTGCACCAGTTCTTCCATAGCGCTAAGATCCTCAGCTATGTTGCGATCAGTAAACGGGATCTGGTGATGCGAAAGAAACTCTTTCGCTGCACGGCATGAGGCTCAGCCGGGAGCTGAATAAATGGTAACCTTTCTTTCCACCTTTTTACTCCAATAGGCTGCCCGTCTGCGTTACCGACTGTCTCCCGCGTTGTCACCTTCGCACGAGTGGCTGCTTTGGACCCTGCTCATCCGTGTTCTTTTCTCCTCCACCAGCCGTAAAGCGCCAGGATCAAAAATATGACCAGCAGGGGGAAGAGAATATAATCCAGATAGGGAGTCACAGCCGCAAGACCCAAAAACCCCAGCGCAATGATGAGCGCGGGAGTAAAGCAGCAAATAATCGCTATTGTCGATCCCCAGAGTCCTGCCCTAAAGCACTTCTCCCCTGCCGATGATGGGTCTCTTCTCATTCTTTTTGTTCTGTGGCCGAACCCTGAGATTCGCTTTTAATAAAGCTCTCCTGCTCTAACCGCCGCCGCAGAGCGCTGTCTATGCGTGGTGGGTTATTCCAGGGATTCCTTGCTTCAGCATGGAAAAACCGCCGCCAAGAATGACCCCGTATATGATATGGCCCATCAGACTTCCCATCGCGACCGGCCGCATCATCTCCATCTGAAGCGGTGCAAAAGGCGCCATGCCAAGAAACATCGGCATCAAAATCAAACCGCCCAAAATCCACCAGACGAAGCCGTATACAAGCCCCCAAACTGTAGCGGCACTGAACTTGTGGGAGCGTTCTCTTAATAGCCAGCCGAAGATGGCACCGATGACCGCGCTGTTGAACAAGTGATAGAGCCAACCAACGGCGATACTGTCGGAACGCACGACTTTGGCTACCATCGCCATCATCGGCATCTGCCCGCCTTCGGGCGTCGGAGCATTCATCATCTGCATCATAATGCCGAAGACCACGCCGGCCACCAGACCTGAGAGAATCCCGTTAATGACATCAGAACGCATGATCATCCCTCCTTTTCCTGGGTTTTAAGTTTTACATCGCCGATATGTTTACTTCTGTTCTGTTTAACGGCAACTTTCGATGAAGCCGGGCGTAGCGCGCAAGGATACTGGCGCAATCCCCAGACGAGATTCCCGACAAGGGCAAGGGCCGCGAGCGGCAAAAAATACGGCGCAATGGCAATGGCCGCTACAGTAAACGCGGCGGCCAAAGAGCCCAACGCGAGAATCACGGTCGGAACACAACAGGCAAATCCAGTGAGGAGCGCTGGGAATGAGGCGAGAAAGCCACTTAGAAAACCGCTCTTTTTCGCTGTCAGGACTAATCTTGCCCGGGCAACGGCAACGACGATATTCAGCGCCACGAGGCTGCCGAGCAAAAGCGCCAACAAGAGGTTGGGTATCGAGATGAACAGCGCAATAGGACGAATTGGAAAAAGAGCGACGATTGGCTCCCATACGAAAGGAGCAATCGGCTTCCACATTTTTGTCGCCCAATCGGAGACGACGGAGGCTGCGGGTATGGGCCTTCCGAATGCCAAATCGGTGCCCGGAGCGATCACAAGATTGCCCACGGAATAGAGATACAAAGTAACGAATGCCAGGCCCAGCCACACGCCCACTCGTTGAGCTAGACCATCGCTGAGGCAATCCGTCAATTGATTTAGCCAGCTTCTGCTCATCGTTATCGAACCGTTTTCAGCTTAAAACTTGGGTTCCCGGGAAGAACGCATACCACGCGAACCACATCACATCGAAACAGGGTTGCTGCTTAAGCTGGGTTCCCATCGCCCTGCCCTCAACGGCGCGCCCTGCTGGGGTCCATTGCGAATGCGTAAGCTCATCTACAATGCGGCCCTTTGCAGAGCTTAAATTTGTCGGCTGCCCATTTACCTGGCGGACGAATACTCGCGCAAGCTCAAGTTCCGGATCGTACGTACCGACCAACGGGAGACCGGCCAAAGTAGTATTGATGACGCTTTTTTTGCGCAGCCCTTGCTTAGATACCGCCATCTGCCGCCCGTTGACTTTTACTCCGACGACCACCTCTTTCGGGCTAAACCGATCGTTGTTGGCCATCACCGGAAACAGCGGCGCGCCCGAATCATAATAGGTTCTCGATTTATCGTAGGATCCGTACGGGTCAGTTCCGTAGGAGCGGAAGTATCCCGTATCCGTTGAGAGCACCACCGTATCGGGGTGTCGCTGGCGCCAGCGCGACCATTGCGTCCATCCGAGCGAAATCTCCTCAAGAGCTGTCCCTTTACATTTCCCGTCAATCGCAATGCCCAGGATCTGCGGCCATTGGCTATCGGTCTGCTGGTCGTACATGAGGAGATTACTATTGACGAGTTTCCCGCTTGTCCCAAAAGTAAGCATTGCCCCATCCCGAGACCGGCCGCGGAAACCGAGAGCGGATCCCGTCAGCGGGCAGTAAGTGACGGCAATTTTTTCGCCTTTGACTTCATCGTTAACAATCTCATGCCAAACTAGAATCTTTTGCGGATAGGCTTTAACCAAGCCGTGGCGATCCAAGCCGAAGACGATGTCATTTGGTTTGAGAAACTTGTCGGCCTCGGCGGCTGAAATGTACTTAGGCCGATCGATCGGCGGAATGCCGTCCTTGGGCGGGCCACCGGACTGAATGTGCTGCGTAAAATCTTCAAACGACCAAGCCTTGGCTTCGGTAGTCTTCACTCGCCAAAGCGAACTGCCGACGATTGCCGTGCCTCCGAGCAGAGCGAGAAACTCACGACGTGAAAGGGTCATGGAGCATCCTCTGTCCTCTTTGTTATAACCAACATGAGCCTTAAAAGTTCCCTCAAATTTTCGCGGTAGGTTTGTAAAATCTCGAAGCCAGGACTGTGATGTATTCTGGCCTGGGGAGTCTTCCGTGGGTGAATGCCGTGTTGCTCCTGTGCGGGGCTCCCTCAATACAAATTCGAAATTTCGTGGAACTTTTTGGCTATTGAATTTGTTGTTGTATAGAGGTTTACGAAAAAAGCGACACTTAGGCGCCCCAATATTTAGATCGAATTGAGATCGAATCGGATCTGTCGAAGTCAGTGGGCACCGACATTGGAACAGTGACCAGAGCAAGGATTTTTTCCTGGATTTCTTTAAAGACTCAACTTAGGCCTATCAATCGGAATCAACGTTTCGTGTTTCCCTTGTACGTTCGGAGTTGTGCATTACCGACGCAGCGAGATAATATCTACGGTATTGGCGGGGACTGACTCGAGAAAAGGAGAAGTTAATTAAAAATATGGGCACGCTTTTAAAAACCAATGGAATGAACGGCAACGTCGGCAGTACCGATTTCGAAACGGCAGTATTGCAGCGTTATGCCGATGCGGCTAAAGAAGTTGAACCCTGTCTCTGTTTGTCTGTGAATTACGACAAATCTCTCCTGAGCGTTATTCCTAGCGAAATCATCGAGAAAGATTACGGCTGCGGCGATCCGTCGCGGTATGTTCATGAAGGTGAAACTGTTCTTGATCTCGGCTCAGGTAGCGGCAAGGCTTGTTACATCATTTCGCAGATCGTCGGCGCCAAGGGAAAAGTCATCGGTGTCGACTTCAATCCGCCGATGCTTGATCTGGCACGTAAACACCAGAAATCGATCGGCGATAAGCTCGGCTATCACAACGTCGAGTTTCGCCGGGGTAAAATCCAGGACCTTCGAACCAACCTCGAACTGGTCGATCAATACTTGCGGCAAAATCCGATACAGTCGGTGAACGATTTGGCGCGCCTCGAAGAATTCCAAAATCACGTCCGTCACGAGCAATCACTGGTGCCCGACGAATCCGTCGATGTGATCGTATCCAACTGCGTCCTCAACCTGGTACGGCCCGAGGACAAAAAGCAGCTCTTCGCCGAAATGTACCGGGTGCTCAAGCGCGGCGGCCGAGTCGCGATTTCCGACATCATCAGCGACGAGCCGGTGCCTGAACACTTGGCGCAAGACCCCAATCTCTGGAGCGCCTGCGTGTCCGGTGCATTCCAAGAAGAAGAGTTTCTCCGGGCGTTCGAGGAAGCGAAGTTCTATGGCATTCGCATCGAAGAATTTCGGTCAGAGGCCTACCAGACGGTCGAGGGAATCGAATTTCGGGCCATTACAGTGACAGCCTACAAGGGAAAAGAGGGGCCTTGCGTCGAGCGCAATCAAGCGGTGATTTACCGCGGTCCGTGGAAGCAGGTGGTCGATGATGACGGCCACACACTCGAGCGCGGCGCACGGATGGCGGTTTGCGAGAAGACTTTCGACATCTACTCGAAGCCACCTTATCAAGATCAATTTATTCTCATTCCGCCGAGGGAAAACGTACCGATCGAGAAGGCCGCTGTCTTTGATTGTTCGCGCGATCACAGGCGCCATCCGCGGGAAACCAAAGGCTTGGAATACAACGTTACAAGGATTTCCGAGAGCGTGTGCGGGCCGGGATCCAATTGCTGTCCGTAAGTAACAACTCGAGGATAGAGGATAGAAGATCGAGGATAGAGAATCGCAAATCGGAAGCGATTCGAAAATCTATGCGGCCCTTTGCAGAAAAGCTTCATCTCGCCGGCCGAACCCTAAACCGGCGCGCCGTCGACGTGTTGCAAGTCAACATGGGGCGCTACTGTAATCTGGCTTGTATTCACTGCCACGTTGAGTCGGGGCCGACGCGCAAGGAGATGATGAGCCGAGAGAACGTCGAGGCGGTATTGGGTTTTCTCTCGCGCACCGAGATTCCAACCTTGGATGTCACCGGCGGCGCGCCCGAGCTGCATTCCGATTTCGATTATTTAGTCGCGGCGGCGCGGCGCCTCGGACGCCACGTGATGGATCGCTGCAACCTGACGGTCATCTTCGAACCCGGCAAGGAGTATCTGCCCGAGTTTTTTAAAGACCATGGGATCGAGTTGGTTTGCTCCCTACCGTGCTATTCAGAAGAAAACGTCGACAAACAGCGCGGCAAGGGCACCTTCGACGCGAGCATTCGCGCCCTGCAGCTCTTAAACCAAATCGGCTACGGCCAAGCGGAGACCGGATTGATTCTAAATCTCGTCTACAACCCGGTCGGCCCGCACTTGCCACCGCCGCAAGCGGAAGTAGAACAGGACTACAAACGAATTCTCGCTGACCAGTTCGGCATTGCGTTCAATCATCTTTACTGCCTTACCAACATGCCTATCACGCGCTATGCGACCCATCTCAAATTGCGCGGCGAGTATGATCGCTACGTGGAATTGCTCGAGACCAATTTCAATCCCGCCACTCTCGATCAGGTGATGTGCCGCAATCTCGTCAGTGTCGGTTGGGACGGCACGATCTACGATTGCGACTTCAATCAGATGTTAGATCTGCCCATGACCGATGACGACGGAAAGGCGTTGAACATTTTGTCATTGTCCATCGACCAGGTAGTCAGTCGGTCGATCCGTATCGGCAATCATTGCTACGCCTGCACGGCCGGCGCTGGCAGCAGTTGCGGCGGTGCCCTCGTTTAAGTTCTAAAAACTCCAAAACAATTGCCGCGATTCAGTCAATGGCGTGCCCTCTGCGCGGGAGAAAAGAGCTTAGAGTGATCTCGCACCGAACCGACAGCCAGTTACATCCGATGGCGGCGGACACCAGCGGTTGTTCGCAGAAGCAACCATGAAACCGATTAAGGCCATCGTTATCATTTCGCTGCTGGCGGCCTTCATCGTCGGTTTTCTTTTCCTTCCCGTGCGCCAATGGTTCATGCAGATCGAGAGCTACGTGCGGTCGCTCGGCGCCATTGGCCCAGTGGTCGTCGTTCTCGCGTATATGATCTGTACGGTGCTCTTTATACCCGGCAGCGCGATTACCGTGGGCGCTGGAACTCTTTTTGGCCTGAAGACCGGATTCTTCGTTGTCGTCGTGGGCGCCAACCTCGGTGCGCTCTGCTCGTTCTTGCTGGCGCGCAGTTTCCTGCGCGAAAATGTCGCCAACTGGGCGGCGGCGAATCCAAAGTTTCGCTTGCTTGATCAAGCGATCGGCCGCCAAGGTTTCAAGATGGTGCTACTCACGCGCTTGAGCCCGGTGTTTCCGTTCGTTCTGCTCAATTATTTCTTGGGTCTAACGGCAGTGCGTCCCAGCGCATATGTTCTGGCGAATTTGCTCGGCATGTTGCCGGCGACGTTCCTGTTTGTCTACATCGGCGCAGCGGCGCGCGACGCGATTACCGGACAGATGGATGCGTCAGTCAACTTCTATCAACAGATTCTGAAATACGTCGGCTTGTTGGCCACCATCGCGGTGGTCGTGATCGTGACTCGCGTTGCACGCAAAGCTTTGCGCGAAACTGAACAGCAACAAGAAAGCAGCGCGGTTGCGGACATGCCTCGGCTCGATTCCAGCCACGAACCGACAGTATTCAACCAAATGCTGCTCGTCGACGATCCCTATGACAAACAATTAATCGCCAACTGTCACCCGGTCGGGCGAGTGAATCCGACGTCGGCGGGAAAATACAACCTGGTGGTGATCGGTGGCGGGACAGCGGGCTTAGTGAGCGCAGCCGGCGCGGCCGGACTCGGCGCCAAAGTCGCGCTGATTGAGCGTAACCTATTGGGCGGCGATTGTCTCAACGTCGGTTGCGTGCCTTCTAAGGGAATGATTCGCGCCGCACGGGCGGCGCATGATGCGCGCGACGGCGCGGAATTCGGGATCAAGTTGACGGGCGAACCTGATATCGTCTTCGCCGTTGCGATGGAGCGTATGCGCAGCCTGCGCGCCGAGATCAGCTATCATGATTCGGTCGAACGCTTTACCAAACTTGGCGTCGAGGTGTTTATCGGCAACGGACGCTTCGTCGGCCCGAGAGCGATTGAAGTGGACGGCAAGCGACTGGAATTCGACCGCGCCGTGATCGCCACCGGCGCGCGTGCGGCGGAGCCACCGATTGCCGGACTCAGGGAAACCGGCTTCTACACTAACGAATCGATTTTCACATTGACGGAACTGCCGCGCCGTTTGGCGGTGATCGGCGCGGGGCCCGTCGGTTGCGAGCTGGCGCAAAGCTTTTGCCGCTTCGGTTGTGAAGTGACGTTGCTCACGGACGGCGCGGAGATTCTGCCCAAGGAAGATCGGGATGCTGCGGCGATCGTGCATCATCAGATTGAAAAGGACGGCGTGCGAATCATCAGCGGTGCAAAGGTCCAACGAGCGGAGAGAAAGAACGGGGCAAAGAGCATTTATCTACGCTTCGACGATCGGCCGTGCGAGATCACCTGCGACGCCATCCTAGTGTCGGTCGGTCGCATGCCGAATTTAGAAAATCTTGGCTTGGAGGCTGCCGGCGTAGGTTACTCGGTGCGCGGAGTAGACGTAGACGCGGGGCTACGCACTTCTAACTCGCGGGTGTTCGCCGCGGGCGATATCTGCTCGCGTTATAAATTCACCCATGCCGCTGACGCCATGGCGCGCATCGTGATCGCCAACGCGCTCTTTCTCGCCCGGCGCAAAGTCACCGATCTCGTCATACCTTGGTGTACTTATACCGATCCGGAAATCGCTCATGTCGGTCACTACGAAAAAGACGCGAGGGCGGCCGGATACGACGTGGCAACGCTTACCCAATCGCTGAGCGAAGTCGACCGGGCCATCCTGGACGGCGAAACTGATGGCTTCGGGCGGGTTCACTACGACAAGAAAACTGGTAAGATCCTCGGCGGCACGATCGTGGCGCGCCACGCCGG
>DASYUV010000036.1:0-18977 GCA_036000865.1 Binatia bacterium | reverse complement strand
CCCCGGCACGTTCATTGAGCCTGATCGAGGCCGTGATCGGGATCATGTATGTCGCGACGATGATCGCACGTTTCGTCTCAATCCAAACCAATCACGAAAAAAGTAGCGTTGAGCCGGAGCAAGCAAAGACAAAGAGACCGTGACCTTTCGCGCGGCTGCCAGCTCCATCGACCTCAGAGACCGTACAGCCTCCGCGGATTGTCGGACAACATTTTTTCAACCATGCGTTGCGACAGATCGGTTCGCTCGCGAAACTCCGCGACCATGTCCTCTTGGCGCGACGGATCGCCGTGCGGATAGTCGGAGCCAAGGACGAAAGAATCCTCGCCGACGATCTGGGCAATAACGTTCAAGTCTTCATCGGCTTCGGCGGTGACGAATACTCGGCCGGTTTTGAAATATTCGATCGGATCTTTGGCTTTTTTCTGTCTGGCGTTGTCGCGCCGTACTTGTTTAATGAGGAAAGGAATCCAAGCAGCGCCCGCTTCCAAGAATGCGAAGCGCAGGTTGGGAATCTTCTCGAACGCCGCCGAGCTCATGATGCTGTTGAAACCCACAACCACAGGCAGGATCGCACTGTAGAAATTCGTCGAAGCGTCGAAGATATTGGTGAGCGCCGGACAGCCCCAGCCAAGATGCACGCAGATCGGCAGATTCAAATCAGCCGCGGCTTGATAGAAAGGAAACAGGCTTTCATCGCCGAGCAGCTTGTCCCACGCCATCCCTTGCAACATCACCGCGGCGGCGCCGATCTTCGCGGCGCGCTTGATCTCCTTGATCGACTCCTCGACGTCGCGGATCGGCACCAACGCTGCGAAGCGAATCCGACTTTTCGAAGCCGTCGCGCATTCGCCGAGAAAACTATTGTAGGCGCGCAATAGCGCCGCTTCTAAGCGCAAGTCTTCGGAGGTTACGGTCAAGAAGAGGCTTGGAAACACGACCTGCGTGTCGATCTTCACTTTATCCATGTCGCGAATCCGCGCAGCGACATCGGTCAATTCCTGCGCGCCGATGCTCTCGCGTTTGAGCGAAGCGGCTTCCATGATCGTCGGCGTGCGAAAGATCGTGCCACCTTTGCCCATGAGTTTCGGATACGTCTCGCCGTCGATCAGCCAGACCGCGTTGTATTTTCCATACACCGTATCCGTGGCCAAGCGTACCGACAGCGGCCGGCGCGGCCGGAACTCTTTGTCCAACCGATCGAACATGGCTTCGGATTCTTCCACGTGAGCGTCGGCATCGATGATCATATTCAATGTCTCCCTCGGGGATGGTTGAAATCCCTTGCCTTCAGGCGAAATGAAAGCTTGTCATGCCGGCGAACGCCGGCATCCAGGTTCGATTTGAGTTCGGGGTCAAAAACCGCCTGGATTCCGGCTGGCGTCTATCCTGAGCGCCGTCGAAGGGCCGGAATGACAGGAACACGAGTCGACTTCCAGTCGACCAATTCAGAACTCCTCGGCTTAGAGCCGAGGGTCGTTAAGTTACTCCGGAACCGTGCCATTAATTTCCATACAACTTTTTGACGAAGCCGCTGTCCTCGATTTCCTTCAAAATCGACGGATCGATGAAGTCACCGGAATTGAGATTTTTCATTTGCGGCCGGGTCTTGGCGAGTTGATCTATGATGGTCTGAATGCCTTCGCGGTCCGGGTGGGGAACTCTACGGATCAGTCTCTGGGACATCTCGTCGTACGACGTTTGCACCAGGGACAGATCGTCGAGCCGCGTATACTTTTTCAGCACGTTCAGCGCAAGGTCTTTGTTCGTTTTGAAGACATAGATGCCCTCGAGATAGGCTTTCATGAATCGGATGACGACGTCTCGATTCGCCTGAATGAAGCTTTTTCGCGCGCCGAAACCATGCATCGAATAAGTCACGCCAAGCTGGCTTAAATCGGCGAGAACGGCGGCACCCGACCGTTTCGCCAGCGTCGCGAAGGGTTCGGATAAAACAACGGCGTCCACCGCTTTGTTTTGCAGCGCCAGAAACTCTTCCTGCTCGCCGCCCACCTGGATAATGGCGACGTCTTTGTCGGGAACCAGGCCCCAGCGAGTCAGCGCATAGCGGATGGAAAAATCGCTGGCGCCACCCAGCCGGGAAATACCGACCTTCTTTCCCTTTAGCATTTCAGGCTTTTTGAGCTCCGGATTCGCCATGATCTTGAACACAAAAGTATTGAGCGTTGCGGTCAGCCCGACGAAGTCACCGCCGCTCATGTTAGCGTTAATGTTCGCGACGCCGGCGCTGGTGATGAACTGAATCTCGCCGGCCAGAGCCGCCTGGACGGCCCGCGAGCTCACCGGAACAAAAAGAATTTCTGCATCCACGCCGTATTTCCGCGACAGGTCGAGCTCCTTCATGATGTAAACCGGATCAAATTGGATGCCTATGGAGGTGTAGGCGGCGCGGACTTTGGGCAGGCTTTGTGCCAGCGCCGCGCCGGCGGAAGCTGCAATAAAAGCAAAACAAATCACCAAACTTTCTACTCTCAACATCATTCTCTCCCGTTACCTGTTATGCCATCGTGCGACCATTACCACGTCGGCGCCCTGCAACCGCGCCGACGAGAGCAGACTTCCGGAGTAAACGCACATATCGATTTCTCCTGCGATCATCGCCGTCTGTCCAAGCGTCGTTTGCACATAGAGGATTTGCGGATCGATGCCGTTTTTTTGGAACAGTTTTCCTTCGTCGGTCACCCATAACATGGCATTGCTGACCGTCGCGCCGGAGTAGCCGATGCGAATCTTATCGGCGGCAATGATTGAATCCGTAAGCACCGCACCGACTAGGAGAATCGTCACGGCGATCGCAATCAGAGTTCGAGCTCGAAGCATACTGGGGTCCAAAGCTGGGTCACTCCGCGGATTTAGACATCTCGCCTCCTCGCCCTCCATCGGAGGGAGAGGACAGAGGTGAGGGTGGCTCGATTTATCGAACCCTCACCCTGCCCGCGAGCGGGCGAGGGTAAACATAGCGCAACCATTAATAATCCGACACGATTGAAACAACTGGAACGTTTGGAACGATTGGAACTCTTAATCCCGAATGACTTTCGTGACGCTCCGCGTCGACCCGCCCTCGGGCGTGCTTTGTCCCCAGACGTGAATATACTGCGACTGCGAGCCGTCGCCGCCGGCGACGATGATGAGTATGTCCTCCGGCCTGTCGGTTACGGGAATAACGCTGTCGCGCGTCAGCTTGAGATCGGAGCGGCGCTTGATCCGCTGATCAAACGTCTCGTCGGGAAGATCTTTCATGCGATAGGCGGCGCGCTCCCAGATGAATTTCTGAACATCTTTTTTACTGAAACCATCGCCGGCGATGATCTTGGCATGCTCCGGGCAGATCACCATGATCGCTTCCGGCCCCGACGGTCCGTCCATTTTCTGCGCGAAATTGATCAGCACGCCTTCAGCGTTCGAGCTATCCAAATCCGACGCGCGCACGGAGGCATCCGCGCTGATCGCCGTCACCGTGCTCTGATCCTGCTTGAAACCGCGCTCCACGTGGAGCGGCTCCCACGGGCTCGCTTCTTCGTTTTCACCGACGCAGATGGAGTACTTGCCGGGCCAACCTAAAGTCGCTTTGCACGTCGTGCCTGGATAGGAGCCGCCGATATTGCGTTGCATGAGCCGAACACAACGGCCGATGGTCGCATTGGCGCGCCATCCTTCGCCCAATGCGTTGGGACCGCCGTTGATGTTCAACTGCTTGCGGATCGGCCCGTTGATGATGATCATCACCGCCGGCCCGCCGGTCGTCGCTTGCAACGCATAGAGATTGAGTTTGGGATCGGTGAGCGCTTCGGCTGCGGCGATCAGCACCAGCATATATTCCGGCTTGCAGCCCGCCATCACGCCGTTGATGGCGATTTTCTCAACTGTCGCTTGAGCCCAGCGCGGCGGCACCGCACCGATCACTTCGTCAGGCTTGCGTTTGGTCGCCGCGAGCATCTGCGCCACTCGCTCTTCGGTGGGCGGAATAATCGGCAACCCATCGCCCCAACCTTTTTCCTCGAAAAACGCCTGCGCCGCCCAAATGTCGTCGGGTATCTCGAAACGTTCGGCCTGAAGTGCTGTGGCTGTCATCGGATATCGCTCCAATCTCGTGCGTTAAATGGCCACCAAACACGACTTATCAGAAAGAGGTCCCAAATTTACCTCCTCGCTCTCCATCGGAGGGAGAGGACAGAGGTGAGGGTGGTTCACCCTCACCCTCACCCTCTCCCGCAAGCGGGAGAGGGAAATCGATAGGAATTGATGTTACTGAACAAATCAGCCGGCAGCGGCCGTCCTCTGCTCAGGTGCCAGAAGAATATCGATCAGCTTCTCAAATGCCGCGTCCGCCCGCTTGTTGACTTCGTCCACTTTCACCGTGCCGATGGGATGCTGCACAACCAACACGGGATGATCCGGAGCGCCGAAGGCTTCCTTCTCGGATTTTGCGAGCGCGTCGAAGGCGTGGGTAATCACCGTAACCGCGAACCTGCCGCGCTTCTGAAGTTCGATCGAGTCGTGGACACTCCACGACGTACACGACCCTCAATCTCCGAGTCCGCTAAGTATGAAGTCGGTCTGCGCCGCCAACTCATCGAGATACTGTTTCGGCGCGCCTTGCTGCGCGGTGAGCTTGCGACGTTTCACCACGCCTGCCACGCCGTACTTCTCGCGCAGTAACTTCTCGAAGCGCTCGCCCAATTTGTCCGCGTTGGGCTTGCTGTTGTCGAGCAAGCCGATCACCTTGCCGCGCAGATCCGTAAACTTGGGCACGCTGGCGACTCGCACCGCCGACGTCTGCGCCTTTCCTTCCGGACTGAGAACAATCATCTCATGACCTCCTGAAATCAGAGTAACGATTTAGTGTTTTCCTCAGATACAATGAAATCTTTTCGCCGTCGGCCAAAGTAACATTCGTCATGCCGGCGCACGCCGGCATCCAGGTTCGTTTTGGGTACACATTCAAAAGCCGCCTGGATTCCGGCTGGAGTCTATCCTGAGCGCCGTCGAAGGGCCGGAATGACGGAAATAGAGCGGACTTACAGTCGACCCGTTCAGAATGCATCCGCGGTTTGGAGCTGAGCATCATTCAATCCTGGTTGACCCGCCACGATCTAAAGCCCATAAAAAGCCTTCGGGTTGTCGTAGAGAATTTTTTGTACCGCCGACTGCGGAATATCGCCCTTATCCGCGCGCGCTTGCAGCTCCTTGCGGAACTCCAGCTCCATCGACGGATCGCGGTGCGTGTAATCAGAGCCGACCATTAAATTATCTTCGCCGACACATTTAATAATATACGGAAGATCCTCGTCGACCTGGCAGGTAATGTAGACGCGATTTTCCTGAAATACATTTTTCCCCAGGTTCAGCAACGGAACACCGAGCACGCTCGTGCTCTCCCGTCCCTGCTGGCGCAACTGTTGCCGGCGCAGATCGTAGGCGACAAACGGCGCCCACATGGAACCGGCTTCGATGCAGCCGATGCGCAGCTTGGGAAATTTCGCGGGGATCTTATGCAGGATCAGCCCGATGATACCGTTGATCGCCGCCGCCTTCGTGCGCATGAATTGGCCATGGGAAAATTCCCGCGCCGGCGAGAAGTCCGGCACGCCCGAGCCGGTGTGAACGCAGACCGGCAGATCGAGCTTCTCCGCTTCCGCGTATAGGGGCTCGAAGTACGGATCGGCCGGATACTTGCCCGCTTCGCGGTCGCCTTTTTTCAAGACGCCGCAGGCGCCGTGCTCTTTTGACCAGCGCACTTCCGCCAAGGCTTCGTCCATTTTCTGCAGCGGCGGCATGCAAACCCAACGCAGCCTTCCGCCGGACTGACCGCAGCGGTCGCCCAACCAACGGTTATAGCTATGGCGCATCGCGGCATTGAGCTCCGGCTTTTCCGTCGCCTCCATCAAAAAAAGCGTCGGATAAATCACCTGGGTATCCGTGCCCAGCTCATCCATGTGCTTGAGCCGCGCCTTGACATCGAGCAGCTCGCGCGTCGCCACGGTCGTACCCGAGTCTTTGTCGCTGCGAATGAAACGAATCTGCCGCTTGCCGTCGATCACCCAGTAGCGCGCCGGCGGCAGCTTCGGATCCGGGTTCGACGGAAAAGCGGTTGTCGGCTTGAATTGCAGATCCGCTTCTTGCATGTACTCCCATGTATCATCGGTTTCATCGATATGAGTGTCGGCATCGATAATTCCCACGGTCGTTCTCTCCTCAATATAAAATGGTACTTGATTACTTAGTATGCTTGCGGGCTTTTTGAAAGACCCGACAAGTCGCTCGACCGTTGACCACTAGAATAACTAAATTCATTTCGCGCCGATCTCCTGCAGATAGGAATGATCGATCACGTCTTCGGGTCTGACCGGTTTTTTGAGCAATCCATCCTCGGCCATCAAATCGATGACCAACTGGAGTCCTTTGGGATTGACCTTGCCGTCCCTCGGCCAAATTGCCTTGGTGTAGGTTTCCCACGCGGTCTGGACATACTGCTTTTGTAGCGTGGTAATCCTCGGCAAAAGCTCCAGCGCTTCGCTCCGGTTGTCGTGGAGCCATTTGAGCGCGTTGTGAAATGCCCGCAGGAAACGGAGTGTCACATCCTTGTTTTTCGCGACCCAACCCTCTCTGATCCACAGGCCGGCGAGTTGATAGCCGGGGACAAGTTTGTAAGCGTCGCCTAGGTTGGCAAATCCCTTCTCCACCGCGATGAGACTGACCGGCTCCGCCAGTATTGCGCCGTCGACTTGTTGCGTTTGCAGCGCCGCCCAGCGTAGCGTCGTCCCGCCGGCGCGTATTAAGTTGTAATCCCTTGGGTAGATCAACCCTCTCTGTTTGAGAATATACTTGAGCACTTGGGTCGACCCGGCCTGCAGACTGGAGACAGCGAGCTTGGACCCCTTGAGCGATTCCAGAGTTTTGAATTTTGCGTTGGCGATAATCGAATACGTCGTTCCGTTAAAAGAGCCGGCAATGAGTTTCAGGTCCGTGAGCCCCTGATCTCGTGCGGGGAATACCGCGCTCGGAGAAATATTGCCGAACTGAATCGAGTCGGCAACCAGGGACTGCAAGATGAGATCGTCGCGATTCATCACGATCACCTCGGCGAGCAACCCCTCGGCCTTGTAGAAGCCTTTGTCGCGCGCGACGTAGAACGGCGCGTGACCGAAAGTGGGACTCACGATGCCGATTTTGATCGGAGTTTGCGCCCTCACCTCAGAGAGCCCGGTGATTGCGACCCAGGCGAAGGCCAGGAAACTGACTTGAAACGCCCTTGAGGGAACCGACACCGCGTGTCTCATTGCCGAAATCTTTAATCCGCTACCGTCTGGCTGTCAAATCGCTAGGCTCACATACGCCGATGCCGGTGGACGTTTCATTCCGTGCCTTGTCTCCGCGCTCGGATTTCTGCGGGCTCGATGGCTGCAACCCATCCGCTTGACCTGGCCGAGCAATCCTCGATAGATTTCGTAACGTTTCATTCAAGGAGATCTTTATGACCGGAATCATCGATGCCGACACGCACATCGCAGAGTCGGAGAGTATGTGGAAGCTATTTGACAAAAACTTGTATCAGCGCCGGCCTGTAATGCTTGCCGCTCCGGATGACACCCTTTATCGGGATTTTAATGTTCTGTGGCTTATCGACGGAAATATTTTTCCAAAAGCCAGCGGCAAAGGCGGTTTCCGCATCATCACGCCGACCGCGTCGAAACGCGAAGCCAGCAGAACCGACATCAGCCTCGGTTGCCGTGAAATTACCGACGTCGAAGCGCGCTTGGCCGACATGGACAAAGCTGGAGTAGCCGTTCAGGTGGTTTACCCGACGTTATTTCTAATTCACGTTACCGACGACGTCGACTTGGAGATCGCCCTGTGCGGCGCCTACAACCGGTACCTGGCGCAGGTGTTCGGCAAATCGCACGCGCGGCTTCGTTGGGTTGCGGTGCTGCCGCTGCACAGCGTGGACGAATCTATCAAACAGATGCACGAGGCCAAACTGAACGGCGCCGTTGGGATATTTTTCAGCGGGATCGTCGGTGCGCTCACTTTGAACAATCCTCACTTTTTTCCGATCTATGCAGAAGCCGAAAAGCTCGGCCTGCCGATCTGTGTCCATACCGGCCAGAGCTGCCGCCATTTACTGGATTTCTTCGATCTTGAATTGAACGGAACCTTCGCAACCTCGCACTTGCCGCCGATTATCGGTTTTCGCGATCTCGTGGCCAGCGAGATTCCAGAAAAATTTCCAAGCTTGAAATTCGGCTTCCTCGAAGTCTCCGCCAGCTGGGTGCCTTTTTTGTACCATCACTTAAAGCGCTCAGCGCGCCCGCGCCCGTCCTTTCCCAACGCGCGCTGGAAACATGCGTCGTGCAAAGATCTGTTCCGTGACTATCGCATCTACGTCGCTTGTGAAGCCGACGAAGACATCCCGTACCTGGCAGAATACATCGGCGAGGATCACCTGATGATCGGCTCCGACTATGGTCACAATGATCCGGCAGAAGAAAAGGCGCTGGTCGAGACGATGAAAGCGCGAGAGGATCTTTCAGCTATGTTAGTAGATAAAATTCTGGTGCAAAATCCTAAGGATTTCTATTCAATATAGCATCGATCCCCGGCCGCGATTACTTCGATCTAGTGTTCTGGATCGAAAGTTCGTTAAATACCTTATAGGCCTCTTCTCCGTCATACCGGCCCTTCGACTCTGCTCAGGATAAACTCCAGCCGGTATCCAGACGTATTTGAATTTCCTGGATCCGGGTCGCGCTAGCTATCGCCAGCTTGCCCGGAATGACGATCGGCTTGTGTACCTGAAGTTCGCTTTATAATTCCCGCGTCATTCCGCCCGAAAAATCTCCCCTCCCCCTCTTTCGTAAAGAGGGGTGAGAATCGCACGGAGAACACTAATCGCCGCCCTGCAACGGCTTACCCGAGAGTTCCGACAGCGTCGCCGTTGGTGTAACATATTCAAGGTCGGTCGACACCTCGATCAGCGCCGATCTGTTGGCGCTCATTGCCTGCTTGAGAGCCGGCAAGAATTCTTCGTCGCGATTCACCTTCAAGCCCAACGCGCCGTAAGCTGAGCCGAGTCCGGCGAAATCGGGATTCATCAAGTCGTTACCGGAGGGGCGTCCGGGGTATTGCGCTACCTGATGCATGCGGATCGAGTTGTACCCTTCGTTGTTGTAGACGATGGTAATGATGTCGGCGCCGTATTGTTTCGCCGTCGCCATTTCCTGGCCGGTCATGAGAAATCCGCCGTCGCCTGCGTGCGCTACGACCAAGCGGCCCGGATGCGCAAGCTTCGCCGCCACTGCTGATGGGACACCCGGACCCATGCATCCTAGACTCGGTGAGATATAGGAGTCTGCGTAATCGAATTCCAAATAGCGCTGGTGCCACTGGCCGAAGCTGCCCGCGTCCGTCGCCGTGATCGCGTCCGACGGCAACGCAGCCTTGAGATCCGCCATCACCCGCTCCATCGACACGCGCCGCGTCGGGCGCTCGGATGGAGTCGCGTAGCGCTTTTGCGCGGCATGATGTTCCGCGACCCAACCCGCGCGGCTTTCGTTCGGTCTCGGCCCTTGAAATTTGAGCGCCGCGGCCAACGCTGTTTTTGCATCGGCGACAATGCCGACGTCGGGACGCAAGTTCTGGCCAATGGCTTCTTCGTCTGGATAAATTTGAATGAACGGTTGTCCGGGTTTGGGAATCGCAAAACTGGCAGTGGTTTGCTGGTTCAGTCGACTGCCGATAACGACGACGAGATCCGCTTCGTTCGTCACCAAGTTACGCGTGTGTTTGTTGGCGTTCGCCAGGTTGCCGATGTAGTTCGGATGGCTGTTGGGAAAGGCGTCCTGCCGTTTGTAAGAGGTGAGCACGGGAACCTGAAACCTTTCGGAGAAATCGATCAACTCCTTCCGCGCGTTGGAATATTGCGTTCCCGAGCCCGCGATCAGCACTGGCTTTTTCGCTGCGTTAATCCGGTCGACGATCTGCTCGATCGATTTAGGGTCGGGATCGGACCGTACCATTGGATATGGATCGATCATGGAAATTTTCGCGTCTTCTTCGAGCATGTCGCGCGGCAACGACACGACGACCGGCCCCGGCCGGCCGCTGCGCGCAATGTGAAACGCCCGCGCCATGATGCGCGGAACTTGCCGCGCGTCGTGAATCTCGATGACCCATTTAGCGATCGTGCCGAAAAAATGGGTGTAGTCGATTTCCTGTCCCGCTTCCCGGCCGCGGGCCGCCCGACCGACTTGTCCGACAAGCAGTACCAGCGGGACGGAATCGTACTTTGCGCTGTGCACAGCGATACTCGCGTTGGTCGCGCCCGGACCACGCGTGACAAGACACACTCCAGGCATGCGCGTCGCTTTGGCATAGCCCTCCGCCATAAAACAAGCGCCGCCTTCCTGACGATTGGTAATCAGTCGAATTTCCGGCGTGCCGTAGAGTCCGTCCAGAACCGCGACATAACTTTCACCCGGCACACAGAAGACATGCCGTACACCCTCGTTGCGAAGACATTGAGCCACTGCGTGACCAGCGAGCATGAGATGTTCCTCCGATGTTTGTGAAATTTCACTCTAGCGTCCTGAATCTAAGTTCGTTGAATCAGTCATTCATCGTTTTCCCGTCATGCCGGTGAAAACCGGCATCCAGTAGGGGCGGGTTTGAAAACCGCCCCTACATCTGGATTTCGGGGCGCCTCAGCCTCAGGCTAATTGGCCCGGACTGACGCCCGAATTGTTCAACAAACTTCGGAAACACGACACGTGTCCAAACACCTGCCCTATAACTTTAGTTTCGGAAGCTTGTCAACTTTCCGTATGCCGATGCAAAGTTACTCTATCGGGAGATAATGACGACGCGATTATCAAAGTAGGAAGACCATAACTCAGACGACGAAGGTGCAGAAGTCAGCCTGCCATCCGCTGGTGGTTCAGTTGATTTCAACGATGTGCCATTTTAAGGGCAAGCCTCGTGCTTGTCCTGTTCCGGGCACCACGGGGTCGCCCCTACAAATTCTTTTCGAGATTGAACCACTCCTGTCATCCGTGCTTCTTGACGAGATCAAACCCCTGGAGATACTTCATGGTTCTTCAATTAAGCTCCGAACAGTCTCCAGTACTTCATCGAGGATGTAAGGTTTGCTCACGAAGCGCTTGACGCCGGCGAAGGCTATCTGGTTTTTTATATTCGCCTCTAAAAAACCGCTGGCGATTACCACTTTGACAGCGGCATTCTCCTCTTTAATCCGACGAAAGACCTCTCCACCGGTGATTTTGGGAACGCGGACATCCAGCAGCACAGCGTCGATTCGTCGCTTGTAACAGCGATAGACTTCGATGGCCTGTTCGCCGTCAGCAGCCACCAAAACATGGTAACCGTGCTGCGAAAAGAACTTTTCCAGAAGAAGAAGCATGAGACGTTCGTCTTCCACGATGAGAATGGTGTGGTGGCCCTGGGCCGTGGTCTCCGACGAGGTTTTTTCCGGGAGGCGCTCCACAGTCTTTTATTCTCCGGAGGAAACGACCGGGAAGTGCAGATGAAAACCTGTTCCATGCGTCGGTTTACTCTGTACTTCAACAAAACCGTTGTGGCTTTTCACAATGCCATAAACCACGGCAAGGCCCAGTCCGGACCCTTGGCCGATCTCTTTGGTGGTGAAAAAGGGCTCGAAGATTCGGCTCTGAATGTTCTCGTCCATGCCCTTACCCGTGTCGGTGACCTTGATGGACACGTACTCCTCTGCCTTGGGATCATCATACTCTTCCAGGTCTTTGCCATCAACGACGCCGGTCTCGATCACAAGCCTGCCCCCGTCCGGCATCGCGTCGCGCGCATTTACGCAAAGATTGAGCAGCACCTGAGTCATTAGGTTCGGATCCGCCATGATCGAAGGAAGCCTGGGGGCCAAATCCAGTGTCAGCTCGATACTTTTCGGGAAGGTTTCCTTGAGCAAGTGGCTCATTCCCTGAATAATAGTATTGGCGTCAGTAGGCTCCAATTTAGTCTCTGCTTTCCGGGCCAGAGTCAAAAGCTGTTGCACAAGCGCGGCGCCTCGTTTGGTCGTCTCGGTGATCGCCTCCACACTTTCCCCGATCGGGTCCCTGTCGGCGCCAGGCCCGAGAATAGAAGTATAACCCTGGATGATGTTGAGAATATTGTTTAAGTCGTGGGCAATGCCGGCGGCCAGAGTTCCCATGCTTTCCATTTTTTGGGCCTGGCGCAGCTGCTCTTCGAGCTTTTTTCGCTCCTCCATGTCTTGCAATAATGCGCGGTTGGCCTGTTCTAATTCTTCGGTGCGCTCAGACATCTGATGCTCGACCCGCTCGCGCTCGGTGATATCGGTTATACCCAGAAGTATCAATCGGCCATCCTTCCTCTCCTGGTTGTAGATCCTTCTGGCGTTCAGGGACATAACCTTTGGTCCGATGACGGGGAAGTTATGCTTCACTTCGAAGTCCTGGATAACTGAATTTGTCGGAAGGATTTTCTCCAGCAGATGTCGCAGCTCGGGAATATCCCACTGGTGATTGCCCAGCTCATAGATAAGACGGTTTTGCGTTTCCTCGGGCGACACCTGGAATATCTCATGGAAGGGCTGATTAGCCGAGACGACTTTCAGCTCAGGATCGAGCACGAGCAGGGCTTCTCGCGTCGTATGGAGAATGTTCTCGGCATAATCCCTGGCCTCTATCATCGCCTCTTCGGAGCGCTTCAGACGGGTGACGTCGGTAAATGTGAAAACCACGCCGTCGATCACGTCGTTCAAGGTGCGATAAGGCAGGCAACGCAGCATGTGCCAGAGGCCGTCGGAGGTGAGAACTTCTTTTTCGACCGGGATCAAGGTCTTGAGCACGCCATCGGCGATGGCTATTAGGTCCGTGTCGATGAGCTTGTTTGAGATGTGGCTGACCGGGCGACCCACGTCGAGGGGGAGCAGGTTCATGAGAGCCGTAGCCAACGGCGTGAAACGCCGGATGCAAAATTTGCGGTCCAAGAAGATCGTCCCGACTTCGGATGAATTGAGAAAGTTGGCCAGATCGTCATTGGTCTTGCCCAGCTCTTCAACCTTATCATTGAGCTGGTTGTTGGTAGTGATCAACTCTTCGTTGACGGACTGCAACTCCTCCTTCGACGTTACCAATTCTTCGTTGGTGGATTGCAGCTCCTCGTTGATCGCTATGATCTCCTCGTTGGCGGCGGTTAGCTCTTCATGCGTGGTTTGGAAACCATCGCTCGTGGCTTGGATCTGCTCTTTTAGGCTTTTGTTTTCGGCTTCGAGCCGCGCCACCATAGTTTCGTTCCGGGTGTCGCGTCCGCGGCGCCGGAAGGCGCGGCCTTTTACCGGCGCCCCCGCGTCCTCAAAAATAACCGCGAACAGTCTCGCGCCTGAATTGGGCTCTACGACTGGCGTCACCGTTACATTCACCGCATCCCCGGTGTCGTCTCTGCCGAACTCAAGACCTTCAAGCCGAACGGTAGCGCTTTGCCGCGCCGCTCTTTCGACCAGAAGACGAAGCTGCGGCGAATGGCGGTTCTCGGCCATGTCAAACAGGCTGAGGCTGGCATTGCCGAAAGGATGGGACAGGTACTTATGAGTTGGGCCGTAGAAATGCCGTATTTCGCCATTTTCATCGACCAGAACGATGCTGGCATTGAAATGCTTCAGCAGCACCTGCTGGTTAAGATCCGAGAGTTTTATCGGTTGCTGTTTTTCGGGTCTGCCGGGAGAAGCCGCCGGCGCTCCGGCGCGCAGCGCGAAATTAGCGACGGGCCGGGCGACGGAGGGCTTGCGCCGGAAAATTCGGAAGCTTTTGGAGAGCGGCTCGAACACGTCGCTCTGTTCCATGGGATTTTCGGATTTCCCCAGGAACAGATATCCGCTCGGCTTGAGCCCAAACGCAAACAGGCCGAGAATCTTTTTTTGCATCTCCGGTTCGATGTAAATCAGCAAATTGCGACAACTGATCAAATCCATGTTGAGAAACGGCGGGTCCAGGAGCACGTTGTGCGAGGCAAAGGTAATAGCTTCTCGGACCTGTTTATCGACCTGGTACGTGCCGTCCTGTTTGATAAAAAACCGCGCCAGGCGCTCCTCGGACACGTCGGCCGTGATGCTTTGGGAGTAGATCCCCTCGCGCGCTCCCTTAAGGGCTTCAGGATCGATGTCGGAAGCGAAGACCTGCAACCTGAAGCTCTTCCGCGCCCGGGCCATTTCCTCCATGAGCGACATGACAATCGAATAGGCCTCCTCGCCGGTGGCGCAACCGGCAACCCAGGCGCGCAACGGCTCGGCGTTATTTTTTTCTTGCACCAGCGGCGCGATGACCTTGTCGCGCAGCTCCTCGAACGCCTCCGGATCGCGAAAGAAGCTTGTGACGCCGATCAGCATGTCCTTCGACAGCTTCGCCAGCTCGTCGGGGTGTGCGGAGAGGAAGCGATAATAGTCCGCAATATCGTTTATCTGGTTAAGCCCCATGCGGCGCTCGATGCGCCGGTGGACCGTGGTCGGCTTGTAACAACGAAAATCGCTCTTGGTTTGACTCGCCAGTAAATGGAGAATCGAGCTGATACCGTCCTGCGTTGCCGCGCTATCGGGCTGGTCACTTTCCGCAGCGCGGTTGTGGCGCACATATTGGAGAATCGTGCCGGGTATTTGCCGCACCGGCAGCGCGTAATCGACCATTCCCGTGGCTAACGCGTGTTGGATCATGGAGTCGAACTGGGCCGTCTTGGGATCCTGGACGATAACAAAACCCGACATCCCGTGGATCTCCCTTATCCCGAGCGTTCCGTCCGAGCCGCTGCCGGAAAAAAGCACCGCGATCGCGTTTTCGCGCTGGTCCTCGGCAAGAGAGCGAAAGAAGAAATCAATCGGCATTCTTATACCGTCGCGGTTTACCGTCTCGGTCAGATGCAGCTTGCCCTCTTTAATGTAAAGAAACTTATTAGGAGGAATCGTGTAGACGTGGTTGGCGCGGACCGCCAGGCCGTCTTCAGCCACGGCCGCTTTCATCTCGGTGGACCTGGACAAAAGGCCGGCCATATGGCTTGGCTGCTTCGGATCCAGATGCTGAATCACCACAAAGGCCAGCCCGGTGTCGGCGGGCATCTCCTCAAGGAACTCTTTCAATGATTCGATGCCACCGGCCGAGGCGCCGACGCCTACTATGCGTACCTTTGACGCTCGGTCATCCATGGCATCTTTCATTCTATCTGCCCGGGGTGGGGTCAGCAAGTTATTTCAAAATTCGCCTTTAGCATATGGCGTATGGCGTATGGGTTTCATCGTGGCAGATGGTTCCATCGTTTCATTCATACGCGATAAGCCATCAGCCATATGCCAATTAGCGTTTCACTCATCCAGGCTACGAAGACTCGCAAGTCAGAATTCAACAGCCTCGAAATCTCGGTTTGCTGCGCATGTCGATATCGTGGTAGGCAATTGCCGTCAGAGGTTTCGCATCAGCGAAGGGTGTAGCTTTCATGAAGAAGTTCCTGTGGCTTTTGATTTTGCTGATCTGGACTTCAGAACTCCAAGCGCAAAGTCATTTTTATCAGGGCAAGACCATCACGGTCGTGGCTGGCGCCAGCGCCGGCAGCGCCTACGATTTATACGCGCGGCTCATGGCCCAGTTCATGGGCAAACATATTCCGGGCAATCCAAGTTTCATCGTGCAAAACATGCCTGGCGCGGGATCGATCATCGGCGCGAATTATATCTATAGCGTTGCCAAGCCTGACGGTCTGAGCATCGGCGCGATCCAGCCGTCGATCTATTTCAACCAACTGCTCAAACAACCCGAAGTCAAATACGATTGGAACAAGTTCCATTGGCTCGGCAGTTCTGACAAATCGGATCACCTCTTATATATGCGCGCCGATCTTCCATATAAAAGTCTGGCTGACGTGCGCCGTGCCAAAGAGCCGCCCAAATGCGGTTCCACCGGCGCCGGAACTTCCGGGAGTTATTTACCGAAACTTCTGGAGGAAACACTTGGAACGAAATTTACGATCATCGCCGGCTACAAGGGAGGCGCCGAAATCGATTTGGCGACGGAACGGGGCGAGCTGCACTGCCGCGCGCTCACCATCCAGGCGTATCACTCCCGCGAGCCTTACCATACATGGCGAAAAACCGGCTTCGCCCGTATCTTGATCCAGACCGGCAAAACGCGCGATCCGCGCATCGCCGACGCCCCGACTATCTACGAGCTGATGAACGAATACAAAACTCCCGAATCCGAGCGGCGTTTGCTGCCGCTCGTGTTTGCCGCCAGTGACTTTGGCCGGCCCATTGTCGCGCCGCCCGGTGTGCCACCCGACAGGATCAAAATCCTGCGCGAAGCGTTCCTCAAGACCATGAGCGATCCCGACCTGTTGGCGGAAGCAAAACGAAAAAACCTCGATATCACTCCCTCCACCGGCGAAGAGCTCGAGGCGTTAGCCAAACAAGTCATGGCGCAGACGCCTGAAGTAGTGGCGCGCGTGAAGACGCTCATGGACCAGTAAGCGTCGCATTCAATCGTGAGCGAATCGCGAGAAGCAATCATGACCATAACGATTCGGCATGCCTTTAAGGAGATGTCTTCCGGATGAAGCGCCACTCCATCCGGGTTGGAATCGTCCGTGAAGCACAGATTTGACAGCATTTCTCGATGGGTATACCTTCGAAATAATCCTCGGAAGGTTCCATGAAAGCTCTCACGATCAAGACCATCGAGCGCGATTTTCCTAATCAATGGGTTTTGATCGAGGTCGCCGAAACCAAAAATGGCGTACCGCTCAAGGGCGTTGTGCTCAAGGCCGGCAACAAACGGCAAGAGATAGTTGAGGAAATCGGCAGAAATAAGGGCAGAAAACTCTTTTTTTTCTATAGCGGGATTCCGACATCGCCTGATACTGCTTTCGCCCTCTAGTTCCGACCTCAGTGAAATTCTCCATATCGCCAAATCAAAGGGTTTTCAGAGACTTTAGGCTTTTTGTTGTCTCTGTGCTCGTTGAGAATCAGGGAAGATCACTCTACATGCCAATGATCGTAGACACCGCGGCAAGCTATGTTGCCGTACGCCCCGACGTGTTCAACCAATTAGGCATCGCTCCCAACCGTAAAGTACCACTCGTCACAGCATCAGAACGAGCAGATGCGCCTATTGGCCAGGTGAACAAAATAACAGTCGGAGCGCATTGCTCTGTTGTAAACGTCCAAGTGATTTCAATTCCTCTCCCTGAAGCTCTTCCAGCCGAAGGACTTCTAGGGGCATCCTTTCTGCGGCATTTTCTTGTTTCAATGAACTATGAAAACGCCACATTTGAACTGTCCACGCGATAAAGTGGATGCGCGTACGCGTGCTTTAGCGCGATCACGAAACTCTGCGTATTTCTCCCCTGCTTGACAACCAACACACGGCGACAATAACCTCGATTACACACCTAAAAGTCTGCGTAAGGAGGTCACTATGTTCGATATCAAAGGAATCAGAACTTTTGCCATGAGCGCTAAGGATCTCGACAAATCGGTGGAATTTTACACGAAAACTTTAGGCGGGCAGATCGTTCGCCGAGTCGACCCGACCGAAGAGCAAGTAAAGGCCGGCCAAGTCAAGGAAGTGGACGTCCGATTGGGCAATTTCGAAGTGCATTTATTCGACGCGTCGATCAAGCCGCGGGAAGTCGACCCGCATCATACGCTGAACATTCCCTGGCAGGAAAAAGACAAGGCGCTTACGGCCTTGCAGCAAGTCGGCGCCGTTATTGAAAAAGTCCGTGCGCACCGCGACGGCGTCAATTACTCGATCAACGTTTTCGACCCCGACGGCAACCGCTGGGAGCTATCTTTCGCGAAAGAAAATTAAAGTACGAAAGCCTTTTAACCACAAAGAACACAAAGTTCACAAAGAAATCTCTTTCGAAACCTATGTGTCCTTTGTGCCCTTTGTGGTTAATTGTATTTTTTCAGAACTTCCCGCGCGATCACCATGCGCATGACTTCCGAGGCGCCTTCGGTGATCATCCGGCTGCGCTGATCCACGAACCACTTGGCTAAAGGCAAATCCAAGGTCAATCCCACGCCGCCGTGAATTTGCAATACGCGGTCGACCACACGAAATGACATTTCGTCGGCAAAGAGCTTGGCCATGTAAGCTTCGTTACGAATGTCCTGCTGCTGATCGTTCTTCCAAGCGGCCTGATAAACCATCAGTCGAGCGGCGTGCAGCTCGACGTATGAGTCGGCCAATTTGAATGTGATGCCTTGACGTTCGGACAAAGGTTTGCCGAAGGTCACTCGTTGTTTGGAATAACGCGCGCCCATTTCGATGCAGCGTTCGGCGACACCCAACGCCCGCGCTCCATGTTTGAGCCGGCCGATACCGAGCCATTTTTGCGCGAGCTTGAATCCTTCGCCTTCCTTGCCGACAAGATTTTCGACGGGGACTTTCATGTCGTCGAAGGCGATCTGCCAGGGCTCCTCGCCCATCATGGTCTTGAATTTGGTAACCAGCGTCAGACCCGGCGACTTCATATCGACCATGAAACAGGAAATGCCGCCGTGCGCGCCCTTCGCCGGATCGGTCACGGCCATCAGTTGGGCGAAGTCGGCTTCACCGGCGCCGGTGATGAAACGCTTGGTGCCGTTGACAACATAATAGTCGCCCTGACGCACGGCGCGCGTTTTCATCGATGCCGGATCGGAGCCCGCGTCCGGCTCTGTCTGCATAAAGCAGAGCTTTTTCTCGCCATTTCTAATCGGATCCAAAAAGCGTTTTTTCTGCTCGTCGTTCAACGCATAGAGGATCGGCCGGATTTCAGGCCCGAAGATGCCCTGGCCGCGGGAAGGCAATGCAACGGTACGCGCGAGTTCCTCCCACACCAACACCTGCGCCAAACTGCCGAGCCCGCCACCACCGTATTCTTCCGGAACATCGAACATCCAGAGCCCCATCTCTTTGGTC
>DASYUV010000035.1:0-12523 GCA_036000865.1 Binatia bacterium | reverse complement strand
AAATTCAGCCGCTAACTCCTCGATTTCGTCGCCGGTTCTAATATCGGCTCTGTGTTCGAGATTGCCGGCTCCAATCGTCGCCACGTCCTGCCCTAGTTCTTGTATCGGTCTAGTAATCTTTTGACTGACCCAAGCAATGATCGCGGCTCCGACGAATAGACCCACCACCAGAAACAGCAGCGCCGAGCGCTTCAATATTTCCACGTTGGCTAACGCTGCATCGACGGGCTCCTCCAGGATAACCGACCAGCCTAATTCAGGGACCGGCGCATATGTGACTAACACGGGGCTGCCCGTCAATCCCCTCCCTTCGTGGGCGGGAGTGGGATCTGAACGCGTAGGGTTGCGCAAAAATTTCTTGACTCCATCAACTTGTCCGAGGTTCATCCGCTTCAATACCAGCGTCGCATCTTTATGCGCGATTAGATTTCCATGCTCGTCTACTAAGTAGGCGTAGCCCGCGGTGCCGAAGCGAATCTTTCCAATCGCTTCCCAAAGAAACGAGAGATCCGCTTCGGCCGAAACCACGCCGACGATACTCTGCGCGGCGCCCCAAAGCGGGATCGCCAGTGTGACGTACGGCTGAGCCCGGGTCGATGTGTAGACCGGGCTTATATAATCGTCTCCCTTGAGCGCTTTGATGAATTTTGGCGATGTACTCTGGTCGGTCAGATCGGATGGAAAATAAACTTTTCTGTCGGATACTTTCACGACTTCCATGCCCTGCGAGTCGATAATGGAAGTGTCGCTGAAGCTGCTGTCGTTTTTGGCTAGGAGACCCAGGAGTAACTGTTGCTCCTTGCTCCCCAACTGATAAAGACTTAAGGCGTCGGCGGTATCCGAAAAGCGCTCGATCTTGCGTCGAACAAAACTGCGAATTTGCTCGCCGGTGACCGAAGCGAGCTCCGACTGCAACGCGGCGGCGTCTTGCCGGATCTGTCTTGCCATATAAAAATAGCCGGCGACGACGACAACCAACAATGCAATCCCAAAAAGGCTAAGGCCCCACATCAGGAGGCGACGCCGGATACCGCCGCCACGAAGAGGACCTAGCATTTTTTTCCAAAGGTCCCGCGTAATCAGGGTCCGTGGGATTGCTTTGTCCTTCATCGGTACTATTTCAGTGGGAAGGTTTAACCCCAATGGTATTGCTGGTTTCGAGGCGGAGCGGCCTCGGTTCTTATTCCCAAGCATGAAGTCCGATCCGCTGCTTACAATTCATGTCCGACCAGTAATACCGCGGACTTTGCTACTAGTAATGAATGAATGAACCGTTCTTGGGCAAACGCGTACCTGTGCTCAGATATAGTTATAAAAGGCTAGCTGCCTGGTCAGGTGCTAATAATTCTTTCAACGAAA
The DNA here is from genome assembly GCA_036000865.1 of Binatia bacterium. Classification (GTDB taxonomy): domain Bacteria; phylum Desulfobacterota; class Binatia; order UBA9968; family UBA9968; genus DP-20. The sequence continues at coordinate 11,164 of DASYUV010000035.1, read as the reverse complement.
ATTCCCCTCCACTGTTTATGTTTTACGTCCCAGGAATTCTCATAAAGCAGGAATTATGCCACGCTGTTCAGGCCGATCTATGCAACCGCAAGTAGCTTGATTTTTGAGAGGATTATCGTGTTTGCCTTAAGAAAGTTGGGCGTTGGTGATGGTGAAAACGTCAATTATGCCGAAAATGAACAGATTTGTCGCTGTGCAAATAGCCACGTTTAGAGATACCCCCTCTCGAGAGCCCGCATGCACGACCTGCTCTGTCAATAAGTAACACCCTTCCGGTTTTCTTAACGGGCATGCTCCATTTGTCGCAATCAACTCGTATACAAAACAAAGCTAAATCGCTGGAACTTCGCGCCGGCATCGAACGCCCAAATCACAGTCAGAACAAGTACCTGGATCAGAGGTCCGTGAAAGCACATTTCCTGCCTATGGATAATGACAATCTAGGCTGAACCAACCCCGGGCGGGTTTCGGTCGTTCCACCGGATGCGCGGCCAAACCGTCCGCACCGCTGATCGTTTTTCACTCCGATATGCTGCGTGGAGCTAACAAGTCGTGCTCAAAGGCAAGACAAACCTTGAATGAATATTACCGGCTGGGAAGCGCTCCGTTGTCAGGTGCGCGATTCGTTGCAGGGCTTCCTATATCACGCGACAAGGGTGGCTGGCGGTGATAACCGCTGGACTACTGAATCACCTTATCCGCTTGGACCAGCACGTGCTGCGGCATCACAACGCCGATTTGCTTAGCTGTTTTTAAATTGATAAAAATCTCGAATTTTGACGCGACCTTCACCGGCAGGTCGCCAGGTTTCGCTCCCTTCAAAATGTCGACGACGTACTCAGCGGCGCGCCGGACTAAATCGGCCAAGTTAGCGCCATAGGATATCAGACCACCGGCATCTACGTATCGACCTTCTTCGGTCATTGACGGGAGGCGGTATTTTGCCGCCAGCTCGAAAACTTGTTTGGCGTGCTGAACCATCAGCGGATTACCGATGACGATCAGCGCCTCCGCACGAGCCGTTTTGGCGGCTTGAAAAGCTCCGACCAAGTCGGGATTGGGCCCATGCACTTCGACAGAGCGAAGATCGAGCTTAAATGCCCGCGCTGCCGCCTCGTATTCTTTAAAAGCAATAGCCGGTCCTGGAGCATTTGCATCCCACAACACAGAGAGTCGCGACATCTTCGGAAGCACTTCTTTAAGTAATTGCACGCGCTTCGCACTTAAATCGCGCCCAAGATTCGCAATACCAGTAATATTTCCACCTGGATGCGCGAAGTTATTCACATATCCAGCATCAACTGGATCAACGGAAGTCACCATCACAATTGGAAGTGTTTTGGTTGCTTCTTTGGCGGCTCGGATCAGCACATTATTAACCGCCACAATGACATCGACTTTCTGTTGCACAAGCTCATTCATGAGCGCGGGCATCCGATCCAATCTGCCCTCCGCGTTGCGGCTTTCGAGGATGATATTTTTGCCATCAACGTAGCCGAGATCGCTCAACCCTTGCCGCAATGCGTCGAACAGGGGTGAGGCACTTCCAGGAGCACCCGAGGGGGATATGAACCCTATCCGGGGTAAGGCCTTGCTAGCCTGCTGAGCTTCGGCTAGACAAAAAGCAGCAAGGATGAAGCTAGCGACTACTGCAACGAGCATCTTTTTGTTATGAGCGATCATTTGGTCTTGCTATCCCGCATCTGCAATACGTATTATTTTAGCATCGCAGGCCTGGGACTATAAAGTAAATTCTGTCTGGTAGCCCAAAGTTGTCGGGCCGTTCGACTTAGTCAGTTCGCATGCCCAATGAGGCTGGCTACCGACTTTTGCGGAATTTTACGCTAGGAGGGCAATGATCGCCAATTGGCTACGGCTAACTTAGATATTCTTTCCATGGGCATAATGGTTGGAATGTGAAACTTAACATCTTATTCTCGATTGCGCTTGTGGCGTACGCAAAGCTAAGGCTGTGATTTCCCGACCGTCCACAGAGAAATGATGTATAATATTTAATTGCCGAGCGAATGCCGCCACTTTTCCAAACTGTGTGCCGGCGAGGTTACCTATCCGCCGATCTAGCGCGGGTCCAACGCTTGCGACATCATGCACCGACCACTCTACCGGGAACTTGATGCCGCGATATCTACGACGTTTGACGTCGATGAGCCAGAGAGAGCTTCGATGGATATCGATGCAGGCGAAAAGATCTTCCCGCAACTCGGTCGTGTTTTGCAAAAACTCCGACAATTGTGGCGATCGTGCGACCCCCGGCGTGCCTGCGAGGGCCACCTCATATGCAGGACGATATTTTTCGTCCAAAAAAATCACTTTGCCCCCTTTGGTGTCGGAGATGAAATATCCTCCACGTTTTCGCCTTGAGAGCTTGTGGGGGTTCGAGAGACCGGAAATTACTTCTTTGGTCTCACCCGTATTCCGGTCGATGACATAGCCTGCGCCTTGATGAAACAAAGTGACAAGGATCCTCCCGTGCAAGTCGTAGCAGGCGCTATTGAGATGGGCCGGCTTTTGTCGCGTAGGAATGCCGAACGGGTGCTTTTCAGGATCTTCTACCAACAACACTTCGTGACCCATGGCGGCCAGTGCTTTCCGTCTGGCTTCCGAACGAACGACATAGTGACCCAGCTTTGATCGGTCGAAGCCATGGTCCCACGCGAACCATTGCCAAACGACTTCTCCGCTCTCGGTATCAAATTCAAACACGGCGTCGAAACCAGACGAGCCGACCAACAGTTTCTTGCCATCGGGCGAGAACTCGACAGTGTGTCCCTGATTGAGCCAAGGATTGTGACACAATCGCGCTTCACCGGTATCGATGTTGATCAACTGAACGGACTCAGCTGTGGCCAGCGCCATTTTGTTTCGGCTCGCGTCCACACCATAAGGCTCGACGGAGGAAAGAGCCCATTTCGCCTCGGCCAAGCTCCAATCGAACCGGTCATAAGCCAGAGAAAACGCCGCTACGATCCCCAGGATGTATGGACGGGCCTCTTCCCTCCCGAACACTCCCAGGTTCGGTCTTTTCATAAGCTCTGCCTGGTAGTCGTTCTTTTCCAACTGCAACGTCGTCTTGATGGTGAATATGACCTCCTCGTGTTGCGCGAGGCCGGGATCGTACTTATACGCGATCAGCGGTTCAGACGAGAAAACCGGGTCTGCCCCGGCGGTTCCGTGCGATGAGCGGGCAATTCTCTTCGTTCTAAAGGGTCTTATAAAATCCGTCGGTTTCCCTAAGTTATCGGCAGGCATGCGTTTAATGTTTTCCACTTCTCTACTGGATTTGTCCGAACGGCGCGCGGAATAATATTGTGCTGTACATTACGGATCTCACGCTTTGCGGCCGTGTTTTTCACGGCTTTTCCTCGTCGCTCGTTTGAAATACTTTAATTTGCAAGCTCCTTGTGAGGTTCTTCTGTGAAGGGTTTTGGCTCTCTATTCTCAAAGGAAGAAGCCTGGTCGAAGACGTAGCCGAATCTCTCAATCAATGGCCGGTCGCGAAGTAAAACTAGCTCTGCGAGCTCCGGCGTATAATAAGTCGAGTAGTGATGGTGCTCAGCAGTGTTCTGCTTGTCCGAATGGAGCACGTAATCCCGCAATTCATCGGTCGCTGCGCCGATCCCTTCGAAGAACGCGACCAGATCCTGCCTCAGAGTTTCAAGCCGGCAGAAAAACACGTCGTCCGCATTTCCGAACGTTTGATTGAAGCGGAAGGTATAGTAGCCGACTCTGATGCCGCGAACCCTGCGCATTGCGTCTTTGGTAGCGGCAGGAATGTTTCTCTTGCTGTAGTCAAGACGCTCAGGCAGCATCTCGATCAAAACATTGAGTCGCTCGTCGTTGACACCGAGATTCAGGAGGTTTCGAATGCTACCTTTAAATCCGAGCCTTCCGTTCTCGCTCATCCAGGAGACCAATACGCTTGCGGCATCTTTGGGCCACACGTAATGATACAAGGAGACGTAGAATTCCCAAGGGTTTCGAACCGTACCAATAACAGGGAGGTGGGAGTACTCTTTGGGCAGGAGCTCCCGCGGCAAATGATGGCCGATTTCGTGAGCTGATGGAAAAAATTTTTTGATAACCCCGATAACAAATGTGCCGCCTGACCGTGGTAGATGAGCAAATACGAACTTATCAGTAGCGATCATCGCCATTGCCCTTTTTCTTCACCGAAAGACATCGCGGTTGTTTCAACTTGCCGAGATCGTTTAGTTGTCCTCCTGGACCGGTTGAGGTAGACGTCGCTTTCTCCGAGATGTTTCCGTAGAATTTGTCTGGACGCTACGACGAAGAATATTCAGTGCTTTAGAGATACGAATCTGTCTATCTCCAACTTCGGGCTCATAGGGAGGAAGCTTTATTACAGAGTAGGGTATCTGTTGTCTTTTTGCTGCCTCTAGAATTAATTTTTGTTGTCTTTCCAACCTATCGCAAAAGGTATGTTTCTCCACTATCTGTTTTTGAAACTTCTGCCACGCGCTAGACCTTTCTGGATGCAAGCTTCTTTTCTCAATTTCATTCTCATCCACTTGCAAAATAAAGACATGAACAGGCAGCGTTCTCAGGACATTGATGGTCTCATCGTATTCTCTCCCAAGTTTTTGCTGTTGAATGATTGTCCACGCGTACGTAGACAAATGGAATCTGTTCAAAAGAAAAACAGCGTTCTCGTCTCGACTGACGATGTCTCTTACATAGTTCACGAAAAGCCGCATGAACTTAACTCGTAATTCCAAAATGCCCTCAATCTGAAACTGCTTCCACGAATGCAATACCTCGCCCTCGGAATAGTCATACACATCTCGGTCCTTGAGCGTCTTTTTTAAATGGGTCTGGAACGTGTCTTTACCAGACCCTGAGATTCCTTCGATAATGATAACGCGAGAATCTAATGCAGTTCTCTCCAGGAAGTAGTAATCCTGCAGCCGGCGGAGGTGGGTCCTACGTTCCTCGACCCCTTGCGGCAGCACGGGCTGCTCTGACCGGGCGACCAACCCGTCTCTGTTGTTGGTGCGCGGAAGATGATCCCACTCGTCGACAGTAACAATTCCCATAAAATCTTCCTTGTTATTGATGACTGCTTAGCCGGTTCACTGTCTTCCCTTCAAATTGCGCGCCCATGGCTTTGCCTGACTTAATCATTGGGGTAACTTGCGCGCAATATTGGGACCGCTCAGGAGTAAAAGGGAACTTACGTACTTTAAGGAACTTACGATGTGGAGAAGAAGACTAATCTTGTCAATTGCTGTCAAATTGTCGTATAAATGACAAAATTCAAGGTAAACGCGCGATTCGCCATCGCTGCTTGACCCCTGGCAGTGCCTATTCGGCAGCATCCGAGACATTTAAAGGACTCGTAATAGTTCTGTAATAATTCTGTGCGCTACAATACCTCATAAATGATAACTTTTGTCAAACTCTGCCAAATAAAGACAACCTCGTCGTCAGGACAGAAAGAGACAAGTTGAAAGGAAGATCCTGGCACCGTGTGGTCAGGGGATAAATGTAGGCCGAGAAAACTACGAGAGTTTGAGTTATCCCTGTACGAACTTTGCTAGGTGCCAACGCGAAAGGCATCGATCACTGTCCGACTAGTAAAAAAGAAGGGCGGATACGCTGACGTAATCGGCGAACGTTGACGCGCTTAATACTTGTAGAAATAAACCCAAGGAACTTTGGGGTCGGTTACTTCCAGGTCCACGGCATCGCTGATCTTCACGCCATCGCACAAGTGAGCGCACATTCGGATGGCTGCTCGCGTCTGTCCAGCCAGCAGTACGGGTTGGCCGTTGTGGTTTCGGAGCACTTCCTCGAAAAAAGACCGCCAACGCGCGAGACACTGAAGCCAGCTCTCTCCACCGGGGTATGCTATCTCGACATAGTTGTGTGGTGGCTTCATGCCTGATAGCGGTTGGCCCTTGAAATTTCCATAGTCGACGGCGTCCAAACGCCCATCCGAAATGGGCGCCGGCAGTTTGAAGAACTCACAGATCAGCGTCGCTGATTCGATGTGCCTCGGGCTTGATGGGCAATAGACAGCCTTAAAGATGCGAAACAGTCTGACGAGTCTCTCCAGCAGGTAGGGATCTTGATCTTGCAGCCTCCGGAACTGGATCTTGCGTTTCTCCATCTCTTCCGGCAGCACCGGCTGCTCTGACCGGGCAACCAGTCCGTCTCTGTTGTCTGCGCTTGGCAAATGATTCCACACATAGATAGGAACGATTCCCATAGGACTTCCTTTAGATGGTTAATTGAAAGCCTCTTACCTTAGGTGAGCATTGATGTCCAGTGTTTCATGCGACCATGGCGGCGAATAGGTGTCAGAACACTACTTAATTATCCGATATGAGCTAACAGGAACCAGTTTCATTCAATCGTTGTCTTCCCTGCGGGATGCCACCGTTTAGTTGGAGGAACACAACGCTAAACAATGGGCTTAGATGTGGGATTCTGTTGATTACTTGCCAGACCTGGCCTATGTGCTAAATGAAGTCACAATGATCGCCGTGAATCACAGCGGCGGAGGAGGTCAGAAATGTTAAAGACTCACGGTGTGCTGCATTTCAGTTTGCCGGTGACCGATTTGGATCGGAGCCGCAAATTTTATGAAGGGTTGCTCGGCATGAAGGTCGTCGAACAATCGCCGCGCATGGTATTTCTGCAGACCGGAGACGACCACATCATTTTGGCAAAAGGAAACGAGCCGCTAAAATATGACTCGGCGAAAACGACGCCGGTACATCACGCTTTCAAAGTGAAGCCGGAGGACTTTGAACCGTCGATCGATTTTCTGCGGAAGAGCGGCGTCGAAGTGTTTAATATCGAAGACCGCAATCAGGGGGTTTTCTGGGGCCCGCAGGCATACTTTCTCGATCCCGACGGTAATAAGCTCGAGATATATGCCGGACCCGGCGCTAAAAAAGTCTGAGGGTGAAGTTCCAAAAAAACGAAGCGCACTCCCGGCAGTGCGCTTCGTCGTTATTCCCAGTTCTAATTGAAACCGCGGAGCGCCGAGCGCTCATTTGCGATTTCTCCCTTTCCACGTCTACTTCCCCGACCGTGTCGCGTTCCACTTGTTTCCGCCCGCAGTTCCTTCTATGGAATTGCCGTTGACGCGGCCGGTGTACTGGGTGCCTGCGGCGGTAAAGGTAATTTGATCGCCGGTCATTTTTGCGTTGCTTATCGGTGCGGTCACGTTGCCGTTTCTGAGCGTTCCGTTGAGCATTTGGAAAGTTTGTTTTAGCACTAACTCTCCTTGAGGCGTTTTCCAGCTGCCGTCGACTTTCGCCGGCACGATCCAAAGATGGGCGGTGCACCAATTCATGCAGCCTTCTACGGAAGATGATTCATCGGGTTTCCAGTCTTCCATGTCGAAGGTATTTGAGACGATGCGCGTCCCGGGTTTCAGATTGAGGATTTTGGGACGTAGCTTAATATTGATACTGGGCAGCAGAAACATGGTGATGACTTGCACCTGCGAGAAGTCGCTTTCGAAGAGGTCGGCTTTCATGAAGCTGGCCTTATCGGTGACTCCCTCTTTGGCGGCGTTACGTTTCGATAGCTCGACCATGTCCGGATTGTATTCGATGCCGAGGGCCTTGGAACCGCGTTTGGCCGCGGTAATCACGGTCCGGCCGTCTCCCGAGCCGAGATCGATGACGTAATCTTTCGGCGTCACTTTCGCCATCTCGAGCATCTTATCCACCAGTGCTTGCGGCGTCGGCACCCATACGACGTCTTTGCCTGCCTGGCCGACTTCGGGCTGGTATTCTTTGGCCGGCTGGGCGTGAGCAAGTCCGAGCGCCAACGATTGGCACAGCAACAACAACAGGATGAATTTCCGTGTGGCAAATACTCTGTTCATAAACCTCCTCCGAAAACTAATTGATAATTGTTATAGCAAGCCTGAACGACAGAAGGGAGAGCCGATGGCAAAATTCTTGCGCAACACGAAAATTAGCAGGACCCGCAAGAGCCTTCGCTACTGCTCCGCGGGACTCACTAACGGCGGCTTTGATTGACGTCTCTCGACTGAAGAGGATTTTTAGCTTCAGGCCGCAGTGATTCATTTGCCAGCCCGTGTCGCGCTCCACTTGGAACCGGCGGCGCTACCCTCCATGGAGTTTTCATTGACGCGACCCGTGTAGGATATGTTGCCGGCTGTAAAAGAAATCTGTTCGCCGTTGAGCTTGCCATTTATCGGCGTCACGCTACTGCCGGATTTGAGAGTTCCTGAGATCATCTGAAAGGCTTGTTTCAGCGTGAGCTCGCCCTGCGCCACGTTCCATGTGCCTTCGACTTTCGCCGGTACGATCCAGAGATGGGCAGTACACCAAGAATTACACCCGGGCACTGTAGAAGATTGGTCAGGTTTCCACTCGCCCATATCGAACGTGTTGGAAACGATACGCGTGCCGGGCTTGAGATCGAGAATTTTCGGGCGCAGCTTCATATTGATACTTGATAACAAAAACATGGTGATTACTTGGGCCTGTGAAAAATCGCTCTCGAAGAGGTCGGCTTTCATAAAACTCGCTTTGTCGCTGACGCCTTCTTTGGCAGCGCTGCGCTTCGATAGTTCGACCATCTCCGGATTGTATTCGATGCCGAGCGCTTTGGCACCGCGCTTGGCTGCTGTGATAACCGTTCGACCGTCCCCCGAGCCGAGATCGATCACGAAATCTTTGGGTGTAACCTTGGCCATGTCGAGCATCTTGTCCACTAACTCCTGCGGCGTCGGCACCCAAATGACATCTTTACCTTCCTGGCCGACTTGGGGTTGGAACTCCTGTGCCGGCTGCGCTTGAGTCGATTGACCGGCCAATGACAAGCAAAGCGCGAGCAACAGGGCGCCGACAATTTTTTTGGCTAACATAGCTGATCCTCCGAAAGTCGTATTGAGAAAAATGGCACAGAAGGAAGTATCATTTTGATACGCCATGGTGGAATAAATGTCCAGCAGACGGCGCACAGCCGTCCGTTAGTCGATTCGCCTCTGAACTGACACTTAGACGAATTGACACGTCGAACCCTTCGATGACGACCGTCATGGCAGAGCCGTGAAAGTTCTTGGCCGTCGCGGAGCCATTCACTCCCGGCTGCGCAAAAAAACATCTGCTCAGCTTCATTCCAGCGCAATGGTATCTAAAGCGCTCGAATGGCGGGAATGCGCCAGGCGACAAACAGTGTCAGAGCAATGACGATGGCGCCCATGGTCGCCACGGTCAGCGGTGCGCCGATGAAGTGCGCCGTCGTGCCGGCGAACAGGGCGCCCAGCGGCATGAAGCCGCGGTCGAGCATGTAGAGACTCAAAACACGGCCGCGCAATTCGTCCGGTACGACCAATTGAAGTATCGTAGCGGTGCTGGCGAGAAAGAACATTTGAAACGCGCCGACGATCACCAAAGTCACGAGCGCGAGGGGAAACCAGGTGATCTGAGAAAAGAAAATCAGAAATCCGCCGAGAACCACGATACTGCCGACCAGCAGCAGGCCCTGGCGTCTGACGCGATGTCCGAGCGACGCCAGCGTCAGCACGGCGATGACCGCGCCGATGCCTGGGGCGGCCATCAATAGGCCCAATCCTTCGGGACCGATCTTGAGCACGTCTTTTTGAAATACGGGCATCAGCGTTTGATACGGCACGGCGAAAACGCGCGGCACATAAGCGAGCGTCAGCAGCGCTAGCACTGCCGGCGTGGACCAGACGTAGGCGAAGCCTTCCTTGAGATTGGCAAGCGCGGTGTCGCGTTTGGCCTCGGCGCGGTGGGGCGGGACATGCATGAGATAGATCATCGCCAGCACGCCGGAGTAAGCGATGGCTTGGACAAAGAAATTGTCCGCGGCGCCAAACCAGGCGATCAGGCCGCCGCCGAGGGCCGGACCGACGACTTTCATCAAGTTAAAGCCGCCGGAGTTGAGGGCAACGGCGTTGGCCAGATCTTCCTTCGGCACCGCGTTGGGGATCATGCTCATGCGCACCGGCTCGGTAATCGTCCAGGCGATGCCCGTGATCAGGGTGAAAAGAAAAATATGCCAGACACTTAAGTACGGCGAGGCGACCAGCGCGCCCATGGCGACAGCGGTGATGATCAACGCCCATTGGGTGTAGAGCAGCAATTTGCGCCGATCCATGCGATCGGCGGCTACCCCCGCCATTGGCCCCGTAACTAGAAAAGGGGCCGCGCGCAGGCCGTTGAGCGCGCCGAGCAGGATCGAATTGCCGGTAAGATCATAAAGGAGCCAACCCAGAGTCACTTGTTGCACCCATTGACCGGCGCTCATCATCAGTGTGCCGGTCCAAAGGTAGCGGTAGTCTAGATGGCGGAGCGAAGAGAAAGTGTGATAGCGAGACCACCGAGACGCGGGCTTTACCGCGGCGTCGACAGGTTGTGTGAGTTCTTCTTCCAATGAAATCCTTGCCGGAGCTGGACGGATTGTGCGGCGGTCATCTATTTCTAGCAAGATTCGGCACCGGTTTCTAACCAAGCCGCTACGTAACTGTGAGATTCTGGCATTGTTACTACGCTTCCCAACTCCTTCATCGCGTGCTACAAGGCAGCCAATCCCCGAGACAGCCGGTTCGTCTCCCGGTGACGCTCCGCTCACCAAACGGAGGAGAGAGCACCATGAAGCAAATATTGCTTGCGTTGGTTTTGGTTATCCAGCTGCCGTCATCGGGAGTCGCTCAGGAGCGCGTCAAATTTCCCGTCGGCGTTTCATCCAAAGTACTCGGCTACGGCCATTTATGGGCGGCATGGCGGCGCGGCTACTTCGAACGCGAGGGGCTCGACGTCGAGGTCGTGTTGATGCGCGGCACGGCGCCGGCGGTCCAAGCGATGATCGCTGGATCGATCTCAGCGGGACTGCTTGCCAACGACGGTCCCATAGCGGCCGTCGAACAAGGGATGGATATTGCCATGATCGCCGGCAGTAGCAAGCTCACTCACATGCTCATGGGCGGAAAGAACTATAAAACCTGGGAGGACTTGCGCGGCGCGACCATCGGCTCTTCGACGCTGACTTCGGGTACGGCGTTCGTTCTTCGGCGCGCGCTCAAGATCAAAGGGCTCGAATATCCGCGCGATTACAAACTGCTTAGCGTCGGCGGCACCACATCATCTTTCGCCGCCATGGGCGCCGG
>DASYUV010000034.1:0-11862 GCA_036000865.1 Binatia bacterium | reverse complement strand
TTCTTTTGAAAAGCATCCACGACCTGCTTGCTCTGGCTTAGAGTCATCGTTGTCCAATGAACTAAACGTTTCTCCTTTTTTGCGCCTTCAATCAGCGTTGAATCCAAGCCTCCCTGCGGCCAGCCGGCAACCGGGAACAAGCCTGAAAAGAAAACGACCAGAAAGGATCGCGCCAACGTCTTCATCAAGTTTCTCCCGACCTTATTCGGTTCCTTTTTGTTTACAGCCCGAAACCAAATCATCAGTTCATGCTCATCGTCGGTTCCTTATCTGGCTACGGGTAAAATGTCTTTGATATTCGCAGCGCGGCCAATCTTAGCGAAGAGCGGTGTTGGCGGTCAAACCTTTTTAGAGACGACAGCGACACGGTTAGCCGGTTTACAGTCAGTCACCTAACCTAAGGGTGGCGGTTCCTCGATTTGGACTAATGGGCCGCAAGGCGCCTATGGAATAAAATGTGAATGGCGCGGAACGCGCAATGGGACATCAGCTTGCGATCATTGATCTTACGACGCAGTGGTAGAATCGATAGTCAAAGCTAAAAGACGCGCGATCCCACGACCCCAACGCGATACCGAAATGATCGCCAGGCTGGCGGAGTTTATGATAACTTCCACCGTGATCGTATGAATGCTGTATTGCTTACAGGTGCTGGTTTTACGAAAACCTTCGGCGGGTATCTGGCAAGCGAAATGTGGGCGACAATTCTTAACCAGCCGGAAGTTCAAAACTCGCCAGAACTCCTAAAGGGAATGCGTGACTTAGAAAACCTCGATTACGAGATGTTTTACGAGGCCATTCAAGCCGGTGGGACAGAACAGCAGAAGAAGGATTTGAACGCCGCCATTCGGAGCGCGTTCAAGGAAATGGATGATAACATTCGAACCCGTAAGCCAACATTATCTGCGCTCTCTTGTTGCGGGTTCATCAGCCGAATCGTTCAAGATCAAACTCCAAGCTTCATCTTTACTCTTAACCAGGACATGTTTTTCGAGCGGTTTCACGATAGTGACAAAAACACAGTCCTGCCGGGGTTGCCGGATCATCTAACGCGGTTTAAGAAAGAGGCGGAGCAGGATTCTTCAAATTTTCGCTTACGACTCCCCACGGCGGAGGATCTAGAACCCAGGAAAGAATTGTTCAAAACAGACCTTGCTCAGATCGCGTACGTTAAGCTACACGGTTCCCAAGGATGGCTATCTCACGACGGCTCGGAGGCCATGGTAATTGGCACCCAAAAGCCGTCTATAATAGAAAGGGAACCACTGCTGAAATGGTATTTTTCGCTTTTCGAGCAAGTTCTCAATAGATCTGAAACCCGCTTGTTGGTCGTTGGTTACAGCTTCCGCGACCAGCATATTAACCAGTGCATAGTAAACGCGATTAACAAAGGGTTGAAGCTCCACGTTATCTCCCCCGAATCTCCACAGAATTTTAAAAATCACTTCAAACTCCCCCTAAGTGGTAAGTTCGAGCAGAGACCATTGGGGGATGAATTGTGGGAAGGTCTAGCGCAGTACTGGCCGATAGAGTTGACCGATCTTTACTATGACCACATGAGTCCACCTGAGAACCTCAAGCACAGAGGGCGTGCGCTATTTCGGAGCCTAGGCCTGACGTAGCGAATGCGAAAAACTCCCATTGAATTGCGCGGACTACTTCAGTCGCTGCAAATCACGAAATTATTACAACGGAAATGAGAACGGATTGGATTAGCGCGATGATATTCCGGTTCGATCGACCAAACCAAAGCTGAATTCCTTGTCTGGGTCTATGATTGGCTAACTCGCCGCTCGGGGATATTCCCTCGACGGGCGATCAGCATGAGCACTCCGAGCAAAACAAGCAGCATCGGCATTAACACGAACCAGGTCACATGCCACCGATCATGGAGCGCCCAGGCGATGCCAGTGGCGATAAGAATCGGACCAGATACGATCGAGTTCTTGGTCATTCCATCCAGATACAAAATCGTGACGCCGCCCAGGACGAGTCCCGCGGCGATGATCCAGTCGATGTCGGGAAACAACCTGAAGTACCAGAGCAACCACGCGCCGCCAATGACAATCAGAGTAATCGGCAAACCGGCATCTCTCATGAATCCTCCCCGCCAAACGTTTGACCCGGAGGTCGTCGTGTCGCTAACTGGGCCGATAGAAAAATATCGGCGTTCATAAGAATATTCGCAATGGTCAAAGGATTTGCGGAGTTTATTAAAAGACCAGGAATACCGTCAAGCAAAGGAAAATAGGGGAAGTGATTCGTGAGCGAGATTGATCACAAACCCATGCGCGGATCATCGCGCGCGTCTCTTTAGATCAGTCATTGCGTAAGTTTGGTGAGAGCCCCGGCATGACCAGCGTAAGGGATTTGCTTCAGCGATAAAAGATTGCAAAATTGGGACGGCGATAGACATACTGCATGTTGCCTAGCGGAGGTGAGGTCATGCGGATAAATGGCCGCGGTTTACTGATTACGACGTTGGTCATAGTTTTTCTGGGTGCTTATGCTCCAAGCGCGTTGGTGGCGCAGGGCAAACCGCTCAACAAAGTCGTCGTCGGCTATGGTTCTACCGACGGCGGGGTCGCGGTATTAGGGTTCGCCAAGGATACCAAACTATTTGAGAAACATGGACTCGATGCGGTGCTCGTCGGCATGGGTACGGGATCGGTGTCATTGCGGGCGCTGATCGCCAAAGATCTGGAAATTTCCTCGCTCTCCGGTTCCGGCTTGGTGCAAGCCGCGTTGCAGGGGGCCGACACAGTCCTAATTTCTGCCCTTATCAACGGATTTATTTTCAAGGTTTTCGGCGCGCCGGGAAATCGTCAGTCCGGCGCAACTCAAAGGCAAAAAACTAGGCGTCAGCCGCTACGGCGCCACGTCGGATTTCGCCGTCCGGCTGGCATTAAAAAAATGGGGTCTGAATCAATATTCTGCAAATCGGCACATCACAGGACACTGTCCGCGCCATGCAGACCAAAATGCTCGACGCTGGGGTGATGAGTGGCACCTCGTCGCTGATCGCGCGCAAAGCGGGCTTTCGTGAGCTGGGGGACCTCGCCGACCTGGGGCTGCATTACCCGACGTCGGCCATCGGCACGACGAAATCTTATCTCCAGAAAAACGAAGGGCTCGTGAAAGAATTCATGCTCGCCTACATCGAAGCGATCCACGATTTCAAGCGCAACAAAGAAGCCGCGCTTACGGTGTTGAAGAAATATACGCGCAACGACGACCGCGAGGTGTTGGAGGATAGCTACAGTAATTCCGCAAACAAGTACCTGGCTTTGCCGATTCCGACAATCGAAGGGATACGCACGATTCTAACGGAACTTTCAAGCACGGTGCCCGCGGCGAAGAACGCCGATCCAGAACAATTCGTTTCGTACAAGGTTGCGCGGGAGATCGACGCAAGCGGGTTTGTCAAACGGCTCTACGAGGGCGAGGGACGAGAACGTAAGTAATCAACCCGTAAATTTGTTGTCGTCAACTCTTTGGCCAAATTTATGACTGCGATACGTCTTGGACTGCATCTCCATCCGCCGCCGCGGCAGAGCCTCGACGCATTTGTCGATACGGTCAGGCGCGCTGACCGTTACGGATTCGCTCGCCTCGGCACCGGCGACACGCAGTGGCACCTCATGGAATGCTTCACGACGTTGACGCTCATGGCGCTCAACAGCGAAAAGGCCGAGATCGGGCCGCGAGTGACCAATCCGGTGACGCGGGAGCCGTCGGTGATGGCGAGCGCCATCGCCAGTCTGGAAATCATTTCACAAGGTCGAGCGGTGCTGGGCATCGGCAGGGGAGACAGCGCCGTGCATAACATCGGGCTCAGGCCCGCAAGCGTCGAAGCGACGCGCGATTACATTCTCGCAGTGCGGGAGCTGCTGGAGAAAAGTGAAACGATATTCCAGGGCAGACACAACCGTTTCACTTGGCCGCGACCGCCAACGCGCCGGCGCATTCCCATCTGCATTACCGCAGAGGGGCCGCGCATGTTACGACTCGCGGGAGAGATCGGCGATCAGGCGCTGATCGGCACCGGGTTGACTCCGGAGATCATCGAGGCTTCCTTAAAAGAGCTTCATGAAGGCGCGCGACAAGCCAAACGAGATCCAACCGAAATAGAAGTTTGGTGGGCGCCGCGACTGAGCATCGCGGAGACGCGCGAGCAAGCCTTGCGCAATGTCATGGCAAGCATCGCGTCGGCAGGCAATCATGCATTGCGAGCGGGGCTCGCCGGAAAACATGTGCCGGAACAGCTCAAAGACAACATCCGCCGCTTTCATCAAGAATACGACTACGCTCAGCACGGCGTGAAGACCGGCAAGAACGCGCAACTCGTCGACCAGTTGGGGCTGACGGAATATTTTCTCGACCGCTTCGCCGTCGCCGGCTCGCCCGCCGACGTCGTGCAGCGGATCCGCTCGCTGGCGCGCATGGGGCTCACCAATCTTTGGATGAGCTCGCCGGGAGACGGCGCGACGCCGCTCGATCTGATGGGAACCGAGGTGTTGCCGCGGGTGAACGACTGAGAACGTGACCTTGTGAAACAGCAAGTATCCCGTGGCCGGGCCGCAACCGCTTAATGAAGATCTCCGGCGCAAGCAGTGGGGTCTTAGAAGAGTGTGATTGGAGTTATCACAAAGGCGTCACCCCCCGAATTTTTTATCGGGGGTCCAGTTCCGGACTCGCCTGGATTCCCGCTGAGAGTATGCGGGAATGACGGACTTCGGATAGGGAAACACCTTAACACAGCCAGCTGCGCGGAATCTCGCCGTTAGCGGTTGGAATAGCGATCCCATCGAAGGGCGCGATAAGGAGTTATGATTCGAGCTAAGATCAATTTGCAACTCTGCGTTTCTGGCCTGGTGCTTTGCTGTATCATCGGCCGCAGCGCGCTTATACATGCCGCGGACGCCGGCGTCATCGAAAAGGCCAGAGCCGAAGGCGAGCTCGTGCTCTACACCGCGTGGGGTTTGGACACGGTCCAAGCGCTGCAAAAAGCGTTCGCGAAAAAATATCCGTTCATCAAGGTCGATGTATTGCGCACGGGCAGCGAGCGGTTGTTGAACATCGCCGCCTCGGAGCAGCGGCAGAAGCTTTTTCGCGCCGACGTTTTCAGCGGCAGCCACCTGGCGATGATCAACCACACCAAGGCCGGCCATCTGCAGAAATATATCTCTCCTGAACAACGCGCTTTCGCGAAGGAGTACAAAGACCCCGATGGATACTGGACGGCGTTTTACATGGACACGAGAGTGCTCGCGTACAATACTAAGATGGCGGCTCGCGATGAGCTGCCGAAAAGCTACGACGAACTGCTGCTGCCCAAGTGGAAGGGCAAAATGGGCATGGACAACGCCGACTATATTCTCTACGGCACCTTGCGGGAGATGATGGGACGCGAACGCGGCAGCGCGTTTCTGAAAAAGCTGGCGCAGCAGAATCTGGTCATTCGTGACGGTCACCCGCTTTTGACCCAGCTGCTGATCGGCGGCGAATTCCCTATTTATTAATGGACGCCTTCGGCAGCACCATTGAGCGATTCAAGGCGCAGGGCGCGCCGATCGATTGGGTGGCGCTGGAGCCGGTGATCGTTTCGCTGAACCCGCTGGGCATGGCGATCAATGCGCCGCATCCGGCATCGGCAAGATTGTTGATCGATTTTCTTTTGTCCAAAGAAGGGCAAGATATCGGCAGGACAGTGGCCAAGCTGCCGGCGCGCGCCGACGTCGAGGCGCCGTATCCGCGCTTGACCAAAGGGCTGAAGCTTTATCCGGTGCCGAATGCGGTGGCCGAGCGCTACGGCGAAATCGTCAAAGATTTTCGCGAGACGTTTTTGAAATGAAGGGAGTGCCAGGGTGCTGGAAAAAGTTTCGGAATGCTTCGACAAGCTCAGCACGAGCGGAAAAACCTCAACGATCTCAGCATGTGTCCGTTCGTCCTGAGCGACGTCGAAGGACTCCGAGAGAGTTTTTTCGGCAACCTTCTGGTGTGGTGATTCAGAAATTCGGAAAACAATTCGATCGTCATTCCGGGCAAGCTGGCGGCAGCTAGCGCGACCCAGAATCTAGGAAAGTCACCTTTCGCGGGTATGACAAGTGAGGCTTACTGCAAAACTGTATGCAACGAAGATGTTCTTATTCGTCTTGCGATGTGCGATAAATTTTTCGAATTCGTCTTGGATTCGTGGACACGCCGGGTAGAGATGTTCCGCCTTGACCTCGGCAACGGCGGCGTACTAATCAAATAAACAAGTTATGTTTGGAGGTTCCATGTCGGAAATAATTTCGGCGGATTGTCATCTGGATTTTTGGTATTTGCCCGGGGATTTGTTTTATTCCGAGGCGCCACCGTCCTGGAAAGAAAAAATGCCGCGGGTCGCAGAAACCGAAAACGGCCGCGCCTGGGTTCATAATGGCAAGATCATCCGCTACGTCGGCGACGTCGGTCTGGGCCGCGGCAACTTTCGCTTCGATCGCGCGACCATGTCCGTGCGTCTGCGCCGAAAAGCGCGCACCGGGCTTTACTCCGACGCGGCGAACGGCGTGTTCCGGCCGGCATCGCCGGAGCACCGCATCAAAGATCAAGAGCGCGACGGCGTCGGCGCCGAGGTGATTTACGGCATTCTTGGTCTCAGCCGGCGCGTCCAGGACGGCGAGACCATGGGCGTCGTTTATCGCATCTACAACGACTTCGCGATGCAGTTTCGCAAATTCGACGCCGACCGCTTCGCGCCGCTGGCTTGCTTGCCGAACCACGAGCCGCAGGCGGCGGCCGATGAGCTAAGGCGCATCGCCAAGCTCGGGTTGACGGGCGCGGAGCTGATCGCCGCCGACTCCAAGCGGCCGATTTGGGATCGCGATTGGGACGTGGTGTGGGAAGCGGCGGATGAAACCGGCATACCGATCTCGTTTCACAACCAGGGGCAAAATGTCCGGCCGGTCAATCCCGACGATCCTCATTTCGACGAAAATACCAAAGTGCGCAACGCCGTTAGGCAAGCCGTCTCGCGCTTTGGCTCCGCGGAGTTTCTCGGCTCGATCATTTATTCCGGCGCCTTCGACCGCTATCCGGGATTCAGGTTTGTGCTGGGCGAGTCGAGCATTGGATGGATTCCATATTTTCTCCAGCGCATGGACTACGAATATGAGGAAGAGGAGTCTTTCCATCTGAGATTGAGGCTGAAGCCGAGTGATTATTTTCGTATCAATGGTTTTGTCACGTTCGAGCGCGACGCCGTGGGCGCGCGTCTCATGGATCTCCTGGGTGAAGACAACGTGATGTGGGGCTCCGACTACCCGCACCCGGACGGGACTTGGCCGGATTCCATGCGCTTCCTTGAACAGGAATTGGATTGCTTATCCGAAAAGGTGCGGCGCAAGATTACCCACGACAATGCGGCCAAACTATACGGGCTCAAATAGTCGTCGCCAGCTGGAGAGGATCTAGAGCATGGCAACCTGCACCGAAGTGCTCGCCGAATTTGCGTTGACACAAACGATACAGTCGCTTCCGGCGAGCGTGTTGGAGAAAGCGAAGTTGATGATCCTTGATGGGGTTGGCTTGGCTTTGGCTGCCGCGCGCGAGGATTTCGCCCATAAGACGATGAACGCGATACGAGCTTTCGGCCAGGGATCGGAAGCGACGGTGGTGGGCGTTAAGGACAAGCTCCCAGTGACGAGTGCACCCCTACTCAATGGGATGCTCATTCACGCGTTTGACTTCGACGA
Source organism: Binatia bacterium (assembly GCA_036000865.1). Taxonomy (GTDB): domain Bacteria; phylum Desulfobacterota; class Binatia; order UBA9968; family UBA9968; genus DP-20. The sequence continues at coordinate 4,123 of DASYUV010000034.1, read as the reverse complement.
TACGCATCATCCACTGGTGATTCACAACACTTCAGTTGTGATGCCGGCGGCGTTGGCAACTTCCGAATGGCTGGGATTATCCGGCAAAGATTTTATTACCGCTTGCGCGGTTGGCTTCGAAGTTTCCTTGCGCGTTGCCCGTGGTCCGCGGGTGCATGCGGTGCACGGACGCGGGTATCATCCTACGGCGGTCTGCGGCGTCTTTGGCGGAGCGGCGGCGGCTGGGCGTCTCATGGGACTATCTCACGATCAACTGGTATGCGCGCTCGGACTTGCGGGCAGCCAGGGTTCGGGAAACATGGAGTGGCAGTCGGATGGGAGCTGGTCGAAACGTTTTCAGCCCGGTTGGGCATCCCATGGCGCAGTCGTGGGCGCTCTTTTGGCGCGTGAAGGTTTCACAGCCCCCCGCACTGCCTTGGAAGGACCGAGGGGATTCTATGCAACTCATGTGGGCGACGAGAATTTTGATGTCAAGTCGGCGCTCGATGGCATAGGCAATGACTGGGAACTGGATCGAGCAGAGTTCAAACCATATCCCTGTGCCGGCGCCCTTCAAGCCACAGTTCGGGCCTGTGTCAACTTGCACAATCGGCATCACTTTAAAGCTGACGACATCGTCGATGTCGAGTGCAGGTTGCGCATCGGCGATAGCGCGGTGCAACAGGGGCGCGAGCGCGTGTTCTCGCAGCACACACCGCAGGGCGAGTACGGCGCTCATTTCTCGACACCGTATATTGCTGCAGTCGCCCTTCTGAAGGGCAGGCTGGCGCTGGCCGATTTCGACGACGATGCACTGAAAGACCCGGACGTCTTGAAGCTCTCGTCCAGGATCAGGCGCGAAGACGACCCCAACAGCGGGCGGCCCAAATACGCGTCGGGTCACGTTTTCATCAAGACGAACGACGGTAAAGTCTACGAAGAACGACAACACATCCACCCGGGCCATGTCGAAAACCCGGTGTCTGCTGCAGATGTTCAGGAGAAGTATCGCTATAACGCACTGCGCTTAGTCAGTCAGGAAAAGGCAGAGGCATTGATGAGACAAGTTATGTCGATCGAGCATCTGTCAAACATGTGCGAGCTGACCGAGCAGCTACGCTTTTAGAGTTCCGTCTCAGCCAAACTTCATGATGGCGGAGGCGTTTTTACGTGGCGTAAAACGAAATGTACCTGGATGAAAAAGCTGAGGAGTCTTGCGTCGGAAAACTTCGAAGGGCGAATTCATGTCTCAGCAGCGATGATTAAACGTTCTGTTATCTTTTTCGCCGCAGTCCTTCGTAAATTTTTTGCGAAGAAAGTGGCAGGCTCGTCAGACGCACGCCGTTCGCATTGAAAAGGGCGTTGCCGATGGCGGGCGGTATCGGTGTGATGGCATGCTCTGCGGCCGGTTTGGCGTTGAACGGTCCCGGCCCCTGGGTAGCGGCGCTAACGAGAGTCGTTTTACGCGCCGGCAAATCGCGCGCCGTAGGGATCTTGTAATCGCCCAGGCTAAGCGTGGTTACCCGACCTTCTTCGACGAGGATCTCCTCGCAAAGAGCCATTCCCAAGCCTTGCAGCATGCCGCCTTCGATTTGGCCCTGGTGGGTCAACGAATTAATCACTACAGAGACATCGTGGAAGCTGCAGAGTCTTCTCACTTGTACTTGACCGCTGTCCTTATCGACTTCGACGTCGGCGATTACCGATTGAAAGATATGCTCGCGCGGCCGAATCCGTCCGTCGTAGTAAGCAAAGCCCCGCCCCGGCTCGCCCGGAGCGAGGGCGGCGAGCTGCTTCAAGTCCAGGCTCTTTTTTCCGTCCCGCAACCAAACTCGCCCATCACGCCACTCGATTCCTGCCGGGTCCGCTTCCCAGTGAATCGCCGCGCGCGCCTTCATCGATTCAATCAACGCCTGGGTCGCGCGTGACGCGGCCTGCCCGGTGATGTGGGTTGCGCCCTGTCCTTTGATGCCGTCGTGAAACGGCGCGTGGTTCGTGTCCAGAACTTCGACAGTGACACGCTCGGGCTTGATCCCGAGGATTTCGGCGACGACTTGCGTTTGCATCACGTGCACGCCGGCTCCCTGGTCGATAATCCCGACCACCAGTCGCACGTTGCCATCTGTGCCGAGCAGGACCTCGGCTTCCGACTCCCCTTGCCCGACATGCCGGCAAGAAAGCGCGATGCCTCGGCCCACGGAATTATTCGGCTTGAGCGGAGAAAGTTTCGGCTGGGTCCAGGCGGCGCGGGCGCGTTCCAGCACCTCGCGGCATCTTATATCGCGATACTGAAAGCCGCTGTAATTGCCGTCGCCTTCCGAGAGGGCGTTGAGAAATCTAAACTCCAATGGATCGATACCGAGCTCGGCGGCGATCATATCCATGTGGGTTTCCGCAGCGAAAACCGTTTGCAGCTCGCCGGAGGCGCGCATGTAGCCACCAGGAACCTGATTGGTGTAAACGCACAGGCTCTCGAGGCGCGTATGCGGCACCTGATAGGCGCCACCCTGGGTGAGCGCGCCGCTCATGTGCGCCGGCGGACTGGGCTTGAACGCGGCGTAGGCGCCGCCGTTATAAATCACCCGCGCATCGCGCGCCCACAAGCGGCCGTCGCGCTTGACGCCGGTGCGGAGAAAAATCATCGCCGGATGGCGCGGCGCCGAGGCCAGGAGTTCCTCGGCGTAGGTGCGCACGATGCGCACGGGCTTGCCGGCCGCGCGGGCGAGATAATAGGCGATCGGAATATCGATTAAATGATCTTTACCGCCGAACGAGCCGCCGACCACGATCGGATGAAGAATGACTTGGTCCTTCGGCAAATCCAGCAAGCGTGCCATTTGATCGCGCGCGCTGAACGGCGACTGGTTCGATGCCCAGGCAAGAATTCTTCCCTCGCCGTCGATTTCCACCGAGCAGGCGTAGGGCTCGATGTAACCCTGGTGCACCATCTGGGTTTGGAACGTATGTTCGAAGATCCTGTCGGACTCGCTGAAGCCCTTTTCGATGTCGCCCTTTTTCGCGCGCAGCACACTCTGCACGTTGCGCAGGTCGGGCGCCTTGGTCTCCGGCGCTTCGTAGGAAGCGTAGTCGGGATGGATCAGCGGCGCCCCGGGCTTTAGCGCTTCTAAAGGATCAAAGACCGCCGGCAGCTCTTTATACTCGACATCGATCAGAGTGAGCGCTTCTTCCGCGGTGTCTTTGTCGATGGCGGCGACCGCCGCCACCTTGTCGCCGACGAAGAGCACCCGCTCGCGCGCTAATATCGGCAGGTCGGCGAGTGTCCTGCCGGTGAGCTTGGGACTTACGTCCCGAGCGGTGATGACCGCCTTGACGCCCGGAAGATTGCGCGCGCGGCCCGTGTCGATATTGACGATGCGCGCGTGCGCCAAGGGGCTGCGCAGAATCTTGCCCCAGAGCATGTCGGGGCGAATGACGTCCGCCGTAAAATGGGCTTCTCCGGTGACTTTTCCTCGGCCGTCTTCACGCTGCAGCGCGCGGCCGAGCACGCGAAATTTTGCCATCGATCGCTTTGACTCCCGTTGTTTTAAAGATTGGCTCTTCAGGGTTTCCTGTGAAGGGGTATTCACCACAGAGGCACAGCGCGGCTACGCCGCAACCAAAAAAAATGCAACTTTTACCACGAAGGTCACGAAGAGCACGAAGTTAAGAAGTTTAAAAATATCAATGTCCGAAACCTTCGTGGCCTTCGTGTGCTTCGTGGTGAGATAGTATTTTTGATCAAAACCTCTTTACTTTGCGCCCTCCGCGCCTCCGCGGTGAGCCACTCGGAAGCCTGAAGAACCTAAAGATTTAAGATTCCCGCCCACTTTTCCCTGATCTGTTTTTTGAACTCCGCGCTCGATTCGGCCACTTTGGGAAAGCGATCGCGCAAAGCAAACGGACGGCAGGCGTCGATCACTGCGCAGGAGCTCGTGTGGCCGGCATTTTCGTCGAAGCGCGAACGCACCATCGGATCGAGAAAATTCGCGCGCGTGTGGTCGAGGAGCGTGATCGAGCGGATCGGATCGCTGCGCGTGCACACCGCCCACATGACGTCTTCGAGGTTCATGACATCGATATCGTCGTCGACGACGATCACGTAACGCGTCGGATGAGAAGGCTGGAGGAGCTGCGATGCGACGAT
>DASYUV010000033.1:0-4322 GCA_036000865.1 Binatia bacterium | reverse complement strand
TCTCTTACTCTCGCTTTGACCGTACTCGCTCGCGCTCAATCCAATCCTCCCAGCGCAGAAAACGCCAAGAAGGAAGGGGAAGTGATTTGGTACGGCTCTCTGACTGGCGGGACGATCGTCGCAAGGATTATCAAAGCGTTCGAAGATAGAAACCCGGCCATCAAGGTCAAGTACCTCCGCATGGGGGGCGCCGGACTGATTGAAAGAATCAGGAGCGAAGCTCGAGCCGGAAGATTTCTCTGGGATGTTGCGACCGCCGAGTACATCCAATTTTTCCAGTTACCGAAGCACGTGAACCTTGCCAGATACTTCACGCCGGAGTTTCAGAAATTTGCTGAGCCGCATCGGGATCCGAACGGAACTTGGATAAGTATCTACGGCGCCATCGCCACCATCGGTTGGAATACGCAAATGGTCAAATCAGCCGACGCGCCGAAGGATTGGAAGAATCTGCTAGAGCCCAAGTGGAAAGGAAGAAAAATCGGCCTGCCTGCCGAAGCCTATCAATGGTACGGCGGGATGGTCGCCTATCTGGGAGACAAGGCAGGCCGTGAATACATGCGCGCACTGGCCGATCAAGATCCACAAACGCAACAAGGATACACCAACACGTCTAATCTCCTCGTAGCCGGGGAGTTTCCCGTCGCGGTCATCAGAGCGCACCGGATCGAAATTGCGCGGGCAAAAGGCGCGCCCGTGGATTGGTCCGCGGAAGCCAATCCGATCGTCTACAGCATCCATCCGATCGGCATATCCGAAAAAGCGCCTCACCCCAGCGCGGCCAGACTTTTTTACGATTTCGTGGCGTCAGTGGAAGGCCAGGGGCTTTTCACGGAAGAGGGCTTTACCAGCTCTCATGCTGGTGTCAAGGCGCGCTTTCCAAGGGTGAGCCTCGACAGAATCAAACATCCGGCGCCGCCCGACGCCAAAGTCAGCGAGCGCATCGAGACATGGCTCAAAGAGCACCAGCAGACGTTTCACGTACAGGCGGGTGCGCGATAGAGGGTCGGAGCCGAAGATCGAGGATAGAGGATCGAAGATCGCAATCCTCGATCCTCTATCTTCGATCCTCGACGATTATCCGGCGCCAAGTCCTTCTCAGCAACATGCTATGGCAATTCTTCCAGCAGCCGGCCATAGCCTTTCACGGGCTCGCGCACGTGAAAACGCTTTTGCACGTCCCAAAGTTTTGTGGCGAGATTGTAGATGACCGGCACCTGCAGGTCTTGTTCCAATAGCCGCACGACTTTCAGCAGTCGCCATCCCGATCCGAGCATGTAGATCGCATCGGCATCGCGATGTTTTAGAAAGGCTTTCTTCGTGTGTTTGTAGATCTCTTCTCCTGATAGCTTACCCACGTCTTTGAAGGCGACTTCGATGCCCTCCATCGCTTTCACGACGATACCCGCTTCGCTGAAGTAGCGCGTAAAAATCTGATTCATGTTGTCCCCGAAGTAAGTAACGCCGACGAGGCTCTTGGCTCCCAGCGCGCGCATCGCCTCGATCTGGGATCTACCCGAAGTGGTGACCGGCACGCCGATCTTGGCCTCGAGTTCCTTGACGATTTTATCCTCGCCCTGAAAGCCATGCACCATCATCGGCGGAGCGCCGCCGATGTGAATCAAATCCGCGCCAAGCTCCGCCAGTTGCGCCGCCTTTTGCTTGTAGTCCTCCAGCACATCGCGAAACTCCTGCTCGGTTCCGGACCTGATTCCGACCGTGAGCGGAATCACTCCGATCCCTTCGGGAAGGAGGCGAATGAAATCCTCTAACGAGCCCGGCCGATAGGTGGGCTTGATATCGCCGACGACGCCTCGCCAACTTTCAAACATTTTTCACCCCCACTTCGTTGTCACGTCTCGCTGACTCGGTAGAGAACCATTTGTGTGAGATCCGCAGCGAATCATGTGGAAACAATCCACACCAGCGCGTGCGTCGGAAAAATATGCGCAACGGCCAGAAAGGTCAAGCCGTAAAAATCGTGCGTAGCGCGCTTGACCTTAAGCCGACCGTGATGTTACGCAATCTCACACAAGAATAAGGGGGAGGACAAACATGAAGATCGTCGTGTTCGGACCGGAACGTCGAGCGGGAGCGTTGGCGGGCGAGCGAGTTATCGATCTCAATCGCGGCATGGCGAAGTATTTAAGCGAACGTGGCGAAGCGAATGCGGCAGAACAGGCGGCGACGCGGGTACCGCCACGGTTGCTATCGCTTATCGAACGGGGCCCCGTCGGATTGGTGGACGCGCAGGCGGTGATCGATCACTTCATTAAATTGTCCCCCGCCGACGACCGCGGCGATCCGAGAGTCGTTCACAATTTGAACGACGTGAAGCTTCAGGCGCCGTGGCCGCAGCGGCGCATCGCCTGTGTCGGTGGCAACTATGCCGCTCACTTAGCCGGTATGTGGGCCAACCGGCTCGGCAAGACCGGCGTCTCGATTGAACAAATCACCGAGGAAGCAAAGAAGGCCGGCCAGTGGGGATTTTGGAAAGTGCTGGCTGAAGTCGCAGGATCAAATGACACGATCCCCTTCCCAAAACGCGTGACTTATTTCGATTACGAAGGCGAAATTGCTATCATCATCGGCAAGCGGGGCAAGAACATTAGTGCCGAGCGAATCCGCGAATATGTTTGGGGCGTCACTTTGTTTCATGACTGGAGCATTCGTGACGGCAGCGGTGTCGACCGGGTCGTGAGCTACAACCTGCAGAAAAATTTCGACGGCGCGGTGTCGATGGGTCCGTGCATTGTCGTCGACGAGTTGAATCAACAAGACATCGATGCCGAAACCCGCGTCAACGGCGTGTTGCGCCAGAGCTACAATACCAGTGAAATGATTTGGTCGTTCGGCGAAGTGTTGGAATATCTGTCGCAAGACTTCACCTTCGTGCCGGGTGACGTGATTGCCGGTGGCACATCGGCGGGAACCGCTGCGGACAAGTCCCGCCGCGGACCGGACGGCAAGCGGCCCCTAGATCTGTTCCTCAAGATCGGCGATACCGTCGAAGTGTCGTCGTCCAAGATCGGTGCGCTCTCGAACAAGATCGTGGCGAGCGAGTGAGCCACGGTCGCGTGCGACGATGAAAAACCACTTGTCTGGCGACGAAAACACGCCCACGGGAATTTCGCCGAATGGCGTCACCCCCGAATGTTTTTATCGGGGGTCCAGTCCTAGTGTCGCCTGGATTCCCGCTAAAAGCATGCGGGAATGACGGACTTTTCGAGATCTACCACTAGCTTTTTAAAGTGTGCTGACCGACAGTACAATGCAACCTAGCAAAGAAAGAGACCAATGGACTTCAACCTGCCCGAAGAAATTCAAATCTTAAAAGACACCGTGCGCCGCTTCGTCGACAAGGAACTGATTCCGCTTGAGCACGAGTACCGGCACGACAGTGAAACGGCGATGCCGGAGCATCTGCTCAAGCCGCTCCAGGAAAAAACCAAGGCGATGGGGCTCTGGATGCTTGATGTGCCGGCGGAGTACGGCGGCGCCGGGCTCGGACTCTTACCGCGTTGCGTGATTCACGAGGAAATCGCCCGCGCCGCTTCTCTACCCTTCCGCGGTCTTGAACTCTTTGGACCGGAAGTCAGGCCCGTGCTGTTTCACTGCAATGAGGAACAGAAAGAACGATTTCTGAAACCAGTGCTACACGGCGAAATGAAGTTTTGCTTTGCCCAGACGGAGCCTGACGCAGGCAGCGATCCCGCGAACATGCGCACCCGCGCCGTGCCAGACGGTGACTCATTCATCATTAACGGCACCAAGCGTTTCATCACCGGCGCGGGACGCGCCGATTACACTCAGCTCATGGCGGTGACCGATCCGGAGAAAAAGGCGCGCGGCGGAATTACCTGTTTCGCGGTTGATCTAAAGAGCCCCGGCGTCGTCCTCGAACGACAGTGGCCGACGATGATGGGGGAAGCGCCGTGGCAAATTCTTTTCGACAATGTGCGCGTGCCGGCGGCAAATGTTATTGGGCCGATCGGCGGCGGCTTTTCACTGGCGCAAAAGTGGATCGGTGAAGGCCGCATCCGGGGCCACGGCGCGCGGCCGGTGGGCATCGCGCGGCGCGCGCTCGACATGATGGTCGAATATTCCAAAGTTCGCGTCACCTTCGGCCGGCCGCTGGCCGACCGGCAAGCGATCCAGTTCATGATCGCCGACTCGGCGATGGAACTGCACGCGGTGCGCAACATGGTTTACGAATGCGCCTGGCGCGTCGACCGCGACGAAGACGTGCGCGATCTATCTTATATGGTCAAAGTAATGGCTACTGAGATGGCGAGTCGCGTCATCGACCGTGCGATCCAGAT
>DASYUV010000032.1:0-9451 GCA_036000865.1 Binatia bacterium | reverse complement strand
GACGCCAAGCGTCTCGGCGGCGATCTGGCGGAAAATCGTGTGCGAGCCGGTGCCGGTGTCAGGCACCGTGGTGACCAGATAAACTCGGCCATCGTCTTTCAGACCAACCTCGACGTTGGCTTCGCCGATGCCGATCTCCCGAATGCAAAATGCCAGCCCTTGACCGACGTAAGGTTGCCTCTTTCGAGCGCCGTTCCAGCCGATTTTCGCCGCAACTCGTTTGAGCAGCTGGCGCGCTTTGTCGTCTTCGAGCCGCACGCCGTAGGGCAGTAGGTCGCCGCGCTTGAGTAGGTTGCGGTAGCGGAATTCGATCGGGTCCATTTTCATTTGCGCGGCAAGAAAATCGGTGTGGCTTTCAACCGCGAACAGCATCTGAGCTTCGCCGGGCCCGCGCATGATGCCGCTCGGAACGCAATTGGTGTAAACCGAAAAGGCGTCGATCTTGAGATGGGGAATGAAATAAGCGCCGGCGCCGTGGCGCGCGCCCGGTAGATTCACCGTGTCGTTGTTTTTGAATCCGGCGTAAGCGCCGCTGTTGAAGATCACTTTGACTTCCCTGGCCCAAAGTCTGCCGTCGCGCTTGAGGCCGCTTTTGATCGTGATCAGCGCTGGGTGGCGCGGGTTGGCGGCGGTCAATTCTTCACTGTAGCTCATGATCATCTTGACAGGGCGGCCGGTGGCTTTGGCGAGCGAGTAGCAGAGCGGAATGTCCATCAGCGAAGCTTTACCGCCAAAGTCGCCGCCCACCGGACTGATCTGGAAGCAAATTTTTTCTTCCGGCAGATCGAGCCATTCGGCGAGATGGGATCGAGTGACGTAGGGACCCTTGGCAGGACACCATACGAGGATGCGCCCGGAGGCTTCGATATCGACGACCACGGCGTGGGGCTCGAGATAGCCGTGATGCACGCGCGGCGTGGTGAAGGTCTGCTCAAAAATCAGCTCAGACTCTTCGAATCCTTGCGCGACGTCGCCGAACAACGACTGAACGTGAGAATGGACGTTGGGAATATCGGGCAGCGGTAAACGGAGAATTTCGTAGCTGCGCAGGTTCTCATGCAGAATCGGCGCCTCGGCAGCCATGGCTTCGATCGGGTCACAGACGGATTTCATTTCTTCAAAGTCGACGACAATTCGGCTGAGCGCCTCTTCGGCGATCTCCGGCGTCTGCGCCGCGACGACAGCCACCCGCTCTCCGATGAAGCGCACGGTTTGCTGCGCCAGCACCGGCATGTCCTTCAATCTTCTGCCGACCAAGCGGCCCGGCAAGTCGTCGGCGGTGAGGACGGCAAAGACGCCTTCGATTTTTTTTGCCGCGGCAGTATCGATGCTGCGAATGCGCGCGTGGGCGTAGGGGCTGCGCAGGCATTTACCCCAAATCATGCCGGGCCGTTCGATATCCGCGGCGTAGCGCATCGAACCGGATACTTTCGCCTGCCCGTCGAGACGGGTTGCTGATCTGCCGACTTGAGTGAAGGGGTGTGCCATGGTCAACGCCGTTTCTATGAGCCAGACTTGGCGATCGCGCTTACCGCTTCGCGGTAGAAACTATCATCGAAGTATTTTTCCAGGGGCGGCAAGGGTTGACCGATGAGCGCCAATTTGCGCCGCATCTCCAGCACGGTCTTGAGGCTCTCCGGGTGAAAAGCGCCGCGGCTGGTCAAACCGGCGCGCGGTTCGAACAGTCGCCGGTAATCGCGTCGCGCTTGCTCGGGGCTGCGGCCCCATTTGGATTGCATCAAGTCAGTGAGCTCGCCTTCGTTGCGTGCATCCAGCATCCAATCAATCGTCATGATCATCGCCCGAATAAAGCGGACCAGCAACAATCGATGCCGGTTAGCCCAAGCACGGGTGGTGAGACCGATCCGCGCGGGATAGGGATCGGCGTAGTCTTTGCCCGAAGCGAGCAAACGGAGATTGCCCGCCCCGCTGTCCTCGACGTAGCGCGGATTCACCATCGCGCCGGCAATTTTTCCGGCGCTCAATTCGGCCAAGCGCAGGCGCGTCGAACCGATCGATTTGAAGCCGTAGTCGCAGTCAAAATACAACCCGTGGCAGTGGAGAATGTAGCGCAGCACCACCGCGAAGCCGGTGCCGACGGCGTCGGCGCCGAGAAGCTTGCCTTTCAGATCGACGATTTCTTGGATGTCGGACGTGACGAACAGACTCTGGTTCAGCTCTTCGGAGCCGCCTAGGAAAATGAACAGATCGTGAGTCTTGCCGTCGGCTCCTTGTCCTTCGTCCCAAGCCACGACATTGTCGCCGTTGTCGAAGGCGATGTCCCACTTGCCTTCGAGCAGACCCAAGATCTCACCGGTGGAGTTCAGAGTTTGATCGAAGCTGATGGCGAGATTTTCCGCTGCCAAGAACCCCTTGGCCTCGCCGACCGAGAGCGTGATGTCCTTATCGAAGCCGACAATCTTGAACAGGTCGGTGGTTGTCGAACCGCGAAGCGATTTTGCGGATCGCGCGTCAGCCCACTGTGCAGCGGGCCGTTGGCGCAGCGCGGCGAAGACTTTTTCGGCGGTGATCGGCAGATCGGTGATCTGTACGCCGATGGCGTCATAGACGGCGTTGGCGATCGCCGCCGCGGTCGGGATCGCGCCGTGCTCGCCGATTTGTTTTGCTTGAAACGGGCCGGGGCCGGTGTGATCTCTGACGTAGAGCGTTTCATGCTCCGGTATGTCGCGGATATTGGGCAGTTTGTACTCGCCCAGGTTAGCGGTAACGACCTTGCCGTCTTCGGCGGCGAGATCTTCGCTCATCGCGAAGCCGAAACCCTGGATCATGCCGCCTTCGACCTGTCCGCGATGGGTGAGCGGGTTGATGATGGTTCCGACATCATGGGCGGAGATCATTTTGCGCACTTTCACCTGTCCGGTTTCCGGGTCGACCCTGACTTCCGCCGCCTCGGCAAAGTAGCACAGGGCGCCGAGCCGCTCTTTGATATCGACGCTGCCGCGCGCGCTCAAGGACTCACCAGTCGATTTCGCCCGCGCGGCGAGATCGGCGAACGTAACTTTGGAGCGCTTGGGTCCGACGGCGGCACCTCGCTCCAAACGGACCGCGTGCGGCGAACAGCCAAGCAGCGCCGCAGCGAGCTGAATGAGTTTGTCGCGCAATGCGCAGGCAGCCTGCTGGACGGCTTGTCCGCTCAGGTAGGTGACCAAACTGGCGATCACCCTGACGTCGGTCGGGAACATTTCCGTGGTGCCCATTCGAACTGCAACATCGTCGGCTGAAACCGTAAGCGCCTCGGCGACGATCTGACGAAATATCGTGTGCGCGCCGGTGCCGGTATCGGGAACCGTCGTCAGGATGTACGCCGCGCCATTTTCATCGACGCCGACGTCGATATTCGCCGCGCCGAAATTGACATCGCGCGAAGCCACGGCGAGACCTCGACCGACATAAGGGATTTTCTTCGCACGTGCGCGCGGCTGGATCTTGCTCCGCATTTTTCTTAGCAGGCGTTGTCCCATGTCGGTATTCACACGCTGGCCATTGACCAGCAGGTCGCCGGGCTTGAGGACATTCAAGCGGCGAAACTGATAGGGATCGATGCCGAGCCGGCGCGCGACGTGGTCCATATGCGACTCGACGGCGAAGTTCACTTGAAGATCGCCGGGACCTCGCATGATACCGCCGGGAATGCAGTTGGTGTAGACGCACAGCGACTGAATGTACGAATGGGGAATCGCGTAGGAGCCGTTGCCATGACGCGAGCCGGGCAGGTTGCCGTTGCTGCTCTCTTTGATGCCGGCATAGGCGCCGCCGTTGAATACCGCTTTCAGTTCTCTGGCCCAGAGACGGCCATCTTTTTTGACGCCGGTCCTGATCGTAATAACCGACGCGTGCCGCGGGTTAGCGGCGCTTAACTCTTCAGCATAACTCATGATCATCTTCGCCGGTCTGCCGGTAACCTTGGCGAGAAAGTAGCAAAGCGGCAAGTCCATCAGCGTGCCCTTGCCGCCGAAGTCTCCGCCGACGGCGCCGACTTGGAAGACAATTTTCTCTTGATCGATGCCGAGCCACTCGGCCAGATTTGCTCGCGTGAGATAAACTTGCTTGGCCGTGGACCAGATCAAGATTTTCTCCGACGGCTCGACTTGGACGACGACGGCGTGGGGTTCGAGGTAACCCTGGTGCGCCCGCTGGGTGGTGAAGCTCTGCTCGAAGACAAAATCCGCTTCGGCAAATCCTTGTCGGTGATCGCCCGATCGCCATTCGGCGTAGTTATGCAGGTTAGGAACATCCGGCAGCGGCGGGCGCAGTCCGTCGTAGCTTGTGAGCTGCTCGTGGATCAGCGGCGCGCCGGCCGCCATCGCTTGCAGTGGATCGTAAACTGCGGGCAATTCCTCGTAGTCGACTTCGATGCGGCTTAGCGCCTCTTCCGCAATGTCCGGGGACGCCGCGCCGACCACCGCGACGCGCTCACCGATAAACCGAACGCGATCTCTGGCGAGCACCGGCATGTCCTTGAGGATAATTCCGGTCAAACGATCAGGGAGATCGGCCGCGGTGAGCACCGCGAAAACGCCTTTCAGATTTATCGCTTTTTCGACATCGAGGCGACGGATGCGCGCATGGGGCAGCGGGCTGCGCAGGCACTTGCCCCAAATCATACCGGGCAAACTGTGGTCCGCGGTGTAGCGGGTCGCACCGGTGATCTTCGGTGCGCCGTCGAGGCGGCGCGCGGAAGTGCCCACGGAGGAAAATTTTTGCCGTGAGTTCATGTCAAACACTGTCGGAGAAATGTTTTTAGTCGAAGCCGCAAGATAAGGCGAAAAAACGCAGACTGTCAATCAATAATCGGCTCGACAAGAAGAGCCGCGCAGCGTTGTCGCAATCGAAGCAGCCGCAATCGGAATATCTCGCGCAAAGGGCGCGAAGGCGCAAAGTTTAGAAGGGGAAGTATTCACCAGGAAGTGTGACATGACCTTAAACTCGCCCGCAAAGAATGAAAATGCCGGGGAAGGATTCCTCGCGTCCGCTCGGAATGACAAGTCCTGTCATCTCGAACGAAGCGAGAGATCTTTCTCCACTCCTATTTTCAAAGGAGCACACAAAGGACCACGAAGTTGGGAAAGAGGGTGATTTAATTTCTTCTCTTACCTTCGTGATCTTCGTGCCCTTCGTGGTGAGTCATTGTTCCCGCACTTTGCGCCTTGGCGCCCCTTCGACGTTGCTCAGGGCATGCTTTGCGGGAGATTCTGTCGCTTGCGACGATTATGCATTGACAAGATTTGGGCAAGGGGATAAACGGACTTTGGCATTGCAGTGCGCATGAAAATGACAAGAAAAAATTTCCGTAACCTCACCAACCGCCATTACCATTAGAGGAGGCAAGACATGAGTAAGGTCGCTCGTCATCCGCGTCATCCCGCGGTCGTCAACGTGAGCCTCGAAGATATTGCGGAGCGCTATACGGTGCGCTTCGCCGACATCAAGCCGGACTGGAGCGTGTTCGGTGATTCGAACTTCGACGGTTATCGTCGAGCGCAGTTCCGCTACATCGGCGAAACTCTCGGCAAGCCGGAGGTGAGACATATTCCAGCCGGTGCGACGCGGTTGTCTGTGATGTACGTGCCGCCGGGCGAAGGCAATGCGCCGCACACGCATCCGGTCGAAGAGGTGTTTTTCATTTTGAAAGGGAATCTAACGGTGTTCTTCGAGGAAGAAGATGGCCGGCGCGTGGAGGAAAATCTCGGCCCTTGGGACTGTGTCTCATGCCCGGCGGGGGTCATTCATGGCTTTCAAAACAACGGCATCGAGCCTGCTTACTTGCAGGTGATGGTGGGGCAAACCAAACCAGAGCCGATGGGTTACGCCGATGTGAAGCTTGACGGCGCCGACGCTCACCTCGCGCGCAAGTAGACCTTGGAAAATAATTCAACAAGCTCCGCACGGAACGTTCAAGGACGCTCTATGAGTTTAGCAGTTTGGCACGGTGCAAAGATCATCGTCGCATCGGCATTACTCCTGATCGCTGCCGTTCCGGCCGCGGCCCAAGAGTTCTTCAAAGGGAAAACCGTCGTGGTGCTCGTCGGCACCGCTGCCGGCGGCGGATTCGATACCTACAGCCGCATGATGGCGCGCCATATCGGCAAACATCTGCCGGGTAATCCGAGTGTTGTCGTGCAGAACATGCCCGGCGCCGGGCAGCTCATCGCCGCCAATCATTTGTACAATAGATCGTCGCGCGACGGTTTGACCATCGGCCATTTCTCCGGCTCGGTGATCTTTCGCCATGTGATGGGCGATAAAAGTGTAATGTTTGACGGTAAGAAATTTGGCTGGCTCGGCACGCCGGCGCCGGAGCGCCACACCTGCGTGGTCACAGAAAAAACCGGCGTGAAAACGTTGGCCGATTGGTCCGCATCCAAGCGGCCGCTCAAGTTTGGCGCGCTTGGGCCGGGTAATTCGACGTCGGCCTGGCCATATCTGCTCAAGTCGACATTGGGTGTTCCGCTAAGCGTCATCGAAGGGTTCAAAGGAACCTCCGACGTTCGGCTGGCGGCGGAGGCCGGCGAAGTCGATGGCGGATGTTGGGGCTGGGATTCGATCAAGGTCACTTGGGCGAAAGGACTCGAATCGGGATTTGTTCGCCCGTTGATCCAGACCACGCTCGAGCCCCATCCGGATCTACCCAATGTCGCAGTTGCAGTTCAGCACACCAAGAACAAAGAAGACCAAGCGCTGCTGCGGCTTGCGGCGCAAGCCTATGGGCCGGCGTCGATCGCTTACTCTCTGCCGCCGGGCTTGCCCAAGGATCGCTTGCAAACTCTGCAGACGGCTTTCATGGCGACGATGAAGGATGCCGATTTCCTGGCGGAAGCGAAAAAGTCGAACCTGGTAGTCAGTCCGCTCGATGGTCCAACTATCGAGCAGACGGTGGCGGAACTCTACCGCGCCGAGCCCAAGCTGCTCGAGCGCTTCCGCGACGTCATCGAGGTGTCACAGCCGCAGCGCTAACCGTCGCGCCAGCTCGCCCAGTAAGTCCATGAAACTCTGCCGCCATAGAAAAAATCTAGATTAGCAAAAAAAAAATTTAGGTCAAATCTTTACCTTTTGTTTCGTTCGTCCCGCACAGGCACTTTTGAATTCAACTCCAAAGCTTTTTGCTCGCGATTGTCGCGCCGTCGCGCAAGGCGCGGAGCTTGGCCCAGGCGATTTGTGGATGGACTCTTCCGCCGAGACCGCATCGGTGCCGATCATCAGGGTGTTTTCGGCCATGCAGCTCTTGATCAGATAAGGCACGTCGCCGCCGGCTGGTCAGCAAACCGGTGGCGCGCTACGGGCCTTTCGTCAGGAACACCAAGGCCGAGATTCACCAGGCGTTCGAAAAATTTCCGCGCTGGTCGGTTCTGGATTCCGGTTCCTAATAGAGCGTGTGAAGCGCGGTTGTTACCGCCGGAACAACCGCCCCTTCCGTATCATCTATGTAACGATCACGTCGATGATCGCCGGCTTGCCGCTTCGGTTGGCTTCGAGGCCGCGCTTCAGCGAATCCTGGAGCCTTTCTGGATCCGTCACTTGCTCGCCGTAACCGCCAACGGATTCGGCGACCTTCACGAAGTCGGGCGGGTTGATGTGGGTACCGTGGTAGAGATCGATTTCCGCCGCGATCCCGTCCGGATACATCTTCTGATGCACGCCCTGCATGGCGGCGTATTTCTTGTTGTTAAAGATTACCGCCATGATCGGCAGTTTGTAATCGCGCGACGCGCCGAGGGTGCCGAGTACCGGGTTGTACAGGAACGCGCCGTCGCCGATCAGCGTCACGACCGGCCGTTCCGGCTTCGCCAGCTTGATCCCCAGCGAAAGACCCAACCCCTGTCCGAGACCCCCTTGGCGGGTGAACAGGCTCTGCGGTTGGTTCCAAAGGAGATGTTGGCGCAGAGTGGCGGTGTGAGTGGTGACCTCGTCGATATAGATCGTATCCTTGGGCAGCACGGCGTTCAGCGATGCGCACAGCCACACCGGATCGATCGGTGTCTTCTTGCGCGCCGCCGCCTGTGCCGCACTCTTTTTCTCAACCATCGCATCGTGCGCAGCGGCGAGCTTGTTGCGTCTTGCCTCCACTGCAGCTTTATCGACAGTGGCGGCGCCGGCCAGATCGCGCAGCGTCTGGGCCGCATTGCCTTCCAGGTACATGTCGGCCTGATGGCTCTGGTAGACCATGGCCGAGTTGTGCGGTGCCTCGTCCACCATGGCGATCACGGTCTTGGGCGGGCGGTTGCTCGGCGGATACCAGGGTACGCGCGCCCGGACGACGATCGCAAGGTCCATGTCGTTCCAGAACGGTTTGATGTCGGTTCCCTGATAAAGCGGATGATCCTTGGGAAAGTTGGCGAACAGAGCGCCGGGCTTCTCGACCACTGGCAGAGCAAACTTTTCGCACAGTGCCACCAGAGCCTCGTAGGTTTCGACCTCCTGGCCGGCGCCCTCGGTGAGCACGACCGGGTGCTTCGCCTTGGAGATCTGGGCGGCGAGCTTTTCGATGTCTTCCGGCGCCGTCAGCATGCGCGGCACGGGCGGAACCGTGCGTGGATTGGCCAGGGGCGTCCAGGCATCCATCAGCGTTTCCGTCGAAACGGACAGGTAAGTGGGTCCGGTCGGTTGCCGCTGCGCCAGCTCGCCGGCCCGGATGACGCTTTCATAGAGCGTGTAGGCGCTGCCCGCAACCGAGGCGTACTTGACGATCGAATCGACCAGGTGGGTCGTGCCGCCTACGATGCTGAGATTGTTGATCCACTGGGCGCCTGGATCGAACTCCGGCTGCTCGCCGTAGGTCATCGACTCTCCGGAGATCACCACCATCGGGACCCCGGCGACAAAGGCGCCATGGATGCCCATGGCGCCTTGCAGCAGGCCGGAACCCGCATGCAGCAATACGCCCTGCATCCTACCGGTGGCCAGCGTGTAGCCCGCGGCCATGTCGACGGCGAGCGTTTCATGCCACACGTCCAAGAGCTTGGGGCCCTCCTTGCGCCGGTGGATCTGATCGGCCATGGCTTCCCAGACGGGCGCCCATTCGGTGCCCGGCGAGGACAGGATGTAATCGACTCCGAGCTTGCGGAACGCTTCGACTATGGCTGTGCCGCCGTCGAACCGGTTTTTCATGGTTGGTCTCCTCGAACGGTTTTCTTGTGGTGTGTATTATCTCACGCCTGAACGCGAGCCCCCTGGCGGCTGCCGATAGCATTTGTGGAGTAGCGCGGTCGCGCAATCCTGGAGGGTGCTGGAGCTAAGCGCGGCCTTAGACTTTTGCTTCTCGGCAACTGCGTGTGTCTGCGCAACCCGCCTAGTACTACTGTGTCAATAAATTCATGCTATTATGCGTGGAAATTCGCGCAGGAGGTGAATTTCCATGCCCAAGCTGGATGAATTCGAACGCTACATCAAACAGCTTTGCGAAGCCCTGGGTCACCGCGACCGCCACGGTGGG
>DASYUV010000031.1:0-24075 GCA_036000865.1 Binatia bacterium | reverse complement strand
CGATTTCTTGGAAACGCAGCCGCAAACCGTACGGTCTTTCATGCGCGCTTACATCGAATCGGTGCGCTACTACAAAACACATCGCGCGGAAGCGATCAGCAAGATCGTCTTTCTGAGCAAACTTCCCGATCGGCAGATGGGCGAGGTGGTGTATGAAGGTTCGCTGCGGGCGACGCCCGACGATGGCAAGCCGACGTTGAAGGGCATGGAAGTGGTGATCGATGCCGCCGCCAAGGAAAACCCCAAAGCGAAGGGTCTCACCGTTCAACAATTGGTCGATCTAAGATACATTCCCTAGCCTAGCAGACTGCTGAAAAAGACTCATATGCTTCGTTGCGCTCAATCGACTCGCTCCAACGTACCGGCTAAGTACGCCTTCGCTCGTCGATTTCTCTCGCGCCTCGCCTCTGAGATCTTTTTGAGCAGCCTGCAAGACAGTTTTGCAGAACATTGCGAAAACAACTCTGATCCAGAGAGGAACGGATGACGATGACGGTAGCGACCACAGCATGGGTTTCTGCGGCGTTTGTCTTTTTTGGTTTTTTTGTCGCACAGGCTACCGAGAAAAGGCCTATCGATGTGATCGAAGATAATAGTTTTCTCGTCGAAGAGGCTTACAACCAAGAACCGGGCGTGGTCCAGCATATCTTTACCGCAGTTTACAACAATGATTCGCGTGCCCGAGGCTGGTCTTTTAATTTCACGCAAGAGTGGCCGATATTTTCCCAGGATCATCAGTTTTCGTACACGGTTCCATCCTATCATTTTATTGACGGTGCTGACCGAATCTACGGCGTCGGCGACATCTTGCTTAACTATCGCTACCAGGCCCTGGAAGAAGGCGATATGAAACCTGCGTTTGCACCGCGTTTTAGTCTTATTCTTCCTACTGGAAGCCGCAGGCGTGGAACCGGCGATAACGTGGTCGGTTATCAGTGGGAGCTGCCGTTCAGTAAAAAGCTCGCGTCGCGATTCGCCATGCACGCCAATTTCGGCCTGACTTACTTGCCGCACGTTCGCGCTCTGTTGGACGCGGGTACGGGCCAATTATCACCGAAACACTCGCTGGTATCTTACAACCTTGGCGCCAGCGCCATCTTTGCGCTCTTGCCGCGCTTCCATTTAATGCTTGAATGGGTGGGAAACTTTGAAGAAAGCATTAACGATACCGGCCGAACGGCGCGAGCATTCAAGCCGACCCTTTCACCGGGTTTCCGCACGGCCATCGTGAATGAGGATAAACTACAGATTGTCGTAGGTGCGGCGATGCCGGTCGGGCTTAACCGGAAGGCCGACAACCACGGCGCCTTTCTTTATTTTTCGGTCGAACATGATTTTTTCTGAATCAGTTAAGAAGGCGATTCTAGGGAGGTGAACGATGAACGGAATTATTGACGCCGATACGCATATCTCCGAAGGCGAGGCCATGTGGGCGATGATGGAAAAAGCGATGCAGCCACGCCGACCGTTGATGTTGTCGGTGTCTGAAGATACTTGGTTCGGCAACCGAAACGCGTTTTGGTTGATCGACGGCGAGATCTACCCTAAGCCGGCGGGGAAGGGAAGTTTCGCTTTAGTCACGCCATCCGCACAAAAAGTGCAGGAGGGGCGCAAGGATTCAACGGTTCCGTCACGTTGAGATGACCGACATCAAAGCGCGTGTCGCGGATATGGATAGGCTCAACACGGCGGCGCAGATCGTTTATCCGACGCTCTTTCTCGTTTACAACACCAAGGACCGAGAACTGGAGATCGCGCTCTGTCGCGCTTACAACCGGTTTCTCGCGCAGGCATGCGCTCAAGCGCCGGAGCGAATCAAATGGGTCGCGGTGCTGCCGCTCCAATCGATGAAGAACGCGGTCGATGAAATTCACTTGGCTAAACAAAACGGCGCGGTGGGAATCTTCTTTCGAGGGATTGAAGGCGATTATACGCTGGATAATCCCTACCTGTTCCCCGTTTACGAGGAGGCGCAAAAACAGAATTTATCGATTTGCGTTCACACCGGCTGCGGCGTCAGAGCGATTCTCGAGATGTTCGAACTATCTCGTAATCATACCTTCGGACACACGCGGGTGATGCCCTTGCTTGCCTTCCGCGACATCATCGCCAATAAGATTCCGGAGCAGTTTCCCGGTTTGCGCTTCGGCTTCATCGAAGCCGCGGCCGGCTGGGTGCCATTCTTAATTCACATCATTCGGCGCCTACAGAAAGATAAGTTTCGCTTTGGATCGAGCGCCGAGATGTTTCAAGAATACCGGCTTTATGTGGCATGCGAAGCCGACGAAGACATTCCGTATTTAGCAAAATACACCGGAGAGGATCATCTACTCATCGGCTCCGACTATCCGCACAGCGACCCGTCGCGGGAAGATCAATTCGTCAACGCGATCACCGTGCGCGAGGATATCTCGCCGCAGCTTAGACAAAAGATTCTCTATGACAACCCGAGAGCGTTTTATGCGCTATGAAGATTGGAGTGATGGAATAATGGAGTACTGGAATGATGGGTTTAGGAACCAATATTCCATTATTCCAACATTCCATTACTCTCTGGCTGGGGAATGCGGTGCTGAAATCTAGGTTCTCAACCGGTGTGATTCTGCTTGCTATAAGTCTCGCATCAATTGCGGCGGGGGAAGAGGTTTTCATCGGCAATCCCGGCAAGAGCCTCAACTTTTTTCACTTCGACCTGGCGATCGAAAAAGGCTATTTCAAGGAACTTGGCCTGGACGTAAAGCTGCTCAACACCAAGTGCGATATCGCTGTCACGGCGCTGTTAACCGGTGACTTGCAAGCCACGGGCTGTGTCGGTTCCGCGTCACGCTTTATCGCGAGCCAAAACGTGCCCGTGCGCACGGTGATCTGGCTCTTCAAGAAACCAACCTTCTATGTGGTTGCGCGGCCCGATATCAAATCCGCCGCTGACTTAAAAGGTAAGACAATCGGCATCAGTTCTTTCGGTAGCGATACCGACTTGTCGATGAAGATATTCGCGCAAAGCGGCAAGCTGGACCCTGAAAAAGACATAAAACGCATCGTTGCCGGGTCAACGTCAACGCGTCTGCAAGGCTTGAAAGCAGGCTCTTTAGACGCGACGACATTGTCACCGCCGTTCAACGTCTATGCCGAACAGATGGGCCTGCGCATTCTTGCCTATGTAGGTGACTTTCTGGAATTTCCTCAGAGTGGTTTTACAGTTTCCGACGCCACGCTCAAAAACAAGCGGGACGTGATCAAACGGCTCCTGCGCGGTACGCTGCGCGGCTTGCAATTGACGCTCAAGAACCGCGCCGAAACCGTCCGCTTCATCGCGAAGGATTACAAACTCCAGGAATCCGTTGCGGACAGAGTCTATACTTCGCTGCTGCCGGCCATGAGTGAAAACGGACTGGCGACGGAGAAGGGGCTCAAGGTCATGATCGACACCCTCGGAACTGCGCTCGGCAAAAACGTCGATGTTCCGCCGGAGCGCTTGGTCGATTACACGCTGTTAAGGGAAGTGCAAAAAGAGCTGGGGATACAGTGACGGAGGAATCGTGCATGAGCAAGAGAAGGTCAGTGATTGCTTTCCTTTCTCTACTAATCGGCCTCGGGCATTTGCTCGTAAGTAGTCAGGCCCAGAGCGCAGAACAGGGGCAACGCGTCCGGATCGCTTACGCGAGCCGGAGCAGTTCGGCGATGCCGCTCTACATGGCGTTGCAGAAAGGTTACTTCAAAGCCGAAGGGCTAGAGGTCGAGATTATTCAGATGAACCCGCGGCTGGGCGCGACCGCGGTGGTCAACGGTGATGTGTCCTTCGCGACGCCGTTCACTAGCACGTTTCGCGGCATTCTTCAGGGTTTCCCAATGAAACTGGTGTTTATCCATCTAAAGAAAGGCCCGTACTACGTCATGGTGCGTCCGGAAATCAAAGACGTGCAACAATTGAAAGGCAAAAAACTCGGCGTGGCGACGATCAAGGGGACCGATCAGCTGGTCGCAGAGGAAATGCTCCAAGCGAAGGGATTCAACCCGATCCAACTGCAAGCTGTAGCCATCGGCGACGGGCCGGTCCGAATGCAAGCGCTGGTGAGCGGGGCGGTCGACGCGATCTGCGTTGCACCGCCGCATGATTTGATGCTCAGAAAAATGGGTTATCCCGCGTTGGTGGGGCCTCCCGAAGTCGGTCTACCTTCCGCCGGAATGCTCACCTCCGACCGTCTGATCAAGGAGAATCCTCAGGTCGTCAAGCGAACGCTAAAGGCATTGCTGCGCTCGCATCAATACATTTTGGAAAACCGACAAGACACGATTCAGACCTTGATCAAATGGCTGCCGCAGCCGATCGATATTGCCGAGCATTCCTACGACGGCGAGCTCAAAACTCTAAGCCGTGATGGCATCATGACCGACGGCGAAATCGAGACGATCATTGCGCGCGTCGGTGAGAAGAAACGCCCCCTCGACGAAGTCAGAGACTTTTCCTTCGCGCGCCAAGCGATGAAGGAGTTAGAAACGGGAAAGTAAAAAGATTGGAGTAATGGAGTACTGGAGTGGTGGGTTAATCGGATTTTCGAGTGACCCAATACTCCATCACTCCAACATTCCAATACTCCAATCTTCTAGTGCGTTCGATTCACGTCGTACGGCTCGCCCAATTCCGATGCTCCGACGATTTGCGCGGCAACGTCATGCCGGCCATGCATCATGTGCAAATGCATATCGCGATAGAAACGCTCCAGCGGGTATTTTTGAAATAGCGAAGTCGAACCACAAACTTCGGCTGCGCTCCACATGACTTTCTCGAGTGTTTCTTTGGCCATCCATTTTGCCTCATGGGCAGCGATCATGGCGCTATCGGGGTCGGCCTTGAACATTCTGACGCTGTTATAAAGAATCAGGCGCGAAGCGTCGAGCATGCTTTTCAATTCGTCGAAACGAAGTTGGCGATAGAGGTCTTTGCCGCCGCTACGCTCGCGCACATAGGTGAGCGACCAGTCATACATGGCCCGCGCTGAGCCGAGATAATTCGCCGTGAAGGCGAAATTGATTTTGCCCATCCAGTTTTCGTCGAGAAATTGCCCGGGCGCGCCGAGCAGATTTTCGTCGGACACAAAGCAGTCTTCCAAATAAAGCCATGGACTCATACAAGCGCGCATCCCCGTGGGGCGCCAGACGTCTGTGTCGATTTTTAAACCCGGCGTGTCTCTGTGCATCATAAACATGATTGGCTTTGCATGTGAGTCCGAAGCGACGCGACCGATCCAGAGCCATTCGGCCAAGCTCGCGTTGGTCGCATAATGTTTGGTGCCGCTGACTAGATAGCCGCCCTTGACGCGCTTTGCCGTAGTCGGCGGGCTTCCATAGGGCTCGGCGCCCGCGCCGGGGATCAAAGCGCCGCGCTTCACCGTCGGCTCGATCCAACGTTGGACTTGCTCGTCATTGGCCATCGCGTCGATCATCATCAGCGCGTTGTTATGTACCTGAAAGCAGTGCGCCGTCGATGGATTGCCGTAAGCGAGATGCTCGTCGATGAGGAAAAATGAAAGCGGATCGTCGCCGTGCAATCCGTACCCGAACCCGCCGCGCTTCTTATCAAGATTTGCTAGCAACCAGCCTTCACGAAAGAGATCCTCGATGTCTTCCACTGGCGCCTCATAACCTTGGTCGTGCTGCGCGGCCCGCGGCGCGATACGTTCTTGCACCAACTTGTCCACGCGCGCAATTGAGTGTTGCTGGTCTTGAGTGAAGCCAAAGTCCATGGTCGTTATTCTGGAAAAATTTTAATATGAGATCCTTCGCGCTGCTCAGGATGACACGCGGATGATTCGTCTCAGAGAAAGCAACAAACCCGATCTGTTATTTTACGTTATTCCGAGCGGAGGGAGAATCTAGTCCGTACTGGCACACAAAATGCGGGGAACAGCTGCCGCCGCTCCCCGCACGTATCGATTTAGAAAAACCTTACTCGTGAAAATTTATTGCCGAGTGCCAAACGTATTCCGCTCGACCATCCACTGCTTCTGGGGAGAAAGGTCAACGCGTTTGTTCTCTACGTTTTGATCCTTCGCTGTCACGCGCAGTATCTCCAGAGGCTCTTTAGAGGCGCTTTCAAACCAATACTTAAAGCCGCGCGGGATTAGGATTCCTTCACCCTTTTGGTATTCGCCAATCAGTTTGTCGCCTTCACCGTAGAATTTCACAGCTCCGGTTAGGACGTACCAGAAGGCGTCGTCGCCGGTGTGAGTGTGGAGATTATTTTCTCCACCGTCTTTCACCACCTGCACCTGGACCTTCATAAG
The DNA here is from genome assembly GCA_036000865.1 of Binatia bacterium. Lineage (GTDB taxonomy): Bacteria > Desulfobacterota > Binatia > UBA9968 > UBA9968 > DP-20. Next base: position 17,791 of record DASYUV010000031.1, on the reverse strand, counting down.
GTCGCTGCTGCAAACGGTCAGCGTTTTCTTGACGCCTTGGAATTCCGGGGTCTGGTATCTGAATTCCTTCGCTTCCTGTGGCATGGTTCACCTCGTTTTAGAAATTTGCTTGAGATTATTCCCGTTTGGGTATTGGGGTCAAGGGTGATGCATTTTACTGACAGTAACTTCACATTTTGCGTGGTGCCGTTGACGGTTCGCACCGGAGTATAATACTTATGCGCTGACCCATTGAGGTAGAAGTTATGAAGAAACGCTTCAAAGCATTAGTCGTCACATTCGTTTTGTGGCTAAGTCCGCCTATCGCAGTTGGACAAAATTTCCCAGTTCTTAATATGGGTTACAGCGGAGCGGGCATCGGCTCTGATTTGTTAAAAGTCATCGAGCGCGCCGGCTTGTGGCGTAAGCATAGCGTCGACGTGCGGACGATTTATCTTTCTAGCGGAACGTTGATGGCGCAGACGCTTTCCTCCGGAGATATTGCTATCGCTGGTTTCGATACGCCGGCAATGCTCAACCTGGCGCTGGCTGGGCACAGTCTCAAAGTCATCGCGGTGCCGATCAATCGTCTCGAGCCTTTTTTCGTTGTTCGGAACAACATCAAGACCCCTGCCGACCTTAAGGGAAAGAAGGTCACCATCAGCCGGTTCGGTTCGGGCTCGGATATCATGACGCGTGTCGCGCTTCGATACTGGAAACTCGACCCGGAAAAGGACGTGAGCTTTTTTCAGTCCGGCAATACGCCGACGCGCACGGCGGCGCTCATCGCCGGTCACATGGACGCGGCTTTGGTAAGCTCGACCGGAGTGGCGAAGATCGTTGCCACCGGCTGCTGCCGCGTGCTGGCGGATCTTTCCGAGCTGCCGTTGGATTTTGCCAATTACGGCGTCGTCGTTTCGGGTGCCCTGCTGAAGAATCAGAGGGACAATGTAAAACGATTTCTGCAGGCGATCATCGAAGGAATTCATACCTTTAAAACCAAGCCCGACGTCGCTCGCGCGATCTTGCGCGAGAGCAACGGCGATGTGGAAATCGGACCGCTCTATGAAAGGCTCTCGAAATCTTTTCGCGACTTTCCGTCGCCTGAGAACCGCGGCATTCAGAACGTCATCGATTCGCTTCCTACGCCCAAGGCCCGCGGCGCAAAGGCCGAAGACTTCATGGATACGAGCTTAATGGAAGAAATTCGCAAGAGTGGATTCATGGAGAAGCTTCACGGCGGGAAAGGATAATGTTGAGGTCAGGCACCATGTTATTTCCCGGTGAGCTGCGGCAATGGTATTTCTTCCCCCTTCAAGAGACTTTGACGCAATCAGCAAAATCAACCGCGTGTCATGTTGAGCGACGCGAAACATCTCGCATTTCCAGTAGATTAGAAAGTCGAGATTCTTCGGCTACGCCTCAGAATGACATTGCGGCACAGTCTCTTCCGGGGGGGATAAAGCAAAAGAATCATGAGCGACTTGATTATCGCTAACGCACTCATCCTGCCGCTGACCGAGGAGCAAAAGTCCGTTGCCGGTTACGTCCGGGTAGTGGACGGCGTAATTACGGAGATCGGCGCTGGCGCTCCCGCAAAAGGCGTGAACAAAGAGGAGAGCATCGACGCCGCAGGCTACGTTCTCATGCCCGGGCTTATCAACGCGCACACGCACCTCTATCAAGTTCTGCTGCGCGCCGTTTGGGAGGATCTCGAACTGATACCGTGGCTACGCTGCATTTACGGCTGCGCTCGGGTGCTGCGGCCGGAACATTTTTATGCCGGCAGCTTACTCGGTTGCGTCGAGGCGATCCGCAGCGGCGTCACGACCGTCTGCGAGCATAATTTTCTCAATCCAAGTGCTGAATGCGCGTTGGAGACCATCCGCGCGATTCGGGATTCGGGACTGCGTGCCGTGTTCGCGCGCACGATCATGGATGCGGGAGAGATCGTGCCCGCCTGCACAAAAGAAAAACCCGAGGAAGCCTTTCGACGCATTGAAAGCATTCTAGCGACACATGATGGCGGAACCGATATCACTTTTATGACGGGCCCAAATACACCGCCGATCAATACGACCCCAGGCCTACTCAAAGAAATTCGCGGCTTCGCCGACGACAAAGCCATCGGTATCAGCGCACATGTGGCAGAATCAAAATCTGTGGTCGAGACCGTGCGGCGCGAACATGGCAAGGACGGCGTCATTGAGTTTCTGCACCAGTTCGGCATCCCGGCCAAGAATTCGATCTTCGCTCACTCCGTGCATGTATCGAATGATGAAATTTGCATACTCAAAGAAACTGGCACCTCGGTGTCGCACAATCCCGTAAGTAACATGATGCTCGGCGACGGCGTGGCGCCGGTGGTCGAGATGCTGCGCCAAGGCGTCAACGTGGCGCTTGGCACCGACGGCGCGGCGAGCAATCATTCGCAGGATCTGTTCGATACGATGAAAGCCGCGTCGTTGTTGCAAAAAGTTCATCATCAAGACGCCGGCGTCATCGAGCCATATGCCGTGCTTCGCATGGCAACGTCGGGCGGCGCCAAAGCGTTGGGGCTAGATTCGATGTGCGGCACGATCGAAGTCGGCAAGCGGGCAGACCTGATCCTCGTTGATATCGATACGGTTCACAACCAACCCGTCAATGATATCTTCAGTCAGATCGTTCACTGCGCCAAGGCGAGCGATGTGCAAACCGTGATGGTCAGCGGCGAGATCTTGATGCAAGATCGCAAGCTGTTACGGCGCGACGAAAAGCAAATCCTCGCTGATGCGCGCCAGGCGAACCGAGATCTCATGGAGCGAGTCACCAAGCTCTCGTTTTAACTTCGGATGATCTTTCTCATCCTTGCGATTCTTGGCTCCGGCGTTATTCCTGTCGTCTTTCGCGCCTTCGATAATTGGCGTGTCAATGTGTTCTGGGCGATTCCGGTGAATTACGTAACTTGTGTTCTCGTCGGCAATCTCTTGACCGGGAAATCACTCAGTCCCGCGGATCTAGCTTCGCAATCCTGGATTTTCTTCGCTGCCTTACAGGGAATCATTCTTGCTGTGAACTTCTACTTGCTCGCCCATACGGCTCAACGAGTGGGCGTCGCAATTGCCTCGCTCGCAAGCCGATTGTCTGTAGCGATTCCATCGATTCTCGCATTCGTGTTCTACGGTGATTCGTTGACGGTCGTAAAAATCGCCGGGCTACTCGCCGCACTTCTCGCGTTGTATCTCTGCACGGCGCCGGATCAGCACGTAGGGACGCTTAATCCCCATTTGTTTCATTTCTTGCCTATCACGCTGTTCGTGACCTTTGGTTGTTATTTCACCATCTTAAAATACCTGCAGACCTACTATCTTACAGAGTCATCGTACCATTCCTATGTCATGTCAGGGTTTGTTTTTGCCTTTCTGTCGAGCATTGTCATCGGTGTGGCGAAAGGAGTTTTCACATCCGCCGATTTTCGCCTTCGCCACGCTGTGGCGGGAATATTTCTCGGCGTGATCAATTATGTCGCTATCTATGCGTTATTGAAGGTCCTCGCTTTGGAAGGTTGGGAAAGCTCTCAACTCTTTCCGATCTACAGTGTCGGCGTGGTCACCGTGAGCGCGATGCTGGCGCTGTTATTATTCCGTGAACATTTGTCGAAGCGAAAGACGCTCGGACTGGCAGTTGGCGTGGTTGCCGTGGCGCTGCTGAATCAATAGCAGTTACTTTAAAGTCGCGCTGACCTTCCGGACAATGCTGAAGTCGAACACTTGGTCGGGAAGGACCGGCTGCGCGGGTTTGACTCGCACCGAAGCATCCGCGATCATTTGCCGCTGAATTTCGTCGCTCACGGTGCCATTTTCCAGAAGCGCAGGAGCTGCAATGTCATATACGCGCGCGGCAATCTTCTCCGGCTCCTTGCCGATGTCCAACCAGGGGCCCTTGATAAATTCGATACCGTATTTCCTGTCTGATTTGATCAGACGGATCGCTCGCATCATCGCTCGAACCACCTTGGTTACCAGCTCCGGCTGCTCGGACAGCATGGTTTTGGTCGTGGCAAGCCCTCCCTGTACGGCTCGATAGACGTCGCCGGCATCGACTAGCTTGCGAAAGCCTTCATCTTGAGCCGTGAAGGTCAACGGCATCTGGAGCGGCGCGGCGTCTATGACTTTGGCTTTTAGGGACAAATAAGTTACGTGACTTGGACCCGTCGCAAGAATCGTAACTTCTTCGGGACGAACGCCGTTCACTTCAAGAATCCGCCGCGCGAGGATTTCCGCCAAAGAACCGACGCCGCCGGTGCCGATTTTCTTTCCGCGCAATTGCTGAACGCTCGTAATGTTGGGCTGGACGATAAGGTCGAATGACGGCCGGTCGGTTACGGCCAGAATCACTTTGATGTCGGCGCCCCTAACGGCGGAACTAACGGCCGATCCGGTTGCGGAAGCGAATTGCGTGCTGTTCCCCAACGTCGCCTGAATCGTCTGGATCGCCTGCATCACGATCAGCTCTACATCCAAGCCTTCCTCCCGGAAAAAGCCACGTTCCTTGGCGACAAAAAAAGGCATGGAAGTCGTGCTTCTGGCCGCTAAGCCCATGCGGACGAGAGTCCTATTTTGTGGCCCTTCAGCAGAAAAAGTGTTTGGAGCTGGCGAACAGAACAAAACAATAGGCACAAGTAATAGAAGCGAAATTCGCGCTATCATACTCTGGTCTTTCTCACAATTACGCCGAGGCCGAAATCGGATTATGACTCGTCGGTGACTACGACACGGCTTATTGATCGCTCACGTCTATGAAGTTTCCATCCGGATCTGCCAGCTGGTGCCGGCCGTAACGACAAGCCGAGAGCAAGCGCAGCACGACATCGTGTTCTGAAGCCAGATTGGGAGCTTTCGGAGTCATCCACTCAGGGTCCACGGTGGTCAAAACACCAAAATCTTTTCTAAACGTCTCGAGGTTTTCCACCTTGAAACCGACATGGTCGAGTCCCGGGCCTCTGTGTTCTGCACCGTGATAGTCCTCGATTTTCCACGGCGTCAGAACCAACGTGACTTTGCCGTCAGTGAGGTAAAAATTCGGGTCCTCCAACGCTTTTTCCTCTTCTTTGAATTGGAATACGTCCACGTAAAAGCGCGCTAAAGCCGCTGGATTGATGGCGCGTATCGTCAGGTGCTTAATATAACGATCTTGCTCCCGATCGGACTCGGCCCATACGCCCCTGACGTTATCCAATCCGGGCTGACTTAAGTCGAAAAGATGCCCCTCGGGATCGTGTGAGCTGAAGGATGCAAAGGGTCGGTTGGATGGTCTCTTCACGAATCCGACGGCAGGATATTTTTCCTTATAGCAGCTGAAAACGCGATCCAGGTCATCCACTTCGATGCCAAAGTGATCTATGCCTGCTGGATATCCCGGTCGCCTGCGCAGGAATGCCACACCAACGTTACCATCGCCGGCGATTACCGTTGCATCGTAGGGTTTGGCAACACGTTTGGTCGATAAAAGCGGATTGCCGAAACGCTTGGCGAACTCTTCCTCCGATTCCGGGGAGGTATCTGCCCTTGCCCGAGTTAGCCCGAACAAGCACTCATAAAATCGACAGAGCCGGGGCGCGTTATGACTCATGAAGGCCACATGTTTGATCTTTGCTATCATTTGAAAAGCTCCTTTCGACCCAATTTTTCAATCCGCTGCAGGTTTTGATTCCCCGTAGCTCGCTGTGTAAAGAGCTATTCCCAGACCTCTTAGAGTCCGTCATTCCCGAATGCTTCTATCGGGAATCCAGGCGAGACCGGAACTGGACCCCCGATTAAAACATTCGGGGGTGACGCCTTTGGGATAAATTCTCATCGCTGCGTTCTGATACCCGTCAGCTTACTGCGGGGTAGTTCATTGTGCTCAAAAATTCCGCTGGCACTACAAAACAAAATTACGTTGCCGATAGGTTTCTAACTCTGCGTATATTCTTTTTGCAGCCGGTTAAAGAAGCCTTCTCTTTCCAGTTCATCGATCAGGCTTTCATCAATAAGCCGGCTCAAATTGACCTCTTCTTTAGGGCGCCCCATCTGTTGCAGAACAATGTCAATAACACCCCTAAATCCTTTACGGCCGACTCGGGGCGGTAGGGAAAAAACGTTGTGGTACAAATCATAGGTCTCCTCCGCTACTTTTCGATCCACTTGTAGGTGTCTGGTAATGACGGGTAAAATTTTTTCGCGCTGGGTGATGACCTGGTAAATCGACTCGCTGAGCGCCTGTAGGAATCTCTTGATCACGTCCCGTTCCTTATCAAGAAACGAACGACGCACAACTATCAGTCTGTCGGGGAACTCCGGTACGATCTCAGCCAGGTCACCTAAGATAGTCATTCCCTTCTGGGCCGCTATGCGGGCATGGTCATAGGAAATGACAGTGGCATCCAAGCCTCGCGCATCCATAGCCGTTAATCGCGCAGCGCTGCCGCCGGCGGGAATGATATTTACCGCTTCACGTGGGATGCCCCATTCTCTAAGCGCGAGAAGAACACCAAATTCGTTTGATCCGCCGAAATTGGCGATGCCGACCTTTTTTCCTCGAAGATCCCCGGGCTTAGTGATCGTCTTTTGAGCCACGAACTTCAGCAAGTTTTTGTTTAGAAACCCGCCGACGATGACGGCGTCTCCTCCGGCAAGAGATGTTCGTATGGGAACCATCGCCGCCATATTTGCGGATTGAGTGCTGCCGCCAAGTAGCGCTTGCATTCCGCGGGCTCCACCCAGGATCAGAACAGCTTCTACATCCAATTGATACTTGCGAAACGTTCCCAGGTCCCTACCGGCCCACAGAGGAAGCTGTGCGCCGCCGACACCCGCGCTACTATGAATGTGACGTTGTTGAGCAGAAAGACTAAATACCGGGATCAGAAAAACGAATAGGAAAAGAGATAGTGTGGTTGGGGGTCGCATCTAAGCGTTTTGGTGTCTCTCTATCCCGCAGGTGATTGTCAGTGTTTTCACCGTTCGAGAATCAATTTCAACTTCGGCCGGCGCGTTATGAAAATCAAACGCAGACTTCTATGACAAAAGCCTCGCTCGCGCCGAAACAACTTCGAGTGGATTTGCCGATGAGTCCCTCACTCCGCGGTTTGTTCAGGCGGTGACTTCAACACATGCTCGACCAACCGCTGCAATTCTTCGTAGGGCTGCGCCCCGACCATCAGATATTTCCCGGCGAGAAACGTCGGCACAGCGTTAACACCGAAGGCGGCGCAGCGCCGCCAGTCGTCGTCGACGGCGTCTTTGAATTTCCTGCTCAACAGTACATCGGTGGCTTCATCGGCCGGCAGATCATTGTCTTCGGCGATTTTAGCCAGCACTTCAGCCTTGCCGATGTTTTTGACGTCGACGAAGTAGGCGCGGAAGAGCGCGTCGGCAATTTCCTCCGCCTTACCCTTGGTCTCCGCCCACTTGGCCAATTCCTGAGCCAGGCGGCTGTTGTAAGACATGTTGCGCTCGGTGTTAAAGGGTAAACCCTCGCGATCCATGTTTACTTTCATGCGCTGATTGCGCGCAATAATTTCCGGCCCGCGCGGACTGCCTTCTTCGGGTGTCTCAGGGTGGAGCGGAAAATGTGTAAACTTGACCTCTAGACCGTAATTGTTTTTGAGTTTCTCGACACGCCCGGTGACGAGGTAGCACCAGGGTCAAACGAAATCGGAAAAGACTTCAAGAACCAGTGGCTCCGGCATGTTGGCCTCCTTGGTTTGTCGTTCCAACCGTTCCCGATCATTCCAAACGATCAAACGGCCGGCGCAATAGATATTACTACTCTATGTTCGTCCGCTGCCGGAAGTCAAAAGGTTTTGCGGCCTTAAACAACCGAAGTTTCTCGTTAAAAGCATCCTGACATTGCTCGGCAATCGTTTGACTACGAAATCGTCGATTGTTACGATCGTTGCAAAGTGAACGTTATGGAAGCAGATTGCGAATTCACGATCGATGCGGTCCGCGGCGAGGCGACGACTGAAAACGAGCTTACAACCGGAAGTAACTTGGAGGATCCGTGCTGAAGATCGACGTTTTTCCCCATATCTTGCCTAAACCCTATTTCGACAAGATGTTGTCGATGAGCAACCGCAGCGCTTATATGCAAAAACGCGTGCGCGATATCCCGGTCATGTACGACTTGGACACTCGGTTTCGCATTATGGAGTCGTATCACGACTATGCTCAGGTGCTCACCCTAAATTTGCCGCCGATAGAAATCGTTGCGGGCCCAAAAGAGAGCCCGGATCTGGCCAAGCTGGCCAATGACAGCATGGCGGAACTGGTCGTGAAGTATCCCAAACATTTTCCTGCGTTTGTCGCTTCGCTTCCGTTGAACAATGCCGATGCAACGCTGCGGGAAGCCGAGCGCGCGGTGAAAGAACTTGGCGCGCGCGGCGTTCAGATCGGTTCCAACGTCAATGGGCGACCCTTAGATGAGCCGGAGTTTCGGCCTCTGTTTTCGCTCATGACCAAACTGGGTTACGCCATTTGGCTCCATCCGACGAGATCGCCCGACTTCGCGGATTACAAGAACGAAAGCCGGTCAAAGTATGATCTGTGGTGGGCGTTTGGGTGGCCGTATGAGACCAGTGTAGCGATGGGCAGGCTCGCACTGTCGGGTGTCTTTGATGAGAACCCTGACTTGAAGATCATCACGCACCATATGGGAGCGATGATTCCGTACTTCGAGGGCCGTATAGGCGGAGGGTTGGATCAGCTCGGCAGACGCTCAGATGACGAACATGACGTCGGCACGCTCGCCCGTCTGAAGAAACGGCCGTTTGACTATTTTCGAATGTTTTACGCCGACACGGCCCTGTTCGGAGCCTTGCCCGCGACCGAATGCGGCCTCGCATTCTTCGGCTCGGATCACGTGCTGTTTGGCACCGACATGCCCTTCGACCCGGAAAAAGGCACCGGCTTTATCCGAGAAACGATCCGCGTCATCGATAACATCACGGCATCGATCGAAGATAAGAAGAAAATCTACGAAGACAACGCGCGAAAACTCCTGCGGCTCGATTGAAATGGCAGTGCCGTTTTCGCTAGGATGCGGACCATCCATTGAACTTTGGGGCGATCATGCGAAAGATCGATCAAGCCACGCTGGTGTCGTCTTCAAGCACCGGTGTACAAGCTAAGATCTCAGCTCGATCGCGAAACGTGCGGTTACGGCATCTAAAGCACGATCGGTCTCGAAGAGCGGGTCACCTTCGACGTGATGACAGATTGGGTCCCGACACGAGTAAGTGGGAGATAAAAGACTTTCTCACGTTTCGGATAAATCTGCTCTATCGGCTGCTCGATCGGCAGCTCAAAAAGATGCTCGCGGAGCACCATGACTTATCCATCGCCGAGTGGCGAGTTCTCGGTCAACTGGCGACAAACTCACCAACGACGGTCCGCGACATAGCGGCAAAGACCTATATGGCGAAATCCCAGATTAGCCGTGCGGCGGCCTCCCTGGTGCGCAATCATTACGCAGGGCGGAGTAAAGACGCTGCCGACGAACGGAGCGCGGTTTTCGCGATCACCAAAGAAGGTCAAAAAAAGTACGAAACCGTGATGCGGATGAACCGCGAACGCCAACGGCGCCTGATCGCGCAACTCGACCCCCATGAACGGGGTGTCATGTTTGATGCGGTCGGGCGGCTGATCGACTATGTTCGGGGAAGCATTTAACCGGGTGAGCATGTGATGAAAGCACACGGCGGTCGCATGACTCGATTGAGGATGGAGGATAGAGGATAGACGATGGCGATCTTCGATCCCTTCGGCAGTGCTCAGGACAGGCTTCCATTCTCGATCCTCGAATCATGCATTTCCAAGGCATAGCGAATGCCCTTTGCAAATATTAACAATAGCGTTCATCACTACGTCCTGACTGGAGCGAAGGACAAGCCCGCGCTGGTGTTCGCCAATTCTCTCGGCAGCGATCTGCATATCTGGGACGACGTCGTCGACCTCTTGGCCGGGCATTTTAGAATTGTTTGTTACGACAAGCGGGGGCATGGCTTGAGCGAAGCACCGGCGCCGCCGTATACCATCAATGACCTGTCCCAGGATGTCCTCGGGCTGCTCGATGCTCTTAAGATTGAGCAAGCGGTGGTTTGCGGCATCTCGGTCGGTGGGTTGATCGCGCAAGCTTTAGCCTTGAGTCGCCCCGAGCGGGTGCGCGGCTTGGTTTTGTCCGACACCGGAGCGCGGATCGGCTCCGTCGAGTCCTGGGAACAGCGCATCGCGACCGTCTACGCAGGTGGTCTGGAATCGCTGAAAGCTCCGACCATGGAGCGGTGGTTTTCGCGGCAGTTTCGCGAACGCCGCGACGCGGATGTTCGCGGTTATTCCAACATGTTGCTCCGGACAACCGTCGATGGCTACATTGGCACTTGCTGTGCCCTGCGCGATGCGGATTTTCACGCGACGATTGCGCAAATTAAATTGCCGACGCTCGTGCTCTGTGGCGCCGAGGATATCGCGACGCCGCCAGAGCTAGGTCGACAGCTTGCAAGCTTGATTGCGGGAGCCGAGTTCTCATTGGTCGAAGGGTCCGGCCACTTGCCATGTATCGAAAAGCCGCTACCGATGACCGAGCGCATGTTGAAGTTTTTTCGGGAGGTGCAAATTGTCTGACGATCAATTCGATAAGGGGATGACTGTGCGCAAATTGGTCCTGGGTGCTGAATACGTGGCGCGGGCCGAAGCCAACAAGACAGACTTCGACGCCGACTTTCAACGCTACGTGACCGAGAACGCGTGGGGCGCCGTCTGGACGCGCCCAGGGCTGGAAAAAAATATCCGCAGCATGCTCACCATCGCCATGCTGGCGTCGTTGGGCAGACACGAAGAGCTCGGCGCGCATATCCGCGCTACGCGAAATACCGGCGTGACGCGTGATGAAGTGAAAGAAGTGCTGCTTCAGGTGGCGGTTTACGCCGGCGCTCCCGCGGCCAATACGGCATTCGCGGTCGCCAAACGGGTGTATCAAGAGATGGAGGTTGAAAGTAAATGAGGGTATGCGGTCGAGATCCTTCACTTCGTTCAGGATGACACTTCCTGGCCAGTCATTCCAAGCCCTTCGGCCATGCTCAGGGTAAACTCCGCGAGGAATGTTTCGTCAGTCAATGCAAGTCGCGACGGAGACCCAAACTAAAAAAGGACGTAGTTATGCAAATTCGTGAATACAAGCCGCGCGATTGGAAGTCCCATCCGCCGTACGTTTTCAAAGCGTACGGCTCCTCGGTGAAACGTGGCCCGCTGAAGAAACTCGTGCCGATCAAGCAAACGCTATCGGAGATCACCGGCCCGCTTTTCAGTGACCTTAAGTTGGAGCCGGGCGAGAACGACCTCACCAGGAGCGCCAACACCAACAAAGAAGCCATGGGAGAGCGCATCATCGTCGTCGGACGCGTGCTGGAGGAAGGGGGACGGCCCGTGCCAAATACCCTCATCGAGATTTGGCAGGCGAACGCCGCCGGCCGTTATCATCATCCCGTCGACCAGCATAATGCACCGCTGGATCCGAATTTCACCGGCGCGGGCCGCTGCGTGACGAATGAGAAAGGCGAATATCGTTATCTCACGATCAAGCCCGGCGCCTATCCTTGGCTCAATCATACGAACGCGTGGCGGCCGGCGCATATCCATCTTTCCTTATTCGGTCCTAGTTTTGTGACCCGGTTGGTGACTCAAATGTTTTTTCCTAACGATCCTTTGATCCCGCTGGATCCAATTCTGAATTCGGTCCCGAGCAAAAGCGGCCGTGAACGACTGATTTCGTCATACGCGCACGATGTGACCGAACCGGAATTCGCGTTAGGCTATCGTTTCGATATTGTCCTGCGTGGACGGCGAGCGACGCCATTCGAGGAAAAGAAGTGATGAAACAGACGCCAGCACAGACCGTCGGGCCATTTTATGCCATTGGTCTTACATGTAGGACGATGAACGTGCTGGTGACCGATTCCACCCAAGGCCAGCGGATCCGCATCGAAGGCCGCGTCTTCGACGGTGACGGAAAACCAATACCGGACGCCATGGTAGAAATCTGGCAGGCGAATGCTTACGGACGTTATAACCACCCGGATGACAAGCAGGAGAAACCGCTCGATCCGAGCTTCACGGGATGGGGTCGCTCCGGCACGGATGAGAATTGCTTTTACAGTTTTGAAACTATCAAACCCGGACCGGTACCTGGACCCGGCGATTCCGTGCAAGCGCCGCACGTCAACGTGACGGTCTTTGCGCGGGGCATGCTCGTGCATGCGTTTACGCGACTCTATTTTAACGACGAGCCGGCGAACGAACACGATCCAATTCTGAATTCAGTCAAGAACCAAGCCCGGCGTTCGACACTCATCGGCGAACGAAAAGAGCACAATGGTAAGCCCGTCTATCATTTCGATATCCGCCTGCAAGGTCAAAATGAGACGGTTTTTTTCGACATGTGAGAATCGGAGTAAAGAACAAGTCGAGATGCTTCGCTTCGCTCAGCATGACACTTCAGAGTGGCGTTCTTCGGTGGCTGTCATCCTGAGCGTTAGCGAAGGATCTAGTCATGTGTAGTTGGGCGAAGGAATTCAATACTAGCCCATTCAAAGATGACAACGATCCTAAATTCCACCATCTTCGGGCCGCTCTTTAGCGACGCAGAGATTTCCGCGTTGTTGACCGACGAGGCGTTTGTGCGCGCGTTGGTTGACGTCGAAAAAGCGCTAGCGCGGGCCGAGGCGCGGGTCGGCGTCATTGAAACAAGCGCGGCGGAATTGATCGCCAGGGCGAGCGCCGACAAGATTGATCTGGCGGCGTTGACCAAAGGGGCGGCCAGTTCCGGGTTTCCGATCATCGCGTTGGTGCAAGAGTTGCGCAAGCAGATCGGCGCCGAGGCGGCGCCATTCATTCACTGGGGTGCGACGACGCAGGATATCATGGATACTGCCTGCGTGTTGCAGCTTCGCTCAGCGGTCAATCTGATCCGGATAAGACTCGGCGAGATCGCGCGTCATCTGAGCGCGCTCGCTGATCGCCATCGCACGACGATTTTGGCCGGCCGCACGCACGGGCAGCAGGCGCTGCCGATCAGTTTTGGAATCAAAGTTGCCAGCTGGCTCGCGCCGTTGCTCCGTCACGCGGAGCGGCTCGACGAAATATCGTTGCGCCTGTTCGTGGTCCAGTTTGGCGGTGCTGCCGGTACGCTTGCTGCGCTCGGCGACAAAGGATTGGCAGTTACGCGAGAGCTGGCTAATGAGCTTGATTTGGCTGTGCCGGTAATGCCTTGGCACGCGCAACGGGACAACCTGGTCGAGTTTGCCGGCTGGCTCAGCTTGCTGACCGGAACCCTCGGCAAGATGGCGCAGGACATTATTCTTCTGGCGCAGACCGAAGTCAGTGAGGCCGGCGAATCGGCCGAAGAGGGACGAGGCGGGAGCAGCACGATGCCACAAAAGAGCAATCCGATCACGAGCGAGCTTATCCTCGCCATTGCGCGAACCAATGCTTCGCTGTTATCGGCAATGCACCACGCGCAGATTCAAGAACACGAGCGCGCAACCCACGGCTGGCAGGTGGAGTGGCTGACGCTGCCGCAGATGTTGACATTGACCGGCGGGGCGCTCAAACACGCGCTGTACTTGGCGAAGAACCTCCAGGTCGACGCGGCGGCGATGCGCGCGAACATCACGCGCGCCAATGACGTTATCCTCGCCGAGGCTTGTGTGTTCGGGCTGGCGAAGGCGATGCCGCGGCCAAAGGCGGAGGAATTGGTCAAGAAGGCGTGCCAAGCCGCGATCTCAGAACACCAACCGCTGATAGAAGTCGTCAAACGACTGGCTCAAGCTGAAGTCGCTGATGGCGCGGTCGACTGGCAGGCGCTGGCGCAGCCGGAAAATTATCTTGGCGACACGGAAGCAATCATCGATGGCGTGATCGAGAGCGTAAACAGTTTTCTAGCTTGAAAGAGTTTTACTTCACATGACGAACGCACAAGCCGACAAGCGGGTATCCATGCGAGAGGCTATCACTAGTTATGTAAGCGATGGCGATTCTGTGGCGATGGAAGGGTTCACGGGATTTATTTGTTTCGCCGCGGGCCATGAGATCATCCGTCAACGGCGCCGCGACTTAACGTTGATCCGGATGACTCCGGATCTGATTTATGACCAGATGATCGCCGCCGGCACAGCGAAGAAATTGATTTTCAGCTACATGGGCAATCCGGGTGTCGGCTCGCTTTACTGCATCCGCCGCGCCGTGGAGAAGGGCATTCCCATGCCGTTGGAGCTGGAGGAGTATTCGCACTACGGGTTGGTGGGTCGATACGCGGCGGGCGCGTCGCGGTTGCCGTTTTTTCCACTGCGCAGCTACATCGGCTCAGACATGCTCGAGGCCAATCCACTGATCAAGGTGATCGATGAACCCTACGGCACCGGCAAGATCGCGGTCGTGCCGCCGCTCAATCCCGACGTCGCGATTCTCCATGCGCAACGAGCCGATCGGCACGGCAACACACAATTATGGGGACTTCTCGGCATGCAGAAGGAAGTGGCATTCGCTTCTAAAAAAGTGATCGTGGTGGTCGAAGAATTGGTCGACGAATCCGTGATCCGCGCCGATCCCAATCGTACGCTGATCCCCGGCTTGATCGTCGATGCCGTCGTGCATGAACCCTACGGCGCACATCCCTCCTACGTTCAAGGCTACTATGACCGCGACAATGAATCGTACCTCACGTGGGATAAGCTTTCTCAGGACCACGCGGCGGTTGTGGCGTGGCTCGACGAATGGGTTTACGCCTTGGAAAATCACGTAGCCTATGTGCGCAAAATTGGTCAAGCCTACCTCGATAAGCTCAAGCCGGAGCCTTTGCTAGCGCCGTCGGTGGATTACGGGAGGTATCGATGAGTGAGCTCGCCTATAGCGCCGCGGAAATGATGATCGTCGTAGCGGCGCGGGTGTTAAAAGGGGCGCGCACCGTTTTCGTCGGCGTCGGTCTGCCGAACATCGCGTGCAACCTAGCGCGCCACACGGTGGCGCCGGATATGGAGCTCATTTACGAATCCGGCGTCTATGGCGCGCGTCCCGAGCGCTTGCCGCTTTCCATCGGCGATCCGACGCTCGTCAGCGGCGCCCTATCGGTAGTATCGATGGCCGACCTGTTCGGGTTGTATCTGCAAAGGGGCTTGGTCGAAATTGCGCTTCTCGGCGGCGCTCAAGTCGACCGCTACGGTAATCTCAACTCGACGGTCATCGGCGACTATGAAAAACCCAAGACGCGCCTGCCAGGCAGCGGCGGCGCGTGCGAGATCGCTACCAATGCTCAGCGCACGTTCATGATCATGCGTCTCAAGCGCCGGGCGTTCGTGGAGAAGCTCGATTTTGTCACCAGCCCGGGTCACCTGACGGGCGGCGACAGCCGCGCGAAGTTAGGGTTGCCGGGTGGTGGTCCCGAGCTCATGATCACCGATAAAGGGATCCTGAACTTCGATAATTCCCAGCGCGAGATGCAACTGAGCGCCCTCTATCCCGGCGTCACCGTTGACGAAGTGAAGGCGGAAGTCGGCTGGCCGTTAAGACTGGCCGGGAAGATGGAAGAAGTTGACCCACCAAAGGCAGAAGAGCTGCGCTTGATCCGCGAGGAACTCGATCCGGGTGCAATGTACCGGTGACAAATCCAGATGCTGACGGAGTTTGAACGAGGATCGAAGATCGAGGATGGAGGATCGCCAACAAAGCCCGAGGCGGCAGCATCTCGATTTTCTATTCTCGATCCTCAATCCTTCATACTCAATAATCCGGGTTACTGCCGGGAATAATAGATCCGCGTTCCTTCCGCTCGGGCAAAAGAGGGCAGCTCATGTTCGTGCGAACCCTTATCCATGATGTGGCGGATGGACCACCCGCGCACGACAAACGCATCCGCGAGTAGCTGGCGGTGACAGCGCCAGGGGACGGCTTCGGCGCACATCAAGGCGACCTGGCGGTTCGACGCGATTGCTTCCATCTCATCCATGATCGTGGCAAATTCCTGCGTGAGCATGAAATCGGCATAGGCGCGAAACGTCGCGACTTTCCATGCCGTATTGACTGAATCGGGCGCTGGTTTACGAAATCCGCCTAAATCGCCGCGCCACAAATACTCGATTCCTTCCGCTTTAAGCGAAGCGCTCAATGCTTCGCGGCTAAATTGAGGATGTCGCCTTGATCCGGGCCAGCGGCGCACGTCGATTAGCATTTCGATTGCGTGGACGTTCAATAGCTCGATGAACGCTTCGATCGTTCTCGTCGAGTGGCCGATGGTATAAATCGCGCGCCGCTCATCAAAGCTCATTTTCAGTCTCGCTAATTTCGCCGGCGTTCGGCTGATACTCGCCTCAACTGATGCTATCATCGCGCCATGTGGCATTCTATTCCGCTGACGCTTTTCTGGTTCGTCTACTTCGGCTCGCTGGGCATCTTCTTTCCGTACTTCAGTCTATACTTGAGAGAAAACGCCGCGCTGTCTGGAACACAAGTGGGATTGGTTCTGGCGATCTCGCCGTTCATTGGCATGCTCGCGCAGCCACTCTGGGGACAGGTCGCCGATCGGACCGGCGCCCGCGGGCGCATGCTCGCCTTTCTCACGCTGGGCACCGCGCTTGGTTATTTGGGACTCGGCTCCGCGCAGAGCTTTTGGCCGATCGTCATCGCTACTGCGGTATTGGCGCTGGTCGGGACGGCCATTTTTCCAATGATGATGTCCGTGAGCCTGGCGATTCTCAGTGGCGTTGGCCCTCACGCGTTCGGTCGTGTGCGCATGTGGGGTACCATCGGCTACTTCATCCTCGTGATCGTTTTTCCTTGGATGCTTGAATACTATCGGCCAACGGTTCACACCGCAGTACCGGCGCGAATTTCGCAACCCGGCCTCGGCTTGATGTTTCCGATTACGGCCGGACTGGTATTCGTTGCGGCGTGCATCGCAGTGTTTCTACCCAATAGAGGCATGATCGCGCTGCGCGCGGCTCGGGGCGATTGGCGCGAGCTGATGCACAATCGTGCTTTCTTGAGGTTTTTGATTTTCTCGCTGTGTGCTCACTTTCTTATGCATGGACCGATGTGGCTGTTTCCGCTCTTCGTGCGCTCGCGCGGCGGCGACCTCGGGACGATTCGAGATATGTGGATTCTCATGCTGCTGGTCGAGATTCCACTCGTGTTTCTGACTGGCAGCGGGCTCAAGCGGTTGGGCGCGCGCGGTCTCCTTACGGTCGGAATCGCTATCGGCGGTCTACGCTGGTTGCTGTGCGCGTTGGTTGCCGACGCGACCGTGTTGTTCGCCGTGCAGGCACTTCACGGCGTCACCGTGGTCGGATTGAACTTGGGCAGCCCGCTTTACCTCGACGTGGTCGCACCGGAAAAGCTACGCTCGACCGCACAGGGAATTCTTTCGATGGTGGGCGCCGGTGTCGCTGGAATTGCGTCAAATGCCACGGCGGGTTGGTTAATCGATCGCGCCGGTATCGATTTGCTTTATCTTAGCTGCGGCCTTGGCGCGCTCACATTGGGTGTGGCGGCATGCTGGATTCTGCCTCAGGCGCAACAGCGCAGCCAGACTGTGGAGGAAATTGCTCTACCGAGTGATTCGTTGGCATAAAACGTAGCAATGCAAAATACCCCCTCCTTCATCCTTATATTAGGTCTGTTGCATGTAATCATAGATCAGGTGACTTTATGTAAACCGATTCAAAGAGCTTGCTGGCATGAGGACCACCTTCATCCAATCCCAATTTGAGGAACAGGGGGAGACTGTCCCGGCCAGCGAGAGA
>DASYUV010000030.1:0-42633 GCA_036000865.1 Binatia bacterium | reverse complement strand
TTCTTCGGGATAATCGATTTTGCCGCAGCCAGCGCACGCTAAGTTACAGCGAAACAACGGCTCTAACATGAGAACCAGCGGAAAACGCTCGACGCCGCGCAACCGCTGCATGAGGATGTAACGCAAAACGGCCAAACTTTGGCGTAACGGGATAGCCATCGTTGAACTCACTACTGCTTTTGTGAACATCGTATCATAAAGTGGTGCGATTCACTCGCTGATTATCGATAATTTTATTGAAAGAAGAGAATTCAAGTTTCTTAGACAGATTGCAGATTTTCGAGAATGAAATGAAAACCCTAACTCTGAAGCGCGAAACCCGAAATGGGTCAAAAAAGAGGAAACGCGCGACAGTGCTACCGTTCACCGACCCCATGTAAAGCCCGCGGCGGATGAGCCGCTCCACAATCTCAAGACTATGGACATGGCCAAGCGCGAAGTAGTGCGAGATTAAGGAGACTAAGGGACGTCATTGCCTAAGTGGAATAACTCCAGCGATTGGTCAAATTTGGGGAACGCCAAAGACTTATTCCAGCTAGTCAACAACGTCCCCATTCTACATTCCCATTCTACATTCCCAGGCGAGAGCGGCGGCCCTGACTCCGACAGCTTCCACATTCGTGGATGCTCGCCCGAGTCTGGTCGAGACGACGTCCGACGAGTTGGTCAGTCGGCTAAAAAAGTACGTGAAACCATACGGGCACGTCGGCGTCTCGCTCAACGTAAACCGGGTCCCGGTGAACTCGCTGATTTCGCTGTCAAAGGTGGTGAAGGGCTACAAATACCATCAGATCGGTTATCTAGAGCAGTTGTTCATCCGACATGGTCTGATGCCATTCCAGCTTGCGTTGGTCAAGTATCCAAACGGTTCCTACACGATTGTAACACCTGCCGTCGTGGAATCGAGCGGCGGCCAGCACATCTTGATCCAGGGCAACACGCGAGGGGTGTTTTGTCACAGAAAGGACATCGAGAACATGGAGTGTGTCGTCGTGCAGAACGTCAGCATCCCTCTGCCGTCTGATCAGCGAATCCCCGTGCGGCACATGTTGATCGGCGGGCGCACATTGTCGACTCACGACCGGTACGGAACGGACATTGACAAGGACTACCGGCAGATCGAGTTGGCTGCCCATCATCCGCAAGTGACTCTGGTGTAGTGATGCGCGCGCTGGTCGGCTACACGGTCACGGAGGCGGTAGCAGAGATCGTCCATGCGGTTGATGACATCGCGGCAATACAGTGCGTCCTCGTGCCGCCCAGCCGCCTCGTTCAGGAAGAACAACGACTTCCGCCCGAGACCGCTTCGGCGCTGAAAACTGGCCTGGAAATCCGACAATCTTATCGGCTGCCCTTCTGGGATGCGGTCCTGGTGTCGTGTTTCGGTCGACCATTGCCGTCCCGGGATTTGATCGGACGCGCACTCCATCACAACACAATTCCTGCCGCCCGGTGGCGCATTCCCGCCGAGGAGTGCAACGCTGAGGAACTGGCTCGGATCACTACTGGGGCTGTGACCCGCGATGGAGCTGTGGCGCTGCTGTCTTCCGTTATCCGGAAGACAGGTGAAACCGGACATCTTCCGATGTTGGATTTTCATTGCCCATATAGTGCCGAGAATCAGCGACTAGCGACAGAGGTCCTCGTGGCTCTAGATCCTGGGCCTGGCTATCTCATCGCGTCGGGAGAGTCATATCACTTCATCGGCGCGCAGCTAATCACAGGTTCTGACCTGACTGCCTTTCTTGGACGGGCACTCCTATTGAGTCCGATCATCGATCGAGCCTGGATCGCGCACCAATTGATTGAAGGCACCTGTGCCTTGCGTATCTCGGCGAAGCCCGGCACCACTGAACCGCCGAGGGTCGTTGCGTTGCATAACAAGCCCGCCGTCGAGTGAAAAGTGGCGTCCGACTTGCGAAATTTCCTCGAACCCCGTTTTTCTCCGAGCGCGGCTTATTGTCTGCGCAAATCCAAGTTAGCCAACTTAGCTACGTTAGGCACGGAAGTGGTTTAGGCTTCTGCGAACGTGGCCCTACAAGTTTTTGTGAAAAAAAGTTCTCACCCGGCTCTGGTAATCGGCAGCCAGCTGACCGTGGGCGCCCCCTTCACTGAACCAAAATTCAGCGCGGGAATTCTTTGCCAGTGCTGCCCGCAACGATTGCGCATGGGAAAAGGGGATCACGGCATCAGCCGAGGAATGGGAGACGCAATCGGGGTCGCGTCTTTACTTTTGACGTTTACGACCACGGTTCACTTTCGTGACCTTTACGGAAAGATGCTATACGGAGTTGAATACTTGATTCCAGTATTTTGCCTGCATCACGATTCGTTCGAAAGTGAAAATCAATGCAACTCCAGACTTGCCGATTTCCTGCGACACGCTTAGCGTGCCGCGATCAAATCTGCGACGGGAACCTTGAGCGCGGTAGCGATTCTTTCTATCGTCTGCGAGTGTGGGCCGATGCTTTGAGGCCTCGATGCGCGAGAGATTTGCACGAATCGGCGACGGGGCTAGCTCAATCTTCCAATTCTGATTTTTGCTGAGAGGAGTTATTTTTCTTGGCGCGCAACTGCAGACCCGCAGTTCTTAATAAATCGTTGTTTGTACTATTCAGAAAGATGTAAGAGGACACCGTCAGGATCGGCGGTTCCATACTTGCCCGCGACACAAGCTTCCAGGTTCTCGAGAGTGACGTCTCCAAACCTACCTCCCGCTATTTTCTTTGGCGCCGACTGAGGTGTATAGATGCCGATGCCGGCAAGGTCGCTCTTCGCCTTTGTTAGACTTTCAACTTTAAAGCCAATGTGATCGAGCCCTTCATTCATAGTAACATAGGAACTGGTGTTGCAAGGGCGTATAACAAGGTAGTTTTTTCCATCGCTAAGACAGACATTGTTTTTGGCGGATTCCACTTCTTGGAGCTCGAAGACTTCTTTATAAAATTCGGCCAAAAGCGCGGGCTTGATGGCTCGAAGCGCTACATGATTGAAATGTCGCGGCTGGTCCCAGCGCTCCTCCGCGTATCCCTCCCGTACGTTGGATGCTCCTTCTTGAGAAATATCGATGTGAGTTCCCACCGGGTCTTTGACCCTTACGCTTGCAAACGGGACGACGTCTCCGAGATCGTCTTTGACTAAGATCTCCGGAAAGGACTTCCTGATTCTGTCCAGCGCTGTTTTAATATCTTTTACATCGAAGCCGAAATGGTCCAACCCCGATCGAATGCCAGCGTTTCTCCTGAGCAGGGCGAGGCCGATGGTTCCGTCACTGACGTGCCCTATGTCGGACCGGCGTTGTCCAGATTCGTCAGGCATCCCCGAAGTAATCTGCTTCATTCCAAATATACCTTTGTAGAAGTTCACCATCTTTTCGTAGCTCTCGGTATAAATCGCCACATGAGCAATTCGAGAAAACACGGCTCGGGAATCCTCCTTATTTGACGAAACTCTTCGCGCGAGACCTTCGCTCAGCTCATAAATGAGTTCCGAGGTGGAAGACAGCGGCTCTCGCAGGGTCCATATACTCTTCTAGCGCCTTGTGTGTCAACGCGATACTAGAGACCGCGTACTGGATCGCTCTATTTGTCGAATTAAACCGAGTAAGAATCTAACGGCCAAAGACTTCGTGCAGCAAAGGCGTCAACTTGTGAAGCATCTCCTGGGCGGCGAGATCGTAAATTTTGATAGAGCCCGGCTGGGGGATCCTCCAGGGATGGGCGTGATCGGTCGGCACATCGACCCGATTGCTGATGTATCCTGTCGCCCGCGCAAAGATCGTCTGGGCTTCTTTTGACAGGAGCCAGTTGATGTAAAGCTTGGCGGCATTGGGATGCGGAGCGCGGTTGACGAGGGAAAGACCGCCGGAAACCGGGCTAATGGGCGTTCCCTCCTTCATTTGTCGGGGGTCGACAATGACGATGGGCACGCCGCGCTTCGTCCGCTCCTCGATCATGCTGTCTGATAGACCGATGCCCACGGGGAAACCGGCCCTGCCCGAGCATGTCCACCTCTTGCGCATAATTCTTGAGAAGCGTGAGACTCTGCCGGCCCAGAGCACGGATAAAATCCGCACCCAACTCGGGATGGCGGTAGAAGAACAGGAACGAAGCTTGACCGGTGCCGGATTTTCTTGGGTCGTCGCCAACGATCTTCCCCTTCCATTTCGGATCGAGCAGATCCTTGTATGAACTGAACTCCTTGGGGTTAACGAGATTGGAGTTGACATACAGCGTCCCTCGTTGAATGAGAGTCATGACCAAAAGTTGGCGGCCCGGATCGAGAAACTCCAGTGCGCCGCCGCGCCAGTTTTTTGACTCCTTTACCTCGGGCAGGATCAAAGTCGACTCCAGGGGGTCGACGATTTTATTTGGAATCAGGTTCTCGATAACGGTGCTAGTGCCGCTGACCAACACGTCCCAAAGATACAGGCCCGCCTTCCGCTCCGCGCTGAGCCTGGGCAAAATACCCGCGCCGGCGTCCGCGTGGTACTCCACGGTAATTCCGTATTTGCTCTGAAAGGCCTCAATCAGCGCATCGCGTCTATCGGCCCCGAGCGGACCGATCATCGCCAGCTTGCCTTCGCTCTTCGCTGCCCGTAAGACGCGCTCCCACTCTTCCTGCCATGCTGGCCCGGCAATGGCCACCCCGGAAACCGCGGCTAGAAGCAGCACTGCAAAAACGATCAGGGAAAAAAAGGACAGGATCATTTTTGTCTTTTTTTCTTCTCCGGGAGACTTCATAGATTCACGCCAGTTTTTCGTTGGCTAAAGAGAAGGGATCAAGTGTTGTTGACAGTTAGTTCAACTTCACTGAGGGAGATAAGTCAACCAAAGATTTGACTCATTCGCCTAATCCAGCGCTATTCCTTTTCAATACCCACGTTCCCAGTCGATGATATTTTCCAAGGGGCGTTGTTCTAGATAACGGGCCAAGTTTTCGCAGAATAACGTTACACCGCCGTGCTCGGAAACGTTCGTTACCGCCGAAACATAGGGTGTGATGACGACGCGCTCATTGTTCCACAGGCGCGCATCAGGCGGGCGCTCGAATTCACCGTCATAAACGTCCGTGGCGAAGCCGCGGAGTTTGCCTTCAGCAAGAGCGATGCACAGAGCTTCTTCGTCGATGATCTCACCGCGCGCGACGTTGACCAAAACCGTTCCCAGTTTCATCGCCGTAAAAGCTTCTCGGCCGATCAGGTGCGTCGTCGCCTTGGTCCACGGACAACAAACGGCGACGAACTCACTCTCGCGGAGCAGGTCATGCAAAGCGTGGGCGTGTTCTATTCGCGCGAAGCCTGATGGGAGCGCCCCTCCCGGAGCGACGTGCCGGCGCGTGCCGACCACGCGCATTCCCGCTGCCGCACAGAGTTTTGCCACCTCCTGGCCAATGCCGCCCGCGCCGACAACGCAGACCGTCTTGTCCCGGATGATTACGGGATCGTAGGTTTGATGATCGAACTGTTGCCGCCGTTGGTCCCGGTAGCTCAAGTGAAGCCCACGAGAGAAGTGGAGGAAGCTCGCCAACACATACTCAGCCATGGGGCGCCTGTTCGTCAGACCGCGCGAGGTAGTTACGATGACATCGGAGCCCCACAGATCGGTATCTAGAAAATCGCTCGCACCCGCAGGAGTTTCGTGAACCCATTTCAAATCGCGGCGCGCGTGCTCTGATATCTTTCACCGGCGGCCAGCCCAGGAGCACGACCTCAGCCAAAGCCAGCACATGGTTACGCTGATCGAGACTCGTCGTAGGATATTTCCGATCGCCGAGATACCGATCCACGGTCCACTGCGGCCAAGTGGCGCGCAGCTCGACGTCAAACCATCCCCTGGCATCGACAACTTTGACCCGACGGTCGACTTTGGCAATTCGGTCGAGTACCTGATCCGACACCTGCGGGATCACCAAAACTTCGACGCCGTCCATATCTAAACCTGGTACTTATCACGTGAAGTTTTTCTTCGTAATAGGAACGCATCACTTTTTTCCGGATGTTGCTGCTAGTAGAGTGGATACGTGAAAATAAACTTTCAGATAAGATGTCATTCACGCATGGCTTTTAGCGAGTATACAGGAGATGTTCGATCTGGAGCGCACTTGAGTCTTGCGAAACTTGCGCGGCTCATTCTCTCGGCGCCTCCGAGTTAGGCGAGTCAGGCACGGAAGTCGGCAGGGAAAGCTTCCGATTTACGGAAAGGGATTTGACTGAGCAACCATCCGTTCACTAGAATCACGCGCCGTCGGTCACGGACTGTGGACCTTCATCCGATGTTGAAGATTGGCAATTGGAGGATAGAATTGCGGCCTCTACTAACCATTCGAGGAGGAATTATTTATGGCGACGAAACTAGGCTTTCGGATTGTTATTGCCTTCTCGATTCTTTTCTTTTGGGGCATAAATCTTTCGCGCGCCCAAGAACCTTATTTCAAAGGCAAGACGATTCGAATCATCGCGGGTTTTCCCGGTGGCGGTGGCGTAGACGCCGAGGCGCGGATGCTGGCGCGCTTCTTACCGGCTTCGATTCCGGGGAACCCGACTATCATCGTGCAAAACATGCCCGGGGCCGGCGGCACGGTCGCCAGTAACTGGTTTGAACAATTTGCCAAGCCCGACGGCTTGACGCTTCACTACACCAGCACCACCAGCATCAATCAGCAGGCGATGGGCGTCAAAGAGGCCAAACATGATCTCAGGAATTGGCCGGTAATCGGCAGCGTGCGGCGTGGAACTTCAGTGGCTCTGATCCGGAAAAAAAGTCTCGATCGCCTTACCGGCCCGGGCGAACCCCTCAAAGTCGGAGTCCGCTCGGGAGACGAAAGCTGGAACGCGATCTTTGTATGGGGAGCAGAGTTCCTGAAATGGAACGTGCGCTGGGTGCAAGGCTATCCCGGCGGGGGAGAGATTCTTCTCGCTTTCGAAAGAAACGAAACCGACATCTACCCGACCGCCACTCTGCCGACGTTGCGTAAGCTCGTCGGGGACGGCTTTCATCCGTTTGTCCAGCAAGGCATGCTGACCGCAACCGGGTCATTCCAACGGAGATCCGAGTTCCCCGATGTGCCCGTGTTTGAAGATATCGCCAAGGAGCAACGCCCAAGCGGAACGCCGTGGCAAGCCTATACAATTTGGGCGGGATCAGACAGCGCGGGGCGGCCATTTCATGCGGCGCCGAAAACGCCTGCGGAGATCCTGCGCCTATTGCGAGATGGCTTCGCCCGTATGAGGGAAGGCGCGGAATTTAAGGCTGAAGTGAAAAGAGTCAGCGGCGAAGATGCGCAGATACTCTTGGCCGACGAAGCGGACCCGATCCTGCGGCAACTTGTCGTCGTGTCGCCGGCGATTCAAGACTTTACAAATGGCCTGATGAAAAAATATTTGAGCCGGTAAACGAACCCAAAACTTTCGTCTGACTTGCGAAACTTGCTCGAAGCCGTTTTTCTCGGAGCGCGGTTTGTTCCCCGGGTGAGTCTAATCAACAATTGATTGGAGATTTTGAAAGATACGCAACAATGGAAAGCACGACTCCACCGTCCGACCCCTGACCGGCGAATACGACACGATCCCGAATACGACCTTTGCGTGTAAGCGATAGGAGATTGCTTTTAAGAGCGAGGCTAGCCTATGTTCATAAGCCCCATGGGGCTCTCCAGAGATTAGGAAAAGAATCCATAAACAGAGGAGGAGACTGATGAAGTATGAGGTAGTGCAGTCCCCGGAGGTCCACGAGCCGATGGGCCGCGACTACGCGGGCATGCCAATTTACTCCCTGGCGTTCAGCGTTGACCTCAAGAGCTTTGACCGTTTGGTCATCATTGCTGGCCAGGTCCCGCTGGACAAGCAAGGCAACGTGGTCAGCGACGACTTTGCCGACCAATTCCACCAGGTATTCTGGAACCTCAAGGCCACGGTAGAGGCCGCGGGTGCGAAGATGGAGAACATCATCTCCCTGCGGACCCTGTTGAGTCGCGAGGACGATCTGCCGACCTTCCATCGCCTGCGCGGCGAATTCTATCCGCAGTTCTTTGGAGGCAAGCCCCTGCCGCCGAACACACTGCTCGTGGTCAAGCAGCTCGTGTCGCCAGAGATCCGGTTGGAGATCGAGGCGATTGCAGCGATCTAAAAGGGGGAAAAGGGAACGGGGCCAGGCCTTATTTTCTAAGGTCCGCGCTTGTTCGGGGGTCAGTCCTCTTGATTCTTAAATTTACTCTCCACGTATTTGAGCCACTGCGTCATCAAGCGCGTCGGATTCTCCGCCGCGTGCAGAACCGCGTTGCCAACCGCATTGGAATAGAGCCCTTCTCGCTCCCCAGTTCCTCCTCGTCCCGATCACACAATTCGCACAAGTCTTGAGTCTAAGACAACAAACTACACTGAGACATAGCGTGGTCCGACCCGTAGGTCGTGTGTCAATAACAAGAGCATGCTGTTGCGAGAACTCAACGACATGAAGAGAAAGACCCCAGAGAAACGCAAAGCCTACTGGGCAGAGCAACAAATTATCGGCCAACAGCCAACGGAGGGGAAATATCCAGGTAAGGGTCGGACCGAGATCGTTGATCGTGGGGCAAATACGGAAGCCGTTTTTCAACATCAACAACCGGACTCTCACAACGGGAGTCCCAAAACCAAAAACGACTCACTTCATTCCTCGATTTTATCTCATTGAAAAAAACTGGAGACATTAACCGCCCATTTCAGCGGCGAGCTTTTTCCTCCTTGTTTTGAAGGCGGGGATTATGGAGGTCAACAGAAAAGTAAAACTCAGCAGGATCAATATCGCGGAGACTGGCCGGCTGAAAAAGATGGCGAAACTGCCGTGGGAGATTATCAGCGACTGACGCAACGAGGTCTCCATGATCGGCCCAAGCACGAGGGCCAGGATGAAAGGCGCTCCCTCAAAGCCGGCCTTCCGCATGAGAAACCCGATGATCCCGAACGCGATCATGATAAAAATCTCTACTACGTTGTTGTTCAGGCTATAAACCCCAATCAGGCAAAATAGAAAGATAAGGGTGAAGAGGATACTATAGGGAATCTTTAGAACCCTCACCCAGATCCCAATCAAAGGAAGATTGAGTACTAGAAGCATGGCGTTGCCTACGTACATGCTCGCCACCACCCCCCAAAAGAGCTCAGGGTAGTTCTTGATAAAGAGCGGGCCGGGCTGGATCCCGTGAATCATTAGTGCGCCGACAAAAAGGGCCATGACAATATTCGCAGGAATACCAAGCGAAAGGAGCGGTATAAAGGCGCCCGCGGTCGCGGCATTATTGGCGGATTCTGGTCCCGCTACGCCCTCGATCACCCCGGTGCCAAATTTCTCCGGATAGCGCGAGAGACGTTTCTCCATAGCATAAGAAGCAAACGAGGACATCGTGCCGCTTGGTCCGGGAAGGATACCGATGAAAAAGCCTATCACCGAACCCCGTATGATGGGCCAAAAACTATCTTTCCAGTCTTTGAGATCGGGGAGCAGCCCCTTTATCTTTCTCTCATAGATATCCCCCACCGTCATCCCTAAATTGTCTAACACTTCAGCGATGCCGAACATGCCCATGGCCACGGGCACAAGCCCTAGCCCGTCCCCCAAGGTCAAACTGCCGTAGGTGAAGCGCTCGGCTCCTGAAACCGGGTCCGCCCCTATGGTGCCAGCCAACAACCCTAACACGGTCATGATTAACGCCTTAGTCATCGAACCCCGCGCCAGGTAGGATACTAAGGTGAGTCCAAGAACAGTGAGGGCAAAATACTCCGGAGGTCCAAAGCTGAGCGCTGCTCTGCCTAAAACAGGAGCGAACAACATGAGACCTACGACGCCGACGGTGCCAGCAATGAAGGAGCCAAAAGCAGCGATCCCTAACGCCGGCCCGGCCCTCCCCTGTCGCGCCATTTGATAGCCGTCCAAACAGGTGATGACTGAGGCAGCCTCTCCCGGGATGTTTACAAGGATAGACGTGGTCGAGCCCCCATACATGGCGCCATAGTAGATGCCGGCGAGCATGATGATGGCGCTGGCCGGACCCATCTTGAATGTGAGCGGAAGTAAGAGCGCAATGGTCGCTACTGGTCCCAGCCCTGGCAATACTCCGACTAAAGTTCCAAGCAGTACACCAATAAAACAAAACAGCAGATTTGTTGGCGTCAAGACAACAGAAAAGCCAAGGCTTAAATTCGCCAATACATCCATGTCTTTTTTCAGAGGCCTAAGATACCCCCAGGCAAAGGGGTATTTAGTAATAATCCGAATACGAGATAAGTCGCCAGAGAGGTGAAGAAAGCGACAACGACGACCAAACTCCATTTCTGCTGCTCAACAGCACGCAGTAAGAATGCAATAAAAAGAAACGTGGTAGTGATATAACCCAAACTCTCGAACAAGACGCCAAAGACAACCAGTGCCCCTACGGCCAGGACAATTCTTTTCCAGATTGCTGATCCTCCACGGGAAGCCCCGGATTCTTCTTTGGGCTCGCTGATCGCCTGTGCCATTAGGACCAACGAAAAAATGGCTAAGAAAATGGCGAGAATTAGGGGGAAAAAACCGGCTTGAGGGGAGTTTAACCGGCCGAATTGAAGTTTGCTTGCCTCGAGCAGAGCCGCTAAGGCTAGTCCAAATAACGTCGCCGCACTGATAACACCGGTTTTCTGCATGGATCTTTCTAGCTCGGTGGGAAGGCTATGAGAAAAGCCTCATTGCGGCGTAATCTTCGCAAACCTCGCCACCTCGGTCCACTTTTTGTGCTCTTCGGCCAAAAAACTTCCCGCCTCTTCAGAACCGAGATTTTCGACCATTAAGCCCGCCTTCTCAATTTTTCCTATGATCTCTCTATCCCTTAATGCCTCTCGCCAGGCGTCGCCAAGTCTTTTTACAACAGCCTTCGGCGTCTTTGCGGGCACGAGAAAAACAACCCACGCCTTTGGGTTGAGTGCCGGATATCCTTTCTCCGCAGTGGTCGGAACGTCGAGAAACTCTTTCAGACGGTTTGGCGAGGTTAACGCCAGCCCCCTCAAGGTGCCAGCCTGAAGGTGGGGCGTGGCGGTTCCCAAGGTGACGAAAGCCGTACTGACGTGACCTCCTAAGATTGCCGTTACTATGGGTGTCTCGCCGCCCAATGGGACATGGGTGAGATCAGCTCCCGTCAGCATCTTAAAAAGCTCAAGAGTAAAATGATGGCTTGTCCCACTACCTGCAGTCCCCCAAGTAAGCTTGCCGGGATTACTTTTTGCGTCGGCAATAATTTCTTCCAGGCTCCTCCAGGGAGCGTCTTTTTTAACCAACATCGCGAAGTAAACCTTTGCGGTTAGATTGATTGGCGCAAAATCCTTGTAGGTAAATCCGATGTCTTTGCGCGCTAGAGGAATCTGGACGAGAGGCGGTGGCGCCACGAGGACGGTATACCCATCCGCCGCTGCATCCTTGACCGTCTTCATACCAATGGCTCCTCCTCCACCCGCCTTATTCACCACCACAACCTGCTGTCCCAGAACTGAGTAGAGCTTATCCGTAAGAATCCGCGGCACGATATCCGTGGTGCCACCAGGTGGAAAGGGGTTAACGATCTGTATGGGTTTTGGTCGGATACTCAGCGGCGTGTGCCCACGATAAATACGCGAGGCTCACAGAAACTAAAAGGACTCCGAGGCACCACGAGAGAAAAAATTTTCCCCGTCTTATCTTATCGCTATACATAGTTGCGGTCCTCTAAACCCTCATTGCGTTGTTATCTTGGCAACCCTTGCCACCTCAGACCACTTTTTATGTTCTTCGGCCAAGAATTTTCCCGCCTCCTCCGCGCCAAGATTTTCCACGATCATTCCCGCCTTCTCGATCTTTGCTAAAACTTCTTTGTCTTTTAAAGCCTCCTTGAAGACCTGATCCAGCCTGTTGACGATCGCTCGAGGCGTCTTGGCGTGAACAGCAAACACAAACCAGGGTCGGGTGTTAACTCTTGGGTAGCCCTTTTCAGCCGTGGTCGGAATCTCCGGAAACTCCTTCAGGCGCTTTGGATGGGTAAACGCCAGGGCCCTTAAGGTCCCGGCCTCAAGATGGCTTTGGACGGTGCCTAGGCTTATAAAAGTCGTATCGGCATGGCCACCTAAGATCGCAGTCGCGACCGGGGTTTCCCCTCCCATAGGAACGTTCGTGATATCGGTCTCCGTCACCATTTTGAAAAGCTCATAGGTAAAGTGACCGGCGCTCCCGGTAAGTGGAATGGCCCAGATGAGCTTGCCGGGATTCTTTTTCGCGTCCGCGACGATCTCCTCTAGACTCTTCCAGGGAGCATCTTTTTTTACCACCATCACATACGGACTACTGCCCGCCAAGTTGATTGCGGTGAAGTCACCAAGGCTGAAGCCGATTCCTTTGCGGGCTATCGGGATCAGCACGAGAGGTGGCGGGGCAACCATCACAGTATGACCATCCGCCGCTGCATCCTTCACGGCTTTTATGCCGATCGCACCACCCCCACCGGTCTTATTGATGACCACTACCGGTTGTCCCAAAAGCGCAGATAGTTTGTCCGTCAGAATGCGCGCTAGGATGTCCGTGCTGGCACCTGCCGGGAAGGGATTGACGATCTGAATGGTTTTCGTTGGGTACTCCGCCGCCTGGGAGACGGAGATGAAGAACATGAAAAGGAGAACCAGCAAGCCAACTGACGAAGCGAACAAAGAGCCCCTGAAAGCTTTCAACATAGGTCGCTCCCTTCGTGATCTTTTGCGTGGCGGCCTTTTTTAACACGCGGCCATGGTACGGTCAATCTAATTGAGCGCCGGTGTTGTAGCAGTTTGCCACCGCCAATCGAAATCTTTTGGGAGTAAAGATAGTCTCAGGTTTCAGATTTGCTTTAGGGTTCTCTCTCCTGGCGAGAGAGTGGGGACTAGATATGATGGGCACCCTCACCTCATTTCTCTCCCGTCATGAGTCAGGCACGGAAGTGGTTTAGGCTTCTGCGCACGTGGCCCCTACAAGTTTTTGTGAAAAAAATTTCTCAACCTGCTCTGGTAATCGGCAACCAGCTGACCGTGGGCGCCCCCGTCATGGAACCAAAATTCAGCGCGCGAATTCTTTGCCAGTGCTTCCTGCAACGATTGCGCATGGGAAAAAGGGATCACAGCATCAGCTGAGGAATGGATCAAGAGAATGGGAACCGTGGTATTGCGAACTCGTTCTGCCGGTGAGACATCTCTTAGGTCGATGCCAAGAAAAAGCTTGGACCACAAACCGACAAGATAGGCGATGGGATAATTGAGCAAGGGAATTCTAAAGAGCTGCAACGCCATTTGCGCGAGACTGGCGTAGCTCGATTCTGCAATGACCGCTCTGATCTCTGGAGCCTTCTCGATCGCCATCAAAGCCACCGCGCCACCCATGGAGAAACCCCACACGCCCACTTCTTTTACTCCTCTCGTTTTGAGAAATTGAATGGCCGCCAGGAGATCCTCGATCTCTTTGGCTCCGATGACGGAATAGCTCCCCTCGCTTTTCCCCAGATAGCGGAAATCGAACAACAGGAGGTTGAAATCTTCATGCAGAAACGCCAAGGCCGGCAAGATGTTTCCCTTGTCCGCGGGATAGCCATGAAGCAGGATCAGGTTCTTTCCGGTCGTTTTAACGGATGGGATATGCCAGCCGCTAAGCGTGAGGCCGTCTGCCGTTCTGAACGACACGTCCTGGTAAGCCATCTTTAGATCGCGCGGGGTGAGTGAAGAAACCAATTTCGGCGGGCGAATGGAAAAATAAAAACCCCAAAGGCTGATAATGACTAGAAAGGAAAAGACGATAAGGACAACACGGAGGATAGTTGCGCTCACTCGGCGCGCATTCTCTCCGGCTGAGAGAGGCTTGTCAACTCCGGTCTGGAGCCCTGATGAAGTTTTATCTCGCGGCCTTTGCAGCGAAGCTGAAATCAAGAACCTGGCTCGGCGGAACTTCCTTCACAGCGGCGTCGAGCGTTTTCTGGGTAAACTCGATGACGCCTTTCAACCAATTCTCATCAACCGGCGTTATCGAGGTGTAGATTTCGCCGCGGCCTAGTATAATGCTACTCACGAGATGACTACGCGGTGGTGAGTGGGTAAATATTCAGGTCTCATGTAGAAAAAGGGGAGTAAACCATGACCTATAAAGGCATCGCCAAAGGAAGAACCATCGAGCTCGAAGAGTCTCTTCCGTATTCCGAAGGGCAACCGGTCAGTGTTTCAGTTGAACCCTTGCGTCCAGAACTGCAACGGGGCTCCGTACTGGCGATTCTGGAGGTGATGCGGGATTTGCCACAACTCGATCCAAAAGATGTGGATGCATTGGAGCAAGTGATTGAAGGAGGTAAGCTGCCCGTTCGAAATCAGGGCGAGTTTGGAGGAGACGGGGGAAGAAAATAGAGAATGACATATCTGCTCGACACCAACGCTTTCAGCGACTTGATGAGGAAGCATGCAAAGCTTGATGCACGTATGGCATCTCTTTCTCAGGCGGAAAGAGTCGTTATCTGCACGATTGTTTGTGGTGAAATTCGCTTTGGCCTTGAACAACTCCCACAAGGTAGACGAAGGCAGGACTTGGAAAATCAAGCGGCACCGTTGCTTGCGAGTCGATTCCTGAAGCAGCGGGTGACCATTATGCGAGGATTAAGCTGACACGTCAGCGAAAAGGGCTAACATTGGATGAAAATGACCTTTGGATTGCAGCTACCGCCGTGGCATTAGACGCGGTGCTGGTTAGCCGCGACAGTGACTTTCAACAGATCGAGGGCCTCAAGGTCGACGATTGGACGGCATAACGTCGCGGGGCTTGCCTGGATTCTCACCCATCACGTATCAGGATAAGAGCGCAGGGGCAGGCTTTTACGACTTGACTATCTTTGAAAGAAACGGCCGCTCTAGCTCGCTCCCCTCAACTCCTTTGGCAAAATCTCTGACGAGCGGCTGATAGATTCTGGGGCGTTCAAATCGTTCCAGACGTTCAAACCGTTCAAGCCGTTTAAAAATCAATGGCACAGACAACCCGAAACTTTCGCATCCAAGCGAATCGCGACGAGCTATTTCGTTCATTCGGCTTCTAATCTTTTGTAGACCCTTGGACGAGCTCAGAGTCTGTCCTGAGCCTGACGAAGGAGCGAACGGACCAAGGAATAACCGTTCGTGGTGAGGTTTTCGAACCATGAACGAGGGATGCTATTTAAGTGTTACAGTTCGCTAGTTCTCCCACACCGGTTTGACGGCGGTGTCCAGCCACTTTCGCGCGTCCTCGATATAGGACTTATTCGCAACCACGATCGGTTTGGTGTTAGGACCCCATGCATTTTCGATCGAAGTCTTGGATTTGAATCCCTTCCGGGCACTCGCTCTACC
This sequence comes from Binatia bacterium, assembly GCA_036000865.1. GTDB lineage: Bacteria > Desulfobacterota > Binatia > UBA9968 > UBA9968 > DP-20. The sequence goes on along the minus strand of DASYUV010000030.1, from coordinate 27,275 downwards.
CACCGCGTCAATCGCCGCTTGCCCTCCGGGCGATATCAGCCATTCGGCAAAGAGCTTGGCGGCCGTCGGATGAGGCGCTTTAACATAGATCGCCGCCTGTTGCGGCGAGACTACCGGGGGAGCGCCTCGAACAAAATCGATCGGACTGCCGATCTCCTTTTCGCGGACGACGTCGTGCAAGAGCGCCGGCATCACGATGGAGTATTCGCCGGCGACGACCAGGCGAAACATGGCGCTCGTGCTTTTGTGAATCGACACGTTGAGAGATTTCAGCCCCTTGATGAAATTTGCCCAGCGCGCGTCGTCCTTCCAATCATCCTTAAAGGCGGCGAGCATGGAGCTTAGCGGACCTGCTCTCATGGGATCGTCCAATGCCACGATCCCTTTGTATTTTGGATTCGTCACATCCTCCCAGCTTTTCGGCGCCCCTTCGCGCTTCAGTTTCTTAGTGTTGTAAGCCAGCGCTTGAATCTGCAGGCTAACCACCGGAGCGATAGGATCATGCACGAACAAGGAATTAGCCTGCACGGTTGGGTAAGCTTCCGTGGCGCCGGCGTTGTGAAGAACCAGCGGCGCTTCGGTAAGAATCACATCGACGCTCGCCTGATTGCCTTGGTATTCGGTCAGTGTCCGGGTCGTGACCTCCGATCTCGTCGCCTGCCAATAGGAAGTGTTGATGCCGGGAAAGCGTTTGCTGAAAGCGTCCGATAGCAACCGGATATGATCTACGTCCCAAACCGTGTAGACGACCAGCGCCCCTTCCTGTTTCGCTTTGGGGTAGAACTCCTTCGCCACTTTTTCGAAGCGGGGATCGGTTTCGGATCGCGCCTGAGCGATCGCGAGCTCGTGAGTCAACGTTAGGGCGAACACCACGCAGAAAAGAGACAGCAATAGTTTTTGCTTCACCATGCTACATTCCTTTATCTGCTGTTCGAGTAAAATATCTCGAACAGCTTAAATGGCTCAAGACCTTTCACGGTCCCAAACCGTCGCCGCTTAGTTGGAAGTCTTATTGGTTGCTCTAATGCGAGGGCTTGTAGCACTCTTCAAGCCGTGGAACAAGCACAGATTCAATCCTGTAGTCGGGACAACGTCGCTTACATCGTTCAAAAATCGCTTTGAGATCGTCGGTGTTGTGACGCTTTCTCTGACTATGGTAAGCACAGACGCATGATCACGAGCGAGCTCGCCGAGAAAGACAAGGCGCAATTATGAAAACGAAAAAGGGATCAACATGGACCGTTCTATGAAAATTGGTCTGAGCCCGCTCCAAGGACAAGCGAGCTTTGAGGAGACCCTGCGAGAATGCGAGCGAGCCGAGGCGGCTGGATTCGACTCGGTCTGGCTTGGCGAGCATCACAACAACCCCATTTTACATCCGGCGCCGCTGATCGGGCTTGCCGCCATCGCGAGCCGGACAGGGCGCATTCAGTTGGGTACGGGAGTTCTTTTGCTGCCGCTTTACCATCCCGTGATGGTTGCCGAAGAAGGGGCGATGGTCGATATGATTTCCGGCGGTCGCTTGATTTTGGGAATAGGCGCGGGCTACGCGCCGGAGGAATTCGCCGCCTTCGGTTATTCGCTCAAGGAGCGCGGCAGCAAGTTGGACGAAAGCGCTGCGCTTCTGCACCGGCTCTGGACCGAAGAGAATGTCACCCATCATGGAAGACATTACCGGGTGGATAATGCCACGGTCGCGCCCCGTCCGGTGCAGCGGCCACGACCGCCCATCTGGTTTGGCGCGTGGGCCGAGCCGGCGCTTCGCCGAGCCGCGCGTCTGGGCGACGCCTGGTTCGTCGGGCCGTCGGCCAATCTCGACGAGATCGCACCGTGCGCACGGATGTATCGAAAAGCGTGCGCGGAGAATGGCAAAGGCGAAGGTGAAGTAGCTTTGTTTCGCTACGTGTTCGTGGCGCGGAGCAAGAACGAGGCGATCACCGCGGCAGGAGGCCCTTTTATTCAGGCGTTTGAAAGAATGTACTTCCGCTGGCCGCATCCGGTCGTCAAGCGGCCTCAAGGGCAACTCACGATCGAGCGGCTCGCTCACGATCGGATTATTCTAGGCGATGCGAAAACATGCGTTGATGAAATCAACCGCTTTCGCAGCGAATTAAATGTGAAGCATCTCGTCTGCCGGTTCTCGGTCCCGGGTATTGCCCGTGAAGCCTGCGAAATGTCCCTCGACCTATTCACGCGCAAAGTCATGCCGTCGCTGCGGGCGAACGCCGGGTGAGAAGAGAAGATTTTTTTTACCACAGAGAACACAAAGGTCACAAATCATGGGACGGCTATAGCCGTCCCATGAGCCGGAGGCGAAAAAACTCTTTTTTGTGATCTTTGTGCACTTTGTGGTTAATCCGTTTTTCCTTTCCGCCTCTCAAGGGCGCAGCATGCTGCGCCCTTACTTTGCGACCTTTGCGTTCTCTGCGGCAAAATTCTTTGCTCCACGAGCGTCTACTAAGTTGAACGCCAGCCTTCAAAGTAATCTTCCAGCTTGATGTTCTCTGACCCCGGAACGCGGATTTCCTCGGGGTAGTTCGCCTTACGGGTGGCATCGATTCCCATCTTGGTAACCAGATGAGATCCTGCCGCTGGATCGTAAGACGCAGGATCCAGCGGCGAACCTTTGGCGTGAGTGACCATGAACATATCCGTATCGGCCCGCACTCGCGTGGCGATGGCGTGCAGCACTTCCTCGTCGTTGAGGATATTGACATCCTGATCCACCACGACGACATATTTGAGAAACGGGTCCGCGGCGAATGCCGCCATCGCGGCATTCTTGGGCTCGCCTTCGATGATCTTCTCGATGGACACATAGCAAATGAAGCGGCACCTCCCTGAGGCGGGCACGTGGACCGCCCGGACTTTGGGCGATGCCATCTTCACCGTCTTCATGATCGTCGTGGAGCGGACGATCCCTGAGAGAAGCAGGTTATCGGCATGACCGACAAAGCTCGATTGGTACAGCGCGCTGCGGCGCATGGTGATCGCCTTGACCTGAACGATCGGGTTGTTCCGCTGCGGTCCGTAAGTTCCCGGGTATTCGCCGAAGGGAGCTTCCGGCTTGCGCAGCTTGGGCAGAATTTCGCATTCGAGCACGATCTCGGCGTGGGCCGGCACTTCCAAATCCAATGTCCGACAGGGCACCATCTCCACGGGCTCGCCCATGATTCCGCCGGCGACGGAGAATTCGTCCGTCTCCAGAGAAGTGAAAGAAAGGCAGCCGACGTAAAACGCCGGGTGATGGCCGATCGCCACCGCCATCGGCGTCGGTCGATTTTGCCTCTCGTAAGTCTGCCAAATGTAATGGCCGTGGGCCGTTTCGGAGAGCTGGATGCCGAAGGTATCGGGAGAGTGGACCATGAGCCGGTAAATGCCGGCGTTGCGCACCCCCGAGTCCGGGTCGCGCATGATACCAAAGCCTGCGGTTATGTAACGGCCGGCATCCTTCTCATGGTAAGTCAGAATCGGAAGCCGGGTTACGTCGACCTCTTTCCCGATAAGGACCACCTCCTGCACGGGCGCTGTTTTGACAACGACGGGCGGCTTCGGACAATCCTCGCGGGCGGAGTACTCGCGGATGAACTCCGCAAGCGTTCCGTCTTTAAGCCCGATCGCTCTAAACAGGCGCCGAGGGTCGGCATGAACATTGGTCACGACGGGTAAAGCCGAGCCTTTAATCTTCTCGAAGATGACGACGGGAAACTTTCGCTCCTGTTCCAATTTGGCGAGAACGCCCGTCACCTCGAAGTGCGGATCAACTTCTTTCTTGACCCGGAGTACTTGATCCGGCTCGTCCGCCTCAAGCTCACTTAGAAATCCTCTTAAGTCTTTTGCCACGGGACACTTCCTTTACTAGCAGGCTGCTGACAATGACTTTTCAGCGCGTAGGGCGTGCGTTTGCAAAACCGAGGATGGAGAATGGAGGATCGAGAATCGCTATCTTCGATCCTCAATCTTCGATCCTCGATTAAGTCGAGGGCCTTCCCCCGCGATCCCTCATTTCAAGAAACTCAAATCCAGAGCGTTTTGGATACTGATCTTTTGCTGCATGCCGTTATTCGCGAACCATTGTGCCTGATCCGCCAGATTGTCTACGAGCACCTTGCCACTCGGATCTTGATACGGCGGAATAGCCGTCTGAATTACTTTGGCAGGTACCTTCGTGTATTTTTCCAGAATCGCCGCGATCTCAGGATCCTTCGTGCCGTTTTTATGAAACAACTCGGCTGCCTTTAAGTATGCGTTCATCCAGCGCTGGGCAACAGGTCTGCGCTCCTTGATGAATTTGCCCGAAAAGATGATGACGCCGACTTGGACTGGTCCCAAACCTTTGACCTGATCCGGCGTGCGAAAACGAACGGCGACCCCGCGCTCCGCGAAGCGGGCTGCCCACGGCTCCACCGCATAGGCCGCGTCGATGGCTTTGGTCTCAAAAGCCGTCACCTGGCTGGGAGCATCCAGAAAGGTCAGCTCAACATCGTTGATGGTGAGCCCGACTTCTTCGGCCATCTTGCCCACGAGGTAGTGCTGAATGTTGCCCTTGGCCAGTATCGCGATTTTTTTTCCCTTGAGGTCTCTGAAGGTTTTCACTTGTCCTGAGTCGACCAAATCTTTGCGCACCGTGAGAAGTGAAAATCCGTATCCTTCCCGGGCTTGGCCCTTGTCCGCTACGATGCGAAACGGCGCTTGCTGGGCGACAGCGTTAAAAAGTCCCGCGCTGGCGGACCCGACCGAAACTTCCAGCTCGCCGGCAACAAGGGCAGGAACCTGTTTTGCTGCCGAGGCGAAGTTGGTGATATCCGTAGTGACACCCTGCTCCTTGAAGAATCCCTTCTCGACGGCGATATAAACCGCGGCGTTGGAGATTGCTGCCAGATCTCCAAGTTTGACGGTTTCCGACTGCGCTCGGCCCAGCGAAGGCAACAGAACGACAAGCGTGATGGTCAGAGCCATGTGCAGAAGTAACTCTGTGCTTGTCATTTTTTTCCTTGCCATGTTTTCCTCCTGAGAAGTTGATATCTGTTCCCGCTGCGAGTCAGACTTGAGCCGCATCTATCACGGCCATTCCGCAGGTGTCAATGCAGCCTTAGTTTCGCGAAAATTTGTACGGGCGATCGGTTGCGCTCGGTATTGCCACTGCACTCTCGTTCAAAACGTTCAAAACGTTCCAATCGTTCAAGCCGTTCAATCCCCTTCCTTCGTTCTCCCCCGCGTCGCGGGGGAGGAAAGCATGCCCTGAGCACCGTCGAAGGGAGGTGGGGGGCCAATCCAGATCTAAATTCCAGAAATGGATAGGCACCGGAGCCTTTATTGACGCGTCGTTAAATTAAATTGAACCATTACCCGTTTAGCCGCAGGTAAAGTAGCAAACCCCTTTTTCATCTTGAAAAAACTCTGCGCGCGCTGGTCAAAAAGGTCCAGCTACAAGGCGCGCAGTATTCGTTATTCGTGGTTCATGTTCGTTCGAGCACGATCACGAGAAACGAGCACGATCACGAGTTACAGCCGCCTCCACGGGCACATCACTCCCTCGAGCCACTGAAGAATCCAGCTGCTGAGAATCCCGAGGATGCCGAAGGCGATGGTGCAAGCAAACACCTGCTTTACGAGAAGTAACTGGTACGATTCCCACAGCAGAAATCCAAGTCCCGCCTTGGTGGCTTCGATCTCCGTGATGAAAACCAGGATCAGCGCCATCCCGGCTCCCAGCCTGAGGCCGGTGAAGATATTGGGTAAGGCTCCTGGAATCACGACTTTGGTGAAGATCTGTCGTTGGTTGGCGCCGAGGTCCCGGGCGGCCTTGAGGAGCACCGGGTCAATCGCCTTCACCCCGGTGACCGTGTTGATAAGAACCAGAAACACTACACCAATCATGATCGTCATCACCTTCGAGGTTTCACCGAGACCAAACCAGAGGATAAAGAGGGGGAAGAGCGCCGACTTCGGGATAGGATAGAGCGCGCCGACGAGCGGATCGACGGCATCTTCGAGGGCGCGGAACCATCCGACCAAAAGCCCCAACACGATTCCGAGCAGCGAACCGTAAATAAATCCCTGCAGCACTCGATGCAGACTGACGGCGATCGCCCAAGGCAAACGACCGTCTACCGTCAATTCGACCATGGTGCGAAGAACTGAAGCCGGCGCGGGAACAAGCAGTTGATTGACTTCGCCGAGCCGCACCACGCCTTCCCAGATCAAGAGGAAAACGATCGGAGAAATGATCCGTAGCGGCCGATAGCGTTTCCACAGAGACGTCATAAATCCTCCGCAAACTCACGTTGGAGTAATGGAGTGCTGGAGTATTGGAGTGATGGGTTCAATTCCAAAACTTCATTATTAAGTTACTCTTCCGACCTCTGCTTGATTTACCCATCACCCTGGTCTTCCATTCCTCCGAAAAAACTTGGTTGCAGGCTGCTCAAAAAGATCTCAGAGGCGAGGCTCGGCAAAGTCGAGGATCGAGAATGGAGGATCGAGAATCGCGATCTTCTATCCTCAATCTTCGATCCTCAACCCAGTCGCCAAGTTTTTTCAGCATTGTATTCCTACGTGAGTCCCTCCGCTTTTAAAGACCGTTCCACCTCATCCCGGATTTGCTCCGAAAGGTATTCGAGCAGTTCGACCTCGCCACGGCCCGTAATGCTCCGCGGCCTGGGAAGCCGGACCGGCACGATTTCCTTTATACGTCCCGGTCGAGCCGTAAAAAGGACCACGCGGTCACCGAGCAGAACCGCCTCATCCAGGCCATGAGTCACATAGATGAAGGTCCGTTTGGTCTCTTGCCAAATGCGCACGAGCTCTGCTTGCAGCACCTTGCGGGTCTGGGCGTCCAGTGAAGCGAGCGGTTCGTCAAAAAGTAAAATGGCGGGATCGTTGGCAAGAGCGCGCGCGAGCGCGACTCTCTGGCGCATGCCGCCTGACAGCTCGTGCGGGTAGCGATGCTCGAAGCCGCGCAAATGAACTAACTCGATCAGTTTCTGAGCATTGGCCTCGCGCTCGGCTCTTGGCACGCTTCTCACTTCCGGACCAAAGACGATATTTTCCAGAACCGTGCGCCAGGGAAAGAGAGCGAATTCCTGAAACACCATCCCGGTTTGCTTCTGACCGTCTACGGATCTACTGACATCGACCGTGCCGCTCGCGGGTTCCTCCAATCCCGCAATGATCTGGAGGAGGGTGGATTTGCCACAGCCCGACGGTCCAACGAAAACCAAGAACTCGCCTTGCTCGACCTCCAAACTGATGCCGCCGAGGGCCACCACCTGTTCTTTGGTTCGCTCGATGTGCCAGACCTTGGCGATATCTTTAAGGCGCAAAATAGTTGCCATTATCGATCCGACTTTGTTCTGAGACGCTCCGCCGCCCACAGGACGGCGGCAACAATATTTTGATAGCCCGTGCAGCGGCACAGATTGCCGCTCAATCGCTCGCGTATCTCGTCTTCAGAAGGAGACGGATTCTCGTTGAGAAACTCATAGAGGGTCATGAGAAAACCCGACGTGCAAAAGCCGCATTGGAAACCCAACTTTTCTAAAAAGCCTTGCTGGATCGGATGAAGCGGGTCGCCATTTTTGGCCTTCGCTGCCAGTCCCTCGACCGTGAGGATCGTTGCACCGTTCGCCTGCACGGCGAGGAGCAAACACGAACGGACGGTCTCGCCGTTAAACAGAATGGTGCAGCTGCCGCATATTCCTTGTTCGCAGCCCAAATGAGTCCCGGTCAGTCCAAGCTGGTCGCGCAGGAAATCAGCCAGCGACAGTCGAGGCTCGACGAGTCCCTCATAGCGTTTTTCGTTGACGGTGATCTCGATCTTGCGCTTTCCGATCACGGTATTTCCTCTCTTGGTAGATTTGAATGGCTCTCATGATCGCCCGAACTGTTAATCTCTTTGGGTCAATTCCCTGTAGTTTGCTGTGTAAATGCAGACCTCTAAAAGGCTGTCATTCCCGAATGCTTCTATCGGGAATCCAGAGAAAACTATGACTGGACCCCCGATGAAAACATTCGGGGGTGACGATTCTAATAAATTCTCATAAATGTTTTGATACCCCGTCAGCTTGCTACCGGGAGATTCATTTACGGTCATGCTTCCGGTATTCAAATCGCGCCGGCTTCAACGTTAACCTCTTTGCGGGTCAGAAGCTGCACGACTCGGTCGGGAGTGAGCGGGATTTCGTTCACCCGCGGCGCGAACGGAAGGAGCGCATCCGCCAAAGCGTTGGCAATCGCCGCCGTCGGCGCGATGGCACCGCCCTCGCCGAGTCCTTTGACGCCCAAAGGATTGAGCGGTGAAGGCGACTCCAAATGCACCGTCTTTATGTTCGGCACCTCCATCGCGCCGGGCACAAGGTAGTTTACGAAACTACCGCTGAGCAATTGGCCGTTTTGATCGTAAGCGATCTCTTCATAAAGCGCCGCGCCGATCCCCTGAGCGACGCCGCCGTGGATTTGCCCATCTACTAATAGCGGATTTATCAGTTTCCCGGCATCGTGGGCGACGACATAGTCGAGGAGTTTGATTATCCCTGTGTCGATCTCTACCTCGATGACGGCAAGGTGGGCCGCATTGGCCCAGGTGACTGTCGGCGGTACGAAATAAAAAGTCGCTTCAAGACCCGGTTCTAAACCCTCGGGCAGCTTCGAGGCCCACCCCGGTACCGCCGCACGGGCCAATTCGCTGAAAGAGAGGGCTCGTTGCGGCAATCCCCGGATAAAAACTTTTCCGTCACCTAGCTCTAAATCATCCGGGTTGGCTTCCAGAAGATGCGCGGCAAGCCGCAGTACCTTTTCCTTCAGGCGTGCCGAGGCCCCGTAAATGGCGGAGCCAACATTGACTGTGCTGCGGCTACCAAAGGTGCCGCAGCCAAATGCAATCGATGCGGTATCGCCTTCAACGAGTCTAACTTTATCCGGACTCACTCCCCAGAGATCAGCCGCGATCTGGGCGAAGACGGTTTCGTGACCTTGGCCATGCCCAGTTGCGCCGGTGGCGATGACGAGCTGGCCGGACGGGTCAATGCAAACTTGTGCGCCCTCGAAAGAACCGACGCCCGTCCCTTCGACGTAACAGCCGATGCCGATGCCGAGATAACGCCCGCGTTGGCGCAAGTCCTGTTGGCGCTTTCGCAGCGCATCGTAACCTGCTGTCTCCAGCGCCCGCGTCAAGGTCTCAGGATAATTTCCACTGTCGTAACAGATCGGTTCGCCGTCGCGGTACAAAATCCCCGCGTGGTAAGGCATCTCCTCCGGCTGAACGAAATTGCGCCGGCGCACCTCAGCGGGATCGAGTCCCAAGCGCGCCGCAATTATGTCGATCGAGCGCTCCATGACAAACACGGCTTCAGGTCGTCCGGCGCCTCGGTAGGGCGCGTTGGGCACCTTGTTGGTTGAAACGCACGTGCCGGTCACTGAGAAGTTGGGAATTTTGTATGGGCCCTGAAGATGGGCGGCCGTGTTGTACGCGTCGGTGAGGCCCATCGGATTGTAGGCGCCGTTGTCCAACAGAAACCGATCGCGAAACGCCAAGATGCAGCCTTCCCGATCAAACGCACATTCGACGTCGTGGCGTTGGTCGCGACCGTGCGCGGTGCTGATGAAGTGTTCGGTGCGATCCTCGATCCATTTCACCGGGCGGCCCAACTGAAGCGCCAAAAAAGGGACAAGAATTTCCTCCGGATAAACGAATACCTTGGGGCCGAATCCGCCGCCGATATCCGGCGCAATCACGCGGACCGTTTCTTCGGGTAGATTCAGTTGTGCCGCAATTTGCCGCCGGACCAGATGAGGCATCTGCGTCGAGGACCACACGGTAAGAATGTTTGTTTTGGGCTCGACCCAGGCAACGACGCCGCGGCCTTCGAGAGGCGCGGCGCAATAGCGGTGATGGCGAAAACGCTCGCGCAACGTATAGGGCGCAGCGCCCAGCGCGCCATCGACATTGCCCTTCTCGATACTGAAGCTGAACACAACGTTACTGTTCGATCCCTCGTGGACCAGCGTCGCGCGCGGTTGAAGAGACTGCTCGGCATCGACGACCACCGGCAACTCTTCATATTCAACCACAATCGCATCGACAGCGTCCTCCGCCTTGGGACGATCCTCGGCCACGACGATCGCGACCGGCTCACCGACATAGTGAACTTTTTCCTGTGCCAAAGCCGTCGGTCGAGGACCCTGCAGCACGGGTTTCACCCCTTCCAGCCAACGAGCCGGGTGGATCTCGAAGCTTTCCGGAAACGCTGATATTCGGCCTTCGATCTCCCGCCCGGTCCATACTCCAACGACCCCGTCAAGGCGAAGAGCCTCCTTGACGTCGACGCCGTGGATGCGGGCATGCGCGTGCATACTTCGCAAGAGCGCGGCATGAAGCATGTTCGGCAGGCGAACATCGCTGACGTACATGCCGTTTCCAGTAATGAAGCGACTCGATTTATCTGGTTTGACGCTTCGGCCGATGAATCCGGTTGAAGTCGAAGCCATTCGATCTTACCTGTTCGTGGCGCGCATTGCGTTACCGCGTGGCCCGTTGCACGAAGCTGAAATCAAAAACCTGGCTCGGTGGAACTTCTTTGATGGCGGCGCCAAGAGTTTTCTGGGTGAATTCGATGGCACCTTTCATCCAATTTTCATCGACCGATCCATCGACCGATTGGCGGGTCAAATAAAGATCGTAGAGCTGGTCGATCAACGCACGGTCCTTAATGCCCAAGTACCCGGGCATGATTTTTATCATCTCGGCGCGGTTCTTCATGGAGAACTGGAGGGCTTTGATGGTCGCCTTTACGAGGGCCAGGACTTCCGCCGGGTTGGTTTTTATTTTTTCGTCGGTAACGCCGATGCCACCGTTGGCATAAGTGGCCATGTAATCCCCGGAATAAGCAAGGCGGTTGAAGCCGTCGCGTTGGAGCATGAAGTTTCTTGGCGGAGTGAGAAGTGCAGCAGCGATCCGTCCGGTTCGAAGCGCGATTACCGTTTCTTCTTGGGCGCCGACGATGAGTGTCGTGACATCCTTGTTCAGCGCAAGACCGTTTTTTTGCAAAATGATTTGCATCATCAGATCATTGGAGCCGCCCCGGGATGAAATGCCGACGACCTTGCCTTTTAAGTCCTGAATCGACTTGATCTGCGGCTGAGAGATAAGTTCGAACTGCGGCTTGGACGAAGAAATGAAAACGAGTTTGACCGGCAGACCACGCACGGCAGCGGCGATCGTCGAGCCGGAGGCCGAAGTATAATCGACCGAGCCGCCCAAAAGCGCCTGCATGCCCACCGCGCCGCGGATAAGGATCATTTCGACGTCGAGGCCCTCTTCACGGTAGAATCCTTTGAGCGGGGCGACTTTGAAGGGTAGCTCGGAAATGGAAATCCCCGTCGTAGAAAACCTAACTTTCTTCAGTTGCGCCGAAAGCGGAGACACTCCGATCAGCAAAAAGAAAATGACAAGAAAACCGACATATTTAATTCGCACATCGACCCCTTTGAATTCTGAGCTGTCGAATATGCTTCTTGCCTAAAACATTTTGAAACTTTTTGAGTGGTTCAAAACGTTTAAATTGTTTGCTATCTCGTTTTGTCAATTCGCCGCAGGTTGCTGCGTAAACGCGATCGATAGTCGTCTCAAAGTCCGTCATTCCCGCATGCTTTTAGCGGGAATCCAGTTGAAACTCTGACTGGACTCCAATAATGACCTTCGGGCGTGACGCCCTTGCTTAATTTCTTATCAATGTTTTTTGTAACGTTCAGTTGACTTGCAAGATCTCCCGAACCTTGTGCGAGATTTCATCGCGCGGAAATTTGAAGCGTTCTTTGTCGACGTCGGTGAAATAATCCGTGATTGCCCGATCATAGCTGGGTCGCGCGCGAATCCGCTCGAGCCAGTGGGCGACATGGGCCCGGCTCGACCAAAGCCCATCCATCGCTACCATCTCGGCGCGATTGACGTACGAAGTCGCCGCCAGGTCCGCTAACGTGTAACTCTCGCCGACGAGATAAGACGACCGGCTGAGCGCCGTTTCCATCTCGCCGATGTACTTGTCGTAATTCTTGACCGCCGGCGCCACATGCGGCGCGGCGATTCCCTGTGTGACTGAAAGCCGTTGCCGTTCGCGGTAAGCCGCATCGGGTATGCTCTTGAAGCGTGCCTCCAGTTCCCCGGGTGTTCTTTTGAGGAGCCCTTGACGAAATGCAATCGCGAAGGTGACGGTCGAACATGCTGCGTGCAGGTAATCGTCGATCTTTTTCAACCACAGCCGCACTTGCGCCCGTTGAAACGGATCAGACGGCATGAGAGGCGGGTCGGGAAATGATTCATCGAGATATTCGATGATCAACGTCGATTCGATAATAACCCGGCCGGCATGCACCAAGGTCGGCACGACGCCGTTGGGGTTGAGCTGCAAATATTCGGGACGGTGCTGGTCGCCGCGATGAAGATCGAGAATCTCGCCGTCCCACTCAAGTCCTTTCTCTTGCAGTGCGAGTCTTGCCTTGATCGCACAAACCGAAGTCGTGCCGTGATACAGGTAGAGCATTTCCGTCTCCGTTAATTTCGTTTCATAGACTCCTTAACGTAACCTGATTTTTCCAGCCGCTCGATGAAAGAAGTGTCGACTAGATCGGCGGCCTTGAGTTTGGCCATGCGAGGATTGATCCTCAGCAACGCATCGATCATGTTCTGTACCCCTGCCGACGGGACGTTTGGGGTCGTGGTCTTGGCATGGATTTCCAACGTCGTGTCGTACATGATCTGAATACTTTGAGGCGTCGTGAGCCTTAAGCGCCTGGCGAGCACGCTCTTGACCACCTTCTCATTGGCTGGATTAGGCAGAAAAGCCAAGCCGTCAATGGTGCCCTTGAGAAAAGATTCGACGAGCTGAGGACTCTCTTTGGCAAATTTCCGCGAGGCAACAAGCACCGTATTTAGATATGGTACATCAGTCTTGGTCAGATCGGCCAAAACCCTAAGTCCCTTTTCCTTTGCCGCTTGTCCAAATCCGGGCTCCAAAGCTGTCGCGTCGACCCTGCCGCTTGCCAGCGCCGCCACTCGATCCGGCTGAGTCCCGACTTGCATAATAGCGATCTTGTCGCGGGCAACATCCAAACCGAGCGCTTGCAGCGCCACTTCAACCGCCAAGTGACTGCCGGAGCCGAAAGTGCTGATGGCAACTCTCTTCCCTTTCAGATCAGCCGGCTGGCGCACCTGTGGTAAGACCCAAAACTGATAAGGGAGAATATGGATCGTTCCCGCTATGATCACGAGATCGGCTCCTGCGCTCACGGCGCCCGCTGTGGGACCGACGCTGGTCGAAGCTAATTTTGCCTCTCCAGCAACCAACGCCTGCGAGGTTAACGATCCGCTTGATATGAGAACAGCAGTGACGTCGAGTCCGTGCTTTTTATAAAAGCCCTGATCTTCACCGAGCCAAACGCTCGCATGCGTGGATATCAATCCCGCGTAGGCGACCAAAAACTTCCTTGAACTCTCCTGCGCCAGTGCAGGATGAGCGATGGTCGCCATAAAAACGACAGCCAACAAAATTCCCATCATTTTCTTTCGCCGCATCTTGACCTTCTCCTTTCCGCGCGCGGAGGTAGTCAGTTTCGACACGATTAAGAAGCAGTCCCTTCGCTTTCAGTATTGCCGCAAATTTCTGTGGAATACAGGGGCGAACATGATGCGAGTCAGCCTATACTGCAGCCAGCGGATCAAAAGAATTAGGACGCACTGCGGCTTTCGGCGTTGATGCTGTGCTAATCCCAAATCCGTTCCGGCAGCGGCAGGCCGGAAAGATCGTCAGCGGTGAGCCTGCCGTTCGGCTCAATACCGAAGCGCTCGAGCACGGCGATGAGCTGGCGCACGTGTTGGGCCGAGTGCCATGTCGAGCGCTCGAACAACTGATGCATCGGCGGCGTACCGTAGAAGGTCTTGACTTTCTGCCGGCAAGACTTGTCTTCGAGCTGGGACCACCAGCTCTCGATTCGTCCGATAATGCTGTCGCCGTAGGCCGCGATCTCTGCTCCGGTGGTGCAGCTTCCGTCTTCGGGCGGCACATTGGCATTGTTCGCCCAGTACTCCACCCCGTCCAGCGCGGTCTCAAGAAAAGCCTCGCCGATACGAAAGACATGGTGACTCAGGAGTCGGATTGAGCGATCACGGTTGTCAACCGCATGCTCGGCGAGCCGTTGGTCGGGATACTGGCGAATGTAGCGGTGTGCCGCGCGCAGAACCGTGATCCATTTTTCGAACAACACTGCGGGAGGAAGTGGGATATGCCCGGTGCCTTGTAAGCCGACAAATTCAGCGACGTCCTCCAAGTTCTGGCAGAAGATGTATTGGTCGGCCTTTGCGAGCACCGGCACCGTCTGCACGCCGAGCCGATGAAGTCGCTCTCGTCCAGTCGGGTCGTTCAAAACATCCAGGTTTAAAAAGTCGATGCCTTTCTTCGAAAGAAACTCTTTCGTTCTAAGGCAACTACTTCAACCCGGTTGGGTGAACAAAACGAATTGTTCGTCAACGTTTGTCATGGTTAACTGGTCTCGCCATGAGCGGTTAAACTGCGCGGAACCTATCAACCACTGTGGCGGCTGTCAATCAGCACAGCGGTTCCACTTCATTTCAGCAACGCGCCAATGTCGGGGCAGACCCCTGTGCCTGCCCACTCGGACAGGCGACCACACAGGGTCGCCCCTACAACTCAATAATCGTAGGGTGCGGTGACCGAAGGGAACCACGTCACTCATCATTTGGGAACCGTACGGGTGCCGGCGGAAATTTCTCAAGACGCAGAAATCTTCAGCAGTTTTCTTGCGTTGTCTTCGAGGATCGCGTGCTTTTCCAACTCCGAGCAAGGCAGCGTTTCAATTTTGTCCACGCCCTGCCAATCGCCGAGTATGTAAGGAAAGTCGGTGCCCAGCATCAAGTGTTCGGCGCCGACTTTGCGGCGAAGAAAATCGAGAGTGTCAACGTCGTAAACCAGTGTATCGAAGAAGAGGTTTTTCAGATAGGCGCTCGGTACGGCGGTGCACCGTGGCGAGTTGGGTCGGTCGGCGCGGCGCGTAGCCTGTTTCCCAGTAAGAAATTCTCGATCAAATCTACTCACATGATAAGGAAAAAATCCGCCGCCGTGGCACGTGCAGAGTTTTAAGCTGGGAAAACGGTCGAACACCCCGCTGTAAATAAGAATCCCGAGTGAAAGGGTGGTGTCAGCCGGATTACCGCAGACTAAACGAAGCCCATAGGAACCCATGAGCTCGGTTCCTGCTGGATTGTCCGGGTGCATGAAGACCAGCACGTCTAGCTCCTGCGCTTTGCCCCAAAAAGGATCGAACTCTTCGCTGTCGTAGTAGCGATGATTGACGTTGCTGGCGATATAAGCGCCGCGAAAGTCCAGCGTGGTAACGGCGTGCTCCAAAACCTTTGCAGCGCGCGCCGGCTCCTGTATCGGCACTGCGGCCATCGCCGTGAAGCGGTCGGGATACTTTCTAAGGAATTCTTTGACGCATTCATTATAGATGCGGCACCAGCTCTCAGCCTGTTCGCCTTGGAGATGATAGCCGAGAAGTTGCGTGCTCGGATCGAGCGCCGCCAGCGCAATTTTACCCTTCTCCATCATCTCCAGCCGCGGCGCCACATCCGTCAAGCCTTGCGACAACGGATACCTTGGACCGCCGTTGAAGCAAAAGTGGATCGATCCATCCTTGTCTTCCGTGACCTCGATACCGAGCGATTTACCGTGCCTCTTGCCTTCGGCGATCACCTGCTCCGGAACGTAGTGATGATGAATGTCGATGGCGCCCATAAATAAAGTTCCAGGTTCAAGGTTCAATGTTCAGAGACTCGGACGGTAGGATATGCGGAAACTTGGAACTTTGAGCTTTTGAACTTGAACCGGACTGCTCGCCACTTATGAAAGCGTGTCGTCATTTCTCCTCGGTGTAACCGTAAATCCGGCCAGCGCTACTTGTCAAACACCCCGCTCTTTTCCAGTTCGACTAGATATCGCCGATCGATCATGTCCTGCGGCTTGATCGATTTCGCGCGCGGATCCGCTGGCGCAATTTCATCGAGCGAAGCTTGCAGAGCCGCCTCGCTTATTTCCAGACGGCGTTCGAGTGCGGGAATCTCCGACTGGTACGCGGCATCGAGAACCTTGGTATCGGTGATGCGCAGATATTTGCCCAACACCTTGTACACGAGATTTTTATCGGTGTGGAGAATTCTCGAAGACTCCGCCATCACGCGCATGAATCTGCCGATCACCGGGCCGCGTTTGGCAACCAACGAGCGCAGTGTCACCAATTGCGTGGCGCCATAGGGAATACGCATCTCGGGACCGTTGATGACATAACGAAATCCACGGGATACGGCCGCCGAATCGCCCGGCGCTACAAGGCCCGCTGCATCCACACTTCCCCCGACAAGCGCCGCAAGCGTCTCAGGCCCTCCGCCCGTTTGGATCGTTTGAATATCTTTGCTGGCGTCCATGCCTAAGCGCCTCAGCGCCTGGATGACGAAATAGTGCGTGTTGCCGCCGAATCGCCCGACGGCCACTTTCTTTCCTTTAAGATCCTCGGGACGCTTGATGTCCGGCTTCCCAAGCACGCTGTGAGTCAGGATGTTTTTGATGCCGCCGATGAAAACCAGATCGGTGAAGCCCTGGACATACGCTCGCACGTTCCCCACTGCGCCGGTGACGCCAATCTCCGCGTCGCCGTTCAACGTGGCCGCGGTGGCGATCGGCGACGAGGGAATAAAGACCAGGCGAAAGTCTAAATCGTATTTCTTGAAGAGCCCGGCCTCCTGCGCGATCCACGGCATCGACTGCGACATGACTTGCGCGGAGTGGAGTCCGGTAAGCCTGTCTACGGCGGACGTCCGATCTGCAAAGAATGTCAGCGAGCCAAATACCAAAAGCGTGAGTGCGAGAGCACGTAGCAAACTGCGAGCATTCGTCCGCATGGGTTTTCTCTCCTCTGGCAATGTTGAAATCAAAGTTTATCTTGAGACTTGAGCTGCTGCGTGATTCTCTCCGTCAGATCCTTCTTCGAGACTTTGCCGAACGGTGACAAGGGAAATTCATCGAGGATTTCCAGACGCTCAGGCAGTTTATGTTTGGCGATCTCTTCGTTCATGAGAAATAGAACGAGCTGTTGCAAAGTCAAAGAGCCGCCGGAGCGCAGGATCACACACGCGCACATGCGCTCACCGAGAATGGGATCGGGCATCGGCACACAGGCGACGTTTTGCACCGATGGATAGGTGAGAATGAGATTTTCGATTTCCTCCGCGCTGATCTTCTCGCCGCCGCGGTTGATCAGATCCTTTTTACGCCCTTCGACCATGTAGTTTCCCGAGGGATGAAGCCGCATCAAATCGCCGGACCGATAAAAGCCATCCGACGTAAACGCCCTCGCGTTGTATTCCGGCACGCCGAAATAGCCGCGCAGCGTGTACGGCCCGCGCGCGAGCAACTCGCCGACGTCGCCGGGCGCGACCTCATTGTCGTCATCATCCACCAATCGCACCTCATCGTCGGGACTGAGCGGTCTGCCGACCGTTTCCATCCTCACATCTTCGGGGTCGTCCAAGCGCACGAACATCAGCATGCCTTCGGCCATGCCGAAATTCTCCTGCACGGTGACGCTCGGAATCAATTCCTTGGTTCGCCTTCGCACCTCGGGCTGGAGGCGCTGGCCGCCACTCTGGATCACCCGCAGCGAAGACAAGTCGAATTTTTCGATCAGCGGATCGTTGATCAAGCGGATTAACAACGCCGGCACGACGGCGATGTGCGTGACCCGGTGCCGTTCGATCTGGGCAAAGATCTCTTCGCTCCGCGTCGAGTTCAAAACCACAAACTTGCCTCCGTGCAGTAGATAACCTTGCAAACCGGGACACGCGAGCGGCAGATTGTGGGCCAAGGGCAGTACATCCAGAAAAACTCCGTCCGGGTCGACTCCGGTCACGGCCGAGGCGATTTTGGAATTGTAGATGTAATCGTTATGCGTGCGCGGTATCAGCTTGGGAATGCCGGTCGTTCCGCCGGATAATTGAAACACCGCGGGATCCTCTGGATCGATACTGATTTTCGCGAGATCGGCCGGCGAATGTTTGCTCGGCCGCTCGACCAATTCACTCAAGGAAAGAAACCCTTCCGGCGCGTCGCCCAGTATGATTCCAAACCTCAGCGACTTACTCGCGTCGCGAATTCTCGTGACCATCTCGCGGTAGTCGAAATCCCTCGCTCGATCCGGCGTGGCGCAGGCCACCGCTCCTGACAGCTCGGCGAATTGGTTCATTTCCCGATAGCGATGCGTCGGCAACGCCATGATCGGGATGCAGCCGAGCTTTTGCAGGGCAAAATAGAGATAGGCAAATTCGACGCCATTCGGCAGCTGCACAACCACCCGATCAGCCGGTTTGAAGCCTTCATCGAGCAGATTCAGCGCGAGGCGAGTGGCGCGCTCATTGAGTTGAGCATAGGTGATCGACTTTTCACCATCGATGATCGACACTCGATCGGCGTGCCGCTCGAAAACTTCTTCGAAAGTATCGCGCAGCGAACGATCTTCCCAATAACCCTTGGTGCGGTATCGCGCGGCAAATTCCTCAGGAAATCGAACGACGCCTTCTAACATTCTATGTTCTCGCTGCTTTCGAGGATGGACGATGGAGGATGGAAGATGGCGATCCTCGATTCTCGACCCTCAATCCTCGACCCGGTTCTTAGAGTCACGTCGTGCTGGAAAATCCCCCGTCGACGATGATGATCTCACCGGTCACGAAGCGGTTATGCAAAATGAGACTCAGCATGCTGTCGGCAACGTCGTCCTCCGTGCAGCAACGTTTGAGCGGTGTATATTTCGCGCGGCGCGCCATCAAGCCATCGTAATTTTCCGCCAACGTCCGTTTCATCCACTCGCCCTCGATCCATCCGGGAGCGACGGCATTGACACGAATCTGCGGGCCGAGCGCGTTGGCGAGGGTCTTGGTCAAATTAGCCACCGCCGCTTTGCTCGCGGCGTAGGGCAACGGCTGCGCGCTCGGGCGCAGACCCGCGATGCTGCATGTGTTGACGATGCATCCGTTGGGAGACTTTTTGAGCAACGGCACGGCGGCGCGAGTAACGAGGAACAAACCCAGCACGTTGACGGCGAAGACCCGATTCCAAGCGTCAACCGTCATTTCTTCGAGGTTCTTCGGCTCGATGTCCACCGTCGTGCCGGCGTTGTTGATCAACACGTCGAGCCGGCCGAATTGCTTTTCCGTCGCCGCCAGCATCGCGCGCACGGCCGCGTCGTCGCTCACGTCACAGCGATAAAGCAGCGTCTTTGCACCCGCCGCCTCGGCATCCTGAGCCGTGATTTTTGCTGCGTCCTCGCTTCGGCTGTAATTGATCACCACGTCGTAGCGGTTCTTGGCGAGCGCGATGGCAACGCTGCGGCCGATGCCCGTGGCTGCGCCGGTGACGAGTGCTACTGGTTTGTCGCTACTCATTATTCCACCTTCTCCAGCTCAGAATCACCATCAGCAAAACTCGACCCGCCCGCAAATCATTCCCTCGCCCACTGGGAGAAGGCTAGGGTGAGGGTAATTTCGCGCAGCGACACTTGCGCCCTCACCTTAGTCCTCTCCCGCATCATTCCATCACTCCATTTCTCCAATTCGAGATCTCACCCAATCCCCTTGATCACACACAGTGTGTTCCGCCCCGTCCACATCGGCAGGAATACCGAGTGCCGGTGCTTGCCGCCGAGCACGACAACCATGATGTCCTCCGGCTTCGATGAAAGATGGACGACCATGTCCGGCGTGACGTGCGGCGCATCTTTTAACAATTCGTCATCGCTCTTGTGCCCTTTGCGGCGCGCGGGAATCTCGGAAAACTTGAGCGACGCATGCTCCCACAAGTAATCTTTGACCTGTTTCTTGGTAATGCCGTCGCGCGCCATGATCTCCGTGTCTTCGATGCCGAGCGCGATCAGCGGCGTGCCGCCACCAAAGCTGCCGACGTCGAGATGACTCACGCCGTGATGCATCTTGATCACTTCTGCCAACGACGAGAGCGCCTGCTCGCCGCGATTGCCCGCTGTGTGTATCGGTAAAAAGCCGTTGATGCCGAACACAGTGACGGCGCTTTCGTCGGGTTTAAAGCCGAACTCGACGTGGTACGGCTCCCACGGACTTTTCTCCTGGTTCTCGCCGAAGCACATGGTGTACTTGCCCGGCCAACCAAACGTCGATCGATCGGTGTCGCCCGGATAGCCGCCGCCGACGGTAATTAAAATCAATCGCATGGCGCGGCCGATGGTCGCATTGGAGCGAAACCCGGGACCGAAGACACCCGAGTCGCAATTGACGTTGAGCTGGGTTCTGATCGGACCATTGAGCAGCAGCGCCGGTCCGACGTAACCGGTAGTCGCCTGCACGCCGTAAAGATTGAAGCGCGGCTCGCAGATCGCTTCGACTGCGGCGATAATCACCGGCAAATATTCCGGCAGGCAGCCAGCCATGACCGCGTTGATCGCAATCTTCTCGATCGAGCACGGCGCCCACTTCGGCGGTATCGGCCCGATAATTTCTTGTGGATCGCGCTTCGTCGCCGTCAACATGCGCTCCACCCGCTCCGCCGTCGGCGGCACGATCGGCAAACCGTCGCTCAGTTTTTCATTACAGAACCAGTCATTGACCGCTTCCCAGCTGTCTTCGACTTCGATGATGGGGGAGGAGAGTTGGGTCATTTCAAAAATCTCCAAATATTGCTCAAAAGCGTACTTGTGTCAGACGCTTCCCATTCCTCGTCTTCCTCCTTCCCCCTTGCGGGGAAGGATTGAGGTAGGGGGTACTTTGCAAATTCTTGGCAATCACTTCTAATACGCCATCTATGTTCTTCAGCACATCATTGTTCCAGAATCTTAGAATAACGAAACCCTGGTTACGTAGCCAAGCATCACGGTCGGTATCATAGTTCGCGTCTTCAGCATGTTGTCCACCGTCGACTTCAATGATCATTCGCTTTTCCAAACAGACAAAGTCAACGATGTAGCGCCCCAAAGGCTGTTGGCGACGAAATTTAAACCCGTCAACTTGCCACAAGCGCAGTTTCCGCCACAGCAGTCGCTCAGCGTCTGTCAGGTTTTTCCGCAATTGTCTGGCTCGTATTCTTATCTCGTCCATACCCCCTATCCCAGCCTTTCCCCGCAAGGGGGGAAAGGAACTGGACCGCTCAACCAGCCAATCCTGACGAGGATCTAAGCTTCCAAAACAGTCTCCGCCCTTTACCCAATTCGCGTTTTCGTCTCCGTCGTAGTCACCGCCAACGTCAACTTTCGATTCACTTCGTCCACCGCCCCCTCCGCATCCGCCCGGTGCTCGCCGGGCCGCGCTCCGCCACTGGGATGATGCGGGATTTCGACCAGAGGTAATTTAGCGATGCCGAAAAACTTCGCCTCGGTGCGCGCCAGTTCCATAAAAATC
Organism: Binatia bacterium; assembly: GCA_036000865.1. GTDB lineage: Bacteria > Desulfobacterota > Binatia > UBA9968 > UBA9968 > DP-20. The sequence continues at coordinate 5,791 of DASYUV010000030.1, read as the reverse complement.
GACTGGCACAGCGTCACCGTCGGCTTTCCTTTCTTCTGCAATTCGATGGCGTCGTGGACACTCCACGACGTGCACGACCCTCAAGCGCCTAAACCGGTGATCACTGCGTCACACCGGTTTAAGATTTCTTCCATGATCGGTTTCGGCGCGCCCTGCATGTGCGTCGGCTTGGTCTTGAACAGAACTTCCTTGGTGTGAAATTGTTCTTGCATCAGTTGCGCCAGCTCTTGAAACATCGTCGTCGAGTTGGCCTGGCCGTTATCGATGATGCCGACAACTTTTCCTTCGAGCGTATCCAGACCCGGCACCAGCGGCCGGTCTTTCGGATTGATCGTCACTCTCGGATCGAGAAATTTAATCGTCGCCATGAACCTCATCCTCCTAAGAAGCGCGGAAACTTGCTCGTCTCTATATACGCAAACTCATCCTTTGGCTACAACCATCCCGGCCGGCGATTTCTCGTTGACAGGTCCGGGCAATTGTTCTAGCTCTAGCACGTCGCCGAAAAGGAGCTTCGGAATGCTTCGAGGACCTCAGCATGAACGGAAAAACATCAATGTTCTCACTAGGTGTCCGTTCGTCCTGAGCCGGGTCGAAGGACTCCGACAGAGTTTTTCACCGGCCTGCTAGCGTCGTAACCGCAGCGAGAATCTCTTTTACAATGAAACGCCTTTGTCCATCGACGCGCTATGCTTGGGCATTCCTCGCCGCCGTGCTCTTTCTTATCGAACCGCGTATCGCTGCGGCACAGTTGACGACATTGCGCGTCGGCACCAATTCGCCCGCGAGCACCGAAGCCGTGCTCTTCAGCATCGCCAAGGACGCCGGCATTCTGAAACAGCATCAACTGGACGCCGAAGTGATCTACATCGCCGGTGGCACGCTATCGATGCAAGCGCTGGTCGGGCGAAGTCTCGATTTCATGTGCACGGGCGGCACGCCTTTTATCTACGCTTACCTGGAAGGCGTCCAGGGAAAGATCATCGGCGGGGTCAATAACCGCCTGCCCTACGGCTTCGTCTCTCTCGCCAACATCAAGACGCCGACGCAGCTCAAAGGCAAAAGAATCGGCATCAGCCGTTTCGGCAGCACCGATGACTTCGCGGTAAAACTCGCTCTGGCGCAATTTGGCTTGAACCCGAAAACCGACGTCAGCATCACCCAAGTCGGCGGCGCCGCGACGCGGCTCACGGCGCTCCAAGCAGGCAGCATCGACGCCGCTGTCCTCACCCTCGGCCTCGTGCAAATCGCGCAGAAAAGCAGCCTCAACTTGCTGTTGGACTTCATCGAAAAGGACATCGAGTACCAACAGGTCGCGGTGATCGCGCGCGACGATTTACTCAAAACTCGCGCCGACGTCGTGCGCCGCTTCATGAAAGCGTATTCGGAAGGGATTCGCTATTACAAAAGTCAAAAAGAAGTCGCCATTCGAAAAACTATGGAAAAGTTGCGCACCAACGATCGGGCGATCGGCGAATTCGACTACAACCAGCGCGTCCGCGCGCTCCCCGACGACGCCAAGCCGACGATCAAAGGGATGCAACTCGCGCTCGACGACATAGCGAAGGACAATCCTAAGGCGAAAACTCTCACGATCTCGCAGCTGGTGGACTTGAGTTTTCTGCCGTAACGTCGGAGTCAGTCTTGATGTTACGTCCAAGCCGGGGTTTTCACCTTCTCCCCCTCGAGAGCCTGTTTCGCAATCGAGAAAGTCGCTTCGATGTCATTCTGAGCGTAAGCGAAGAATCTCGCATTCATTTCCGCTTCTAAGGCGAGGTCCTTCGGCCATCGCCTCAGGATGACATTACGACACAATCTCTCAAATGGGGAAGAAAGCCCCTGAGCGCACAGCAGACTTACGCTTTCAAATGAAAGGATTACAATATGCAACCCGTAATCGATGCCGACACTCATATCGCCGAATCGGAAGCCATGTGGCGGATGATCGAAGAGAAGATGTACCCGCGCAGGCCGGTCTTGCTGTCTCTGCCGGACGACACCTTATACGGCGGCTGGAATGCGACCTGGCTCATCGACGGCAACATTTTTCCCAAGCCGGTCGGCAAAGGCGGCTTCCGTCTCGTCACCCCATCGGCATCGAAGATCCAGTCGAACAGAAAAGACATTCAGGTCGCGTGCAGAGAGCTGACCGACGTCCCGGCCCGGCTCGCCGATATGGATCGCGGCGGCATTGCGGCCCAAGTCGTTTATCCGACCTTGTTCCTGATCTATCTCACCGACGACGCCGAGCTCGACGTCGCGTTGAGCCGCGCCTATAACCGTTTCATGGCGCAAGCCTGCGCCAAGAGCCACGACCGCATACACTGGGTGGCGATCCCGCCGCTGCGCTGCATCGAGGAATCGGTGAAGGAGTTGAAGTGGGCCAAGCAAAACGGCGCCGTCGGGGTATTTTTCCGCGGCATGGAAGGCAACTTGACGTTGGACAATCCGTACTTCTTTCCGGTTTATCAAACGGCTACGGAGCTCGATCTACCGATCTGCATTCACACCGGCTCCGGAACACCCGCCGTCACCGCGATGTTCGATCTCGAACGTAACCGGCAATGGTCTCACTCCGGCTTCCCGCCGCTGCACGCGTTTCGCGATCTCGTGCTGAATCAGATCCCCGACATGTTTCCGAAACTGCGCTTTGGCTTCATCGAAGCCTCCGCCAGTTGGATACCGTTCTTGATCCACAAGCTACGCCGCGATAACACCAAACGCTGGAAAGCATCATGGAAATCCCCCGCCGATCTTTTCGATGATTGCCGTTTCTTCGTCGCCTGCGAGGCCGACGAAGATATTCCCTACCTAATCAAATACACCGGCGAAGGCCACTTACTCACCGGCTCTGATTACGGTCACAACGATCCTGCGGAACAAGCTCATCTGGTGACACAGATGAGAGCACGCGAAGACGTGCCGCCGAGTCTCGTGGAAAAGATTTTGTGCGACAATCCGAAGAAGTTTTATCGGATATGAGGCGACTCAATCAAAAGGACAGAATCACCGCAAAAATTTTTATCGCATCGTTTCTGTCTCCACAAGCCAAATATCAATCGACAGTGGCGCCACAATCTAAACCTTTCAAAGTTCAAGCGCCGGACGGCGTGTCGATCGCCGCGCAAGAATGGGGTAGCTCCGAGGGACTCGAGATTCTGTTCATCCACGGCTTCTCACAAAGCCATCTCGCCTGGTCGCGTCAGTTCGGCAGCGAGCTTGCGAAATCGTTTCGCCTGATCACCTACGACATTCGCGGCCACGGCGGCTCGGACAAACCTCTGGACGGGGTCTTTTACCGCGACCGCAACCGTTGGGCCGATGAACTGAAAGCTGTGATGGAATCGGCGAAGCTCAAAAAGCCCGTGTTGGTCGGCTGGTCCTATGGCGGCCGGATTGTCGCCGAATATCTGATGGAATACGGCGATACAAATATCGCCGGTATCAACTTCGTCGGAGCGTTCACCAAAGTCGATCGGGAGACCCTCGGCCCGGCGACGCCCGCCGTGTTGAAGATGGCGTCGGAAAGTCTGGCGGAAAATATTGAGAACACGCAATCGTTTCTGACACAATGCACGGCCCAGACCCTGCCGCCGCACGAGCTTCAAACGATGCTCGCCTATAACATGCTCGTGCCGGCGCAGATCCGCGGCCATCTCTTGGGCCGGCCCGCGCCCTACGAAGATGCACTCAGAAAGGTCACCGTGCCGGTGCTGGTCAGCCACGGTGTGGAAGACCGCATGGCACTCGTGCCCATGGCCCACTACACTAGGAGAGTTATTTCCCATGCGCAGTCTTCTCTTTACGAAGGCGTCGGCCACATGCCGTTTTGGGAAGCCGCGCCGCGGTTCAACCGCGAGCTAGGTGAGTTCGTAACCCAAGCCAATAAACGCTGATCACATCGTCCTCAAGGAGCCAAGCGGATGAAGAAGTCACGCGGATCATCAGTGCGCGGCGAGCGAGCCGAAAAGAAGGATAGAGTATTAAGAAAGTCGACGAAGATTAACTTTTCCGATATTCCCGCGCCTTCCGAGGCGCAGCTCTAGCGCGTGCGTCGGGTCGGACTTCCTACCGTAGACGACGTACCGAGAATGCCCATCGCAATTCGCCTAGACGCGAAAGACTTGAGCCGGTTGCGCCATCTATATCTTAAACGACTGGAACGTTTTTAACGTTTGTCGCGGTAGGAACCGCCCTCGCGGGCGGCCCCCCGCACGGATCCGGACGTGCAGCATTACTGCATCCGGCTCTTGCCTTAGGTAATAACGCCAAAGCGCTGCCAGGGATAAGGATGACACACGTGAGTTTGCGGGACCCAGCGAGCCATTCGGCGCTCCATCTGAGCCCGGGAGACACGGGCTTTCTGGCTCCGGCGCTTAAGCACCCGCCACCACAGCCGTCCCACGGCCATGCGAAAGGCACTGACCGAGACCGCATTCATCGGCACCGCGTAATAGCGCATATATCCGAGAATCACCGAGCGCACATACTGCCCCATTGCGGCAACCGGCGTGTGCATGCGTCGCCTGAGTTCGGCTTTGACTTCCTTGAGTTTGCTCTGCCATCGCTTGCGCCTCGTCTGCCTCAGCACGACGAATCTTCCCTTACGGGTCTTTGCGCCGCTGTGCGTGAAACCCAGAAAGTTAAAGGTCTCGGGCTTTGCTTCGCCTCGGCTTTGCCGGTCCTCTTCCGCCTGTCTGCCAAACTCGATCAGGCGCGTCTTTTGGGCATGAAGTTCCAACCCAAAGCGCCTAAGCCGCTCCACAAGCTCGCTCAAAAACCGCTCCCCGTCCTCTCTGTGCTCAAATCCAACAACGAAGTCATCGGCAAACCTCACCACAATCACCTCTCCTTGAGCCTTCATTCTTCGCCATTGCTGGACCCACAGATCAAACCCATAGTGCAGATAGAGGTTGGCCAAAAGCGGACTGATGCTTTCGCCTTGAACCGTCCCCATCTCCGTGTCGATGTGCTTGCCCTCCTCCAGCACTCCCACCTTGAGCCACTTCTGGATCAGCCGTACGACGCGCCGATCCGCCACGCGGTGCTCGATAAATTTCACCAACCATCCGTGGTCCAGAGTGTCAAAGAAACCGCGGATGTCGGCATCGAGCACCCAGTTCACTTTTCTCTGCGTAATCTCAACGCTGAGCGCATCCAGTGCCTGATGCGGACTTCTCCCCGGTCGAAAACCGTAGGAAAATCTCACAAAGTCCTGCTCGTAAAGGCAACTGAGCACTTCGGCCGTGGCGCGCTGAACAATTTTGTCTTCCCGCACGAGCACTCCGAGCGCACGAAGCTTCCGTGGCTCGTCCGCCTTGGCAATATAGGCCCGACGCACAGGCTGCGCTCGGTACGCTCCTCGTTTGATGCGCTCCGAAAGGGCCACAAGATTTCTCTCAAGCCCCTCTTGGTACTGCCTCCAGGTGGCGCCGTCGATGCCTGGAGCTGCCCCTCGCTTCAATCCAAAGTAGGCCGCTCTCAGTCGCTCCATGCCGTACACCTGGTGCCGCAGAGCCGTGAACCGCTCTATCCCTCCTTGCTGCCTGACGTATCCGCTCAAGCGCGCTGCACATGCTCATCCGGCTCTGTGTCCGGGACATGTTACGCTCGGGCGTTTTCCCCTTGGCCAGCCCCCTTCCCTCCACCGCCTCCTTAGCCTCAGGCTCGGCCTCGTTCGGCGGCTTCGTAGGTACTATGGGTCTGTCCGACTTCCCGTGGCCGTGCATCATCGGGGTGCGTCCTTGGACTTTCCGATGCGGTCTGGGATTTGTTCTCTCCCAGACGGACA
>DASYUV010000029.1:0-3154 GCA_036000865.1 Binatia bacterium | reverse complement strand
CTGGTGTGCCGCCACCCCGACTGTTGTGCAAGAGAAGTCGAGACAGGCGAAGAGTAGAAGGCAAGGAGAACGCAGACAAGAAACCGGCGCATGGGTTTGCATCCCTCGCTTGGGAATGGTTTGAGCTGATGGCCAACCGATTCCGAGTTCAGTTGAAAGCCTGTTGAGTATGCCATCACTCCAGGCCAAAAGTCGCCCACTTGCCGGCAGCACCGCTGTGTCGGGATTCTTGTTTCATTTGCCTTAGGTTTTGTCTTAACATGCGGAGCGTCACGTCAGAGTCTGTTCCGGAGGTGCCAATGGCATCAAAAAAAGTTCGCAGAGAATACCCCGAAGAGAATCCCCTTAATGTGAATCTAAAGGCGCCGCCGATAGATCCGCGGATTGATAGAATCGTAAACGACCTGACCAACCCTCAAGGCCGCGATCGCGTTCCTGGCGTAGCCGTGGTGGTCAGGAAGGACAATAAAATCGTACACCTGAACTGCTACGGCTATGCGAATCTCGAAACCGGAGCGAAAATAACCCTGGATACGATTTTTGATCTGGGTTCGTTGTCCAAGCAGTTTACTGCCGTTGCAGTTCTCAACCTTGTTATCAACAACAAGCTCTCCCTACAAGATCATCTCTCGAAGTTCTTCAAAGGATTCCCACGTTACGCCGACTCCATAACAGTCGAGGACTTGATCCACCACACGTCTGGGCTACCGATTTACAACGACATTTATGTAGAGTCAAGGCGGGCTGAAAAAGACTGGTACGAGAAAGCCATGGCAACGGGAAATGATTGGTATCCACAAATGCCGACTGGAAAGAAGGAAATTACAAACAAGGACGTGCTGAAATGGATAGCGACACAGACACTACTCCCCCGCCCTCCCGATACTGAATACGAATATTGCAATTCAGGCTATGTCGTACTCGCAGAATTGGTGGCCAAAGTTACCAAAAAGCGGCTCGGAGAATACCTTAAGGAAGTCTTATTTGACGGTCTTGGGATGGATGCCACCTATGTGTTTGATGAGGTCTCTCGCTTCTCTCCTAACGCTCCGGAAATAGTCAATCACGCCAAGTGCTACAACCGCGTGAGCGGCCGTTTTGTCCCGGTTGGTTACACTCCGCTGAACTTTATTACTGGCGATGGCAATTTTCATTCGACAATTGTAGATCTGGCAAAATGGGAGCGAAACCTGCACCTATTAGAGTTCAACCCGGTTTGTGAACTTTTGTGGAAGCCGGTAAAGGTCAAGAGTCGCAAGAAACAGGACTATGGCGCGGGCTGGAAGCTACTTAACGATAAATATGAAGACGACGTCGAAATAAAGGGTAGACGAGTTACCAGGAAATATGAACGTCGGGCTGAATACCATCGCGGAACTTGGTTAGGCTGGCGCAGCTTTATCGCCCGAGCCTCAAGATGGATCATTCCGGAAGCGGGTAAGAGTGTTGACCCAAAGAGAGTAGAGAGTCTGGGGATTGTCGTTCTAAGTAATGCGGTCTTCGGTCACGAACGATTCACTACGTGCCGTATCGCCCAGGAGATATCCAAGGTGTATTGGAAAAAAAACAACATCATGAATCAGCTCAATTGTGAGGTGTGAGGACAATCATCGAGCCCATTGTTTCAGCATCGGTTTGACTTCAGGGAGGCTCAAACGCTCACCGCGCCAGGCGTAAGTACGTAAGCCATCGATCGCTGTCCAGGTCGTGTGGCACCGCGTGCGAATATTTTCCTCATCGGGATCGCCCCAACTCCCATCCTCGTTTTGCTCCTCCAGCAAGTATTTGGTGCCGCGAATTATCAGTGGGTGACTGGCGCGCAAACCGAAAGCCTTCAGCGAGTCAAGCAACTCGCCCAACACCTCAGGGTCTTTTCGCTCACAAGCGCTGGCCACATTCGCCTGCAAAAATGCAAACTCCCGCGGCAGCCAACCAGGGCGTAGCCGATAAGTGCCGTAGTCGTTCAGGGTATAGACAATATGCGTGACCGCGTAAATAGCGTCGCGCAAGAATTCAACGTCTTCATGAGCGCCATCCGGGTAAGGTCGCATCGTAGGTAGCCACTTAAGGACATCCAGATAGCGAGCTCCGCAGAGTATGCCGCACCGCCCGCTGACGTAGGTGCTGGCCAACGCTCCCATCCAAACCCTATAACGGCTTTGGATTTCTAAACGTCTCCGACATTGCTTGCAGAACGTTCGCCCGCGCTGATTCTTCAGGCCACAGTGGCACGGGTAAGGCAGATCATTCGCAGGAGACTCGCTGACAGGGTTGAAGCCCAGCCAGTCCTGAGCTGAAAATCGTTTGGCGGCAGTGCGTATTTGCGCGTTGAGGGCGGCATCCCTCAAGCCAAGGCGGCTTAGCGCATAGCGTACCAGGACAAATTTGGGGACCAGATCCGGAGTGGCGTCAGGTGGTACGCGCGGGTGTGCACGGACCCAGCGTTGAGCGAGTTTTTGGGCCCGCGACCTCGCCAGTTGGCGGAGGCTCGCATCACGCGAAGTAGCGCCCACGAGAGCGAAGCAACAGATTAACAAGCTCCCATAACTATCAAAGCCGTCCGGTGTGCTGGCAACACGATAGATGAAATCCAATCCCCGCTTGATCGATCTCTCGCTGCCGGCGATCTGATCTGGTCCTTTGATCATTGGCAAGGTTCAAGTCGCCGGGATATTTCGTGAACCACTCCGTATTGACGCCGGCGCGACTCGGGGCGCACTCCTAAAATGGAACCAGGACTATTGGTAATGGGTCCGTTTGGAATTAGCAAGTTCGAGCGTTTACAGAACCGAGCGCGGTAGCGCCGGATGTTAGCGTCAACGGACCTCATGCCATGGCGCACACGGCAGCAGCAAACAAATCGCCTTCTTTGTCCGAAATCCGAGCTGTTTTCGGGAATACGGCATTATCACCATGTTGACGGTAGCATCCGGCGCTACCGCGCTTCTTAGAAACTGACGTGTAAGTCGTTGATTCTATTAAGGCGAAAAGTTTCATTTCGTTATCTGCTTGTCGCAGACGAGCAAAGCTCCTCGGTTCTGTATTTGTGCTTCGCTGCAGCTCGCTCCCGGCTGAAGACAAAGCCGAGTAAGCAAAACTCTGGCATCGTGGGTCGACGAATACGGAACAGAGAGCGGTAGCGACCTGGTCCGTG
>DASYUV010000028.1:0-5319 GCA_036000865.1 Binatia bacterium | reverse complement strand
TCCAAGGGCTTCTACCACCTGCTGACGCACCGCCACCTCACGCTTTTTCGCCGCTCCCATTGGGTGTCTCCCTGAAACTAAATATCCCTCACCTTATCATGCGCTTACTTTCTTCTCCCGGCTCAATAGCTGTTTTTAGGTTGAATGGTATCCTGAGCTGGAAGGGTTTGAGGACGATGTGCTGGACACGATTCGAAAAGGCAGGCGTAGACAAGACCCCATCGATCCGCACAAATACAAGTATTTGTATCCAGTGAGGATCTGCCGTTCGGTTTGACACACATCGTCGTGGTTGTCAGGATAGCCGCTCGGAAGACGGCCTATGGCGTTGAGAGGAAAGGCGGTAGGTAACGACGATGCGAAAAGAAGTTCAATTCCACTATGACCGTGAAGCCGATGTGCTGTATCTTTCGTTAGGTAAACCACAGAAAGCAAAAACGATTGAAATTGGAGAAGATTTCGTTCTGAGGTTACATCCCAAGAGTCGGCAGGTGGTAGGGATGACGATCATCAACTTCTCAAAACACTTCCCTCAACTGCGAGCAGGGCGATCCGATCTACCAACGAACGGCTCGTTTAATGCAGCGCGGCTCCTGGAGCAGGCTCTGACGGTGCAAATCCAGTAGCGATCTAGGAGCGAATAGAGCGCGAGTTCCGCGGGCGCGCCGGTGTGGAAAAGGAGATAAGTTTCAGACAATAGAGGTAAGGGCACAGTATACTGTGCCCTTACGATTTGGAGAGCCAGGATGGAAGATCAGAAAGTTCTCTACGAAGTCAAAGATAAGATCGCTTGGATTACGCTGAACCGGCCGGAGTCGCTGAACGCGGTGAATCGAGACATGGTAAAGCTGATGGTCGGTTACTGCCGCGAGGCGAATGAGGACCGCAATGTTCAGATCGTGATCTTTAAAGCCAACGGCGAGCGAGCGTTTTCCGTCGGTGGCGATATTAAAGACCGTGTGCGCGCAAGTGAGGCGGCCCCGGCGGTTGAACCGGAGTCGCCGCTGGTGCTGCGTCAGGCGCGTTACTCGACGATTCCCGGGACGCCGGCGCCGGCGATCGCGGCAATCAATAAGATCACGATGGCGCTGCTGCACGGTTACGTCGTCGGTACGGGACTGTTGATGAGTCTGGCCTGCGATATTCGTATCGCCGCGGAGGGGGCGCGACTCGGCGTCAGCGAAGTGCGTCTCGGTTTCATGGCAGGCTCCGGCGGAACGCAGCGCATGGCGCGGCTGATCGGCATTCCGAAAGCGTTGGAAATCTGTCTTTCAGGCGAGCTTTATGACGCCGCAGAATGTCATCGCATCGGCTTGGTGAATCAGCTGGTGCCGTACGATCAGCTCCTTGCCACGGGCGAGAAAATGGCCGCGTCATTCTTAAAAGGCGCGCCGCTGGCACTGCGGTATATCAAGGAAGCGATTTATAAAGGCAGCGAAATGACCTTGGAGCAGGGATTGCGGTTTGAGTCCGATCTCCAGAGCATGGTGATGCAGACCGAAGACGCGAAAGAAGGGCCGAAGGCGTTTGTCGAAAAACGGCCGGCGGAGTGGAAAGGCAGATAGGAATCGGTTTCGGGTTCCGGATTTCGAGTCTCAAGTCTCGAGTCTCGGATTTCGGAATGAATAACTCCTCAACAAGCTGCAGGGTATCAGCACTCGGCGATGAGAGTTGTTTTAAAGGCGTCACCCCCGAATGTTTTTATCGGGGGTCCAGTTCCGAACTCGCCTGGATTCCCGCTTAAAGCATGCGGGAATGACGGACTTGGGATAGGCAATTTACTTAACCCAGCAAGGTGCGCGGAATCGACCCACAGAGATTGAACTCGAAACTTCAAACGCGAAACCCGAGACCTGAAACTCTTATGAATTCTACTCCGATGTTGATGGGCGATGGCCTGCGCCGGAACGCTTGGAAATTTCCGGTTAAGATCGCGGCGAAGGATCGCTTTCGTGAGATCAGTTACGCCGATCTGAATGCGCGCGTAAATCGACTCGCCAACGGTCTCCTGTCCATTGGCGTCAAAAGAGGCGATGCCGTGGCGCTGTCGGTGGGCAATCGGATTGAGCATTTGGAGATTATCTTCGCCACCGCAAAGATCGGCGCGCTGGCGATCCCGCTGGATGTGAAGTGGAAAGCGTTGGAGCTTGCTTCTGTCGTCGCCGCATTAGAGCCGCGATTCATAATCCTTCAGGAAGACTGTGTTGCGGAATTCGACAGAGCCAAAGAACTGAGAGATCTTAGTTTGCTAAAAACGGTCTCATTATCGACCGATCTCAGTTACAGCGGTTTGCTTCACGGCCAGAGCTCGGATGAGCCGGATGCGCGCGTCGAGGAAGACGATCCATTTGCAGTGATGCTCACGTCGGGAACCACCGGATTTCCCAAGGGCTGCTTGGCGACCCATCGGACCTTTGTCTTTCACTGCGTCAACAACGCCATTGAAAAAGGTCTCGGCGCGCACGATAAAGCTTTGCTGTCTTCGCCGATCTATTTCAACGCCGGGCGCTCTTTCACACTGGGAATTATTTACTTCGGTGGCACGATGATTCTGCACGAACGTTTTGATGCCGAGGAAGTCTTGCAAGCGATCGAGCGGGAAAAGGTCACCTATATTGGCGCGGTGCCGACGATGTGCGAGCGCATGCTGCGGGTTCTCGAATCGAAAAAATATGACACCAGCTCGCTTCGTTGTCTGGCGATCACCGGCGGCAAGGTTCATCCGACCGTTTTGGCAGATTTAAAAAGCCAAATGACCCCGAACATTTACCGAACATACGCTTCGACGGATTCGGGACAGATGGCGATTTCAAAACCGGGCGACATGGACAGCAACCCAAATGCCACGGGACGGCCGGTCTGGTGTGTCGAGCTGCGCATCGTCGACGACGATGATCATCCGGTGAAGGTCGGCGCCGTTGGTGAGATCGTCTGCCAAAGTCCGTTGGCCACGCACGGCTATTACAAAAACCCGGAAGCGACCAATGCGTCGTTCCGCGGTGGGTGGTTCCACACCGGCGATCTAGGTTACTTCGACGACGAGGGTTATCTTTTCGTAGCCGGCCGTAAGAAGGACATGGTGAAGAGTGGCGGCATCAGCATCTACCCGCTGGAGATCGAGAGCGTGATCTACAACCATCCGGATATTCTCGAAGCGGCAGTCATCGGCGTGCCAGATCCGCAGTGGGGCGAAGCGGTAAAAGCGGTGGTTGTGCGCAAGCCGGATTCGCAACTGAAAAGCGACGAGCTGATTGGTTTCTGCAAAGCACGGCTGTCTGCTTACAAGGTGCCGAAGTCGGTGGAGTTCCGCGATGCGCTGCCGCACACGGAAGTGGGCAAGGTCAACAAAGTGAAGTTAAAAGAGCTGATCTTGGCCGAAGCCGGATTGGAGAGTTGACCGCCGGCTGTTCGAAGTGTCTTTCGAGCATTTTCCGGTCAGAGTTTTTCCATCACGTTGCGCGCGAAAGCTGCCAAGACATTACGTTTTGACGATCCGCAAGGAATGATGGTGAGCTCATCGATGCCGGTATCGATGATGTCTTTGATTTTGTCTCTTACTTGATTCGGCGCGCCGACGATGGCAAAGCGATCCACCCATTCTTCCCGCACCAAGCGATTATGCGTCGATTCCATATGGTGGTAGGTGTCGTAGTGTTGGCGCAAGCGTTCGAGGGCCGCCCGATCCGCCATGTCTCCAAGATCGCCGCGATTGTAGAGTCTTCCCAGATGCGTGAATGCGGCGCGGGCGACGATCCCTTTTACATCTTGCCGCGCTCCGGCGCCGTCGTCGCTGAGTGCGCAAGGTAGGCGATAGATGAACTGAATATCTTGCGGCTCTCTCCGGGCTGCCGCGGTATATGCGCGAATATTATTTACGATGGGTTTCAGCGTGTCGAACTCGCCGGTGTAGACGAAGCCGTCGGCCAGTCGGCAGGTGATCTTCATGCCCTGGGGCGCGCGCGTGCCGATGTAGAGCGGCACGCCGGGCGCCGGGAACAAGCAGCGCACATCGGCGCCGTTCATCTTCACGGTTTCACCCGCGAGAAGTTGCTTGAGTAGAATTATGTCCGCTTCGAGTTCCGGGACCGAGTGAGGCTTCATACCGATGTTCCCTGGACCGGTGGCGCCGACGCCGAAGCCGACAAAGGCGCGCCCTTCGGTCAGTTCGTTTAAAGTCGCCATGGCGCTGGCGGTAACCGTCAAGTGGCGCACCGCCGGGTGGGTGACGCCGGGGCCGATTTCAATTTTCTTCGTCGCCATCGCGATGGCGCCGGCCAAAACGTAGAGTTCGCGCCAGATCATGTGCGAATCGCCGATCCAAAAGCGCTGATAGCCGAACTCCTCGGCGGCGCGCGCGAGCTCCACTGCTTCGCGGGCATTGTCGGTGCCGTACACGCCTATGCCAAATTTTATCTTTTGCATCTTCCGCCCTCGGTTCGACTTGTGCTGTGGCAACGGCGCAACACTAACACACCGCAGGCCCGGAGGTGAATCCTCGCGCGGGCTAAAGGCGCGCTGTGGTGAAAAAATCCCGCCGGCTTGACGTCAAAATGCTTCCCGATGTACTCCTCATGAAAAGATTTCCAAGCGAGGCGAAGCCGAAGAATCTCGCTGTTGTCGCGGTCGAGATCCTTCACTTCGTTCAGGATGACAGATAAGTTCAAGTCCGTAGCGGCGGTTGAAAATTAGGTCAGTAGGGAAAACAGCTAAGCATATGTTTTTCGTAAGTTGGATCGGATCTGTCGTCGTCCTTATAGCGTCAACTGCCTTGCCCGCCCTGGCGCAGTCCAAAATCAAGTTTCCCATCAGCATTTCCAGCAAGAGCCTCGGCTACGGGCCGATGTTCGCGGCGGTGAAGCTGGGTTTCATGGAGCGCGAGGGCTCGAGGGTCAAGTCGTCGTGGTGCGCGGCGCGGATAAGTCGTTGGCCGCGCTCATCGGCGGTTCGGTCTACGTGTCGGCGTCCGGCACCGATGCCCATATCGCCGCGGTGGAGCGCGGCGTCGATTTATCGCTGATCGGCGGCACGATCAACGGTTTATCGCAGGTGATCATGGCGCCAAAAAACTACAAAACTCTCAACGATCTGCGCGGCGCGACCATCGGCGCCACCAGCGCAACTTCGGGATTGGGCGTGGCGCTGCGGCGCTATATGAAAGCCAAAGGTTTTGAATTGGGCCGCGACTATCAGATCCTTGCCACCGGTAGCGCCGGGCCGACCTTGGCGGCGCTCACCGCCGGGCAGGTGCAAGCGGCGGCGCTGGGGGTTCCGCTCAATTTCGTCGCTGCCGATCAGGGCTATAACGCCGTTGGCCGCATC
>DASYUV010000027.1:0-34492 GCA_036000865.1 Binatia bacterium | reverse complement strand
GACCGGTTCGTTCCGAACTCCAGTCGCGTAGTAGCCGGTTCTTTCTCCGAAGGGTCCTTCCGGCCGAGACTCGCGCTCCATCGGCGGCATCTCGCCTTCGACGACGATCTCCGCGTGGGCCGGTATGGGAAGCCCGGTCCGCTCGCCGGTGAGAATTTCCAACGGCTCGCCGCGCAGCCAGCCGGCGACATCGAGTTCTTCGACCCCCCACGGCTCCCGTTGCGCCGCGGCGAGGAACAGCGCCGGCTCCTGGCCGAAAGAGAGCACCACCGGACAGCTTTCACCGCGCGACCAATATTTCTCGACGATCAAGCGCGCGTGATGGATATGATTGATGAAAATACCCAAGGTATTTTCGTCGTGCACGACCACTCGGTAGACGCCCATATTGACCCAGCCGGCTTCAGCCTCGCGGGTGAAAACGCACGATCCCGTCCCGATATAGTAGCCGCCGTCCAGCTCGTGCCATTTCGGCGCGGGAAATTTCAGCAGGTCGACATCTTTTCCGGAAAAGACGTTCTCCAGAACCGGACCGGTTTTTACCTTCTTCGGCGCGAGCGGCTTAAAGGTCTTGAGCTTATCCTTCCATGCCTTGACCAGATCCACGTTGGGAAGATTCGGATCGAGCCCCAGCCCCAGAGCCATTCTTCTGATGCCGGACATCGTGTTGGAAGAGACGCGATATCCGCGCGGAAAGCCCTTGATGTTGTCGAACAGAAGCATGGGATGGCTCGCTGTGCTGGCGATGGTCTCCGCCAATGCGCCGATTTCTTCGTCCCGGTCGGCGCCGTCGATCTTTAGCAGGTCGCCGTGCTCGTCGACTTTTTGCAGGTAGTCTCTCAAGCTTTGGAAAGGCATCTTGAACCTCTAAGGATTTTTTCCGCGGTTATCGGCAGCTCTGTAATCCTGACACCGGTTGCGTTGTAAACCGCATTGGCCACCGCCGGAGCGATGATGCTGATTCCCGCTTCCGCCACAGACTTTGCGCCAAACGGACCGGGACCTGCTTTGGCTTGCACCAGCGAAGTCGTGAGCGGCACATGGTCGGCGATATTTGGCAGTTTATAATCGCCCAACGTCACCGTTGTGATGCGGCCGTCATCGAGCTTGAGCTCTTCGGTGAGGGCGTAACCCAATCCTTGCACGATGCCGCCTTCGATCTGGCCCTGGTGAATCAATGGATTGATAACCGTGCCGACGTCGTAAACAAAGTAAAGATGCTTGAGTCTGACTTCACCGGTAGCCGTATCGACTTCGACATCCACCACGACGGCCTGAAACGAATAGACATCCGGTTTATGGCCGGCGAATTCGCCGAATCCTTTGAGCGGTTTATCCGAAAGCAACGCCAATTCCTTCAGCCCCAAGCGCTTCGCTTTGCCATTCTCATTGAACAGCGCGCCGCCGCGCTGCCAAGTAATTTTCTCGGCGGCGGTTCCCCATCGTGACGCCGCTAGCTCGCGCAGCGCGTCGATCAACGAGTTCGTCGTCCGCAGCACGGCCTGTCCCTCGATATGGGTGCCGCGCGCGCCTTTGATGCCCTGATCGTAGGGCGCGTTGGAGGTGTTGCCGACTTCGATTCTTATCGAGTTGGGATCGACGCCCAGCAGCTGGGAGACAACCTGCCGATGCATGGTGTAAGCGCCCACTCCCTGGTCGCCCACGCCGCTCAAGAGCCGCAGCATCCCGTCGCGCTCCAGAACCAATTCGAAACTCGAATCGCCGTGCCCCACATGACGGTCGCCCAACGCCATGCCCCGTCCCGTCTTGACGGAGTTCGCCGCTTTCGTCGGGCGGCTTTTTCCCCAGCCCGAGATCTTCGCCACGCGCTGGAGCACTTCGGTGCAGTAGGGATCGCTCAGACTCTCACCGGTGGCGCGCGTGTCGCCTTTTTTGAGTCCGTTGCGCAAACGAAACTCCAGCGGGTCGATGCCCAGCGCACGCGCGATCATGTCGACGTGGCTTTCCACGGCGAAAAGAGTCTGGACCTCGCCCGGCGCACGGAAGTAGCCGCCGGGAACTTGATTGGTATAGACGCAGTAGCCTTCGAGCAGTGTATGCGGAATATTATACGAACCGGCGACCATGTAGGCGCCGCTCATCGATCCCTGGGGATTGGGTTTGTACGCGCCGTAAGCGCCGCCGTTGTAAAAAGTCTTCCCGTCCCACGCCCACAGCGTGCCGTCTTTTTTCACGCCGGTGCGCAGCTGCACCACCGCGGGGTGGCGCGGCGAGGTCGCGGTCAGTTCTTCGGTGTAGTTTTTTACGAAGCGCACCGGACACCCGGTTTGTTTCGACAGGTGATAGGCCGCCGGCGCCAACGATGGATAATCTTTAGCACCGAAGGATCCGCCCATGTTGCTCGGATAAATGGTGATCATCTCCAGCGGCATGTCAAAGTACTCACCCAAAACCTTGCGTAATTTGAATACCGACTGATTGGCCACCCAGATCGCGAGACGCCCCTGTTTATCGACTTCAACGGTGATCGCATAAGGCTCGAGATAGCCCTGGTGCACCAGTTGGGTGCGGAAACTATTTTCGAAAATATGATCCGACTCAGCAAAGCCGCGCTCAATATCGCCCTTGCTCGCTCGCACCAGGGTCTGGATGTTTTTCAAGTTCGGCGCTTTGGTCTTCGGCCCGTGATAGCGTTCATAATCAGGATGGAGCACCGGCGCCTTCGGCGTCATAGCCTCGAGCGGGTCGAACACTGCCGGCAACTCCTCGTACTCGACGTCGATCAGGTGAACCGCTTCCTCCGCCGTATCGGCGTCGACGGCGGCCACCGCCGCGATATCTTCGCCGACGTAGCGAACCCGATCCGAGGCCAAGACCGGCATGTCTTGTAGCACCGCGCCGATAAGTCTTGGATCGAGATCTGCCGCGGTTACGATCGCTTTCACACCGGTGAGATTTTTCGCCCGAGTTACATCGACGTTGAGGATGCGCGCGTGGGGATAAGGACTGCGCAGCACCTTACCCCATAGGGTGCCGGGCCGATAATGATCGGCGGTATAGGACAAAGCGCCGCTGACCTTATCCGCGCCTTCCACGCGCGGTATGGGTTGGCCAATCACTTTACTCCACATCTAAGATACTCTTCCCGCGGTTCCAGTAGTTCCAATCGTTCCAGTCGTTCAAATAGTTCAACCCCTTCCTTCATTCTCCCCCGCGACGCGGGGGAGGAAAGAGGTGGGGGCTGGAACATCTGGAACTATTGGAACGTTTGGAACGCATTTTGTGTTTTTATTCCAACCCCAGCTCCGCCCAGCGACCGAGAACTTTTTGCGTGAGCTCTTTGCTCACGGTGTTGATTTCAGGAAACTCAACTCCCTTGAATTTCGACGTCGCATCGATGGCGATGCGCGACGTGAAACCATGCTTGACCAGCGGTTGGTGCCCGCCATGCTGACGCGGCGGCGTGATCCACACATCGCGATGCGGCTCGGTGCGCGAATACATCCGCCACCAGATATCGTTCCAGTCATCGATATCGGCGTCGGCGTCGACGACGATGATCCAATTAGGCCCCATGGCGTTGACGCCCCAAACCGTCTCGACGATTTGCATGACTTGGCCCGGTTCCTTTACGTCGGCCGACACGACGCAGATCTCGCGGCCGCAGCCGGGATCGGGAAAGCGCACATCGACCACTCCTGGCGTGCCGAGGCTTTTGAGCTTGCCCCAGAGGACCGCGGAACGGGTGATTCGCTTGCCGCCGTCTTCCATGAAGTTACAGATCAACCCCTGGTGAATCGGATTTTTCCGGTGCGTGACGCATTTCACTTCGAAGACAAGACCTTCTTTTTCGCCGCCGTAAAAGCCATGGGATTCGCCGTGCGGCCCTTCATCGACCCGGACCTTCGGCAGCACCTCGCCCTCAAGCACGATCTCCGCTTGCGCGGGAACGAGCATATCGAGAGTCTCGCACTTGGTGAGATCCACCGGCTTGCCGCGCAGCCCGCCGACGTAGGCAAACTCGGCGTGGCGCGCCAGTCCCGAACTGATCGGGCTCATCGCCGCGATGCAAAGCAGCGGTTCCATGCCGATGGCGACCGCCATGGGCATGGACTCGTTCGCCGCTTCGTACTGACGGTAATGCGCCAGACCGTCGCGGTGAATCGACATCCAGAGAGTTTTCTTGTCTTTCACCAGCAGGCGATACATGCCCATGTTCTGATCGCCGGTGGCGCGATCTTTGGTGATGCAGCCGTGAAAGGTACCAAGGTAGGGACCGGCGTCCTTTTCATGCCAAACCGGAGTCGGAAACTTGGTGATATCCACCGCATCGTCTTTGTAAATTTCTTCTTTGCACGGCCCGCCTTTGACTTCGACGGGCACCATCGGATTTTTAAATCCGGAGAGAAACTTCTCGAACATCGTCCGCATGTCGCCTTCGATGCCGAGCGCGACGGCGACTTTGCGGTCCGTCGACAACACGTTGGTGACGAGCGGCGTCTTGTGGCCTTTGATATTTTCAAACAACAACGCCGGGCCCTTTCTTATCAGCGAATGATAAGCGATAGCGCCTAGCTCATGCACCGGCTCTACGGGAGCTTTGACGCGTTTCAGCTCACCGATCTGCTCTAGCGAATGCAAATACTCGCGTAACGAATCAAACGGCATAAACGGATTCTCCTTTCATCATCGCCGAGCTCAGTCTTTGCTGAGTGCTGACTGCTATTCGATTCTATGAATGTCCCTTCAAAACCTCTTCAACAAACTTCGGCTCGACAAATCTTCTAAGATCCACGGCCCCGCGGACTTTAAGCTCCGGTATGCTGTCCCATGCGTTCTGAATGCCGAGCAGATCGGGCCTCGGCTCGGCGCGTACTAGTCGGGTGATTTCCCGGTATGTCTCTTGGGTTTCCGCATCCGATGAGCTGTAGGCTTTTTTTAAAAAATCCACGGCGGTTTCGGGACGGGTTCTCCAGGATTTGATGCCATCGATGATCGCGGCAACAGCGGCCCTGACTAGGCCTGGCCGTTCTTTAATTAATGAATCATTCGCAATCACGATCGCATTGGCGAATTTTGTTTGGATCGTCGACAGGTCAAAAATGATATTGAGGCCGGCTCGCTTAGCGGCGGGAATCAATCCCGCCGTAACAACCGCGCCGTCGACTGCGCCACCGGCCAGAGCGGCGGCTCGCGCGGCCGAGTTGCCGATCTGCAAGATCTGCACATCCCGATCCGGGTCCATGCCCCACTGGCGCACAAGGAAACGCGTTTGAATATCCGAAAAGGCGCCGTAGCGACTGACTGCAATTCGTTTGCCCTTCATCTCTTTCGGCGTCTTGATTCCGGAGCGCGCGACAAACAGATGCTGAAACTGATCCACGCCGACCATGATGATCCTTAGCGGGGCTCCAGCGGCGATAGCTCGCAGTCCGTCGGTCGCGTTGCTGTTTGCCATGGGAGCGCTTCCCGACGCGACCGCTTGGGTGGTTGTCACGCCACTGATGACGTAGATCATGGTCGCGTCGAGACCGTACTTTTTAAAAATACCTTGCGCATGCGTAAATCGGATCAGATCGCTTTGGCCTCCGATGCCGGTGTAGACGAAGTTGAGTGGCGTTAGCTGGGCCGCCACGATTGCCGGCGAAACGCAAAAGGTCGCGAATCCTGCGAAACTCACAATACAAAGAAAGATACTTGCCTGCATTTTTCAGCTCATGACGAAGTCTTCATTCGACATTATCGATAAATCTGCTCGGCGATCCCCGACCTTGCCACTTCCCGCAACACTCGGTCGTCGATAAACGCTGTGGGGTCGGCGCCCTTGGCTTTCGGGTTAGTCAAGGCGATTTCCTCGAGCACCAGCTTGAGATCTTCCGGCTGGATCTCGGGCAACTTGGGCAGCAACTTGACGTGCAGATCGTAAACCGCTTGGAGAATATCGTCATCGCCGATGCGCAGATAACGCTTGGTAATTGCCATTCCTTCTTTCGGCCGCGTTCGCAGGAAATGGATCGATTCGGCGAGCGCCCGAAAGAAGCGCACCATGAGCGCCTGCTTTTCCGCAAGAAAGCTCTTCTTGGCGACGAAGGCGGTCAACTGATAGCGCAGGCCGCTGCGCGTCAGGTCAGCGAGCTCGCGCAAGCCGTTTTTTTTGGCGATCAACACAGCGGGATATCCCATGACCGCGGCGTCGAGGTTCTTGGCGAGAAGCGCGCGCAGGAGGTCGTCTTGGGAGCCCACCTGAATCAGGGTCAAATCCTTGTTCGGATCCAAACCGCGCTGGCGCAAAAAATAGCGCCCGGCAAAATCATTGGAGCCGCCGAACCGGGTCACGCCCAGCCGCTTGCCCTTGAGCTGCGACAAATCCTCGATCGAAGGCACGGCGCAAATGGAAAAAAGAAATGTATTGAACAGTCCGCCGAAAATGGCGATGTCTCTATAGCCTTGGAGCTGCATCGAGACGCTCGGATTGGCGCCGCCGATCACAACGTCGATTTCACCCGATAGCAAGGCGGTCATGGCGATCGGCGATGAGCGAATCGACACCAGCTCCACCGCGAGATTTGCTTTCTTAAAAAACCCGGCATCGTTGGCCGCCCAAAGCGGAATGAATGAAGCGGCAGCGGAGGGATAAGCGACTCGCGTCGCCTTGACGTCGGCGGCCGTGCTGTCACGGCAACCAAACAGAATCAGCGCGCAAGCGATCAACGCTCCGGCAAAATGCTTAGTCACAATATTTCCTCAGCGATAAATCTGCTCGGCGAAACCGGATGCGATGACCTCTTTGGTCGCCCGGCCGTCGATAAAGCTAGCCGGATTGGCGCCCTTGGCTTTGGGATTCGTCAAGGCCACTTCTTCGAGAACCAGCTTTAGATCTTCCGGAAAAATTTCCGGAACTTTGGGAAAGAGTTTTACGTGGAGATCGTAGGTCGGCTTGATAATATCCGGGGCATCAATGCGCGTGTAACGCTTGAGGATCTCCATCCCTTCCTTCGGGCGACTTTTTACGTAGTGGATCGCCTCCACCAACGTTTTCATAAACCGCACCATCAAATCATGATTTTCGGAGAGAAAACTCCGCTTGGCCAAGAAGCCCGCCAGCGCATAGCGCGCGTCTATTTCTGAAAGGTCGGCGAGCTCACGCAGCCCTTGTTTCTTGGCAAGGAAGTTTTGCGGAATGCCGACCACGCCCGATTCGATGGCGCCCGAGGCCACGGCGACGGCAATGTCCGGCATCGCACCGATCTGCAAGAAAGAAACATCCTTTCCCGCCTCCATACCGTAGCGCTTGAGATAATAGCGCGCGGCAAAATCAAGCGTGCCGCCGAAGCGCGTGACGCCCATGCGCTTGCCGCGCAGCTGGGAGACATTGGTGATGGAGGGCTGGGTCATCACCGAAAATAGAAAGGTTTGAATGATGTTGGCGAAGAGAGCCATGTCTGTATAACCCTGCAGCTGCGAAGTTACACCGCTGCTTCCACCCCCCGCCAGGATGTCCAGATATCCTGACACCATGGCCGCCACTCCCCGCGTCGAAGAGCCCACGGCGATCAGCTCGACCGAAAGACCGTGCTTTTTGAAAATTCCGGCGTCCTGGGCGGCCCAGAGCGGCAGAAACGCGCCGGCCGGCGCCGGATACGCGACGCGCAGCGGACGCTCCGCGGCATGCGATAGCGCGCCGCTCGCCAAGAACAAACAGATTGCTAGGATTGAAACTCTCGCGGTTTTGAATTGCGTCCTCATCCTCAGATTCCCGCGCGTTATTTAATTTCACTCAGAGCTTCGTTGACGAATCGGGTGTCGACGAACTTTCGCAGATCGATGCCGCTTTTTCCCCGCGACTCGGGGATGCTGTCCCAGGCGTTTTGCAGTCCTTCGAGATCGGGAGTCGGCGCGGAGCGCAGGAACCGATTGGTTTCCGTGTAAATATTGTCGACGTCCAGTTCGGAAACTTTGTAGTATTTCCGAATGAAAGTCTTTGCCTGCGGCGGCTGGGCTTTCCAACTTCTAATACCGTCGAGAAAGCCCATGGTGACGGCTTTGACCAACTCGGGCTTTTCCTTGATCACCTGGTCATGTGCGACCATGATCTGACTGGCGAACTTCGTCTTGATGGTCGCGAGATCGAAAATCACATGAAGCCCGACCTTGCGCGCCACCGGAACAAACGCCGGCGTCACGATCGCGCCGTCCACCCCGCCGCTTGCCAGAGCGGCAGCCCGCGCGGACGAATTGCCGATCTGCAGAATCTGCACGTCCCTATCCGGATCCATGCCCCATTGGCGCACGACAAAGCGGGTTTGGATATCGGAGAAGGCGCCGTAGCGGCTCACCGCGATCCGCTTTCCTTTCATGTCTTTGGCGTTTTTGATTTCCGGGCGGGCGACAAACAGATGTTGGAATTGATCGATATTGACCATGACGATTTTCATCGGCGCGCCCGCTGCCATGGCGCGCAGTGCGTCGGTTGCGGTGGTCGTCGCCGACGCTGCCGCGCCCGACACGATGGTTTGCGAAGTGGTGACTCCGCTGGTGACATAGAGCATGGTCAAGTCCAGGCCGCGCTTCCTGAAGAATCCCGCTTCGTGGCTGAACTTGAGCGCGTCACTTTGCGAGCCGGAACCGGTGTAGACAAAATTCAACGGCGTCAACTGCGCTTGGGCCCACTGCGGGCAGGCGAGAAGCAAAAACCCTATGACGACAAGCGGCTTAAAATATTTTCCTCTTCCCGGTCTTAAAGTAGTTGCTTCCTTCTCCCCTTGCGGGGGAACGTCAGGATAGGGGGAACGAATAAAGCTGCGCCTCCAGCGAAACTGAGGGTGTCTGGTGGATGTCATCACCCCCTTCCTTAATCCTTCCCCGCAAGGGGGAAGGAAAGAAGCTCGCTGAAATCCAAGCTCAGATATCAAACGATCAATGAAGTTTTTGAAAACGTGCGCCAATTTCATCTTAGCTCGAAATATTTTCTTCTCTGAGAATTCCCAGCGTCTTAAGCAGCGGCTCATCGGTGTAGGAGATCAAAATCGCATCCGTTGACGTTGATGCATTGACATGCTCGTGCCAATACCAGCCGGGGATAACGAACACATCGCGCTCGGACCAGTCAAAACGCTGGTCC
The DNA here is from genome assembly GCA_036000865.1 of Binatia bacterium. Taxonomy (GTDB): domain Bacteria; phylum Desulfobacterota; class Binatia; order UBA9968; family UBA9968; genus DP-20. Next base: position 25,410 of record DASYUV010000027.1, on the reverse strand, counting down.
TCGATCATCGTGTAACCCGAGCCGCGAAAGACATGATAGAGGGTCGCGTTGTTATGCCGATGCTTCTGCGTGTGCACGCCGCCGCGTAGCTTCTGCGCGTAACAGGCGATCGTCGGCATCACCGGACCGCCAGTATGGGGATTGAAGTATTCGAGCCTGAGATCGTCATAGGGACTGGCATCCGACGCCAGCATGCCGTCGAGCGCCCGCATCATGTTATTCCACGGATATTTGGTCAGCGGCGAATAGCTCTTGTCCCAGGAAAAGTTCGCCGGGCGCATCCCGGGAGCGGCAAAGCGCGCCATGGATGCTTGATCGGCTTGGGTGTGGGGTTGCGTGCGCTTTCCCGGATAGAGCTCGAAGAAAATTGTATCCATCGCGTCGATGAGCGGAACGTCCAGCCCATCGAGCCACAGCATCGGGCCATTGCCCTCGTTTTTGTGATCGTGGTAGCTCCATGCCGGCGTGAGAATCAGATCGCCGGGCTCCATCCAACACCGCTCGCCGTTGGTGCAGGTGTAGGAGCTCTCGCCTTCGATGATAATGCGCAGCGCCGCCGGTGTGTGATGGTGCGCCAAAGCGGATTCTCCGGGGAGAATAAGCTGGATCGCCGCGACTAGATTCGGCGTGGTGGCGAAATGTCCCATCTGTTTCAATCCCGGATTGGTCAGACCCAAAACCCGCCGCTCGACATTTTCAGTGCTGACGACTTCGGCGGCGCGCATCATCTGCTCACGCACCACGGGCCATTGCCAGAGATGCGGCACGGCGCGCTTATGCGGCGCATGGCCCTGTCTTAACCAAAGAGGACTAAGATGAAGCCGGGCGACGTCTTGATAAAAAACTTCCGGGTCAATGAAATCTTTACCGACCGGAGCGCTCTTGCTCATGGAACACCTCCTGCGAACGTCTATATCGGCGAGGCCGAAGCCTGCGCCGGGATGACGATCTTTTCCTTATTCAGATTTGGCAGCACTTCCTTGGCCATCAGATCCAGACTTTTTTTCGCTTGGTTAAGCCTGAGCCGGCCAAAAACCGGCCGCATCATGATCTTGTCCGTGCCCATCATTCGGCATTGCTGCAGGATCTGTTCGGTCACGTAGTCCGGATCGCCGACGATAGAAATTCCCGCCTCCTGCAACTGCTCGAATGTCCAATTCTTAATTTCCATGACACCGATATGCTCGGTCTTTTTGAACGCGGTAGCCTGCTTGGAAAAATATCCGTCAGACACGCTTCGGCCATAATGCGCTGGCGAGCCGCCGAATTCTTCCGCCGGCCCTACGAGAAGATCCTTCTCCGCTTCCTCACGCGCCTTGGCGTTGGTTTCCGCGACGTAAATATCGCGAGACGCCACGCAGTGTTGCGCGCCCGGCGCCCAACCGCAGTGCTCCTTCGCATAGCGCCGGTAATACTCAAAGCTTTCACTGATTTGGTCGGTGGGCGACCATGATGCTGCCAGGCATATGCGGTTCTTTGCCGCCCACTCCATGCTCTCGGCGCTGATCGATGGAATCCAAGTCTCCGGGATCGGCTTCTGCAAGGGCCGCGGCAGAAACGCCACGTAGTCCAGATTCCAGTACTTGCCGTGGTAATCGAACGGCTCGTCGGCCTCCCAACCCTTGCGGATGATCTCCCAGCCTTCTTCGAAACGCTCGCGCGACTCGGCTGAAGGAATATTGAAAGCCCAGAAGTCGCCGCCCCGCGTCATGCCGACGACGAGTCGGCCATTGGAAAGATTGTCCAACAGCGCGAGCTCTTCGCCCAACCGCACCGGGTGGTGCAAGGGAAGACAATTCCCCATCAGTCCGATCTTGATGTCCTTGGTGAGCACTGCGGCCATGGCCGCGAACAGGTTGGGCGACGGCGAAAGTCCGTTGGCAGCGCGGCTGTGGTGCTCGGGAAAAAAGATGCCGTCGAAGCCGTAGCTCTCGACGCCGCGCAAAAAATCGACCACCTCGTCGTAGATCTCCTTGCCGAGAATTCGGTCGTAGTCCTTTCCGGCAAGCAAGTACGATCCGGTAATGCGCCTGGGATAGCCGACACGCATGAAAAGCCAAACTTTCATATCACCTCCATCATCAACTCCCGGAAAGCGGAAAAATCTCGCGCAAGGTCGGGCGCCGTGGCAGTAACCCGTCCGCCTCAAGATAATCTAGACACCGCTCTATGGTTTTTTTGTGAATCGCGTTCAAGCCGCACTGATTCGGGTCGAGACCCAAAAGCTCCTTTTCGCGCTCGTAAAGCTTTCGCTCTTCGTCGCTCATATCGGCAGGGGCGGCGACGGCCGCGCGGCCGAAGGCATCCACGAGCGCATCGGTCAATCCCGGATGGCTCGCCGCCACGCTCTTGCGAATACCGAGAAAGTGGTAGGTCGGGTAAATCTTCTCTCTGCTAAACCATGCCAAATGAGATTCGACATCGCCGACGGGAAAGCACAGGTTTGAGCTGCTCGCCACCATCTGGTCGAGGTCGCCGTAGGGATCGGGCGTGCGGCTGGCGCCGCCCTCGACGACCCAGTTAAACCAGTGGCCACCGGCACCGCCGGGATAGATCACCGCATCCAAATCGCCGGCGCTCAATCGCTCAATCAGCTCCGACGCTTTTATGCCGCCGCGCCGATGGGTGTGCGCCCATTCGCCGCCGATGGCGCCGTCGCTGGTCAGCGGCTCGGCGGTAATCCAGCGCGCCGCGCTTCTTGTAACCCCGAAGTGATCCGCCAACAGACCGCGTAAATAAACGCTGGTGGCGCCGAGCACTCGTCCCATACCGATGGTGTGGCCTTGCAGATCTTTCGGCGTCGATGACTCGCGCCGCATGACGAACTTTCGATGCACCATGCCGCGGGTCACGAAAATCGGCAGCGCCACGAGATCCTGTTCGTTTCCGCGCGCGATGCGGACGAGAAAGTCTGGAATAACCTGCTCGGTGGCGGCAAACTTATCTTCGACATCGCCACGCAGTCGACTCGAGCCACGCGGATCGAACGCCGCAGGCTCGAACGTCGCGTCGAAGCCATCCACCTTCACCGTGCCGTCGAGCAAGGCCCTGGTCCACATGCAGTTGGGAACATGAATGCACAGGCTTGGCATTTAATCGCTCCCTTCCTTGGCCTGATAAACCTGCAACACGTTGCCCTCCAGGTCGCTGATAAACGCCACCCAACCGTGCGACACTTCCAAGACTTCGTGCACGACCCGAACGCCCCGTCTCCTGAAGGTCTCGATCAAGTCGTGAATTCCCGCCTGAACTTGAAAGCTCGGCACGAAGCCGACTCGGCCCCGTGGTAAGTTTGCCGCCTGGCCGTCGCAGTGGAGTACCAGCGGCGCGCCCGAAGTGGCGAATTCATAATTAGTCCCGGCGACGCCGCCGAGCGGTTTAAAGCCTAGCACGTCGCGGTAGTAGTTGACCGCGCGATCGAGATCTTCGACGTAGACGAGCAGCCTGCGCGCATCGAACAAGAGCGGTGCCGACTCTTGATTCATCGTCGACCAGCAAGCGGAAAAAGTTCTTCGACGGTAAAGCGGCGCCGCAGAAGACCGTCGGCCTGAAGATAGTCCATCAGTTTTTCGATCGTGTGCCGCTGCACCTCGCCGAGCTCGTAACGGTAGGGATCGAATCCGAGTAACGATCTCTCGCGCTCGAGCAGCTCGCGCTCTCGCCCATCCAGGCGGGCTTCGCTGGCAGACCAGGCGCGGGCAAATGCGTCGACTAAGGCATCGGCAAGACCCGAATTGGCATCGAGACAATCGGCTTGCAGCTGCAAGCCATGAACCGTTGGATAGATCTTGGTTTTCTTAAACCACGTCGCGATCGTCTTGGCATTTCCCAAAGGCTCGCAGAGATCCGGAAAGCGTTTCAGAGTGCCGCCGATCATCTGGTCGCCGCCGAATAGAGAAAAAAATCCATGCCCTCCCGGATGAATTAAAGCATCGAACTCGCCGCGGCTGAGCATTTCCGCGGCGGCGACGACTGCCTCGAAACCCTCGGGCTTGCTTAGCCTTCCCTTGAGCCACTTCCAGTCGGCATCTTCTTCCGCGCCGTGAATCGTGTGCCATTCGACCGACTCACGCGCAATACCAAACTCGTCGGCGAGCAAGCCGCGCACATAGACGGCACCGGGAGTGAGCACGCGCGGCATGAGCACCCTTCGGCCCTCGAGATTTTCGACGGCACCCCCATCGCGCCGCATGAGCAAGGTCCGTTGGCGAAAACCACCCAACATGAAGATCGGCAGCGCCACCTTCGGCACGCCGAGCCCAGCGTCTTTTTCCAGCAGATAATCGGTCAATGTGCCGTCGGAGCCTTGCCATTTTCCTTCGCGCACGCCGTGCAGACGGTCCGGCAAGGTCACCTTGGAATGAAACTCGACGGCGAAGCCATCGACGCGCACGCTGCCGTCGACCAAGGCGTGCGTCCAAAGATTATCGCCGATGGCGATGCGGATCGGTTTCTGCTCTTGGCTCATGGATGATCCGTCGTCTGCTCCTGCGGCTTGTAGCCTGACTGCGGCTCGATGAAATAGCGCCGCAACAAATCCCGACCCAAGCTCATCACCTCAAGCCTGAATCGTTCGGCGGCAACGTCGTCTCCCCGGGTAAAGGCATCGCAAATGCCTTCGTAGCAACGCACCACCTCTTCCATGTATCCGGGAACCGACACGTGAAATACGCGATAACGGGCGCTCGGATAGGCCATCACTTCGAACAGATGCGCGAGCCGCGGCGAGAAACTGCGCTCGCAGATCAATCGCTCCAATTCGGCGCGCGTCTCGAGGAAGCCGTGACGGTCTTTTTTCTCGGCGCATTGGCGAAGTCTGTCAACCAACTTGCCCATGCTGCTCAGCGCTTCGCCTTTCATCCGGCGGCATGCGAGCCGGGCCGCAAGGCCGATCAAGTGGCCATGAACCAGATAAAGCTCGTCGGCTTCCTCGGGGGTGATGTCGGCCACGACCACACCCCGATTGCCGCTCTGCTTGACCAGCCCGTCCCGCTCCAACATGCGCAGCGCCTCGCGAACCGGCGAGCGGCTGATCCCCAATTCTCCGCAAACGGCGAGCTCGCTGATCCGCTGATTCGGTCGGAGTCTGTCCGCCAGGATCTCGCGGGTCAGATACTGCACCGCCTTATCCACCAGGTTTTGCTTGTGGCGGGTTTTGGGTTTGCTATTTTTCATTTCCCTTTGCTGGAAATTTTGTATACAAGATTGTCGACAATGAAGTCAACCTCTCGCGGCTTTGTCAACATGCCCGGGTAAGCGAGCAAATGAAAGCGAAGCGCCGACGCCGGCGATATTCCGGGCGAGCTGGCGATAGCTAGCGCGACCCGGAATCCAGGAATTTCAAAGACCCTGGATACCGGCTGGAGTTTATCCTGAGCAAAGTCGAAGGGCCGGTATGACGGCAAAGAACGTAACGAATAATTCAACGAACTTCTGGGCCAGGACACTAGCTTAAATCGATTTTTTTTGTCTCGGTTTGACAAGCGATTTTACTGGAGCCTATAGTTCAGCCGATTTTTTCCGAGGTCATCGATGGAACTAGACACGATCGCCAAGATTATCGACACGCTCAAAGCCGAGCGCATCGATCTCGTGGTCACGCTTCCCGAAGAACCTACTTCACCGCTCACCGAAACGATCCGCCGCGACCCTTACTTCACCAGCGTCACCGTGGCGAGTGAGAGCAACGGCATTTCGCTCTGCGCCGGCGCCTCCTTGGGCGGGCGCCGCTGTCTATTCGTCACCGGCATCGCCGGGCTGCTGGTGGGAACCTGGTCGCTGGCGCAGATGGGGGTGTTGTATGGCATTCCGGTGCTGATCATGGCTTCCTACCGCGGCGACATTGGCGATCGTAGCGGCGTTTCCGGCGCGCAACTTTTTATGTTTCAGCAGCTCGCCGAGCCCATGCTCAATACTCTGCGTATTCCCTACCGCGTGATAAAAAAAACAGACGATCTCGAGCGCGAGATTCGCGACAGTCACTTTGCCTGTCGGGAATACGGTACGCCGCTGGTCCTGCTGCTCACCGGCGAGGTTTTATGGTGAAACGTTTCGACTGCCTGAAGCTGTTGGCGTCATGGCTCGATGAGCATGCGCTTACGGTTACCAGCCGCGGCGGCAACGCCAGGGAATGGGCATACCTGCGGCCCCAAGGCGCTAATTTTCACAGCCTGAATATGGGCACCTGCATGTCCTTCGCCGTCGGACTTGCGCTGGCGTTTCCCCAGCGTAAGGTGATCGCCATCGATTCGGACGGCAGCCTGCTGCTCGACACCAGCAGCCTGGTGACATTGGCTGACGTGAACCCGCCGAATCTGCTAGCCTTGGTATTTGATAATCAAGCGTATGCGAACATGGGCGCCACAGCGACGGCCCGAGGGACCGATCTCGCCAAGATGGCGCAGGGCGCGGGAGTTAAAAAAGCCTCGACCATCACGAGCACCGAAGATTTTGCCGCCGTCGTAAAACCGGCGCTGGCAGCTTCGGAGCTGGGCTTTTTTGTTCTCAAGTCCGAATCGGGCAGGGCCCAGGTCAAAGTCGATTCCCGCCTGATCCACGGCCGCCCGATGCTCGAGCATTTCATCAGCGCTTTGCTGCGCCATCCGGATTATCAGGGCAAGTCATCGGCCGGAAAGGATTGAGATGGGTCATTACGAAAAGGTCAAAGTTCTCAGCAGCTCGATTTCTCACATGCCGCTGCACGCCGTGTTTCGCGATTCGGGCGTGGCTGCGAAGCATGGTTTCGAGCTCGAGGTGGACGTTGCCAAGGTGCCCCAGAGCGGCAAACCGACGCGCACGATCGGCGAGCGCGCGGCGTTGCTGCTATCCGGCGAGTATCAATTTCTAAGCGGTCTGCACCACGAGCCCTACGTTTACCGCGCGCGCGGCGATCACCGGTTGGCTTTCCTGGCGCAAACGCAGAATCACTGGGACGACCGCTTGATTTGCCGGCCGGATATCCACGAGGCCAAACAGCTCGAAGGCAAAAGAATTCTCACCGGTCCGGCGCCTTGCGTTGTCGGCAATCTGCGCCAGGCGCTCGTGCGCGCGGGAGTCGATATTTCGAAAGTCGAGTTCGTGCTCGCCTCGCGCGACGGCGAAGGCGCGGACTCACGCCTCGCCGTGGGCCCGTCCAGCATCGATCGTATTTGGCGCAACGATGTCGATGCCGCCAACGTCGATATGCCCTTCGACCTTCAGGCGAAAAAACGCGGCTTGAACGCGATTGAGCTCCCGGCCCTGCCGGTGATTCACAATACGACGATCTGCGCCAACATGAATTTCGTCCGCGAAAATGAACAGACCGCGGTGACATTCCTGAAGGCGTTGATCGGGGCCGTGCATTTTTTTAAAACCGAGAGAGAAAAGAGCTGCGCCATTATCGCCCGGGAAGTGGCGCCCTTGATCGGTCTCGACGGCGACGACGAAATCGAATACTTGCACGGCCAATGGAGCGCTCTCCTCTGCCCGAAGCCTTACCCGGAGCCCCTGGCTGTGGAAAATCTCTATAATCTCGATGTCGCGCATGATCCGCAGGCCAACTTCATCGGTCCGTTGGAAGTCTGGGACACCCATTACCTGCGCATGATCGACGATAGCGGCTTCATTGACGCGCTCTATCAAGCTAAATGAATTACCCCGCAGCAAGCTGCGGGGTATCAATAGACCGTTACGAAAATGTTTCCAAAATTGTCACCCCCGAATGTTTTTATCGTGGTTCGACTGTGCTCACCACGACCCTGAGCCACGTCGAATGGGTCGGGGGTCCAGTCCGAGTTTCGCCTGGATTCCCGCTAAAAACATGCGGGAATGACGGACTTTGATAGCCTAGGAATTGGCATTACGCAGCAAGCTGCGGGGAATTGACCCGCAGAGATTAAATCGGCACAGAGACGGCGGCTCGGCGTCGCGGCACAGCGAATGTCAAACGCGAGTAATTCGTGATTCTCTACGTGCTCAGACGCCTGCTTCAACTCGTGCCGGTGTTTTTGTGCGCGTCGTTTCTGATCTTCTCCATCATCCATCTCTTGCCGGGAGATCCCGTCCAGGTCATGCTCGGGGAGGAGCGTTATGACGAGACCCAGTACCAGCTTCTGCGCAAAAAGGTGGGACTCGACCGGCCGCTCTACGCGCAGTATTTTAGCTGGCTTCAGCGCTTGGCCCACGGCGATCTCGGACAATCGCTGCGTACTCAGCGGGCGGTTATGGACACGGTGGTCGAGCGTTACCCGGCCACCATCTATCTTGCTCTGGCGTCGCTGATTCTCGGAACTGCGATCGCGATCCCAGCGGGAACTCTGGCGGCCGTCAGGCAAAACACCCTGTGGGATTATGCCGCGATGAGCTTTGCCCTGTTCGGCATCGCGGTGCCGAACTTTTGGTTCGCCTTGCTGCTCATCCTTGGCTTCGGCCTCTATCTGGGATGGTTTCCGACCCTGGGGTACGTCGATCCGTCGACTAACTTCGGAATGTTTCTCTGGTATCTAACCTTGCCGGCGATCGTTCTCGGCACCGACATGGCTTCCACGGTGACCCGCTACGTCAGGGCGGAAATGCTCGAGCAGCTCAAGCTCGACTACGTGCGCACGGCGCGAGCGAAAGGAGTGCCCCGGCGATGGGTCGTCTACAAACATACGTTGAGAAATTCGCTGATCGCGGCGACGACCGTCATCGGCCTGCAGGTCGGCCGGCTGCTCGGCGGGTCGACTGTGGTGGAAACGATATTCGCCTGGCCGGGGGTTGGCAGGTTGGTGCTCGAAGCGGTTTACGCGCGCGATTATCCGCTCCTCCAAGGCGCGGTTCTCTTTCTCGCCTGCACCTACGTCGTCGTCAATCTCTTTGTCGATGTTTTATATAAATGGCTGGATCCACGCATTTCGCTTAGTTAACCTTGTCGAGGAGGCAGGCGCTCGATGGCCGAAGCAACCGTTACGCCGTTTTCCCAGGAACCGATTGCGCCGCGGGCACAGCGGCGCAGTGTGCTCGGGCGTTCGCGCGAGGCGCTGACAGTGATTCTACGCAACCGGCTTGCTGCCTTGGGGTTGATCATCGTTCTGTGGACTTCTCTGACTGCGATTCTTGCGCCTCAACTTGCAACCCATGATCCGTTCCAAATGAATCTCGCCGAGCGGCTCGTGCGCCCGTCCGCCGAGCATTGGTTGGGAACCGACAGTTATGGGCGTGACATCTTCACTCGGCTAGTCTACGGCAGCAGAATCGCCATGCGCGTCGCTCTGGGCGCCGTGCTGCTCGCGGTCGTCATCGGCGTACCCATCGGAGCGCTCTCAGGATACGCCGGCGGCTGGGTGGATACATTGATTATGAGGGGTATCGATACCTTTCTGGCATTTCCGGGCAGGCTGCTCGCAATCACACTGGTGGCGGCCATGGGACCGACCTTCTTGACCCTCTGTCTCGCCATTGGGATCACATCCGTGCCGGGCTATGCTCGGGTCGTGCGCGCCAGCGTGCTGTCACAAAAAGAAAAAGAGTACGTCGAAGCCGCGCGCATGACCGGAGAGCCGGAGTTGCGCATTCTTTTTTATCAAATACTCTCAAACTGCATTGCGCCGATTTTGGTCCTGGTGAGCCTTGATTTCGCCCATGCGATTCTTGTCGAGTCGTCTCTGAGCTTTCTCGGTTTGGGTTTTCCCCCGCCGGCGCCAAGCTGGGGGCTGATGCTCAGCGAAGCGCGCGGATATATGGAGCTCGCTCCCCACGTTGCAATTATCCCGGGGCTGGTCATTTCGCTTACGATTCTCGGCTTTAACCTTATCGGCGACGGGCTGCGCGATATCTTTGATCCGCGCCAGTACGAAGTATAGATGAATCGACCCTTGCTCGAGGTCAAAGACCTCACGGTTGAGTTCCGCCTCAAGCGCGGCACTCTCACCGCCGTGGATAACGTTTGCTTTACTATCGACGAGAAGGAAACCCTGGGCATCGTCGGCGAGACCGGGTGCGGTAAGAGCGCCACGGCCTTGTCGATCCTGCGTCTGATTTCGTCGCCGCCGGGGAAAATCGTCGCCGGGGAAATTCTCTTTGAGGGCGATGACCTGCTCAAGAAATCCGAGCATGAGATGGAAAAGATCCGCGGCAATAAGATCTCGGTGATCTTTCAAGAGCCGATGACTTCTTTCAACCCGTCTTTCACCATCGGCGAGCAAATCGCCGAGAGCTATCGGATTCACCTGCGCCATTCAAAAAAAAACGCTCTGGAGTCGACGGAACATATTCTCGACGCCGTGCGGGTGCCGTCGCCGAAAACCATCATGGCGCGCTATCCCCACCAGCTGAGCGGCGGCATGAGGCAGAGAGCAATGATCGCCATGGCGCTGGCCTGCCAGCCCAAGTTACTGATCGCCGATGAGCCGACCACCGCGCTGGACGTAACCATTCAAGCTCAGATCTTGGAGCTTTTGGAAGAGCTCCAGGAGAAGATGAAAATGGCCATGCTATTCATCTCTCACAATCTGGGGGTGATGGCGCGCCTCTGCAATCGTATCGGCGTCATGTACGCCGGCTCGCTGGTGGAGCTCGCCGACAAAAAGTCGCTTTTCACCAGTCCGCTTCATCCCTACACCATCGGGCTCTTGCGCGCGGTGCCACGGCGTGACCGGCGCCATGAGCCGCTCAAGGCAATTCCCGGAAACGTTTGCAGCCTCCTCGAACCTCCACCAGGCTGCAGATTTCACCCGCGCTGCACTAAAGCGAAAGAAATCTGCCGCGCCGAGCTTCCCTCCTTGGAAAATCGCACCGGCCATCATCCGGTTGCATGTTATTTTCCGGGTGAATGATGGCACTGCTCGAAGTCCAAGGTCTAACCAAGCATTTTGACTTGAGCGGCGATGTTCTTGGCCGCCTGCTGCACGGACAAAAAATCCTCAAAGCCGTAGACGGCATCAGCTTCGCGATCAACGAGCGCGAGACGGTCGGACTGGTGGGCGAAAGCGGCTGTGGAAAATCCACCACGGCGCGCCTGATCACGCGCTTGATCGCGGCCACCGCAGGCCAAGTCCATTTTCTAGGGAAAGATATTCTGACCCTGCCCGCAACCAAGGTGCGCGAGATCAGACGGGATATTCAGATGGTCTTCCAGGACCCCTTCGCTTCGCTCAATCCGCGCATGAAGGTCGTCGAAATCGTCGGCCGGCCGCTGACGCTCTATCAGGGACTCAAGGGGACAAAGAAAACCGACGGGGTTTCCGAGCTGCTCGAGCTGGTAGGGCTCAGCAACGATTGCCTCTACCGATATCCCCATGAATTCAGCGGCGGCCAGCGCCAGAGAATCGGCATCGCCCGCGCGCTGGCGCCGCGCCCCAAGCTGCTCATCGCCGATGAGCCGGTTTCTTCTCTCGACGTTTCAGTGCAGGCTCAGGTGCTGAATCTTTTTGGCGAGCTTAAACGCAAACTCAATCTCACCATGCTGTTCATTTCCCATGATCTCAATGTGGTGGAATACCTCGCTGATACGGTGGCAGTGATGTACGCGGGCAAAATCATGGAGATAGCGCCCGTTGAGCAGATATTCAAGCTTCCCTTGCATCCGTACACCCAGGGTCTGCTCGCCTCAAATCCGAGCCCTGAATCCTACATGGAGCAACCTACGCCGACGTTACGCGGAGAAGTGCTCTTGCCGCTCAATCCTCCGCCCGGGTGCCGGCTCGAACCCCGCTGCCCGCTGCGTGTCGAACGCTGCAAGTCGGTAGAACCCTTGCTGGAGGAAAAACGCCCGCGCCACTGGGCCGCATGCCACGAGGTGTGACGGAGCGAAAGCGAGAAGCGATCGTTTTTCGACGGCTCGCGCAAGTTGACAGGAGACGGCGTCTAGCGGATATTGCCCGCGCTAATGTCAAAAGGTTTTGCGAGAATTATTTCCAGGAGGGAGGGCTTATGAAGCGTTTTTGGTTTGCCAGTTTGGCGCTGGCAATGTTCATTGCTCCCGCGGCCACGGCTTGGGGCGCGGAAAGCCAAAAGTATGGCGGGCGTCTGGTTTTCGGCATCGCCAAGGACATCATCTCACTCAACCCGTTCTACAGAACCCAATCCACGGACAGCTTCGTTCGAGAACTGATGTTCCAGACACTCTTCGATTTGGATCACCGCCAGCAGCCGATTCCCGCGCTGGCCGAGTCCTGGAGCTTATCCAAAGACGAAAAGACCTACACTTTTAAACTTCGCCGGGGCGTACGGTTTCACAACGGCAAGGAACTTACCGCCGAGGATGTGAAGTGGAGTATCGACTACGCCTTGGATCCACAGAACCAAGCGACGGGATTGACGCTGTTGAGAAACGTCCAGGAGGTTAAAGTCAAGGATAAATACACCGTCGACATTATCCTCAAACAGGCGCAAGCCGCATTCCTCGTCCAGGTGAGCGGAATCCAACCCTTCGTGGTCGTGCCCAAGGAGTCGATTCCCGCCGGGAAATCCAACCTCAGCGCTTTTCCGCCCGGCACCGGTCCGTTTGTTTACAAGGATTATAAGGTCGCGCGCGAGTTGATCTTGACGCGCAACAAAAATTACTGGCAGAAGGGTCTGCCGTACATCGACGAGTTGGTGCTAAAACCGGTGATCGACGATCAAGTGCGATTTCTTTCGCTGCGCAGTCGCGATCTGGACATGATCGAGCGCACGCCTTACGCCTTCGTCAGAAAGGTCGTGGGCGGCGAGATGCCGGGCATCCAGATCGCCGAAGCGAAGTATGCGGGCTTTCGCCGCCTGGTTTTCAATGTGACTCAACCGCCGTTTAACAATGTCAAGATACGCCAGGCCGCGCTCCACGCTTTCGATGCGCGGGAATTCCTAAAAGGCGCGCATTGGGGATTCGGCGAGCCGGCCACGGTATGGGGCATTCCGAAAACCAGCCCCTGGTTCGTGAAGGACCTTGCCGAGATCAAACGGGATCCCGCCAAGGTGAAGGCGCTGCTGAAGGAAGCGGGTGTCGGTCCGGAGCTCGAAGTGGTCATCGTCGCGCGCACCGGCGAGGAAGAAGAAAATCAAATTCTCCAGCAACAACTCACCACCGCCGGCATAAAGACCAAAGTCGATTATCTCGAGCACGCCCGCTATGTGAACCTTCGTCGCGATGGGCAGTTCCAGATGGTTCTGAGCGGCGCCGAGCCCGTGGTCGATCCCGGCGACTCCTACCCTTTTCGTTTTGGCTGCGACGAACCCAAGAAGGGGCCGAAAAGAATCCTGAATTACTCCGGCTACTGTAACGAGGAGTTTGACAATCTGGTCCGTGAAGCCGGACAGATTACCGATTTTAAGAAACGCTATGAACTCTACGCCAAAGCGATTCGTATTATCCATCAGGATCTGCCCGAGGCCCCCTTTGTGTTCACACCCCGTTTTTTTACCTTCAATCAGAACGTGAGAGGCTTCGAAGCGGGCATCAGCGACAACTGGACATCAACCACCGGAGGTCTGATAAAAACCTGGATCAGAAAATAGGCGGGGAGCGGCGATCGCGAAATGGCATCATCAGTATGGTTCACGCTTCGTGAGTTCAAACGACTCCCTGCCGGGTTCACGCGGAGAGATTTGCTCCAACGGACCGCTCGGTAAAGACTTGACTCCGATCGATCACCTCTTGCCCTTGCGCTCCCAGCGCGCCATCGCGCCGCCGTTTTCCAGCTCCCAGTGCCAAGTGCGCCAGAGAAATTTGTACGATTGATCTGCGACCTTGAGATAGGTTTCGTCGGGTTCCCACGCTTTGAGATCATTGCCGGCAACGAGGTGCGCATAGGCGGCGCGATCGAGCAAAAACATCGTCACGACGGCTTCCGCCACGCTTCGACCGATCGTAACCGCGCCGTGATTCTTGAGGATGACTGCTTTGCCGTTACCAAGCGCTTGGGCGATTTCAATTCCGTCTTCGGCCTTATAGATCAATTGGCTGCCCAGGACCGGCACCCCGCCGCGAAACGAGATGGATGAGGGATTGAACGTTTCCAGTTTTCTGTCCGTTGCCGATAAGATGACGACGTGGGGCGGATGGGCGTGAACCACGCCGCAAACTTCCGGCCGTGCCTTGTAGATTTCCGTGTGGATGAAAGTCTCGCCCGATATATGTTGCTTGCCCTTGATGGGCCGGCAGGAAAAATCGATCTCCATCACTTCGTCCGGGTCCAAAGGTTTCGGCGCGATGCGCATGCGCGTGAACAGCAATCCTTCGCGGTTTGCCTCACGAGGTAGCCGGCCGCTGACGTGGCCAAAAATATCGTCGAGCTCGCGGTACAGAACGCGCGCGCCAAAAAGCACGTCGTCGGCAAGCTGCGTTGTAGAATTCTTTGCGGAGCTTTTCTTCGCCATGATCTGTCGTATCCTCCTCGTGTGGTCGCTCGGGCTATTTGCCCTTCGGAAAAACGCCTAACGTTCGGGGAGGCAAACCATTAATCGTGCGCGAGCACGTCGCTGCACATTAGGACCTCTCCTTTGCCCCGGATAAGTTGCGCAAAACTTTTTAGCGCAGAATTCGTTCATATCAATTCCCCCTTCTCGGGCGCAAATGATGTCTGGCCATGGCGGCTTGACAACGCAACACGCTAGACACTATTAAAGAATCAAAATTCATTTTTGAGAACAGAGGAGTCGCGATGGACGAAATTGTATACACGCCTCAGAAAGCTGCTTATCTCCGGTGGATGGAGCAGGAAGGTATTCCGATTTTTGACGGACTTGCAGTCGAGGATGTGACCGAACTGCCGCGCAAGCCGTGGGCGCGCATGGGGGGGACCGGCTCTTACATCCAACTGAAGGGTAGCGGCGGCGTTACAGGTATGTACGTCGTCGAGATTCCGCCCGGCGGCGCGCTCGAGCCTGAACGACATATGTATGATGAGCTTCTCTATGTTCTTAAGGGGCGCGGCAGCACCGAAGTATGGTACGAAGGGATGCGCAAGCAGGCATTTGAGTGGTCAGAAGGCAGTCTCTTTGCTCCGCCGCTGAATACCTGGCACCGCCTCTACAACGGCGCGCGCGAGTCAGCCTTTTTGCTGGCAGTCACCACCGCGCCAATTATTATGGATTTCTTTCGCGACCCGGAATTCGTTTTCAACAATAGTCATGCGTTTAAATCCCGCTACAACGGCGAAGACTCCTATTTCGCGATGAGCGACCGGCGCTACAAGGCGACGCGGACAAGCATGTGGGACACGAACTTTATCGCCGACGCGCGAGTCGCCACGGTCGAGAGTGCGCCTTACAAAGTCGCCGAGGGAGGAATCACCTGCTTTGAGATGGCAGATAATAGTTTAATCGGTCACATTTCTGAGTGGCCGTCGGGCATTTACCACAAATCCCACTATCACGCGGCAGGAGCAATCCTCCTGGTCGTCCGTTCTTACGGGTATATCTACATGTGGCCCAAAGAATTAGGAGTACGTCCCTTTCAAAACGGTAAAGGCGACCAGGTGGTGAAATGCAATTGGAAACCGGGCAGTATCTACAGTCCGCCCGACGGCTGGTTCCACACGCACCTCAACAGTGGACCGGAGCCGGCAAGACACATTGCGCTCCGTCTTGGCAGCCGCAAAAATCCCACCACGATTCATGACGCAAGCACACGGAACAACCGCGAAGGTCCAACGACTAGCTTACGCGAAGGCGGCACCCTGATCGAATACGAAGATGAGGATCCGGAAATTCGCCGGGTGTTCCTGGAGGAGTGCAAAAAGAATCGCGTCGAGTCCAGAATGCCGCCGATTACTTACCGTAACGATCCGCTCATTGTTTACTGATTATCCGAACTCGGGGAGGCGCCACAGGACGCCTCCCCGGTTCATCGTTCATTCCCTGCGGGTTCAATTCCCGGCAGCTTGCTGCGTATGAGCTGTTTCTAGTCCTCTAAAAGTCCGTCATTCCCGAATGCTTCTATCGGGAATCTAGGCGAGATCGGAACTGGACCCCCGATTAATACATTCGGGGGTGACGCCTTGGGGATAAATTCTCATAGCTACGTTTTGATACCCCCCTCAGCTTGCTGCGGGTAGTTCATGCTCTGTAGCCTGTTTTATTCATTGGCTGCCGAATACCTCTTGCAGCAACGGCTGTAAGTTATCTTTCACTTGCATGGCCGCCTTTGTGTAGGTCTTGATCGCCCCCGGCAACGGCACTCTCCAGGGTTCCGTGTGATCCGTCGGCACGTCCAATCGAGCGCTGACGTAACCATTGGCGCGAGCAAAGATCGTTTGGCCTTCCTTCGACAACAGCCAATTGATGTAGACCTTGGCCGCATTGGGATTCGGTGCTCTGTTAAACAACGCGAGGTTCCCATTGGTCGGGCTCAGGTCGGTCCCCTCTTTGAGTTGCCTGGCGTCTACGATAGCAATCGGCACCCCCTGTTTTGCCCTGGAGATCGCGACAAAGTCCGCTGCACCGATAAGCAGCGGATACCTCCCTTGACCAACAGCGTCCACTTCCTGCGCGTAGTCACGAAAAATGGCCATCTGTTGTTTGCCCAGCGCGCGAATGAAATCCGGGCCAAGTTCCGGGTGAAGATAAAAGAAAGTAAAAGTCGCAACGCCGGGTCCGGCCCTGCGAGGGTCGTCCACCACCATCTTTCCCTTCCATTTGGGATCGAGCAGGTCCTTGTGCGACTTAAACTCTTTGGCATTGACGAGCTTGGTGTTGTAGAAGATGGTGCCCCTATGGAAGGGAGTCATCACCATGACCATTTTACTCGGATCGAGAAATTCCATCGCTCCACCACGCCATGTTTTGGGATCTTTGACATCCGCTAGAATCAGGGCCGGCTCCAAGGGATCGAACGCCCCCATGGGAATCATCGCTTCGAGCGCTGTCGTGGATCCGTGGATGTAAATATCCCAGAGAAATTGTCCTGCCTTCCGTTCAGCAGCGACCCGTGGAGCGACCTCACGGCCGGAGCTACCAAACAGTTCAACGGAGATCCCGTACTTTTTCTGAAATTCCAGTGTGAGGGCATCACGCAACGTAGCGGTCACGTCCGTAATCACGGATACCTTGCCTTCTTTTTTCGCGGCAGCGAGGGTGCTTTCCCATTCGGCCGCGACGCTCGCCGACTTGAAGCCAAAAAGCGCCATAACCATGAGAACTTCGATCATCACAACCGTGCGGTTCATCACGGCACCTCCTACGCGATCGACCATTTTAGACGCGATCCTGTATAAAGGGGATTGACAGACCGTGTCAATCGAGGTTTCAGAAGATTCCGTTACCATTATTCTTTAGGCGGAGAGTCTATATTCGCTCACCTTCACCCTGTCAAGGCATGTCGGCGCAGGACTCGCATAACTAAACGTCATGATTAGCGATATTCTAAAAAGATATTTGACACGACGTGACGATTCGGCATACTGGAACGGTGTGCATGAGGATTAAACGTGTGACGCTTAAAGCAATTGAAGCGGAATCTTTGCTCATGCAAAGCATTGATTTTTGTGCACACGGTTTCTGGAACTCTGGAAGGACCCTATCTACATATGTTTGGAGCAACCTGCCCTGTGCAAGGAAGGTGAGCTATGGCAACTCGTGACCGAGAGCGCACCCGGGAGCGTGACAACTATGAAGAAATCATTGCGCATCAGCGCGCTGAGCGCGATCGCTCTTTCACGGGCCAAGTCGTCATCCGCGGGGAGGATTGTCCTTGGGTCATGTCCCGCCAGGCTCTGGTGAAACATTATATGTGGCCGTCGCGCTACAGCGGTTTGACGCCCGAGACCGTCTTGGACGACTGGAATATTTTCGTTCAAGACATCAAGGTCCACTCCGGGAAGCATCGCCATCAGGGTGGACTGGTGATCTACATCATTGAGGGGGAGGGATGGTCCGAAGTGGATGGCGAGCGGCACGATTGGGAAGCTGGCGATCTTTTGCTGCTGCCGCTCAAGCCCGGAGGTGTCGAGCACAAGCACTACAACCGTTATGACGACAAGCCGGCCAAGTGGATCGCTTTCATCAGCGGAGCGCTATTCGAATGGGGCGCGAGCGAAATGGTGCAGCTCGAAAACCACCCGGATTTCAAATCAAAAATAATGCGCGGAACCCACGATGAATAAAAGCCGCTCAACTGAAGAGAATATTGGCGTCGCGTACTCCGACAGAAGCGAAAATTTACTCGAATGGCTGTATCAATTGCGCGATCGCCAGCGGCAACACCAGCGCCAAGGCGCTTGGCTCATCAAAGGCCGCGATCTTCCCTGGGAAAACAATCGTCAAGGAAAGATGAAGTGGTTTTTGCATCCCGCCCTCGACAACACGTCGATTCGCTCCATGATCGTGTTTGAGCAGGAAATCCCTCCGGGCGGCCGAAGCGGCGCGCAGAAAACACCCGGGGGATCGGTGTTGTACATCTTGGCAGGCAAAGGCTACACCCTTCTCGACGGCGAACGCCACGACTGGCAAGCGGAAGATCTGGTCAACATCCCGATACGTGCGGATGGGGTCGTAGTCCAGCACGTGAATGCGGACCCGCGTCGTTCGGTCCGGTTCATCTCGGCAGATCTCAACCTGGTAGACATTCTCGGCGTCGACCGGGGCGCCGAGCTCGAGCAGGTCGAAGCGGCGCCCGACTCACGAAAAGCCTAAACAAAATTACAAATTCGAAAGTCGAAATCCGAAATTCGAAAAAAATTCAAATGATCCAAAAACATGAAATCCTAAACGACCTCTGTTTCGGATTTCGATTTTCGGATTTTGGTTGGCGGCGCCTTGACGCAATAAACTTTGATGTGGTCCTGTTAAATAATTGAACTACCCCGCGCCAAGCTGCCGGGGTATCAGAACATAGCGATGAGAACTTATCCCAAAGGTGTCACCCCCGAATGTTTTAATCGGGGGTCCAGTTCCGGTCTCGCCTGGATTCCCGATAGAAGCATTCGGGAATGACGGACTCTAAGAGGTTTGCGAATAGCTCTTTACGCAGCAAGCTGCGGGGAATCAACCCGCAGTGATTGAAAAGGGTTGAGATTCTAGATGCGCGACAGCGACGTCGACCTATACACATTCGAGCGTTTGCGCGACGAATTCGGACCGTTCGCTGCGGCCGAAGCAAACGATGATTTGGGCCGCGCCGAGCGCGAGCTCGTTGGCTCCCGCTATCGGGAGATGTTGAGAGAGCTCACCGCCATCGTTAGCTATCAGTGGAAAGAACATATAGAGCGAAGCGCTCTAAAAGGTTTTCTCTTTCATGGCGGCGTCGGCGTCGGCAAGACGGCGATGGCCAAGCGCTTGGCCTACGAGTTGTGCCGGCGGTTCGCCGATAACGGCGTCGCCAGGCGCAGCTCAGATGAAGTCGTCATGATACTCGTCGATGGCGCAGACGTCGCGCGCGGGCGATATGGCGACACCGAGGAGCAGATCCGCGAGATTTTCAAGTACGCGCGCGATGGGCAAAGCAGCGGCCATCATCGCCACGACGACGATCCGAAGCGACGAACGATTATTTTGTTCGACGATGTCGAATCCCTGTTCTTGACCCGTAATTCGTTGGGAGCGAAAGAGTGGCACTTCAGCCAGAACTCGATCTTCTTCCATAGTATCGACGACCTCGATACCGCTCATACCGCAGTCATCCTGACGACAAATCGAATCGATCTCGTCGATGAAGCCATCGTCGACCGCTTTCTGAGTTATGAATTCGCGGCGCCGCCGGTTTCCGTCCTGGAGCAGATCGCGCGCGACAAAGGCGCGCAGCAGCGGCTTGCCGAGAGTGAGCTTCAGCCCATATTAAACGTCATACAAACTGCCGGCGCGGTAAAAAGCATCCGCGAAGTCGAGCGCATGGTGATGCGGGCGTATGTCAACAAGCTGTTGAAAGCCCATGAACAGCCGGCTGATTCGAAAATCTAAATCCAGTCCATTAGACAGTTGGTGAGAAAGGAGGCCGATTTCCAATGAAATACAATAGCGACGCGCGCATCGATACCTACCACACTTGGCAGCAAGCACAGAAAATCCCAATTAACCGCGGATTTTTCATCGAGGATCTCCGTAAACTAGAGGTTGCGCCGTGGGATTATAAAGGCGGCATGGGGGCATTCATCAACCTTGAAGGCGCCGGCGGAACCAACGACGGTTATGTCTGCGAAATCCCGCCGGGAACAAAGTTGAAACCGCAAAAACATCTTTATGAAGAGATGGTCTATATTCTGGACGGACATGGAGCCACTTCCGTATGGCAACAAAATGGCAAGAAGCAGACCTTCGAGTGGCATCCTGGAAGCCTGTTCGCGATTCCTTTGAACGCAGAGTACCAACACTTCAATGGGCAGGGAAACGCCTCGGTCAGATTTTTTGCCGTAACCAGCGCGCCTTTCATGATGAACCTGTTTCACAATCTCAACTTCATTTTCGACAACGATTTCGTTTTTTCCGACCGCTTTCCGCCGGAAGAGGAAGACTATTTCAGCAGCAAGGGGCAGGTCTGGGGACTCAAGATGTCGGTGAACTTCGTGCCGAACACATGGGACATGCCGCTCCAAGTATGGAATGAACGCGGCGCCGGCGGAAGACATGTCAACTTCGACCTCGCCGGCAACGTCATGGGCTCACATATTTCCGAATTTCCGGTTGGGCGCTACAAAAAAGCCCATCGCCATGGCCCCGGCGCCCATGTGACGATTTTAAGCGGTCAAGGTTATTCCCTGCTCTGGCCCGAACACGGAGAAGTGACCCGGGTGGAGTGGAAACCAGGGAGCGTGGTGGTTCCTCCCTCGCAGTGGCTTCATCAGCACTTCAATTCCGGCGCCGATCCTGCTCGTTATCTGGCGCTCCGCTGGAATAGCTGGCGTTACAACTTTGTCGCTCTCGGCGACGACAAACCAATCGAGGTCAGTGTCAAAGAAGGCGGCACGCAGATCGAGTACGAAGACGAGGATCCAAAGATTCACGAGTTCTTCGAGTCTTGCCTCCACAAAGCAGGCGCGACTTGTCGCATGGGTTCCATGGTTCCCTGGTGCACGCAAAAGGGAAAAGACTAGTTTCGGGTTCCGGGCCGGACGTTTTGGTTCACCACGGAGATCGCGAAGGACACGAAGGGTTCGGATTTCTCTATTTTATAATTTCCGATCTTCGTGCTTTTCGTACTACTATGCTCAAGATTTTTCGCAGCTTGCGCAAATTTTTTGAGCCAGGTCCGTCGTTGCCCCTTCGTCATACCGGCGAAAGCCGGTATCCATCCCCGCCTCCTTCGCGCTGGTAAAAGCTTATGCCGAACCGGTCTCCCGCACCAGCACCCAACCTGGATACCGGCTTCCGCCGGTATGACGGAAAATTAACCGGCTTTTCAGGTTTGGTTGCGGCGCTGCCACGCTAGGTCCTTCGCGGTGAATACTTCTACACAGCAAACGTGAAACAGCCATATTTTTTTCATCAGCTGCCCGGCAGCAAAATGCCGTAGCGGGACCAACCGCGCTCGACCTTAGCCATGGCGTCGGCCGAGGGCAAACAGACCGGCGCGAAATCTTTGGCATCGTAGCGCGTCGCATCGATGATCATCTTGGAGGTTAGCGGCGGTTTTTGCCCGCCCCGCGGCAGCGATGGATCGAGGATGATACCGGGAAGCTCGCTGAGAATTTCGATATCTCTATGGGGCTGCACCCGGGTAGCTATCGCCCATTCAACTTGAATTGGATCGGCGGGATCGATGTCGTCGTCGACCACGATCACTTGCTTGATGCCGCGGCCGGCGGTGGTGCCGAGCACAGCGAGACCGACATACTTGCCGAAGCCTTCGTAGGGTTTATCGACGGAAAGCACCGCGTGTAGCGCTCCTCCCCCGCCGCGTGTCATATGCGCGCGCTTGACGCCCGGCAGTGAAATCTGGCGCATCAGCTCCGCTTCCCGCGGCACCGCCACGATGATCGCCGAACCGGACGGCGGCTGCCCTTCATAAACGGCGTGAAGAATCGGACGATCGCGGTGCGTGATTGCCTTGACACGGATGATCGGCCGCGGCGCGCGATGACCGCCGTAGTATCCCGTGAACTCGCCAAACGGTCCCTCGTCGCGCAGATCGTCGAGTAAAATTTCGCCCTCGATGACGATTTCGGCGGAAGCGGGAACTTCCAGGGGAATCGTGACGCAGGGAACCAACTCCACCGGCTCGCCACGCAGCGCGCCGGCGACCGCCAGTTCATCCCTGCCGTAAGGGACGGGAGCGACGGCAGTCATCGGCACGACCGGATCGGCGCCCAGAACGATCGCCACCGGAAATGGTTCTTTGGGCCGCTTGCTCCACTGATATCTTAGGTGACCGTAAGGCTCGACGAGAATCCCGAGCGTGTTGCGATCATGAACCATATTGCGGTAGACGCCGACGTTGCGCGTTTGAGTTTCCGGGTCTTTGCTGATGTGACAAGCGAGCGTGAGATAAGGCCCGCCGTCATGCTCGTTCCACGTTGGCACTGGCAGTTTGGTCAAATCGACTTGGTCGCCGACCCAAACATGCTGTTGGCACAGGCCGTTCTCGACCATCACCGGAGGAATGACATTTTTGGTCCGG
Source organism: Binatia bacterium (assembly GCA_036000865.1). Taxonomy (GTDB): domain Bacteria; phylum Desulfobacterota; class Binatia; order UBA9968; family UBA9968; genus DP-20. Next base: position 2,924 of record DASYUV010000027.1, on the reverse strand, counting down.
CGGTCCCATTCCACGGCCAACTGGTCGGGTTCTACGCCGAGAGCTAAAGCGTAGCGCCGGCGCGACGCCAGCAGATCTACGGCCAAGCGAATAGCATGATCGCCGGCGCGTTCGAATAAGAGCCCTGGACCGCTGTTGCGCAGGTTGCGCAAGCAGACCGCGCCGATCTCTTGATTGAGCGAGACCGAAGATTTTATCGTTGCCAGCTCGCCTCTTTCTTCGAGCAATTGTAGGAAGCTGCGCAAATCTTGCACGGGAATCGATTCTGCCATTTGAGTTTCCGATGCGACAAGACTTCGAATCAAGGCTCTTCAGGCTTCCGTGTGGGTAACCTGGCACTGTTACCTGATTTCGTTCACCACGAAGATCACGAAGGACACGAAGGGTTCGGATATTTGTGAATCAAAACTTCGTGCCTTCCGCACTGGTAAGGATAACCACAAGGCGGTTGCCTCACATCTGAAACCTAAATCCTTTGCGTTCTTTTGGTTCGACAGACTCACCATGAACGGTCCCTTCTTCCGATCGCCCTGAGCGCGTCGAAGGGTGTGGTTAAAACTTCTTTCCTTCGTGCTCTTCGTGTCCTTCGTGGTGAATACTCCTCCACACTAAACCCAGATAAACTCGAATCAAAGAGCGATCAGCCAGAGACAAAACGGCGCTCGCACAGGTATCAATCTTTTCTACCGTCGAGTGGAATGCCGTAGCGCGCCCATTCCTTTTCCACTTTGGCCATCGCTTCGCTTGCCGGCAAACATATTGGCGGAAAATTCTTGGCATCGTAGCGGGTCGCGTCGATGATCATCTTCGAGGTCCGCGAGGTCGTCCACTGCTCTTCCTTGGGCAAAGAGGGATCGAGAATAATGCCCGTGAGCTGTTTCAGAATCTCGATATCGCGATTGGCCTGCACCCGCGTGGCAACCGCCCACTCGACTTGAATCGGATCGAAGGGATCGATGTCGGCATCGACGATGATGACTTGCTTGAGATAACGCCCGGCGACGCTGCCGAGCACCGCAAGCCCCACGTACTTGCCGAATCCCTCATACGGTTTTTCCACCGCTACCACCGCGTGTAAGGCGCCCCCCGCCGGCACGGTTACATTGACTTTTTTTATTCCCGGCAGTGACACTTGCCGGATGATTTCCGCTTCCCGCGGCACAGCGGTCAAGAAACCCGATTCGTTCGGTTGCATTCCTTCGTAGCTGGCCTGGAGAATCGGATCGTTTCGATGAGTAATCGCCGTGATATGGATGACCGGGCGCGGCGCTTTGTGGCCGCCATAGTGACCGGTGAACTCGCCAAAGGGACCTTCTTCTCGCAGTTCGCCAGGCCGGATCTCCCCTTCGATCACGATTTCAGCCATGGTGGGCACTTCCAGTGGAATCGTTTTGCACGGCACAAGCTCCAGCGGCTTGCCACGCAGCGCGCCGGCAATCGCCAACTCGTCGGTGCCAAAGGGAATCGGTGCTGGGGCGGTCATGACTACCGTTGGATCGGGCCCGAGCACGAGAGCGACCGGAAACGGCTCGTTCGGAGCCTTGTTGCGCTGGAGATTTAGATGCGTGTACGGAGCCGCAAGAATGCCGAGGGTCTGGCGGTCATGGACCTGGTTGCGATAGAGACCCACATTCCGCGTTTTGGTGACCGGGTCCTTGGTCACGTGACAAGACAACGTAAGATAAGGTCCGCCATCAAGCTCGTTCCAGATCGGCGCCGGAAGCTTGGACAGGTCGACGTCGTGACCGATCATTACGTTTTGCTGGCACAGGCCGCGCTCGACAATCACCGGTGCGAGCGGCATGGTCGTACGCCGGTTCCACTCCGCCGCCAGGTGATCCGCTTCGATACCGAGCGCCAACGCATAACGCCGGCGCGAAGCCAGCAGGTCGACGGCTAGAGGCATGGCGCGATCGCCGGGCCGTTCGAACAACAAGCCGGGACCGCCGGCGCGCAAGTTGCGCAAGCAGATGGCGCCGATCTCTTGCTTTAAACTGACTGGAACCTTGACCCGCGAAAGCTCGCCGGCCTGTTCCAACACGGATAAATAACTCCTCAAGTCGGTGACGCTTGCAGTGGTCATGCGTGATCCTTTACGGAAAAATTAACTGCGCGAACAAAGCTACGGGTATCAAGACGTCCTTCAATAGCTCGTCCCAAACTTGTCACCCCGAATGTTTTAATCGGGGTCCAGTCCGGAATTCGCCTGGATTCCCGCTAGAAGCATGCGGGAATGACGATCACTGACAATGCTGTCGACCATAACGACAGGGAATTACCCCAAAAGAAATTGAAAAATTCATTCTAATGCTGACCGCCGATGCCGACCTTGCTGCCGACGACATGAGCGATCAAAGCGATGACGATGACAACGAGCGACGTAAGAAAGGCGACCACGGCGCCGCGCTCGAATTGGCCGCCGAAGGCATAATCGAGCGCCAGCAGCGCCATCGTCCGCGACTGGCTGGAACCCAACAATACGATGGTGCTGATATCGCGCGCCGCCGAGATAAAGCCGAGCAGCCCGACGACGATGAACGTCGGCGTCAGAAGCGGGATCAGGACCCGGCGGTAGCATTGCAGCCAGGAACCGCCGGATATTCGAGCCGCCTCTTCGAGCTCGGGTCCGAGTTGGACCAGCATGCTCTTGGCAATCTGGACGCCGAACGGCATACTTTTGATGAACAGAGCGATGATCAGCAGGTAAACCGAGCCGTAAAGAGGCAAAAGAACCCTGGTTTCGAATACGGTCCACAGAAGCGCGAGTCCCATCAGGATGCCCGGTATCGCCCAGGGTAGCCACGAGATAAAATCCAAAATCGCTTTTCCCTTGAACTGCCGTCGCACAACCACGTACGCGATCAGCGCATAGAAAGCCGCGCCGCTGACCGCGGTGCCGAGCCCGACGATCAGCGTGTTCCACA
>DASYUV010000026.1:0-16493 GCA_036000865.1 Binatia bacterium | reverse complement strand
AAGCCGTCTCGAATAGCCGAACGAGTTCCGGAGAATGGACCGCCACTTGAGGATATCGCGGCCGAAGTGCACCGCATGAGGCGCGAGACGCGGAGACGGCGTGGCTAAAGTCCGGGTCGTGCCGGACACAAATGTCTATATTCGGAGTGGCTTATTTCCGGAGACGATCATCTATTGAGTGTAAAGCGGTACGAAGGGATTCCAATTGTTACGCCGAGCCAATTCTCTCGGATTTGGGAGAAATCCCAATGACCTCTCTTTCAGCCGGAGAAGCCAGGCTGAACATATATAACCGATATAACCGCTGCTTCGACGAGCAGAGCCAATTCCGCGTCAGGCTCGAATGCACGGCTATTGAAGGGATTTATGCTTTGGTCGAGACAGGGTTGTTTGAATTAACATGGTCCTTTGTTTTGGAATACGAATATCGCCAATTCGTGGGTATCGCCCGCAGATTGGCCGGAGAGGTCTGCTACCAACGGTTCTTGCCAGAGACTTGCACTAGATCTCCAACGAAAGCTATCAAGAGCTGCGCTCCGGATACGACCGTGTCATCCAAATGCTCTCCCGTCTGCCACAATCTCTAGGGAATGAACCACGAGCACGATCACGGTAGCGTGACGAGCCACGATCACGGTCTTTCTCCCGACCCCACGATCACGGCTTTTGCCCGGAACGAGCACGTTCTGACCTAACACGCCCACGGTAGGAGTCGGTACACATGCACGGCTTTTCTCCCTTCCACGAGCACGTTAGTTTTCCGTCACGCCCAGGTAGTGTCGACGAATCACGTCCACGAACAGGGCTTTTCCGAACAACCAGTCACGCTCACAATCCGGTCTTTTTAATTCGCAGAGAAACTTCTTGAATTCACGGCGCCATATCGCCTAGAATCCGCGAAATTCTGCAGAGAGTTTATCGGATGCGATTTAACGAACTCGTGAGACTATTGGAGCAGAACGGATTCAGGCTCATCAAGGAGAAGGGTTCGATTCGGTACTATGGAAAACCCGGTGTGGACAGGCTCATCCGAGTTGATTATCATGGAGCAAAGGAAATACCCACGGGTACTTGTAATGCCATTCTCAAGGCCGCGGGCTTAAAGGGTAGGTAAGAGGAGATATCGTGATTGATCTCAAGTACTCTCTGGTGATCGAAGCAACGAATGATCCAACCTTTTTTGGATTTTATTCGCCCGATCTTGAAGGTTTCACCGGCATCGGTCACTCGATTGAAGACTGTCTTTATCAAGCCAAGTGGGGCATGGAGGAACACGTAGAACTGCTCAAGCAGCAATCCCTCCCTATTCCAAAAGCAAACCCCGATCCCAAAATTACCATACAAAACCAAGAGTCCCTCGCCCAGGCCAGCTAGATTTTTGGGTAGTCTTACAGTCGTCATTTCCACGTTTCGAGAATTCTCGAAACGTGGAAGTTCCCCCTTCGAGTTGTATTTGTCTTTAACGATTTGAACGGAGCGAAGCGATTGAACGTTTGGAACGTCTTGAACGGACTATCCCCACTAGCACTAGCACGATCACGAATCACGAACACGGCACTTCTCCCCCCACGAACACGAGTCTTCCCCGCCACGATCACGTTTTCCCCACCCCGCCGGTTGTTTTCTTTGCCCCGAATCCAGTAGACTACTGCCACTTTTGGCCGATTTAGACCCAACATCAACCCAGAGAATCACACCACCGCGCCAGAGATTTTCAAAGAATTGTAGTTTTCAGCAGCGAAGACGCCGCGATTGATGGTCTGAAACATACTCAGAGAATGCCTAGACTCTGCTCCAGCCGAGTCGACGAGGCATATACCGCTCAGGAAGATCAAAAAAATGTTCTCTGACCCCAATTCGTCATATCAGAACTACCGCTTCGTGCTAAATCGTTTGTAATGATCTGAATCGCTTATGCCGACACTGAACTGGATTGGGAAAGAGGCGGTGGTCAATCACCACCTGCAAGTTCCCTTTCATCTGCTGAAGGACGTTTCCGACCTCGCCTGCGGCGAACCCGGCGACGGCAACCTCATCGTACAGGGCGACAATCTCGTCGCGCTGAAGGCGCTGCTGCCGTACTACGCCGGGCAGGTGAAGTGCATCTACATCGACCCACCATACAACACGGGCAACGAAAACTGGGTTTACAACGACAACGTCAACAGCCCGGTCATCCGCGAGTGGTTAGGGAAAGTCGTCGGCAAAGAGGGTGAGACTCTCGATCGTCACGACCGCTGGTTATGCATGATGTATCCGCGGCTCGCGCTGCTTAAGCGTTTTCTTCGCTCGGACGGGTCGATATGGATATCCATGGATGATTCCGAGATTGATTTGCTCCGAGTATTGATGGATGAGATTTTCGGGCGCGAACGATTCATCGCGTGCAACGTCTGGCAAAAGCGATATTCACGCGAGAACCGCGAAGCCATCGGTGACGTTCACGAGTACCTCCTCGTTTACTCACTGGAACCCGAGCTATTCAAGGCAACGCGGAATCGAGTGCCCTTAACGGAAGCGCAGGCCAAGATCTATAAGAACACAAAGAACGACCCCAGAGGGCGCTGGCGCGGAATACCAATGACAGCGCAAGGCTGGCGACCTAACCAGATGTACGAAATTACTACTCCTGCGGGTATAGTGCATCGCCCACCGGAAGGTCGCTGTTGGTCAATGATCGAATCGGAGTTCACGAAGTTACGTGACGAAGGACGCGTTTATTTTGGTAAGGATGGTAAATCGCAGCCGAGCGTCATCCGGTATCTCGATGAGGTTGAGGGTTTCGTTCCGTGGACATGGTGGCCACACGAGGAAGTCGGGCATACCGATGAAGCACGAAAAGAAATTCAGGGTTTGTTCGACACCCAGACGGCTTTTGACACACCAAAGCCGACACGACTTATCGAGCGAGTACTACAGATCGCTACTAGCCCGGGCGATATTATTCTCGACTCATTCGCCGGATCTGGCACCACCGGCCACGCGGTGTTGAAGCTGAATCAAGCCACGCCGGCCAAAGAACCACGCCGATTTATCCTCGTTGAAATAGAGCCAAAGATTGCACGTGAAGTCACCGCTGAACGGGTGCGACGCGTCGCGGAAGGTTACAAAAAGCTCAAAGGTGGAGGCGTAGAAGCGGTCGGCGGGGCTTTCCGCTTTTGTGAATTAGGCGAACCTCTGTTCGATGAGAATGGAAAAATTCGAGAGACTGTAACTTTTGCCGACCTGGCTCGTCACGTCTACTTCAGCGAAACCGGCGAGCCGTTGCCGCGCGGGCGCGTGTCAAAGTCGCCCTTTCTCGGCGCATGTCGCGATGTCGGTATTTATCTTCTCTACAACGGCATTCTCCGTGACAAGAGCGCGCATGGCGGTAATGTTCTGACGCGCGCGGTGCTCGCGGAGCTTCCGCCGTTCGATGGGCAAAAAGTTATTTACTGCGCTGGCTGCCTGCTTGGAAAAGATCGCTTGCAAGCGGAGCGGATCATTGTTCGGCAGACACCCTATGAAATCAAAGTAAGCTGAATTCAATGATCACCCTCAAAGATTATCAACAACGGGTTTTGGACTCGCTCCGAGATTTCTTGCGCCAATCCGCCCGGGACCGGCATCCCGGTGCGGCGTTCCAGAGAGCGCTGGAACGAAACGGCGGCCAGATTTTCCCTTACATCCCAGTGGCCGCAAGCGGCCTTGAACCCGACATGCCTTACGTGTGTCTGCGCGTTCCGACCGGCGGCGGCAAAACGCTTCTCGCATGTCATGCGAGTGGCTTGGCGATGTCCGAATTGCTTCGCACCGATCGCGCGGTAGTGCTGTGGCTCGTGCCGAGCAATACGATTCTTGAACAGACTGCGGACGCGCTTCGCGATCCTCGCCATCCGTATCGGCGGGCACTGGAGCTTGCGTGCGGCGCCGTGGAGGTGGTCACGATCGAAGAAGCGTTGCGCTTATCTCGGGCGGCCGTCGACGGACAAACGGTTGTAATCGTCTCGACGATCCAAGCCTTTCGCGTCGAAGATACCACGGGACGGAAAGTCTACGAGCAGAACGGCGCCTTTTCGGAGCATTTATTGAATGTGCCATTGGATCGTGTAAGCGATCTGCTCCCTGGCGCGGATGGCAAGCCAAAACCGTCGCTCGTCAATATGCTGCGGCTGCGTCGGCCGATCGTGATCGTCGACGAGGCGCATAACGCGCGAACCGACCTTTCTTTCTCGACTCTCGGACAGACACTGCCGTCATGTATCATCGAGTTCACGGCAACGCCAGCGAGGTCAAGGAATCCGTCGAATGTTCTGCATCACGTTTCGGCGGCCGAGTTAAAGGCGGCTGAAATGATCAAGCTGCCGTTGCGCGTGATTACCCGCCAACTGAGCCAACGCGACCAACTTCTGGCAGATGCGATCAGCCTGCGATCCGACCTTGAAAGACTGACTACCGCCGAGAGTCAAAGCACGGGTGAGTATCTTAGGCCTATAATGTTGATCCAAGCGGAGCGAGTGGACGCCTGCGAACCGTTGCGTGAACGCATGGAAAGGGAATTCGGTATCACCAAAGACCAGGTCAAAATATCGGTTGGAATCAAGGACGAACTGCCGAGCGCAAAGGAGATCCTATCGCAATCATGCCCTGTGAGGTTCATCATCACGGTGCAAAAGCTCCGCGAAGGTTGGGACTGTCCGTTCGCGTATGTGCTTTGTAGCCTCAGAGAGACTCGGTCGGTCACTGCCATTGAGCAAATCGTCGGCCGCATTCTCCGCCTACCGGGAGCCCAAACGAAACAGCACCCCGATCTGAACTGCGCCTATGCCTTCTCAGTTTCCCCTTCCATAGTAGATGTGCTGGCTGAGTTACGCGAGGCATTGGAGCACAACGGTTTCACCACGGCAGAAGCGGAAAGAATCATTATCCCCGTCACTCAAGGAAGCCTGCCGTTAGGGGCCCATCCGAATACCCTTCAGCTAGAACCAAGTGAAATAGACAACGATGTTGCCGCTGCCCAACTTCTCGCGCTCGGCGGAAAGGCGCGTATCGACGCGGTCAAGGGAGAAATCACCGTCGTCGTTCCGTTGGATAAGGACGAAACGGAAAAACTCGCGAGTTGCGTAAAAAGTCCGGAAGCGAAGGCAAAAGTGATGGAAGTCGTTAGGCTTGTAAGCGAAGCGGAAAAAGCCTTCGGTGGTACGGGACAAACACGTTCGCTCTCCCCTTACGAACAACAGCTCGATTTCTTTGTGCCGTTACTGTGCGTGCAGGAAGACGGTGCGCTCTTCGAATTCGATAGCACTTTCCTAATCGAACACGAGTGGAGATTAAGCGAGAAGGAAGCCTCCGTCGCGGAATATTACAATCCTTTGGAACGACCCGCCGGCTTAGCGGGTACCATCGATGTCGGGACCAAAGGTGAAGTGCAAATAAGCGTACGCGAAAACGACAAAGACTCCGATTTCGTCGCAATACTTCATCAACAGGTTTTGCAGTTCGCCGGTGGTACGGACTGGACGCTAGAACAACTTATCGCCTGGCTTGACCGGCATATAGAGCACAAAGATATTCCCGCTGGCGAATCAGCGGAGTTTCTGCGCAAGACAATTCGCGGTCTAATAGCGAAGTTTGGCATCACCGACGTGAGCGTTCTGGCTCTCGATCGTTTCAGATTAAGGGATGAGGTTGAGAGACGGATTGACCAACACCGTGCGACGGAGCATAAGGCGGCGTTCCAAATGTATTTGCTCCCCGAATCCCTCTTGGTCGTCACAAATGACCGCGGGATCAATTTTAAGACAATGGTCTACGAGCCAAGCTGGCTCTATGAAGGCGGTTATCAATTTAAGAAGCATTACTTCGGGGCGAAACCCGGCGAGCTTCGCGAAAAAACCCCGAGCGGCGACTTGACCGAAGAATTTAAATGCGCCCAGTTTATTGACTCGATGCCTCAAGTTAAGTTTTGGCTACGGAATCTCGCACGCAAGCCATCATCGTTTCGTCTGCAGACTTCGACAGATTGGTTTTATCCGGACTTTGTCTGCGAGCTCAACGATGGTCGAGCACTGGCCGTCGAGTATAAAGGCAAGCTTTACTATGACCTGCCCGATTCAGAGGAGAAACGAGCCGTCGGCGAAGTTTGGTCATCGCGAAGCAACGGTAAGTGCCTTTTCGCAATGCCGACAGACGGAGACTTTTTGGCCCTAACCAAGCTGCTAAGAGCCTAGGAAAAGAAAGAGGGCGCTATTTTCTCCCCTCAGGAGGAATTCACTAATGACGTGCGGCAAACCTAACTGGCAGCTTTTAAAAGAGGCCGGCCAAGGCTTAACAAAAGAAGGGAAGAGTCAGTTCACGAGACGGCAGCTTATAGAACGTGTGTGGAAGTCGCATCCAGGCATCGGTGAAAACATTCTCAATCCAATGATACAAGGCATGACAATCAACCTGAAAGGCGGTGCGCCCGGCGGTGTTGGAAAGGATATTTTTCACAGTGTCGAACGAGGAATGTTCGAGATGTACACCGGGCGCAAGCGGGAATCCGTTCCTCTAAAGTCCATCCCAGTTTGGGGTGGTGCGATTCCTACCACACTGCGGGATGAAGGCTCTGAGGAAACGGGAGCGCGCAGCGACCCCAGTGTCTGACTTGCCTAAGTCTACTAACTCTTTTCAAGTCGTAAGCACCTGGTCGGACCTGCGCAACATACTGATCCGGCGAGACAAGATTGCTGGATAAGGTGGCTTAGATGGTTACGCGGGTCTTTTTTTGAGCTGAAACGGATGCTCTAAGAGACAGGCAATGCCCTCGCACCAACCGCCAGTTTCTGCCGGTCACGTCTGTCGCATCACTCACATTTTTTTCTTTACGGGTCTCCCTACTCGCCTCATAATGGTCACTAACACTCGCTACAGTAGGCGGCGTCTCGGAACAGAATGTGAGCGGTGAGTCATCTTTTTCTAGGATCTGTAAACCTGCGGGGACGGTCGGGTAAATTCTATTGAGTGGTGTGCTAATCGGACTACTGGAGGAAAAGCAATGCCGAAAAATATTGTGCGCGTTGAGCTATCCAGCGGTGACTATCCTCTCCATTGTCCTTTCTGTGGCTGCTGTGTCTTGAGAGTCTCTGAAGAGCCGGGAAAGCAAATCGAGCCAGGAGAACAGGTTTGTCCACACACGCTTTTTGTTGCGAGTGATGACGGATTCCATTTCTGTTCAACGCGCTTCACCGCTGCGATGGGGTTAAGCGACATTAACGATGCGGATATCGATAATTTCGACAAGTTCACCAACAAAGTGTCGCTATATGGGGCGGTAAAGTTTGCATTCTATGATGATGATCCGGGAGGCGGTTTGGGAATGTACGTCGGCTTTGCTCCTGATTTCGAGGCAGATGAAGAGAGCGAATTAGATGAGGCAGAGGTAGAGGCAAAGTCACCATTTCACGAAATTGAAAACTCCATTGATAACGACGCTTATCGACTCGGTTTAAAATCATTATTTGAACGCATCGCCGGTCCTAAAGATCAATTTGATAACGACTGGATCGACAGAATCACAGAACAGATTCGAGAAATCTGGGCTGCTCGACAGGACCTAGAAGATGGCGGACGGATCTCTGTTCATGAATTTCAAGGTATGTTTTTCGGATACTTCGAAGTGTGGGGAAGTAATCTAATAAAGAACGTCGAGAATGGAGCCCTGTACGGACCCTTCGACGATTTTGCAAGTGCGGCTAAATTTACTCGGGTTCTTTTGCCAAATCCTAAAACTCAAGACATTTATGTGTCTCCTAAATATAAGGATAAGACGTGAGCGTCTTGTCTCGGTGTTGAGCTGAATGTGTGAGCTCATGCAGGATTGGAATTCGTAAAAGTCTTGGCGACGATCTTAAGCCCAAGGCGACCAACTCCATAGGTAAATGCGAAATATTTCAGACCAGATCGTTCTTTCGGCGACCGACCTCTCTAACTTCCTGAACTGCCGGCACCGCACGGCACTGGAGCTCGGCGAGGCGCGTGGGAAACGGACCCGTCCTCAGTTTTACGATCCTCTACTTGAAGCGCTGTTCGCGCGCGGCCTGGAGCACGAGCGCCAGTACGTCGAGTCTCTTGAAGGCGCCGGTCGGCGCATCGTCAATGTCGCAGAGATCACGGACAGAACCGAGGCGGTCGCGCGCACGGCGAATGCTATGCGCGCAGGAGCCGACGCTATCGTCCAGGGCGCGCTCGATGACGGGAGTTGGTATGGCCGTCCAGACGTTCTGTTGAAGACTAATGTGGCCAGTGCCTTCGGCGCCTGGGCCTACGAGGTCGCCGATACGAAGCTCGCGCGCGAGACGCGTGGTGGGACCATTCTTCAACTTGGGCTTTACTGCGAGATGCTGGCGCGCGTTCAGGGCCGCCGGCCCAAGCGTTTCTATGTGGTCACGCCCGACACAAGCGCACCAGTTCACGAGTATTGGGTGGACGACTACGCCGCTTACTTTCGCCTGATCCGCGGGCGCCTCGAGGAGAGAGTCTGTGAGGACGACGAGATCCTTGCCGCAGCGAATTACCCGGAGCCGGTCGACCACTGCGACGTCTGCCCATGGTCGAGCGTCTGCAGTCAGAAGCGGCGAACCGACGACCACCTGTCTCTGGTGGCCGGCATCTCTCGTCTTCAGTGGCGCGAATTGGTGGCGCACGACATCTCGACGCTCGCTGCACTCGCAGAGATGCCCTTGCCGCTGGCGTTCAAGCCTAAGCGCGGGGCCGCAGCCACGTTCGAGCGCGTGCGCGAGCAAGCTCGTTTACAGCTCGTCGCCCGAGAGACACGCCAGTCGGTCTTCGAGGTGCTGCAGCCAATCGAGCCGGAGAAAGGGCTGTGCCGTCTGCCGGAGCCATCACCGCGCGACCTGTTTCTGGATCTCGAAGGGGATCCGTTCGCGGGCGAAGGCGGACGAGAGTACCTCTTTGGCATCGTGAGTCTCGGCGAGAGGGGCGAGCCGGTCTATCGAGCGTTCTGGGCACAGACCCAGCAAGAGGAACGCACCGCATTTGAGTCGATCATGTCCCTCATTATGCAAGCGTGGGACAGCGATCCTGGCATGCACGTGTATCACTACGCGCCATACGAGCCGTCAGCGTTCAAGCGACTGTCATGCCGTTACGCGGTCCGCGAACAGGACGTTGATCGTCTCCTGCGTGCCGGGCGGTTCGTGGATCTCTATCACGTCGTCCGACAGAGTCTGCGGGCCGGGGTGGAGCGCTACTCCATCAAGAACATGGAGCAGTTCTATGGCTTTACCCGCTCCGTCCCGTTGTTCGACGCAAGCCGTAGCCTTCGCGTTATGGAGCAGGCACTGGAGCTTGGTCGCTTCGACATCGTAACGCCGGAGGTGCGGTCTGCGGTCGAGGGCTACAACGCCGACGACTGTTTATCGACCCTGCGACTGCGCGATTGGCTGGAGACCCAGCGCACGGGTTTGACTGTCGACGGTATCGATGTTCCCAGGCCGGTTCCGAAAGAAGCAGAAGCCTCGGAAGCCCTGAACGAGCGGGAACAGCGAGTAGCGGCCCTGCGAGATAGGTTGCTCACTGACCTGCCCGCCGAGGCATCGGAACGCACGCCGGAGCAGTGGGCGCGTTGGCGGCTCGCTTACTTACTCGATTGGCATCGCCGAGAAGCGAAGGCTGCCTGGTGGGAGTACTACCGTCTGATTGAGATGCCTGAGGAAGACCTCTTCGACGAGCCGGGTGCGGTTGCCGGCCTCGAGTTTGTCGAACGCGTGGAATTCGTGCGCAACAAGAAGACCGGTAAACCCACGGGTACAGTCGTCGATCGCTACCGATACCCGCCGCAGGAAATGGAGATTCGGGGCCGCGACGAGGTGAAGCTGACAGACGGTGTCAAGTTTGGTGACATCGTTCAGGTAAACCGGACTCTGCGGACGCTGGATGTGCGTAAGGGAAAGAAGCAAGCTGAGACGCATCCGACAGCGCTTTTTGTCCATAGTCACGTGTCAACCGAGGTCCTGGAGGACGCGATCTTTCGGACTGGCGAGGCTGTTGCCAGTGGTGCCGATGCGCCGCTCGTTCAGCGGTTGCTGCGTGCGGATCCTCCGATGCTTCGCAACATTCCATTCGCCGCCCGCGCTAGGGAGCCGGCGGTGGAATTCGCGGTCCGTATCGCAAACGAACTCGACAACACGGTGTTGGCGATTCAAGGTCCACCCGGTGCCGGCAAAACCTTTACTGGCGCTCGAATGATTTGTGCGCTCGTTGAGCAGGGAAAGCGTGTGGGCGTCACCGCAACGAGCCATAAGGTCATTCGGAACCTACTGGACAAAATCGCCAAGATGTCTGCGACGAGTGGCATCGCAACAAGACTCGCGCAGAAAGTCGGTGAGAGGGAGGAAGAACGCAATACCGGCGGCGCGGTAACCGAGGTCGAAGACAACGGCGAAGCTTTGAGGATGCTCCACGATGGCACTGCCAATGTCCTTGGTGGAACCGCTTGGCTTTGGGCCAGGGAGGACTTTGCCCAGGCGGTGGATGTGTTGTTCGTCGATGAGGCAGGACAGATGTCTTTGGCCAACGTGCTCGCCGTCGCCCAGGCGGCGGGAAGCATCGTGCTGCTCGGCGATCCGCAACAGCTCGAGCAGCCGAAGAAGGGGAGCCACCCCGAAGGTGTAAACGCCTCCGCCCTCCAGCACACTCTTGGCAAACACCAGACCATTCCCGCCGATCGCGGAATCTTTCTGCCGGTCACTTGGCGCCTCGCGCCGAGTATCTGTGAGTTCACGTCAGAGGTGTTCTACGAACACCGCTTGACATCGAAGCCCGGCCTGGAAAAGCAGCAACTCATTGGCGGCCCATTCACCGGGAACGGCTTGTGGGTCCACGAGGTGGAGCATGACGGGAATCGCAACGCTTCTGACGAAGAGGTAGACGCAGTCGTGGACCTGGTCGTGATGTTGACGGCTTCGGGGTCACAGTGGATCGATGAGCACGGCGTCGCAAAGCAGATGACTGGCCGCGAGATCCTCGTCGTCGCACCTTACAACGCGCAGGTGAGCCGTCTCTCTGACCGGTTGAAGGACACCGGCGTCAACGTCGGGACGGTAGACAAGTTTCAAGGCCAGCAGGCCCCGGTCGTGATCTACTCGATGGCGACATCGCGCCCAGAAGAAGCACCGCGTGGTCTCGAGTTTCTCTACAGCCTGAACCGCCTGAACGTCGCAACCTCGCGGGCTCAATGCGCGGTGATTCTCGTGGCGAGCCCACATCTGTTCGTGCCCGACTGTTCCACTCCGCGACAGATGAAATTGGCCAACGCATTGTGCCGGTACCGTGAACTGGCGGCGGTGACACCTGTCTGGCGCAGTTAAAAATGCAACCGGTGAAAATCTGTCACCTACAATTTGACGCCTTCACAATTACAACTCGGTCACCGCCATACTTAGTTCCACGCTCTCGCGGAAATGCTGGCAGTGAGTTCCACCGTCAAGGCAAGTGACATCAAGTCAGCTGCATGGCTTGGAAGGCGAGGGTCGAATTTATATCCGGTGGATTTTAGTTGTCGACGATTAACTTTCCCACGGTTAGGGTAACAGGAGAACGAAATGGAAAACCTGATGAGGCTTTGGAGGAACCGAGTCAAGGCCATTCTTGGTATCGTCCAAGCCGGTGAGACTGAACATCGGGAGGTCGCCAGTATGGCGGCGCAAATTGGTGCGGACTACCACGGACGATTCATCGTAGAACTTCTGCAGAATGCAAGCGACCAAGCTGCTAAGGCTCGTCTTGAAAAAAGCGATGTTGTGATTATTCGGACCTCCGAGGTCATTGCTATTACCAATGAGGGCGTTCCTTTTGACGAGGATGGACTACGTTCGATCACCTCTCTGGGCCTTAGCACCAAAAACCCCTCGGATACTATTGGTAACAAGGGCGTCGGGTTCAAGTCTGTTTTCCACAAGAAGGTTAGGAAGGTTAGGGGTCAATAGGAAGGTTAGGGGTCAAACCTTTACTATTGATATTCAATCCACTCCTGTGTTAGAAGCTGTGGATGGCGCGGCCGCTCAGGATTGCTTACCCGAATGCCTATTATCACGTTACCTGCCGGGGTAATGACCGAAGAGCCATTTTTAAGGACGACGGTGACCGGCGCTTGTTTTTGGAAAAGCTTAAGACTTCGTTAGAGATTTACGGAGTAAAGCTTCACGCGTACGTGCTCATGAGCAATCACTTTCATCTGCTCGTGGAAACACCGAAGGCCAATCTCGCTGAGTTCATGAGACATTTTAATATTTCCTATACGGGATCGTACAATCGGCGGCATAAGAGGATAGGGCATCTTTACCAAGGGAGATACAAAGCTATCGTGGTAGAGAAGGATAGCTACTTATTAGAACTGAGCCGCTATGTTCATTTGAATCCGGTCAGGGTCGGCCCGTACCGGAATAGAAGCCAGAACGAACAACTTCGAATTCTTGATAAATATCCTTGGAGCAGTTTGGCGGGATATGGATCGACAAAGGAGAAGCAGTCCTGGGTCAGCTACGACGAGGTGCTTGGCCAACTGGGTAGCAGCAGGAGGAAATACAGGGAGTTTATCTCAGACGGACTAAAACGCGGCTACGCGACACCTTGGGATGAGGTTAAAGGACAATCGGTGCTAGGAAACGAGAAATTTCTTGAAAAGTTAAAAGATCGAATCAGAAAGACGAGGTCTCGCCGAGAACAGCCGGCCTTAAGAGTATTCGAGACGATAGACGCCGGCGATGTGCTGAAAAGCGTAAGTCGCTATTTTAGGATCACAGAACAGGAGTTAAGTAAGAAGCGCACGTTGCATCGAGACTATCGCGCCATCGCCATGGAACTGATTCACCGCCATACAAGGATCAGTCAAGAGGAGATTGGAAAGCGCTTCGGCAACATCGATTACAGCACCGTCAGTCGGGAAAGAAAGAGGCTGAGGGACAAAATGGAATCCGATCAAAGTATAAAAAGGTCGGTGGAAGCTATTGCTGCAGCTTTAGATCAAAGATAAAGATTTGATCCCATATGCATTTTATGCATTGCTACAACGCACTGGCTATGTACGCTTCCGCTCGTCGATTTTTCGCGCGCCTCGCCTCTGAGATCTTTTTGAGCAGCCTGCAGACCTAGGACGAGGCTGTGATTAGTTCCTGAATGGTCCACAAGTGATTCGTCAACCGCTCGTCAGCGAAGATTCTGGAAATTGAGAATTTGTGACACAATGTTGTCCAACATGGAATAGTTTCCATTAGCGAAGCGACCATATCGATAGCGGCTATTGTAACCATCTTCATAACCACGTCGGAAGCCCTCACGGAAGTAGTAGTTGTATTCGCTCCGGTCTATGTAATAGCCACTGTAGCCGTAGTTTGCGTCCCTATAGGCATAAGATTCTTTGTAGTTGCCACGCCAACGGTCGTCCCGGTCTGCCTTTCCAGCGCGGAAGCCGACTTCATAACCATGGTTCAATGCCTGCCTTAGGATTCTCGCGCCGTATTCGTTCGTCTGGTAGTAGCGACCACCACGATTGTAACGATAGATCGGAGCTGTGTAGAAGTACGGATCACGATCGTAATCGAACCGATCGTCGCGGAGATGGTTCCGTTGCTGGCGTAGGCGCTCTAGATACTCTTCCTCAAAACGGTACTGCGCCATGCGCTTTTGTCGCTGTAGCTCCGCGATATTCTGTTGTGCGAGACGCTCCTCCTGCTCTAGGTGTTGACGGTACTGCGCAACACGTTGTTGCTGTTGTTTAATGAGCTGTTTTTGCTGTTGCTGTGACAGCCGCTGCTCCTGTTTTTGGCGCTGTTTCTCGTCTTGTTGCTCTTGTTGCTCAACGCGCCGTTGCTGCTGTTTCTGATCTTGCTCTGATTGTCGTTGAACACGCTCTTGCTGTTGCTCCTGTTGTTTTAGCTGTTTTTGCCGCTGTTTCTCGTCTTGTTGCTCAATGCGTCGTTGCTGCTGTTTCTGATCTTCCTCTGATTTTCTCTGAACGCGCTCTTGTTGCTGCAGCTGCTGTTTTTGTTCTTGCTCAACGCGTCGTTGCTGTTGTTTTTGGTCTTGCTCTGATTTTCTTTGAAGCCGTTCTTGCTGCTGCTCTTGTTTTGGTTGTTGCTGCTGCTGTCTTTGGTCTTGCTTCTCTTCCTGCTGAACGCGATGTTGCTGTTGTTTCTGGTCTTGCTCTGATTGTCGTTTAACGCGCTCTTGTTGTTGTTTTTGTTCTTGCTGCTTTTCCTGCTGACCGCGCTTTTGCTCTTTTTGCTCTTCCTGCGGTTGTTGCTGCGCGTTGGTCGGTATGCTCATTCCAACCAATGACATGGTGCTGATGACAAGCGCGATCGCCATTCGATTCAAGATATTAATTTTCATGGTACTTCTCCTCGTCACTCGGGCAGTAAATTTGCCATAACGCGTAAACATGATCATCTCCACGAGTCGCTAACGTCGATGCCGTACTTCTAATATGATACATCTTCTTCTTATTTGTAGAAGACTTACTGTTTATTATTGGACAGAGTGAAATTGTACCCTCTCTGGCTCGGACCGGCGCCAGACGACCGGCAGCAACTAATGGCACCGTAAGCGAACACTTCAAATGGGGACTGAAAAGGGGACAGGCTACTTTTCCAGTCAAAGGTCGAGTGCGCGTGTGTTAAAGCCGTTCGGGGTGCAAATTTTGGGGTGATCAGGCTTTCGTATTGACTTATTGAGGTGGAAGAACCTACCTTCGGGTCGGACCAGGGCAAGACGTTGATTCAGCAATAGAAGATTGCATAAATAGCGTGGTTTACGGGCTTAGCGCTCGTTTTTTTGTGTTGAAACGCACGCTCTAAGAGACATGCGATGCCGCGCGCCAGTCAAAAAGGTGGGGGCAATCACTTTTCGTTCCGTGGCGCATATTAAAAGGATACAGTAGCGTATCAAACAGAAGAAAGAGTGCGCTAGGTCTTAAATCGACACAGAATTAACAATATATAACTAAAAGGAGGAATTAGGTTGCAACTAATTAAAGGGTTTGCGGTGCTATCGGCAGTAGCTCTATGGCTTGTTTGGGCAACAACGGCGAGAACTCAGCCAATGCTGAAATTGCGCGCGTAAGCTTCGGCCGTCTCGCGTAGTGCGTAGCTTCCATCTGCTTCTATCGCTCCGCGGTGCGCCGCTTTCCCACCCAGATAATTTTTGACTCTTTCGACGAAACCAAAGCTGCCAACGGCAAAAATGAGGCTCTAAGCTGGAAAATAGTATCATCTGGGATGAAAACCTCGAAAACGGAAGCCCATAGCGTGGTCCGACCCGGCGAACAGCCCAACGATCAATAACTGAACCTGACGAAAATCGTGAGGGACAAGATGAAGTTTTCGCTATTGCAAAATCGGTGAGACGGTCATGTAAGGATTGTTATTCGACGTTAGGCAGTGGCTCGTAGGTAACCAAGCCTCGATCACGTCTCTCTTTTACCCACTGAGCGATAACGTCTCGCAGGATCTCATCGGCGTGCGCCAAAGAAGTGATTTGGCTTGGATCTAGCACAACGAGTACCTTTTCCCCTTCTTGCACGAACCGGATATCGATTCTTTTCATCGTTCACCTAACCAATAATGTGTTCGATTGTAACGCTCACTCCTGTCTGCACTGAAACATAAACGACTATATCACTGCCCACCCTGAAGGAAAAGATACCGCCGCCATGGTCGATAGCTCCCTGAGTGTTTCCTTGAGCGACTTCTTGGGCTCTGAGGCTAATAGTTCTTCTCATATTCCTGGGCAAACGAAGGAAGGCTGGCATTGCAAGCGTTGTGATCTCGATGACCATAGATGTAAAGCCGCGTCCATAGCATGGCTGCGACAGTCAACGCGAACCTGCGCGGAACCATTAGAAAGGAGCCAGCGGGTCAGGCTTGAACCCGGATGGGGCAGCACCTGGGGCCGGGTCGGACCAAGGCACTTCTTGGTTTGACAGCACCCGCGCGGTCGCCAGTTTCAATCGTTCCAGACCCTCAATCCCCCGGATCTAGTCCGGGGTCCGTTCAAAACGTTTTACAAGCGAACACCGACGACCTTACCGTGCGCGATGATCGGTGAAAACGATCTTGGCATCAAAGCCACACATCGCGATGAGATAGAAGCAGATGGAACAGCGCCTGAGGGCGCGGTTCAAAGTTCAACGTTCAGATGCGCCGGTAAAAGCCGGCAAGGTGTTGTGAATGAAAGTTTCATACA
Source organism: Binatia bacterium (assembly GCA_036000865.1). Classification (GTDB taxonomy): domain Bacteria; phylum Desulfobacterota; class Binatia; order UBA9968; family UBA9968; genus DP-20. The sequence goes on along the minus strand of DASYUV010000026.1, from coordinate 272 downwards.
GTGAAGGAGTAGCGATCCACACTGTCTCCGAGTCATGTACCTTGGTCCGTAAGGATAAGGGTGAAGCGTTGACAGGAGTACGTGCAGGCGAGGTATTGAGCCGCGAAATTGAACCACCATCGCGCAAGCGATGGCCACTTCTGGGTGCCGACGCTCTGGAACGAGGCGGAAGGCAAAACTGGAAGCGTCGGTATCGCGAGACGCTTTTGGACCCGGCGCGGTCTAAGACCCTGCGCATGCACGCAAGCACCTTGAGCGGAAACCGGGAGATC
>DASYUV010000025.1:0-13961 GCA_036000865.1 Binatia bacterium | reverse complement strand
CCGTAGAAATTGAGCGTGCCGCCTTCGGTCAACGCTCTCTTATAAACCTCGTCGATGGTCTGCGCCTGGCCGCGGCCAACCCCGCAAAGGATCAGAGCCAAGATCACCAGCAGCTTTCTTGCTCCCATAAGTTGCTCCTTGTTGAAAATCCGAAAAGGGGACAGGCAACTTTTAAAACAAAAAAGTAGCCAGTCCCCTCTGATTTTGCGCCCTTTGCGTTCTTTGCGGCTAATAATCCGAATCTCCTAATAGGGCGCGATCAATCGCGCCCCTACTTTGTGACCTTTCTACTACTATCGTTGAACGTTTGCGCAGCTTGCGCAAATTTTTCTAACCGAAAGACCCCGGATTCCGCTGCGCTACATTCGGGCTACGAACTGACCGGTGCGCGGAGCGCACCCTACGAATACCTTCGTGTCCTTCGTGCGCTTCGTGGTGAAGGATTGTTCTCCTTTGGTTGCGGCGACGCCGCACTAGGTCCTCTGTGGTTAAATCTCCGATTCTCTACTTCGAAGGATAGCGCTTCGCCATGTCATTGAAGAAACCTTCCTTCTCCAGCTCCTGCAAGAAGCTCATATCGACAAATTGCTCCGGCTTCGCTGTCTTTGCCTGCGGCATCGTCGGCGTCAGACGATCTAAAAGAAACTGCACCCCCTTGAGCGTCGGGTAGGGCTTGCGAGGCGTCGTGTCGATGTAGGCTTGATAGGAGCTTTCCAGCACTTCGGCATCGTTAGTGCGCATGTATTTGCCGAAGACTTTCTGTGTGGCCTGCTTGTTATTGAAGATGAAGTTGATGCCTTCGATATACCCCTTCAAACCCGACTTCACGACATCTCGGTTACTTTTGATATAGCTCCGCGTCGTCGCCATGCCGTTGCCTTGCACTTCAACCTTGAGATCGGGAATTTTGACTAGTTCGATTAAACCCATGCGCTTCGCGATCGGCACCGTCGACGAATTGAAGATCGCTGCGTCGATCCCGCGGACATGGCGGCGACACGTTCCGCATCGGGGCCGCCGGGCACGAGGATAATGTCTTTGTCCGAATCGAGGTTGAGGTGCTGCGCCACGATAATCGCCGCGAAATGGGTGGCGGCGCCGAAACCGCTGATCCCCAGCCTTTTTCCTTTCAACTGTTCCAGTCGCGTGATTCCGGGACGGGCAAAAACAGTCGAGTCGTAATAAATTTCCACCCCGGCGATCAAGGTTAGGTCAAAGCCCGCCAGGCCGGCTTGAACCACCTGACCGATGCTCATTAAAGGCGGATCGCCGCTGGCCAATGCCTGAATTGCAAGTTGCCCGCCGCGCAAAAAGATCGGCTCGACATCGAGTCCGTATTTTTTAAAGAGTCCTTCGTCTTTCGCCACCCAAATATGGCCTTGGCGAAAGCCGAGCGACGGATAGCCGAATCGGACTTTTTTCAACTCCTGCGCAACGACAGAGTCGGCGAGAAAAATCTGCAGGCTTAGAACAAAGACGAAGAGGATGCATTTTCGTGCGCGTGTAGACATAACTGACCCCTAGGCAAAATTCGCGCTCACAACTATTCTCGCGTCAAGCCGCCAAGAACGCAAAGTGACGGGCCAAGCCCCGTCATTCCGAACGAATGTGAGGGATCTGAGAAAGATTTCTCCCTTAGGTCGAAATGACAAGCTCCCCCTTGGCGACCTTTGCGCCCCTTCGACGTCGCTCAGGGCATGCTTTGCGCGACTCACTCCGATTTCTTTGATTCTCTACTTTGCGCCCTTTGCGTTCTTTGCGGCTAAATTCCGAATCCGAATCTTATCTCACTATGTGACCTTTGCGCCTTTGTGGTCAATTGTCTTCTTCGGTTGCGGCTCTGCCGCGCCAGGTTTTTTGCGGTTAATTTTTCTTACCTTCGTGATCTTCGTGCCCTTCGTGGTGAGAAGGTTCGGCTTTTTCTTACGGCAGATAACCGCGCTCGCGCCAGAAACGCTCGGCGGCCGGATGGAGCGGCACTTCGAGATGACCTTCAGGCGTGTCGCGCACCATTTGCGCGAGCGGCAGCGGCGCGTCTTTCGCCCACGGGACTCGATCTTTGCTCGCTTCCAGAGCGCGGCAAAAATCAATGACCAAGTTATCGGATGTATTCTCGCCGGTGTAGATCGGCCAGCCGCTGAAGTCGAGCGTTGGAATATCGGCGGCGAGTTTGGGAAAATATTTCTGTTCGATCAGACCTCGGCGCAAACCGACTGCTTCCAGTCGCCGCAAAATCGGCTCGTCCAACGAGAGAAAGCTCATGCCCAGCTCGAGTGCCATGTTGCCCCATGCGCTCGCGCCTTCGTCGAAGATGGCATCGATCTCGCCGCGTTCGATCGCGCCGATGCGGTTCGCGCCATACGGCATACCGCCGTCGTAGCGCACTTCGCCGCCCCATGAGAGCACATCGTCGAGCGAGAACCCGGCAGCCGCAAGCACGTGCTTAATAATGACATGGAGGGAGTGGTCCGGCTGGCCGCGCAGGGAAACTCTCAATGGGAACTTTCGCGCGCGGATATCGCTGAACGTTGTCAGCCCGGTTTCCTGCTTAGCCGCAAACACCATCTGGTCCAAAGCCGGTAAGACGGCGATCACGCGCAGCGGAATGGGTTCGTCGAATGGCGCGCTGCCCAAGCCCGCGAGCTTGAGGATCATCGATGGATTGATCATCGCAAACTGCACTTTGCCGGCGGCGACTTGGTGAATCGTCGCCGGGCTGTCACTCGCAAAAAGCGTCACCGGCCATTCATCTGCGCCCTGTTCGCGCAGGCTCACGCGAGCCTGAAGGTAGGGAAAATCGTTCTGGCTGACCAGTTGGGAAGCCACTTCGAGCATCAAGCGCGACCGTGTCGTGTGCGGGTGCGTGCGCATCCGCGTCGGCTTGAGTGTGAATTCGTTTTTGCTCATGTCGTTAAATCTCTGACTCGTCATTCACCACGAAGTGATTCATGACCGTCAAACGCTCGCCCACAGAGCATGAAAATGGATGGATTCTCCTACGCCCCCATCCTCAGGCCCCGTATTTTCGAAGGAGAGCACGAAGGACACGAAGGTTAATAACTCTTATACTTCGTGCTCTTCGTGTCCTTCGTGGTGAAGAGTCTTACTCGATAAAACGCCGAGAGCGCTAACTTATCGCGTCTTCAACTCGCGGTAAACTTCGCGCGCCAAGGTGAAATCCGCGACGCGGGATATTGGCACCGACTGCTTGGTATTCGAAATCTTCAAGCTTTCCTCGATGCCCGCCTGCAGTGCCTGGTCCGATGCGATGCCACTGTCCGTCCAGGTTTTTATCATCATCTCGAAAGCTTTGTCGGCAATTTCTCTTTCGAGCTTCCACTTCGACATAATCAGCGCAATGGAGTCCTGACGCTGGGCGCGCGCATGGGCCATGCCTCTAAACGCCACGGCAATCATTTTTTTGATCTGATCAGGCCGCTGTTGCAGCCAACGTTCCGAAACGCCAAAACCACCGTTGATGCTTTCCAGCGTGTCGCCCATGAATGCCAATCTTCGCAGCCCTAAACGCTCGGCATGAATGTCGGCGGGAAGTGTCAGCGTTGTCGCGTCGACAGCGCCCGCTCTGAGCGCTTGGAGCCTGTCGGGTGTATTGCCGATGACGCGCAGGGTCATTTCTTTGTCGGCATCGATGCCGGCATCCTTGAGCAAGCGCCTCGACAAGAAGGATTCTCCCGATGTGAGGGTGGCGACGCCCAAGACTTTTCCTTTGAGCTCTTTGATGGAACGAATGTCGGGACGCGACATCAGGGAAAACAGCGGCCGATCGTTATAAACCATCACTAGCTTTACGGGGAGGCCGCGAACCGCTGCGTTGAGTGTCGTTCCGGCGAAGATCACATACTGAATGTCGCCCGAAACCAGAGCTGTAACCGCAATCGTTGGTGGAATATTGATGAGCTCCGCGTCGAAACCGGCTTGCTCGAAGAATCGGTTTTCTTTGGCAACGATGAGTGGAAAAGGAATCAGTCCGCCGACGGAGTAGCCGATGCGCACCCGCTCGAGGTCGCGGGTCGCGGCGAGGGCGAGTTGCTCTGGGAATAAGACGAATAGGACTAATAGGACCAATAAAAATGCACTCGGTCGGGTTGTCAGGTTCATTTCGAGATGGCAGGTTGCGTGGTCATTTACGGCCAGCGATTGCGATTCTGCGGGCGCTTGGCCCAGTAGTCTTCGAACGCCTTCGGGCCGGCGCGTTCGTAGACGCGCCTGTGCGTCGCTTGATCCGCTTCATGCGGCATCACGCGCTCGGAATACTGCAAGTGCGTTACTCGTCCTTCGCTCGCCGCCTTTTCGGCTGCCAACAAGTCGTCTAAAAACTGGCGCAGCTCGCCATGGTTGGCCATGTTGCTGCGAAAGATGAGCCGGCCATCTTTGTGAATGACGAAAAGAGCGTTGGGCCAAACCCCGTAGGCGCGATGAATTCTGCCATCGAGGTGATCGACAAGGATAGGGAATTGAATATTTTCCAACCGCTTCAAGTCGCGCGCGTAAGCGAGCTTTTGTTCGAATGAGCCATGCGCAGCGTAATTTTCCGCCGGGTGCGATTCGCGCGTGTAAAGTAGAAAAAAAGAAACTCCTTTGCCATCGAATTCCGTCTGTAATTGATTGAATGCCGGCATTTCAAAGGCGCACATCGGGCTGGTCACCGCGCCGGTCATCATCACGACATGCCGCTTGCCGCGGAAGTCGCTCAAGCGAATGGCCGCGCCATCCAAGGTCGAAGCCTCGAACTCCGGAGCGGTCACGCCAACCTTCGCCGCCATGGTCTCGCCGGGATTAGTTGGCGTCGACGCAGCGGCGGTAAATTCTTCCGAATTGTAGGCGCGTTCTTCGTCGGTCATTTGGCGCTCTAAGTCGGAACCAGGATAACTAACTGACATACGCCATCCGGAGAGGGGTCGCCCCTACAAAATCCTGGTGGAACTCAACACGACACATTCTACTGATCCGTCAGGTGAAAATATTTCACCGCATTCCCGACGGTCATTTTCCAGAGCTCTTCTTCCGACACTCCGGCGAAATTTTCCGCGATAACTTTTCGTGAATTCGGCCAATCTGATTCGAGATGTGGAAAATCGCTCGCCCACATGACCCTATCGACGCCCATCTCTTGGCGCGCGATACGGACGCCGACGGGATTGCGATTGAAGCCCCAGTAGCAGTGTTCGCGAGCATATTCGCTCGGCATGCGGCTGAGCCGCGGCAGTCCTAAGACGCGCTCGGCCCAATACTGTTGGCGGCCGTATTCATTGTCCATCTGGTCCATCCAGTTGGGCACCCAGCCGATTTGCACTTCGGCGACGTAAATTTTTAGCTTAGGAAATCGTTCGAAGGCGCCGCCCCATATCATCTGAACAACTTGTTTGCTGCCGCGGAAACCATACTTGTTAAAGCGTTCGATGACGTCGGGCACATGATGCTCCGGGTCGGTCTGGCGCGCGTACTTGAACGACGGTCCGGCTAGCGCGGGTTGGCCGCGGCCGCGCCGAGGAAAACCGAACTCGACATGAATCGTGAGCGCCATATTCAGATCGACGACCGCGGCCCAAAACCGATCGTCGCCCGCCGTCGGATAACGATTGCCGGCGGGAAAGTTATCGATGGCAACAGCCCTGAGACCGATTGTCGCGCAGTGTTCCAACTCGGCAACCGCGTCATCGATATTCGTAATAGGAATCACTCCCACGCCGATCAGCCGTTCAGGCGAGCAAGAACAATATTCCTCCGAAAGCCAATCATTATACGCGCGCACGACCGCTTTGTAGGCCTCATCATGGCCGATGCCGCGCCAGAATCCCGGCCCGACGTTGCCGGGAAATAATACTTCGGCATCGACCCCGTCCTTGTCTTGCTCGCGCAGACGTTGTTCCGGCGAGCCGGTGCCTGGAGAGCTCTCGTAGTTCTCGCCGGGCAACGGGTCAAACGGCCGGCGCTCTTCGTACGGCAGGCCGCAGGAGATGTTCGAAATCAATCGCTCCAATGGTTGCCCTTCTTGCAGCGCCGCCAACGTTCCGTCTTCGAGCGTGATGACTTTCGGCGCGCGATCGCGATACTTCGCCGGCACGCGCTTCGCATAGCGATCGGGCCGGATCTCCAGATGAGAATCGGCTGAAATGCATTTATACTTCATAATTCCTCTCGCAAATGAGTCAGCGCCCGAATTACACCCGCCGCCGGACGTTGTCAACGCCGGTCGTTCATTCGCAATAGCCGTGTGAAATCAGCCTCGATTGTTCATATCCAATCATTTACGGTTGACGTGTAGGGGCGACCGGCCGGTCGCCTCTACATTTGCATCGCGCGAAAGCACCCAGAATGTAGGGTGCGCTGCGCACACCGTCCGATCCTTACGGTCCTGCGTTTGACCGCACAGTTGGCCAGAGTAGAATAAGACACTTTTCGTTGTGACCCGGAGGACGTGATGGACAGAAGGTCCCTGTCAAAAAAGCGTCGTTGCTTCGCACTGGGTTTTACCGCGGCTTTGATTGCCGCCATCAGAAGCGGCATGGCCAACGCCGCTGAGATTTCCAAACCTACGTCGTTACGCGTGGCCTACAGCGCCATTACCGTCAATCAAGCCATTCCATGGATCGCATACGAAGCCGGCCACTTCAAAAAACATGGGCTCGACGTCGAGCTCATTCACGCGAGCAGCATCACCGCACTGCAGGCATTGCTCGCGAATGAAGTCTCCATAGCCCAATCGGTCACCGACGCTTGTGTCAGCTCGAATCTGAGCGGCGCGGATACTCTTTTCTTGGGCGCCATCCTCGACAAACCACTCTACAGTTTCATCGTCAATCCGAAGATCAAGACCCCGCATGATTTAAAAGGCAAAAGGGTCGGCGTCACGCGCTTCGGCGCGACTCCCGACGCCCTCGCCAGAGCCATGCTCAAAATGTGGAATCTCGACCCCGCGACCGATGTTACGATGGTGCAGCTCAACGAAATGGGCCTGCTGGTTCAAGGCTTGGTCAACAATGTGATCGATGCCGCGCCGATCTCGATTCCGAGTAACATTCGCGCCAAGAATCTCGGCTTCACCGAGCTCTTCGACATGACCAAGATCGGCAAGCCTTACATCACCGGAACCGTGGTCACGCGCAAACGCTTTATCGACGGCCAGCGCGACACCGCCAAACGTTTCATGCGCGGTTTTCTCGGCGGGATGAAGACTTATCTCGAAGACGAGGACTTTAGCATCAAAGTGATTCAGAAATGGACGCGGGCGAAAAACCGCGATGAAATACGGGAAGCCTACGCCTTGCAGGCAAAGAACATGCTGCGTATCCCGCGCACTTCGATCGAAGGCGTCAAGACAATTCTTGAAGGCATGGAAAAACTTCCGGGAGCCAAAACCGCCGACCCGCGACGCTTCATCGATTCGACGATCCTCGATGAGATCGAGAAAGAAGGCTTTCTTAAAACGCTGTATAAAAACTGAGCGGAAAGGAATGCTCGGTACGTCACTTCATAAGACTGTGTCACAATGACGAATTTGGTAAGGTTGTCATTCTGAACGAAGTGAAGAATCTCGACCATCCTTGGTTACAAAAGGCGAGATCCTTCGGCTTCACCTCAGGATGACATTGCGCCCACTCCCGATACGGGGAAGGAATAAGCACCGTGCCGTTGAAACCGTCGATCGTTATTTCCTTGTTGTTGCTGAATTCGTTTTTGCCGGAGGCTCCACTGGCACAAACTCTCAAAGTTCCCTACGTCTCGATTTCTGGCTTTCAAGCACCGCTTTATCTCGGCGAGCGTGCCGGTTTGTTCAAGAAGAACCAACTGGAAGCTCAACTTATCTACATGCCCGGCGGTTCGTTGATCGTACAGACTTTGCTCTCAGGCGATGTTGGGGTCGCCAGCCTTGCGCCACCGTCCGCAGTTGCCGCGTGGGTGAAAGGCGCCGAACTCGCGCTGGTCGCCGGCGGCATCGAGCGCGCGCTCAACGTACTCATGGTCAATCCCAAGATCAAAACACCCGACGACCTCAAGGGCAAACGAGTGGCGATCAGCCGTTTCGGCTCGCTATCGGACATTTCGCTGCGCGATGCCTTGGCGTTTTACAAGCTGAAAGCCAATCAAGACGTCTCGGTAGCACAAATGGGCGGTCTCGGCGAGCGCATGGTCGCGCTCACGTCGGGCGCCGTCGATGGCGCCATTCTAAACGTTGATCAGGTTTTTCAAGTAGAGAAACTGGGCTTTCATATTTTGATCGATCTACGCAAGTTGCCGTTGACCTATTCGACCCAGGGTATCGTCGTCAGCAAAGATTTCCTGCGCGTCCAGCGCTCCGCTGTCAAACGTTTTTTAAGAGTCTACATCGAAGGCATCAAGATTTTTAAGACCGAAAAGGAATTCTCGATGCAAACATTGGGCAGATATATCAAAACCAGCGACCGAGACATTCTGTCGAAGACCTATGACGTTTACCGAGAGGCTTGGGAGAGCGTGCCGCTCGTCAGGCGCGAGGGCATCCAGCAAGCATTGGACAGCATTCCGGAAGCCTCAGCCAAGAGCGCAAAGCTGAATCTCGACAATCTCATCGACAATTCGCTGATTCAAGAACTGGAAAAGGAAGGATTCCTCCGGGAGCTTTACCCTGAAGCCGCAAAACGATGAGCGACGGTTATTCGGTCAGGATGTTTTCACCGATCGGCAGGCTTAGACGACGATTTGGCGTCCACCCCAACGGAGTATTTTTGTACTCGCGGGTTATTTGACGGGCTCTTGCGTCCGACGATACAGGAAAGTAATTTTGATAATAGCCGCCTGCAAAAATTGCCGGGGGAAGAAAAATGATTAAAACCACGGGGCTCATTGCCGGCCACTATGAGTGTCGTTCGCTTGACGATACCTTACCCGTCTTCACTGATCTTTTGGCGATGGAAGTCGTCGAACGCAAGCCCGGTGAAGCGATGCTGAAACATCCGAACACGGATTGGCGCTTGATCGTCCACGAAGGCGGGCCCAACGCGCCGGAAAAAACTTTCGACAATCACTATGGTTTTCGGGTCGGCACCCATGAGGAAGTCGAGGCCGCCTGGAAATATATCCAAGCCCACAAGGAAAAATACCGGCTAACCAAAATCACCAAGCCGCAGAGCGCCCATTTCGCCTACTCGATCTATTTTCGCGAGCCTGGCGGTAACCATCTCGAGATCGAGTATTACAATCCCGGCGGCGCGCTGCACGGCCGCGCGCACACCGCCGGCCACTGGGATAATCCGCTAACCAGCGACCGGTTTCCTGGACGCGGATACCTGCCGCAGGCTTTTACTCACGGCACACTGCAGTGTGACGACGTCGAGAGAAGCCGCCGCTTTTACGTCGAAGTTTTGGGATTGGAGATCGCCGCCGGTTTCAATACGGCCCAATACATCAAACATCCATCGACGCCTTGGTACATCGTCGTCTTGCAAAGAAGTCCGCGTCAATATCTAACTCCGGTCAATCGTTTCACGTTGCAAATAGCGTCCACAGCGCAAGTCGAAGAAGCCCACCGCGAGTTTGCCGCCAATGGAAGAGACAGCGGCATCACCCAGCTGGGCATGCTCGAAAGCGCCAACGGCACGACAAAATTTATTTTCAGCGACTTGGATAAAAATTGGTGGGAGCTCACGAGCGGAACGTAGAACGACAACCGCGAGCCTTTACACGATGCTGCCCACCGAATGAACTGCCCGCAGCAAGCTGACGGGGTATAAGAACATGAGTCCGTCATTCCCGCATGTATTTAGCGGGAATCCAGGCGAAATTCCGACTGGACTCCCGATGAAAACTTTCGGGGGCGACGCCTTTGGATAAATTCTCAGCGTCGCGGAGAATTAGACCCACAGATTAGAAATTAAAAAAGGCCCGACCTGCAAAACAGATCGGGCCTTCTGCCATCAATAGCCGCAGTGCGACTTGTTCCTACTGCTCAAATTTCAACAGAGGAATATCTTTCGCGGCTGGGGATGCTTTAACCGTCCCCAGATACGCGTAGATGTCGGCGAGCTCTTGGTCGGTCAAAAACTGCTGCCGATAAGCCGGCATGTCGAGCCGTGGCGTGCGCACCTGAAGCGCGAAGGCCGCGTAAGGAAGCATTCCTGGCGCGATTTTCGGGCCGGTGCCACGATCGGCGCCCTGACCTATCAGTAGCTGCGCGAGAAAGACAGTAATTAAAACAACCTTAGGCGAGCCAAAACCTTAAACGCCGGCAAGTTTCAGTTTATTTTTTGCGCTCTTGCCGATCTTGTTGCGGGGAAACTTCTCGGCTACATGTTCGAGCAAGTCGATCCCCAAGCCGCGTTCTTGACCCGTGCGCTCGGCCAGACCGAAGCCGAGCGCAAAGAGATCTTCAGGCGCTAGGCTCTTTTCCTTCTTGAGCGCTTCGAAGACCGGATAGGCCGAGTTCCGATAGAGGTCGGTGAAGAGCTCCACTGCGGGATGATTTTTGTGACTCGCGACCGTGTGCGCGTGCAGCTTGAGCTGCGCCCAGGCAAGGTGAAACTTGTTCTCCGGCTTGAACTGCGAAAATTCCTTGAGTGGCGTCAAAAAGCCGATCGCCTCTTTATATTTTTTCGCCTTTACTAACTTGGCGCCCTGCTCGGCGAGTCGGTTATAGGCCATTTCCGCGTCCGCCTGCTTGAGCACGTGCAGAAAGGCTGTTTGTATGCGGCCCTGTGCGTCGATCGCTTCGCGCAGCCTGTTCCACAATGTTTCCAAAGTATCTTGCCGCCATTTGCCCTCGAAGGACGGCAGCAATTCCGCGATGCTCCAGGCTTTACTGGCATCTTCGCAAGCCGTCAGCTCTTTGATCAAAGCGGCGCGGGCTTCGGGAATCTTGCGCAGCGAGCTGGCGGCGACATCGCGCCTGCGGTAGTCCGGATCGCCCAATTGCTCGACCAGGGTGCGCACCGTCGCCGGCGTGCCAACATCGCCCATTTTTCTAAGAGCAAATTTTTGCACGTCCGTGTGCGGGCTCTGCATCAGCTTGGCGAGCAGCGAGCGTGAATCGTTGGGCAACTCGTGGGCATCAAGTAAATCGAGCGCCAGTCGCGTCACTTCACTAAACTCCGCTTCTTCGAGTAAAGGGAAAAGTTTCGTGTATTCTTCCTTTCGGATGTCCTGCTCGCGCAAACAACGAAGCAGTGCAACCAAGGCATGCGAGCGCACGGCGGGGTGATGCTCGGCGCCGACAAATTTGCAAAGCCAACGGCGCGCCTGCGGACGTCCGAGTTGCCCCAACAGCCGCATGGCGGAAACCACCGCGGGACGATGCTGTTTGACATCAAGCTTCGTCGCAAGCGACTCGACCTCGTCATACAGCGCGTCATGCTCTTTTGCATCCATCTCGCGCACTGCCGGCGTCAGCAGATCGCAAATCACCTTATTCGCCTCATCAGTGCCGGCCGCAAGCATCTGCAGCAAGCCCTTCATCGCCGCCTTACCGCGCACCGCGCACAAGACCCGCGCGGCGTTGAGCTGCCAGACGCGTGACGCTCCGGTTATTGCTTGCAACAATGGTTGGACCGCCGATTGTTGGGCAGCGATTAGCGAGCGCACCGCCCGCTCTTGCATCTCTTTATCCGGGTCGTCGAGCATTTTGAGCAGCTGGACAATGTTGTTCTTCGGCTGCACTTCTTCGAAGTAGCGTAGCGCGTAATCTTTCAGCACCGGATTGGGATGCTCAAGAATCGTTCCAACCAGCTTGACCACCGCGGCGCTGTTCGATTTTAGCGCGCCCAAAACCAGCAACGCCGCACAGCGCTGCTCAATCGTCCCCTTTTCGACCAGGGTCAATATTTCCTGCAGAGTGTTATCCATGATTTTGGCTCGATTTATTACTTACCAAGTTGTTTTAGAAAGACAAGTCAAGGCACGATTGTAGGGGCACCCATTAGCAGGCAGGTCAAGAGGCACAAACGTTTCCTGTGAAAAGAATTTTCTTCTTTCCCCTTGTTCCTTCTCGCACAGTCCGTGATCTTTCGGTAACGCGCCCCTGTTTTCTTTTCATTCGGTCTCGGACGCTGGTCCGTGACAGTCACCCATCAGGATCAAGGCCATGGGAGATTTCTCAAAGAGAATTCTTCCCGCCCCTGGCAATTAACTTGCCCCAGAAAACTGTCGGTACCACGCCGCCTCCAAGGTTATAGGATCTCAGATCCAGTGGCTCTCCTTCTCAGGAGTCCAACCCCATGGTGGCTCACGGCGTGGGCGTACCAGCGAATCACAACCCCTGCGAGTTGTGTCTAAGGGACGGGACAGCGGCTAATCAGGCCTCGTGGTTCTGAGCCAACCCTCAACCAGGCTCACTGTCCCATCCCAACCGTATAAACTTACTTTGGACCGAAGGCTTTGGTTACATCAAAGGCGACCCGATCTTTCATGATGTGGTAACAGGCTCGGCACAACTTGTGTGCCACCGCCTTGATCGCCACCACGGCTTTCGTCTTGGCTTTCTTTCTCTGGTAGAAACTCTTGATCTTGGAGTTGAACCGGATCGCGAAGTTAGCCGCTTCCACAAACGCCCAAGAGAGATACTTATTGCCGTTCTTGGTATTGCCGCTCCCTTTTTTCTTGCCGTTGCTGATCTTCTGACTGCCCACACACCGACAGTACGAAGCGTAATTGCCTACCGTAGCAAATCTCCCTATGTCCCCGGTCTCCAGCATGATCGTGAGCGCCAGAATCTGCCCGATCCCCGGCACGGTCTTAAGAAAACTGAACTGAGCTCTGAGTTTAACTCGCTCGGTGACCCGCTGTTCGAGCAGCTCCACCTGTTCATCGGCGCTGCACATCACCGACCAATTAGCCTTCACCGCCAGGGAGAGATCCGCGTCGGGCAATAGTCCATCAACCTGTGGCTTATCGAGTCCTTTGATCTGGTTGGCCGTCATCGACGATCCGGTGTTGCGCGTCATCAGATTCTGAATGCTTAACAGATTCATTGTTCTCTGGCGTACCAACTGGCTTCTCTTGCGCAATAGATCGCGCACGGGTCGCTCTTCTCTGGGGTAGATGTAGCCCTGGGGCAATATTCCCAAGCGCAGCACGTGCGCCAGCCAGCGTGCGTCCGAATCGTCATTGCTGTACTTCAGCCCTTCGTACTGTTGGATCGCTGCCGTGTTGGCCAGGTGCACCTTGTACCCTTGCTCCATCAAACCATCGACCAGCCAGTACCAATTGTAAGTCGACTCCACCACGATCCCCTCAAGACGCGATTGATAGACACACAGTTCCTTAAGGATCAGTGCGAGGTCATTGGGCAAACGCTTCTGATAAACGATCCTATCTTCCTCGTCGATCACAACCAGCACGCTGTTGGTCGAATGCAAATCGATCGCTCCATACAGTTTCATCTTCGTCTCCTCCTTGAGTTGTTGGGGTTGGCTCATTGCCAACCTTAGTGCCTCTCGGAGAAGCCTGCTAGATGATTATCAGAACTGTCGAGATTGGATGCCTTATCCACCCCAAAGCGAGAGGCCCGGCTGGTCGAAGGTGCGCGGGCCGAAGGTCAAGTGGTGATCTATTTGAACCTGGATACGGTCGTCGCCAACGCTCTGGCTAGTGGTTTCATGAAGAAGTATCCCGGTGTCAATGTGCAAGTGGGGCGGTTTTCCGGTGCATCGATCATTGCGCGAGTTCAAACCGAAGCCCGTGCGGGCAAGTTGGCTGCCGATGCGATTATGAGCGGCGAATTGGGTATGCTCGTCCTTGTCGATAAAGGAGTCATGGCGCGCTACAACTCGCCGCAGCGTGTAGCTTATCCAGAATCGTTTCGTGACAAAGATAGTTTCTGGAACGCGGTTCTTCTAAACGTTCTCGTCCCTGCGTACAATACGCGTCTTGTTGGCAAGGAAGAGGTACCGCAAGGGTTGGAAGATCTTCTTCTCCCGCGCTGGAAAGGCAAGCTCGCGATGGACAGCCAGTCCTACTATTGGTTTGGCGCA
>DASYUV010000024.1:0-45066 GCA_036000865.1 Binatia bacterium | reverse complement strand
GGAACGATGGCGTGGCTCTATCTGGTTCTCGCCGGCTTGGCGCGATTGGTTGTTGAATTTTGGCGAATCAATCCTGTTCTCGCATTGGGTTTAACCGAAGCGCAGTGGTTTAGTGTCGCTCTAATTGCTGTGGGTCTGCTTTTGCTCGCCACGCGGAGAACGACTAGTCGACTTGAAAGTAGGGTAGCGAGTCGTTAACTCACGCGACGCCAGATTGTTTGTGAGGCGGCTTGGCACAATGTCGTAATGATTGTTTTCTGCACGCGGGAATCGCGCACACTTTAGCAGATGGGTCGTAACGCAGGTGAGCCGATAATGAGACAGGCCGCCAGTAGTAATCGCAGCGAACCTCTTTTGGTCCGTTGACTTGGAGCGCAAAGCAATTTACCGTTAGTTTCACTCCGAGTTCTAAAAAGCGTATTCATGTCGAAACGATCCTTGTCTCTAATCGCCATAGCGTCAATCACGTTCGTCCTTTTCACGTCGGTGGTGCATGCGTGTTCCGATCTGAGCGCGATGCAGGCAATCTTAAAAGCGCCTTGCGACCACCATTCCTCGCAGGATGAACCTGGCAGCAAGTCAGAAAAAGAGAATTGTGACTTGGTTCGTTACGGCATGCTATCAACGCGAGTTTTATTTCCTCAGATCGAGCTCTTCAATTTCAAATCGATACCGCTCCATGACGCGCTTTTCGTAAGCTTTTCATTGTCTGATTTCTCACCCTCGTTTTGGCGATCTCAGGGTCGTTCTTTGTCTGGACTTCGCTTCTCGTCGCTTCTTTCTCACGTAGTTCTTCGCATCTAAAGTTTTTCTGTTTTCTTCCCGATCGCTCGACCGTGGACCAAACGTTCGGGTCGAAAGGTCTTTCCTTGCCCCATGGCAGATAGCCTTTGGCGCCTGGACATCAGAATAGTTTGGGGGAATCAAATGAGATCGTCTATCGCGATGGTGGGTTTCGCATTAAGCGTCTTTCCTGATGAAACGCTTCGTGCGGGTGAAAGCGAAAACGCCTCTTATGAGAGGGTAGTAGCGCGTACCCACTAGCCATCGTGTCTCTATGAGCAAGCTGTTTTTGTCTACTCTTTTGCTGATTTTTGGAATCGTCATCGTGCACGGATCTGGTTGCAAGCAGGCCCGAGTTGCTCGAGCTGAAACGGACATCAAGCTCGGCGAAAGAATCTACCTTGAGAACTGCGCCGCGTGCCACGGTCAAAAAGGCGATGGCAAAGGACCGGAAGCCGATCGACTGAAGACCAAGCCGAGAGACTTCACCACCGGGCAATATAAATTTCGCTCCACCCCTTCAGGTTTTCTTCCGGTAGATAAAGATATTTTTCGAACCGTATCCCGAGGCGTACGGACTACGAGCATGCTCGCCCAGCTTCACCTTTCGGAAAAGGACAGATGGGCTGTGACCCGTTATCTCAAGACGTTCTCGGATCGATTTAATTCTGAGAAACCTCTTGAGCCAATTTCGGTTCCGGCCCAACCATCTTTTAATGCCGAGTTGGTTCGGCTCGGAAAGGTGAAATATGAGGAAGCGGGGTGTGGAGCGTGCCATGGAGCTCAGGGCCGAGGAGATGGGCCATCGGGCAAAGAGCTAAACGATGATTCGGGAAATCCTATTTCGCCAACAGACTTGACTCTCAAGCCTTTTAAATCTGGTCCCGAGCCGCAGGATCTCTTCCGGACCATTAGCACCGGTCTCAATGGAACGCCAATGCCTTCGTATGCCGATTCGCTCACCGCAAGAGAGCGATGGGCCCTCGTCTCGTATGTCTTCTCGATTGCGACACGCGATCGGCCGAGAGCCATGATGGGGCTCGTCGGCGAGGAAGTCCAAGGAATGAGAATCGATATGAAAGCGGCAATGGCGGGGATGATGAAAGATGGAGAAATGATGCGACGCGGCGGAGGCATGATGGATAGAGATATGGGTGAAATGATGAAGGACATGATGCGGCGATAGCCTATGCGAGGAGAAGTTATGCAGAACAATTTTCATCTGATGTCGTTATTGGTTGCGACACTGTGGGTGACAAATCCGATAGCCGTCGGTGCGCAGCAAAAAAACTCATCCGGGTTCGAGCACGTCCATTCGCTGGCCATGGACTCCGGCGGGCAGGCTTTATTCTTAGGCGCCCACACCGGTCTGTATCGGAGTGACGATCGCGGGCGAACGTGGAACAAGGTGCCAGTCTCAACAAAACAACCGCATCTCGACGTGATGGACATTGCCGCTGACCCACGCGCGCCGAAAACAATCTATGTAGGGACCCATGAGGCGGGGGTATTTAAAAGCATCGATGGTGGCTTGAGCTGGAACCAGGTAAACGATGGATTGAAAGGGATGGATGTTCACGGCCTTGCGATCGATCCAAATGCTCCGTCAAAACTGCACGCGGTCGTCAGAGAAAAAGGCGATGGAGTTTATCGGCGCACAAATGGCGGCGGAAAATGGACGAGAGTAGACGACGGTCCCGAGGGAGAGGTCAAGGTTTTAAGATCCGTGAATATCCCGACGGGAATGGGAGGAATTTTTCTCTACGCCGGCACTTCTACAGGGCTGCAACGTAGTCCCGACTGTTTCTGAGGGTGGAATACAGTGGGCGGTCTGCCCACCAATCGGACGGTGAACGGGTTCGTGGTGAATCCTGGAGATCCCAAGATCATGTTTGTGGCAATGCGCGACGGTCTCTTTAAGAGCACGGACGCGGGCGTGTCTTGGACGCGCACCGGCAATGATCTCAAAAATCTGGCGGCGGTCACTATCAATCCCAAGAAACGAGATGAAGTGTACGTGTCGGCGATGGACGGCACAATTTATATGAGCGCAGACGGCGGAATGAAATGGAAAAAGCAACAGTAGAAAATTTACCGAAGACAAAAGGAGATTTTATGTCGGATCAGATTCTTTTAGAGAAGGAAAAGTTGCCCACGGAAAATCCCACTGGGGCCGCAGTGAAAACTGAAGACGGGTCGGCTGCCTGCCCGATGCAGGGAAAGTGGCTTAAGGGAACGCTTGGCATGGCGATCTGTTGCGGCGCTCCGATTCTTCTCATCGCAGCGATCTCATTTTTTGGCTTGTCTTTGGGAGCGATTACAAGCGGAGCTCTGAGCCTCGCAGCTTTGCTTGCCTGTCCGGTCGGCATGTACCTCATGATGCGAATGATGAGGGACGACAAAAAATAGAGTCGATGTTTTCCAAAGCCTGGATCAAGTTGGGATTGGTTGTCGTGGCCGCTGGAGGAATGATCGGCCTTCTCGCCTACGGCTTTACGCGGGACGCGCGCTATTTCCAGTCTCCCCTGGTTGCCAGACAAGCCCCGTCATTCACACTGACGCTTTTCGACGGCAAGACAATCAGACTTGAGGATTTTCGAGGCAAAGCAGTCCTTATCAATTTTTGGGCTTCGTGGTGTGTCCCGTGCAGGGCGGAGGCTCGGGCGCTTGAGAGCGCTTGGCAGAAATACAAGAACCGAGATGTGGTTTTTCTCGGGGTGAACATTCAGGACAAGGAAGAGGACGCACGCGCCTTCACGAAAGAGTTCGGCATTACTTATTTAAACGGGCGCGACACTGACGGGAAAATTGCCGTTGACTACGGTGTGTGGGGAATTCCCGAGACCTTCTTCATCGACCCACAGGGTAGGATCACTTACAAGCACGCTGGTGAACTTCGAACACAAACTATCGTCGCCAAAGTGGATGAGGCATTGCGAAGCATTGTAAGCGCGGAAGGTAAGGGCGAGTATCGTTCTGTTCGGTAGATTCAAAAAGCCATGGAACAAATCCTTCGCAATCGACCAATTCTTGTCTTGAGTTTTGCAGTCGTTGTGTTGTCGGTGTTTTTCGGGATCGCCTTATGGAAATGGCAAGCAAAACTACAACTGCAGGGCAGTAGCGAAGAAAAGCCGCTGGAAGGGCTAAAAGAATTTGGATCAGTTCCGCAGTTTTCGCTGCTCGAAAGGAGCGGACGCCAAGTTACGCTCTCGGATCTCAAAGGCGAGGTATGGATCGTCAATTTTATTTATACGAACTGCCCCGACACGTGTCCTATACAGAGCGCCCAGCTGCGACAGATCCAGGAAGATTTCATGGAGGAAAAAGATTTGCGCGTGGTTTCGATCACCGTTGATCCAAAGCGAGACACTCCGGAAGTTCTCTCTGAATACGCGAAGCGATTCAGCGCGGATCCTGGGCGCTGGTTGTTTCTAACAGGAGAGAAAGAAGACATCTACAAGTTTGCTCAAGAAGGGTTTCACCTGGGTGCTGCCGAACTACCCCACGAAAAAAGACCCGAATCGGGAGCCACGCATACGCATAGCCCGCGATTCGTTCTGATTGACCGAGAGGCGCAGATTCGAGGCTACTATGTGTCAACGGACGGCGAGGCTATGAAACGCCTGCGCCGGGATTTAGAGATTCTGCTCCGCGGGGAGAAGTGGTTGAAAGTGACAAATTAATGTATCCAATTCTCGTCGAATTCGCCGGTTTTCAAATTCGTTCGTACGGCGCCATCGTCGCGCTATCCTTTCTTGTCGCCCTATGGATGAGCACGAGAGAGGTCGATCGTAAGTAAAGCCCGTTGGAGCAGGGGTTCCGACCCCTGCTCCTTTGAGACTATGTCGTAATGTCATTCTGAGGCGTAGCCGAAGAATCTCGACTTAATACGCTGGAAATGCGAGATGTTTCGCTTTGCTCAACATGACACCCGGGTGATTTTGCTAATTGCGACACAGTTTCTTTACCCGGAGTAGAAAATGATGACGGACGGCATGGGCATGATGGGCATGATGATTTTTATGTTTCTTTTTGGATTGCTCCTGATCGTGCTCTTTGTACTGATTGTTGTTGTCGTCGTGAAATGGCTCTCGGGTTCAAAGATGCCGTTCTCGGTGAGCGACCGAGAGAATGCGTTGGAGATTCTCACAAAACGTTACGCGAAAGGCGAGATCGGTAAAGAGGAATTCGAAAGGATCAAAAAAGATATCGAGTAACGATTAGGCTGTAATCACTGACGATTAAGCGTGTCCTGCCCTTGGTACTGTATGTGTTGGGCTGCTAAGATTAACCTCATGGATGCGTGTTGCGAGCAAAAAGCAAAAGAGATAACCACCCTGCGCGGTGAGCACAGGAAAGTTCTCCTCGTCGTTTTAGTGATCAACGCGGGTCTCTTCATTGTGGAAGCGACCGCGGGCGTGCTGGCGCATTCGACCGCGCTGCTTGCCGATTCGCTCGATATGCTCGGAGATTCGCTGGTCTATGGCTTTAGCCTATATGTACTTTCGCGAAGTGCTGAATGGAAAGCGACAGCCGCGGTTCTCAAAGGCATTGTCATGGCTGCCTTTGGTGTCGGAGTATTGGCCGAAGCGGTTTACAAGATGACAGTGGGAGTTGTGCCGGTTGCGGAGACGATGGGAATTATCGGACTGCTCGTCTTGATAGGAAATGGGCTATGTTTTCTGCTTCTCGTCCGCCATCGATCCGATGATCTTAATATGCGCTCCACCTGGCTCTGCTCACGCAACGACATAATCGCTAATCTATCAGTATTAGTGGCTGCAGTCGGCGTAAAAGGTCTTGACTCCAGTTGGCCCGACATCCTGGTCGGAGCAGCAATCGCCGCCTTGTTCCTACGAAGCGCCCTCACAGTGCTAAGTGAGTCTTTTGCCGAACTACAGAAATTGAAGTCTAGATCTGAAATCGCCGCTTGATTGTAAAAAAGAGAACAGTACATGAATAGACGGGATTTTCTCACCATAGGACTCATCGCAACTGCTACCGTCATAGTTGATGGCAGTGGATCCTTTGCAGCGTCAGAACATAAATACAAGTTAGCGCCAGAAAATTTGCTTCCGAAAGATATCAGAAGCGCATCTGCGGAAGTCCGCGAGGCTTATCGATTCGCCATCGCCAATCGGGACACTCTCCGCTACATCCCTTGTTACTGCGGTTGCGGCTCAGAGGGCCACACGAGCAATGCGTCGTGTTACCTAAAGGATGTTTCGACTCCCGGGAATCTGATATTCGATCGAATGAGCCTGGCCTGAGGGATCTGCATCGGCATCACGCGTGACGTGATGAAAATGATGGATGAAGGCAAAAGCCTCAAGGAAATGCGAGCGCACATCGAGAAGACTTACAGCAAATATGGACTGCCTACGCCGACGCCTCCGGTTCCGTAATATGGATTCAAGAAACTGCGCTTTGGATCTGCGCGACGGACGTGGCTCTATAGGAGGGTTTATGAAGAGTGAAGAGTTGGCGGTTGATCCCGTCGTTCTCCGAGATGAAGTGAAGAGCAAGTATAGAGAAGTGGCCGCTAATCCAAGCGGGGAATATCACTTCCATACGGGAAGGCCACTTGCGAAGCGCCTCGGTTATGATCCGGCGCTAGTTGACTCGATGCCGGATGCGGCAGTCGAGTCGTTCGCCGGGGTGGCAAACCCGTTCTCGCTGCGGTCCCTCGAGCAAGGCGAAAGGGTAGTGGACGCCGGGTCAGGTGGGGGTTTTGATTGCTTTGTCGCTGCACATCAGATTGGTCCGCAGGGTCAAGTCGTCGGCATAGACATGCTCCCCGAGATGCTTGAAAAGTCCCGCAAGACGGCTGAATTCATCGGGTTCAAGAACGTCGAGTTTCGTGAGGGACTTCTGGAAGAGATACCGGTAGAGGATCGTTGGGCGGATGTTGTCATCAGTAACGGAGTCATCAACCTCTGTGCTGACAAAAAACGAGTTTTCTCCGAATTGTGGCGGGTATTGCGTCCGGGCGGAAGATTACAGTTCGGCGATATCGCCAATGGTAAGCCGGTGCCGGAGAGTGCGATACGCAATATTGACCTTTGGACTGCTTGAATCGCCGGCGGCCTTCCGTGCGAAGGCTGGCGGGCGATGCTGGTAGACACCGGGTTCGTAGACATTCAGATCAGTTCACCGTATGACACTTTCGGGGAAGCGAGGGGTGAAAAGAAGGCTAGGCTCTTCGATGTTTATGGATACACGTTCCTGGCACGTAAACCCGGATAGCATGCTCTCAGCTATTTTCGTTGGACCGTGATTGCGGACCGGGTCTCCACTTTGGATTGATCTTCTCGAGGGCAGGCGAAATCTGCGCTCTCTCGATTAACGGCCAGACCTTGCTTGCATGAGGCCGGCCGGCTTTCCGCTGCAATAGACTGCGTAACTCCTTGCGAAGCATCTGCAGGTCGATGGTCGAACCCCACGCGCCTAGGCAAGATTACCTATCGTTTGTTGCGGAACCCTCTTGAACTTAAAAGGTTGGTTTTAAGGTATACCAGTTTGATGAAAGGAGGTGACTAATGGAACCGAACAAAGTCACTCTCTGCCCGACTTGTATCGAGGTAATCCTTCCGTGAGAACCAGTGACAGTGCCGAATCACAAAACTCGCTAGTTGACCTTAGAGTGACACTGCACGGGACTTTGGCGGCCGTCTTTGGATTAGTCACCGGAGCTGCAGCAGGTCTAATCGGTGTCGGGGGCGGTGAATTCCGTATACCTTTTCTGCCGTATCTGTTTGGTTCTGAAGTCAAAACGGCAGCTGGTGTGAATCTCGTCGTAGGACTATGCACGGTATGCATTGCCTTCATCCGCCGTTGGGGACAGCACGCATGGGCTGCGGAGGATATCGTTCTTGCTTCAGTGTTTACTGTGGCTTCCCTGTTTGGTGCCGTGCTCGGTGCCCGCCGAGCCCACAGATGGTCCTCACCATTACTTCGCAAGATCGTTTGCCTTTACCTCCTGGTCGTTGGCGCATGGATGATGATCGAGGCTATATCGGAATCCGATCACGTTGTGCTCAGCCCGCAAGGGACAGGTAAAATCTTGCTTGCCGCTATAATTGGCTTTGCCATAGCAGCCGTTAGCGCTGTCCTCGGGGTCGCCGGCGGTGAAATGAGAATCCCTGCGCTGATGTATCTCTTTGCTATGCCGATTAAGGCAGCTGGCACTATTAGTCTGTTGGTTTCGATCCCGACAGTAGCGGCTGGTGCTCTGACATATCGTCATTTAGGCCATGTGCCGAATCGTGTGCTGCTTATTGCGATTGTGATGGCTGGCGGATCGCTCGTGGGTGTACTTATCGGCACATCTCTTTTACCACTGGTGAATAAGCACGTCCTAAAAGGAATACTGGGATTGATTCTCTTGCTCGCGACAGCAGCTTTGGCCCTGCACCGGAATCCAGCCAAATAGAAATCAGAGCAGACAAGATGGCTGTAGACTTTACCTCCCAAGAGATATCTGAGAAGTACGACCGATTTGCTCGTTGGTACGATTGGGTTGAGGGCATTCCCGATTTGCTGGGATTGAGCAGGCTGCGCCGAGAACTATTAAGGAGAGCGTCGGGAAAAGTTTTGGAAGTTGCCGTGGGAACGGGAAAGAACCTGCAGTTCTATCCCCGTCATTGTCGGATCACTGCCTTGGATATCAGTAATGAGATGCTAAACGTCGCCAGAAAACGAGCAGCGAAGTTATCGATAGATGTTTCGTTCTTGCTAGGGGACGCGGAAGCGCTTCCTTTTGCTGATAAGAGCTTTGACACAGTGGTATCGTCACTTTCGACCTGCACATTCCCGAATCCGATCGCCGCTCTGCGCGAGATGAGACGAGTTTGTAAGTCTGAGGGAAAGATTCTTCTGCTGGAGCATGGCCGAAGCGATCGCGAATGGCTTGCGCGATTTCAGGACCGCACGGCCGATCGGCTTGCGAAACAACTCGGGTGTCACTGGAATAGAGAGTCGCTGGAGCTGGTGCGAAAAGCAGGTCTGAAAGTAGTTGAGGCGCAGCGGGGTTTCTTCGGGATTTTTCATCAAATTGAAGCCGACCTCGACCAATATGGCCCTGAGCCAAAAAAAGCTGAGGAGAGCCAACGATCATAGGCGCGACAATCCCTTCGGCCAGTCTCCTCGCTTGGCGGATTGACTAATTTTTAGCTTAGCTATGCTATCGCATGATGCCCGACTTTGTTCGCCAGTTTGAAATCATCACGAGCGTCATCATAATCGCTGTCTTCCTGACGCTGTTGATGATTGAGACACGATTTTCGCTCCGCCAAGGAAAACGTTCGAAAAAAAAGCGCTTCCTGATCAATGTCGGTGTTTCGGCGTTAGCCCTGGCGACTGCGGCATATGTTGTAGCGCCCGTGGCTCTCAGGTTAGCGTCGTGGACTTCAGAAAACCAATTCGGCTTGTTGCGTGTCATGCCTTTACCTTTTACCGCCGAGTTCATCCTCGGATTTTTATTGATGGATCTTACTTTTTACTATTGGCATCGGGCGAACCACTCTATTACGTTCCTTTGGCGGTTTCATAACGTTCACCACGTGAATCCGGATTTGGATGTCTCGACATCCTTCCGCTTCCACTTTGGTGAGGTTCTTTATTCGTTGGGGTTCCGGATGCTTCAGGTCTATTTGATAGGAATATCCCTGCTTACTTATGTCGTTTATGAATTAATCTTTCAGTGCGCCACCATGTTTCACCACAGCAACATACGTCTACCGATAACGTTAGAGCGATGGCTGAACAAGATTATCGTTACGCCTCGTATGCATGGCATTCATCATTCCATTGTGCAGAATGAGACCAATTCAAATTATTCAGTGATTTTCCGGTGGTGGGATCTGATACATGGGACACTTAGGCTGAACGTGAAACAATCCGATGTTGTCATCGGTGTTCCGGCGTACTTTGGTCCGGAAGATAATAAATTCCTGAACCTTCTCATCCTGCCGTTCCGAAAACCAAGAGAATACTGGCGTCTGCCGGACGGAAAACAACCGGAAAGAAGTTTGTTGAGCGGCGATGAAAATATTCTCGTGCCATGAGTCTTGAATGAGTCAACAGGGTATGAAAGCGGGTAGACCCATGAGCCCCAGTAAAAACAGAGAATCGATATGGTAAATATGAAACATCGAAGTGGCCCTCTAAAATGGATCTGGGCGGCATTGAGCGTGCAGCTATTCGGCCTAGCATTTGATGCCGTATGGCACGGGCTGTTGAATCCAGACTTCGAAGCCGTGACTGTCGCTGAGATGGTTACACACCTGAGCACGGTGCATCTGCCCATCTACATCGGCGTGCTGAGTGTGCTTGTTACGACCGCGTGGGCACTGGTCGATCAAATGAGACGGTCAAAGGTCGGTGTCGCTTTGCCGGTCGCCTTTGCGGGTGCCCTTGTCTCAACGGCGGGGGAAGCCTGGCACGCTTACACTCACCTCCAGTTAAGCACTCACAGTGGTCCGATAGCAGGGATCACGTCGTTTTTCGGTTTCATTGTCGTTGTCACCGCGCTCTGGCTTGCAGGGCGTCACGATCGGCGAGCCGCAGCGGACGATGTCTATGAGCGGCGCCGGGCATGAAAGATCAACAAGTGCTTATGGCTAATGCACGGAATGATCATGAACAACCAACTGTCGCACCCCGAGCTTCGTCGCTGCCCGCCGGAAACCGCATACTTCCGCAACCGTGACGAAGTGCTGTAGGTCCTTAAGTTCCAAGCGTCGCACGATCGAGATCCCGTTCCGCAATTTCAGCACGTTCCACTCGTACTGGGATCGTCACTGGACCGCCCGAAGAGCGATCCTCCGCGACCTGTTCGCCGATGCTTTCGAGAGCCTCGAACGGCGCGAACTCCGGCCGGGTGACCTCGATCGTCAAGCCGGCCACCAGCAGGAGTCGCTGCATCTACGGCTGCGACACCGTACGCTGCTCGTGCTGCTTACGCCACCCGTACGGGGTCATGCCCCGCGGCTTGTACACATTCAGCACCGTGATCACGAGCAACACCAGTAGTCCGACACCGGGGTGCAGGAGGTCGCCCCCAAGCCCGCCGAGGTCAGCACCGTCCGCCTCTCGCGCTGCGTCTGCCATCAAGCTCACTGTTGGCATGTGCAACAGCAAGACGACGGTGGCAAGGATGGTGAGGGCGAGTGAGATCAGGACCCAATAGTGCCGGAACAAACCCCACGTCGTGCCCATTGAGATGACAAGCCCGGTCAAGAGCGCGGCGAGGGCCAACGGAACGATCACATACCAGCCCGTCAACTCCATCGCGACCCAGGCGCCACGCACCGTCAGGGCGTCCTGGCTGGTCACAGAGGAGACGCCGAGCGCCAAGTACGCAACGACCGCACCGATCCAGCCGATCGAGAACGTGAGATGCGCGGCGAGGACGAACTTGCGGAGGCCGGGTGCCATGGTCATGGGTGTTAACCGCCGTGGTTCGGGATGCCTAGGGTCTGTGTTCTGTGACGCTCGAGGACGGTCTCGGGCCGCCACCCCCACCCAGGCCCATGTGGCGACCCGGGCCATGGCGACCAGGGCCGCCGGTGAGGAGCAAGATGACAACCAGCAGGACCAGGCCGATCGCGATGATCCCAAACACTTTCACCCAGCGTGGTGTGCCGGGATAGGGGGGCGGGTCAGCCATGTGCGTCTCTGCTGTCGCGCGTGCTTGTCAAGGTTTTCATGACGGCAAAAGTTTACCAGACATTACGTCGATTTAAAGGTTGATGTGTGGCAGCTTTTAGCTAATGCTCGCCCTGCGGACGTTCGATTATTGGACAAACTTCGTTACCATGCGGTCGGCCTGCTTTACGTCGCAATAGAGTGCGAAGCTCATTGCGAAGTGTTTGCAGTTCAATGATCTTGGTATCGATTTCTCGTAAGTGGTTTCTTGCTAACTGCTTCACATGACTACAGGGTTGCTGGCCTTGAGTAGCCAGATTGAGAAGGGGCTTTATTTCTTTCAGCGTTATACCGAGAGACTGCGCACGCTTTACAAACAGCAACAGCTTAACCACGTCATCGCTATAAGTCCTGTACCCGTTTGCCCCGCGCAATGTGGGTTGAAGCATGCCCTGCCTCTCATAGTATCGGATCGCTGACGGTCGAATCCCGACGCGCCGAGCAACTTTCCCTACCGTCAGCATTTTTTCGTCCCCCCCTTGACCTTTAACCTTAGTTTAAGGTGTATCAGTCTAATCAAAGGAGGTGAAGACTCATGGAACCAATCAAAGTAACTCTCTGCCCAGCCTGTACCGGCTGTCCCGCCGTCGAGATCACGGACCATGGAGTTACCATCGGTGAGGATGAGAACACGGTAAAGCTCACTCATGCCGAATGGAACGATCTGGTGGCGCGCGTACGCCGTGGCGAGCTGCGAGAGGTTTGATTAAATCACTAGTAGTGGCTAGGTCCCAGCTTAATCCTGGGACCTAGCTCGAAAACCTTTTGTGCATCGGCAATTAATGAGGAGGTAAACATGGCATTACAAAAAGGCGAGCGCTACCGCTGCCCCGATACAAATTGCGGCTGCGAGATTGAAGTGACCAAAGGGGCTCAGGCGGGCGGCGGAGGAAATCAAAACCCGCGCTGCTGTTGCGGTAAGGAGATGTTGAAGATCACGTGAGACGTATTTTGCCGAAGCCGTTATGCGACAGGAACCCCCAGGCAGACCGTTGTTGCAGGACTGGGCTGTGGGGTTCCGTCGCAGCTGCACTCTGCTGCTTAACACCGCTACGGTTTTTCTGCTGGGGTTACTTGGATTGAGTGCTTTGACGCCGTATCTGGATTATTTGCTGGTGCCGTTGTTTGTCATCTTTTTGCTACTTGGACTTTACGGCTGGATGCAGGGCGCCAAGATCATCATCACGCGTAAGTAATTCATTCTTTCTTTCTGCGGAAACACAATTGTATGCGCAGCCATAGGCGAGCCCATGATAATAACAGGCGCGTCGGGATTGACGAGACCCAGTGGTTTAGGGACGAGAAAGCTTAGATTGACATGATGAAAAGCAACCGTTAGCCTACTCTCCGTGTTTAGACATCGTCTGCACACTGCCTTGCTAATATTACTTTTCTCTCTTCTGGGTCCTCTTCATGTGTTTGGCGTTTGTATTTTGGAACACGAGGTGTCAGTCAGGGATACCAGCCAGATTCGGAGTTCTATATCTTGTCTTGACGGTAACGACGAGACGGCATTTCTAGGCCGGACTTCTTTGCCGAAGGCCGAAAAGAGAGCCGCGGATGGTCATCGGTTAGTTTCGTCGCAACTGGGCCTTCCCTTCGGGGCAATTTTGCAAGCTTTACGCGTAACTTTTATTCCTCTCTCAGTGCCTATCTATCAATCCACGACTGTTTACCGGATTTAGTCCCTCGACTTCCTAATTTTCAGCTTCCTTTTTTTGCAGGAATTAGCCCCTCCGGGTGCTGATTTTTTATTTCAGTTTGTAGAACCGCGTGAGCAATGAATAGCACCATTAGAATCATGGTCGCGAGAATCATGGTCGCGCTGTTGAGTTTAAAGTGGTTTCTCTCCTTAGCGAAGCGCTGTGAGGCAGCACACAACAAGGGGAGGATATATTTGGCTGCTTGCGCAAGGACGGTCCGACAAAGGGAAACGGTAAGGCGGTAGTTACCCTCATCGAGTTCTCCGACTTTCGGTGCAGTTTCTGTCGAACGTTCTGGAAGGAGACGTTAACCTCCCTTGAGAAAAAATAGATCGAAACAGGAATAGGCCACCCCGCCCTTTGAGGTTTTTAGCGCGGGCATCAAAGAAGAGATTAAGGCACGTGCCGTCAAAGAAAAGCAGAGAGAATAAAATGGTTCTGTGGCTGTCGTTTCTCCTGCTGCTCGTCGCTGGGGGACAGGCCAGCGTCAATGGTGTGCGGCCTGAGCCGCTTCGCGATGTAGGGTTTGACCACATGCTAGGCGCCCAGGTGCCTCTCGACCTGAGGTTTCGCGATGAGGAAGGGAGATCTGTTGAACTTTCGAAATATTTTGGCAGCAAACCCGTTATCCTGCTGCTCGCGTATTATGGCTGTCCCAACTTGTGCCCGCTGACGCTGGAGCAGCTGGTAAAAAGCCTCAAAGCATTATCCTTTGATGTGGGTAACGAATTTAGCGTGCTTACTGTCAGCATCGATCCTAACGAAAGCCCTACGCTTGGGGCGGCCAATAAGGAGAAATATTTGCAGAGATATGGACGCCCAGGAGCAGAGCGAGGTTGGCATTTCCTTACAGGCGAGAAGGAATCCATTGATCAGCTTACCCAGGCTGTCGGGTTCCGATACACCTATGACGCCAAAAATCCCCAATACGCTCACTCCACCGGAATTGTAGTGCTAACTCCAAAGGGGAAAGTCTCTCGCTATTTCTATGGTATCGAGTACGCCCCCAGAGACTTGCGCCTCAGCCTGGTTGAGGCCTCCTCCAACAGGGTCGGCTCTCCGGTCGATCAGTTGCTGCTGTTCTGTTATCAGTACGATCCCACAACGGGAAAATATACCCTTACGATCATGAACGCTTTAAGGCTGGCGGCGTTGGCTACGGTCTTAGGCTTGAGTGCTTTCGTGCTTATCATGGTCAGGCGAGAGCGTTTTAGTAGGGCAAGGGCAAAGAAGGAAGGGCTGGAAAATGTTTAAGCATTGCGTCTTCATTTTCAGGCCTTGGATGCAATGGCTTTTCGACTCCGCTAACTTGACAGAGTAAGGAACAACGGGTAGCTTCTTCCTGTGTTAAAGCATCGGTTTCTGATCGTATCTCTGATTTTCCTTTTTTCTCTGGGAGGACTCCTTAATACTTTTGCGCATTGCCTCTTAGAAAAAGATCTTCCAACCAAAAGTAGCGACCACATTCCAAGTTCGATTACCTGCCTGGATCATCAGGAACATCCTTTTCTTGCCCAAGTTGGCCAGCGAGATAAAAGGATCCATTTTTTAAAAATAGAAAACAGACCTGCTGTGATTTGTCACAAAGCCTTGTTGTCAGGCGGAACTTTCCATCTCACAGCTTTGCGGTCTCCGGCCTCCATTTTATTTTCTTCGTCAGTTCCCATCTATCAGGTTAAGAACGTTTATCGGATTTAGCCTCTTCTTCTAGAATCTCTGCTTCCACCGTTTCTGTTCTTGGGGTATCAAAACGCCTTTATCAAAAGGTGCAATTTTGATCCTATGGAAAAATTGGGTTTTCTGGGTTTACTGCGGATGAATAATCACCACAGAGGCACGGAGTTCGCAGAGTTCGGAGTAATTTCCAAAAACCCTTCACTCCGCGCCGTCAGTGTCTCCGTGGTGCAATCTCCGAATCGAGCTTTTATGAGAATATTTCTGTCGTCAATCGGGTTGCTTTTCGTCGTTGCGGTTGGGTGCGCAACCGGTGATGAAAAATTATCGGGTTCGAATCAGGCTCAACAGAGACAATCGAAAAGTGGGCCGGTAATCGACTATCCAAGCTTGATTAAAAGCTTGCGCGCTTTGGGAGCTGGCGCTACGGCGTCGGGCGATGTCGAGCAACCGTTCTTTTCCATCACAGGAATAATGATCAAAGTTCACGGCGAGGATGTGCAGGTCTTTCAGTATGCTAATGCTGCGGCGGCGGATGCCGAGGCCGCGCCGATTTCACGCGACGGCATGGCGGTCGGGAGGAGGAAAATCTTTTGGGTTGGTCCACCGCATTTTGTCAAGCAGGGAAGACTTCTGGTCTTGTATGTAGGCAACAATGACAAGGTTCTAAAAACCCTGGAAGCAGTGCTCGGTCAGCAATTTGCTGGACCGTAGCAAAGCCGATCAAGAGCGACCGGTGGATCTACTGTGAAAGAGTATTCACCACGGAGACACAGAGTTCGCTGAGGGTGTCTTCAAGACGATTTCCTCCAGCGCCTCCGCGGTGAGCCACACGGAAGCCGGAAGCGCCGAAAAATTAGGCATGAAGAAGGTCGATGAATAATGATTACAATTTCGAGCTTGATCCTTGTCCTGTTGTTAAGTGGCAGCGCTATAGCGCAGCGCACAACAAGAGAGGATATATTTAACTACTTGGTCAAAGACGGTCCGTCGAAGGGCAATGACAAGGCACCGGTCACACTCATCGAGTTCTCCGACTTTCGGTGCAGCTTCTGCCGTAAATTTTGGAAGGACACTTTGCCATCCCTTGAGAAAAAATACATGGAAACCGGAAAAGTGAAATTTGTCTATCGGCACTTAGCTATTCTTGGAAGGCTTTCGACGGCAGCGGCCCAAGCAGCAGAGTGGATTCTCCGTCCGGAGCTGAAATGGTATGGCTATGATCCCGAGGTTGTTGCGAGCGTCGTCTTCGCTGCAGCCATTGCGGGATTGCTCGGCGCGCGGCTGCTTTTCGTTTTGGAAGAATGGGAAAGCTTTACACAGGCGCCATTCGAATTCCTTGTCAGCGGCGCCGGTTTTAGCTGGTACGGAGGACTGTTTGCTGGGACGGTAGCGGCCGCGTGGATCTTCAAGAAACACAACTTACCTCTGCCTCAAGCGGCAGACATTTCAGCATCGGCTCTGGCTTTGGCTTATGGGATTGGACGAATAGGTTGGTTTTCTCGCCGGTGATGCGACGTGGGGTAAGGTTCCAGACGTACCTTGGGCGATGGCGTTCCCTAACGCAGTCGCCGGATGGGCTGATCCATTGACCGGTGTGCCGTATCCGGCGGGGGTGAGGGTACATCCGACTCAGCTCTCTGAACTTGTCCAGTCACTCGTCGTTTTCGCCATCCTTTGGGTTCTCAGAAAAGGACATCCTCCGCCCGGAACGATTTTCTACCTCTATTTGTTTCTCGCAGGATCAATGCGGTTTATCGTGGAATTCTGGCGTGCCAATCCCATTGTCGGTCTCGGTATTACGGAATATCAATGGATCAGCCTGGCATTAGTAATTCTCGGAGCGGGACTGCTTTGTTATCAATGGAAGCCAGCTCGAAATCATACTCCCCGAAACCGATAAACAGTTTGGGATAAAGGCATCGTGAAATGAACCAAATACAAGTCATCGAGATGCGCTGGCGTGGACATGGTTAGTGCTCGCAGCACTCTCCACGGCATAGGTCGCCCGGGACCAATCCAAGTATAATCCTGAAGCATGGGTCATGAAGAACGAACGATGCGGAAATCGCAAGACCAAGGTTGAGACTATCCTATTCCCAGATGTGAAAAAGTCATGGTCTCGGATTCGCAAAGGAGAGAATAACATCGAGCAGTCCCTCTCGATTGAACGATGAAAACCGGGTGGCATAATTCCTGCTCGTGTCCGTGTCAAGATATGAGTCGCCATCGTTTCAAAATTATTCTGGTCTCGCTTGTTGCATTTGTGCTGCTCTATTACAGCGTCGCATGGGCGGTATTGCGATGTTTTCATATTGAAGGTCAGGAAAATTATCAGGTCGCTCTCGATACCGGTGAGCGCGCCACCGGTTCAAATCTCGCGTCGCCCAACGATGTGCACGAGTATCTGGATTGCATGGGATCGGATTATCACACAGAAACACTCGCGGGAGTTTCAGAGTCGCTTCAGCAGCGACTTTTGTCCAGAGATATCGCGTCCCGCGTCGGTGATATATCGATCTTCCAAAACACCGCAACAGCCGAGAGCGGGAATCACTGGCTCAGAGCTTTGTTCGACGGCGCCGCGCGTGCTCATCCGATCGGCCCGCCGCGCTATCTTTCACTCTCCGTTCTCCGCATCTGATTGCCTTCCTCCAATTGGATCTTCCGTCTGTCGTCGATATCGCGGCTACATAAGTGATGTTCTTTAAACAGTTCTGGCAGAGGCAAAAGGTAAGGAGGATGCGTCGTGAAAACATCTATTACAATACTGGCAGGATTACTCTTCAGCGTTTTATTGCTGGTCGACGGTACGATCGACGCGATTGCTTCGGACGCGACACAGGCCGTTGCCGGCGGCGGGGTAACGGTGAAGGTGACTTACTTGAATCCCAAAGGCAGCGATGGGGCTCGCTTTCAAATTGCGCTCGATACGCACTCGGTCAATCTGGACAGCTACGATCTAAATACGATCAGCGTTCTGCGCGATGACGCTGGAAACACTTATTCGCCAACGGTGGTAGAGAACAAAGGCAGCGGGCATCACCGGGAAACTATCGTCAGTTTTGCAAAGGTCGCGAGTGGCACTAAACGCGTTGAGCTCGTGATCAAAGATATCGCAGGGATGAAGGAGAGAATATTCAGCTGGGATTTGGATTGAGCGACTCAAATTTAGCCGGCAAAACTCGGGATCAAGGTATGACTCGAAAGGAGAACGGTCATGGAATTCTTACAAAGCAACTGGATTTGGGTTGTTTTTATCGGATTGTTTGTCTGGATGATGGTGTCCGGTGGCGGCTGCTGCGGAGCCGGGAAGCACGGGCGCGGCAAGCGCGAAGATGAGAGCCATCAGCATTAATTGACTTCGATGCACGGCAACCGTAATGGGAGGAGGTGGGTTCGATGCTATCAAAAACAAAATACGCGGCATTGTGCGTTCTCGGCACGGAGATATTTTACGTCCTGTGCATCGGTTACGGATTGGTGCTCTCCGGCAAAGCGATGGAGCTGCATCACAGCCTTTTCGAACTGATTCCGGGTTTCGTTTGGGGAAATCCGCTGAGCATGGTTTGGGGCGCAGTCTATATAGGGGTTTTGGCCTGGATCGGTGGCTGGTAATCGCCTGGATGCACAATGCGAGTCTGAGCATTGGCAAGTGAGAATCAACAACTTAATAAAAGAAGGGAGATCGTTATGAAAAAGTTAGTCACCGCAATCGTATTGTCCGGAGCTATCGGTGTGTTCCCCCTGATGGCTCAGGACAAAAAGGATATGCCCATGAAAGAAGGCATGCCGATGAAGAAAGATATGCCCGTAAAAGGTGAAGGAATGCAGGGTGGCGGCATGATGATGGGCAAGATGAAAGAGATGCAGGGAAAAATGGGCGAGATGCGCAAAGGAATGGGCGGCATGATGAAGGGTCAGGGGATGATGAAGGGCGAGGAAGCCAAGGAGATGGGGAAGATGATGGGTGGGATGTCGGGGATGATGGGCGATATGGCAGCATGATGGGAGAGGGAAAAATGACGCCGGAAGAGATGGGTCAAATGTCCAAGATGATGGGCGACATGTCCGGCATGATGAAGCAGATGTCCGAGCGCATGAATCGGGGCGTGAAAAAAGCAAATTAGCGCTCTGAGGAGATTGTCATGACCTATGAAACTTGGTTGCCGATTTTGCTTGTCTTGGGTGAGCCGGGCGCGCTCCTAGCCCAGGGCCGCATGTACGAGTGGCACTGGGAGATGCATCCGATGTGGTGGTGGGGTTGGGGGATCGGGATGATGGCGATGATGCTTCTTTTCTGGGTGCTGTTTATCGTCGGTCTCATCGTGGGAATTCGCTGGCTCGTCGGCAAAGACAAAGAGCAGAAGCAGGATTCGGCGCTCGAGATCCTGCGTCAGAGATATGCCCGCGGCGAGATCAACAAAGACGAATTCGAGGCCAAGAAGAAAGATCTTGGCGGATGAGGAATAGGAGGAATTTATGAATTCCGAACAACGTTCATGGTTTCGCTCGAAGAGCGGCTTGGTGCTGCTTGGGTTTCTCGCCATCGCGGGGTTTTTTCTCTGGGAAGAGCACAAGGCGCATCTGCTGGGAATTCTCCCCTATGGCTTGCTGTTGCTTTGCCCGCTGATGCATCTATTTCACGGCGGGCATGGAAGTCACGGCGACGAGCACGAGCCTGGTCACGGAGGTACGCGCAAATGACGGACGAACCCGCCTATGGATTGTGGTCTCTAGTGGTGATCAACTCGCTGGTTTTCATCATTTTCGCATTTAGTTTCTCGAAACCGCGAACCGAGCGAGATTGGCGTTCATTCAGCGCCTTCTCGGCGTTCATAGTCGCGCTATTTGTCGAGATGTACGGCTTTCCGCTAACAATCTATCTGCTCTCCGGCTGGTTAGTGCGGCGCTATCCCGGAGTGGATTTCCTATCTCACGACGCCGGCCATCTGTGGAATACGTTGCTCGGCTGGAAAATAAATCCTCATTTCGACCCGCTGCATATTTTGAGCAATATCCTTATCTTCGGCGGCTTCATCCTTCTATCCGCGGCGTGGAAAGTGCTCTATGACGCGCAGCGCACGCAAACCCTTGCAGTGAGCGGGCCGTACTCTTACGTTCGCCATCCGCAATACGATGGCTTTACTCTCATCATGCTTGGCTTTTTGCTCCAATGGCCGACATTGGTTACATTGATTATGTTTCCGATTCTCGTCACGATGTATGTCAAGCTGGCGCGGCGCGAAGAACGGGAAGTGCTTTCCGAGTTCGGCGATGAGTATCGTCATTACGCCGAGCGAACGCCGGCGTTTCTGCCGCAGGCAGGACGCGTGATGGACAAGCCGGCGTGACGTCAAACTTACTTTAGTGCAAGCACGCCCAATTGAGGATGAACCGATATGACTGACCCCATCTGCGGTATGACCGTGGAGCCCGAGCACGCTGCGGCAAGCCACGTCTACAACGGACAGACTTATTATTTCTGCAGCCAACATTGCCTGGCTGAATTCAAAAAAGACCCCGAGAAGTTTCTGAAATCCCGGGCGGCGGGAGACGCCGCGCATGGTCACGGACATTCGCAGGCGCACGCGGCGCACGGCCACGATCACTCACACATGCATGCGCCTTCGCAGGCTGCGCAGACGGAGAGGAACGAGCAGGACGTTTATGTCTGTCCGATGGATCCCGAGGTGCGTGAGTCCAAACCGGGCGCGTGCCCCAAGTGTGGCATGGCATTGGAACCCGCAGCGCCCGCCGCTCCGTTGGTAAAGACCGAATACGTCTGTCCCATGCATCCGGAGATCGTGCGCGCCGAGCCAGGAGCCTGTCCAATCTGCGGCATGGCGCTGGAGCCGCGCACCGTGACTTTAGAGGAAGAAGCCAATCCCGAACTGGTCGATATGACGCGGCGCTTCTGGGTCGGCGTCGTATTGAGCCTGCCGATTGTGTTTCTCGCCATGTCCGAGTTCATTCCCGGGCAGCCGGTGCAGCGGAGCGTTTCGCCTCATCTGCTCAATTGGATCCAGCTCGTGCTGGCCACACCGGTGGTGCTCTGGGGCGGCTGGCCGTTTTCCCAGCGCGGCTGGACGTCCATCGTCAACCGCAGTCTCAACATGTTCACGCTCATCGCCATCGGTGTGGGCACGGCGTTCGTTTACAGTTTGGCGGCGACGCTTTTTCCCGACGCCTTTCCGCCATCGTTCCGCGGTCACGGCGGTGAAGTCGCCGTATACTTCGATGCCGCTGCGGTGATCACCACATTGGTGTTGCTCGGCCAAGTATTGGAGCTGCGCGCCCGCAGCAAAACCAGCAAGGCGATCAAAGCTTTATTGGGGCTCGCGCCCAAGACCGCGCGACTGCTGCGCGACGACGGCACCGAAACGGATGTGCCCCTCGAGCGCGTCCAAGTCGGCGACCGTCTGCGCGTCCGCCCCGGCGAGAAAATTCCCGTGGACGGCGTCGTGCTCGAAGGCGCGACCTCGGTCGACGAATCGATGATCACCGGCGAGCCGATTCCGGTAGAAAAAACTAAAGAGAGCCGGGTAACCGGCGGGACGGTCAACGGCACCGGTAGTTTCGTGATGCGCGCCGAGCGCGTCGGCAGCGACACGCTTCTAGCGCAGATCGTCCGCATGGTCGCTGAAGCGCAGCGCAGCCGCGCGCCGATCCAGAAGCTGGCCGACGTCGTCGCCGGCTATTTCGTCCCAGCGGTGGTGCTGGTCGCTATGATCACTTTTATTGTCTGGGCGCTCTTCGGGCCGGAGCCGGCGATGGCGTATGCACTGCTCAACGCCGTCGCCGTGTTGATCATCGCTTGCCCGTGCGCGCTCGGCTTGGCGACGCCGATGTCGATCATGGTCGGCACCGGGCGCGGCGCGACAGCGGGCGTGCTGATCAAGAACGCCGAAGCGCTGGAAGTTTTGGAAAAGATCGACACGTTGGTCGTGGATAAAACCGGCACACTCACCGAAGGCAAGCCCCACTTGGCGGCGTTGGTGCCGGTGCCGGGACAAAACGAGAATGAGATTCTGCGCCTCGCTGCATGTTTGGAGCGTGGCAGCGAGCATCCGCTGGCGGCCGCTATTGTCGCCGGCGCCGAGAAAAGAGGGTTAAAGCTTACCGACGCGCGCGACTTCCGTTCGATTACGGGGAAAGGCGTCGTCGGGGTCGTCGATGGCAAACAGGTCGCGCTTGGCAATCGCCGATTGTTGGAGGAGTTGGGCGTTGGTGCAGGCGAGTTCGCGGCGCGGTCGGAAGAGCTGAGGAAAGACGGCCAGACGGTGATGTTTCTCGTTATTGACGGTTCCGTCGCCGGACTGATCGGCGTCGCCGATCCCGTCAAGGCGTCCACTCCCGAAGCGATCCGCATGCTGCACGACGACGGCGTCAGGCTCGTCATGTTGACGGGGGACAATCGCACGACCGCGGAAGCGGTGGCAGAAAAACTCGGCATCGATGAAATTCAGGCCGAAGTGCTGCCGGAACAAAAAAGCGAAGTCGTGAAGCGGCTACAATCCCAAGGCCGCATCGTCGCGATGGCGGGCGACGGTGTCAACGACGCGCCGGCGCTCGCGCAAGCTCAGGTTGGAATCGCCATGGGCACCGGCACGGACGTCGCGATGGAAAGCGCCGGAGTGACTTTGGTCAAAGGCGATCTGCGCGGCATCGCTAAAGCGCGCCGTTTGAGCCGCGGCACCATGCGCAACATCCGGCAGAATTTGTTCTTTGCGTTCATCTATAACGTGCTCGGAATTCCCATCGCGGCCGGCGTGCTTTATCCTTTCTTTGGCATGCTGCTAAGCCCGGTGATTGCCAGCGTCGCCATGACCTTTAGCTCCGTCTCCGTGATCAGCAACGCCCTGAGACTGAATCGGTTGGAACTCTGACGCGGGCGCGGTATGTGCGCATTGGGCTTGCGGAACCAAGCACAATGACTGAGTCGCGTTGAATGCCGTGATGATGGTGTAAGCAAAAAATACAGGAGGAAGTGATGAAGAAATTATTGGTGATGTTGATTTTGGCCGGCGTATTGGCAGGAGCAGACGTCATCGCGCAGGAACACAAACAAGAAGAGCATAAGGAAGAAAGCCAAGCGCCGGCCAAGAAAGCAACGGAACCGTCGAAACCCGACGCCTTGAAGTGCTGCGAAGGGATGGACAAGATGGGCGATATGAAACAGGGCACGCCGATGAAAGGCGATATGAAGACCAAGATGGAAAAGATGCAAGAGATGAAAGAGAAAATGGCCGAGAAGATGAAAGAGAAGAGCGTGGAAGACATGAACATGAAAGATACGAAAGGCGGCGCTAAGCCGAGCGAACCGAGCCAGGATGAACATCAGCACTAGCTTCGTGTTCTGCTACTCACAAACAATTGGCTGAAAGGCTGGGGAGCGGAAACAATTACGAGCAACGCGGGATGAACGGGTAACTAATCTCATTGAGTCGTTTCGAGAAATTTCGAAAGTTAGATGTTTCCGCGCAGAGTTCTGTTCCGTTGAACGATCCTTGAACTTTGAACGACCCGTATCGTTGAACGTCTTGGAGGAAATGTAACGATTGAACGCCCCTTGCTGCGGCGCTTCCGCTCCTGTAGAGTTAATATCGCATCATTCATTCGGCTTAACGGCGCGCAAGAGGTAGAAGGCTGGGCGATACACTCAATGGTGGCGTGGACTTCGGTTCTGGTTTCTCAGCGAATGTAACCTCGGTTCTGACCTCCCTCCCTCTTCCAATATCCACAGGCTATCAAGAGCCTATCAAAAGGAGAGAGTTTATGAATCCTGTATTGTTGATCGCCATCCCTATCGGGTTGTTAATACTCGGTATGATACTGAACAGCTTCGACCTCGGGTTCGATCAGCCTGCTAGCTCGGCCGAGCAAGATCCGGCTAAGAGATTAGTGGCTGAAAGGGAGTCTTATCGGAAGTTCTTTGAACGCCAGCGCAGTCGGGCGGTAAAACGGCAAAAACGGATCGGTCAGTATGGCTGGTTGCTTATTGTCGTGTTCATCGGCGCCTTCATCTGGCTGTATGTAGATACGGTAAATAAGACCGGCCTTTCGAGTCGAATTGCCGCACTTCAAACAATGGGAACAGAAGAAGGGAAAGAGATGGTTCTCTCGGTGACCCTGAGCGACGGGAACAATGTCAAATACCTGATCAAACTGCCCAAGGCCGAAAAGTTGGAGACGGTCGCAAAAGACGGCGTTTCGAAAGAAAAGGTCTCAACCTGGGAGTTGGAGAAGCTGGGCACGGCATTGAGCATCGGCGATACTCCATTAGCTCTTGGCGTCGCGCTGAAGATTTCCAACTAGCAATTGAAGTCAGTCACAGGCTAGAAATTTCCATAGATCCAAATCAGGCTTGAGGCGCCAATCCGGCGCCTCAAGCTGACCTTTTGTCGTCAATTCTTCCACCTTTCGAGAATTCTCGAAAAGTGCAAGTTTCCCCGCCGTGTTCTATTCACTTGAACAATTGAGCCTTGAAACTTGAATGACTTGAACCAAGCGCAGCGCTCAAAGGCACTCTCGAACAACTCAGGCTTAGTATCCACGCTCCCAGTCTATGACATTCTCCAAGGACAGGCCTTCCAGGTAACGAGTCAGGTTTTCACAGAATAACTTTATCCCACCGTGCTCGGAGACGTCGGTTAGCGCCGATACATGGGGCGTAACGATAACGCGGCCATCATCCCACAGACGCGAATCGGGCGGGCGCTCGAATTCCCCATGGTAAACGTCGAGCGCGACGCCGCGCAGCCGTCCGTCGGCCGAAGCCTGCAGCAGGGCTTCTTCGTCGATAATCTCACCGCGCGCGATGTTGACCAGAACCGTTCCTGGTTTCATCGCCGCAAAAGCCGCGCGGCCGATCAGATGGTTTGTCTCCCTCGTCCACGGGCAACAAACGGCGACGAACTCGCTCTCGCGCAGCAGGTCATGCAGAAGATCCGAGGATTCGAGTCGTGCGAAGGCGGGCGGAAGCGCCGACCCCGAAGACACACGCCGACGCGTGCCGATCACGCGCATTCCTGCCGCCGCGCAGAGTTTTGCGACCTCCTGGCCGATACCGCCGGCGCCGACAATGCAGATCGTCTTATCCCGGACGATTACGGGATCGTAAATTTGATGATCGAAACGGCGGAGCTGTTTTTCTCGATAGCTCAAGTGAAGGCCACGAGCGAAGTGGAGAAAGCTCGCCAACACATACTCGGCCATGGGTCGTCTGTTCGTAAACCCGCGCGAAGTAGTCACCAAAACATCCGAACCCCAAAGATCGGTACCAAGAAAGTTGCTGGCTCCCGCGGGGAGCTCGTGCACCCATTTCAAGCGCGGCGCCCGCGCTCGTAGATTCTTTAGCGGTGGCCAGCCGGTGAGCACGATCTCCGCCGAGGCCAGAGCTTGGTTGCGCTGTTCGAGGCTGCTGGCGGGAGACTTCCTCGCCCCGAGATACCGATCCACGGTCCACTGCGGCCAAGTGGCGCGAAGCTCTACGTCAAACCATCCCCTGGTATCGATCACGTTGATCCGGCCGTCGACATTCTGAATTCTTTGCATCACCTCAGCGGAGACCTGCGGCATTACTAAAACTTCAACACTTTCCATGATTCCCAGAGTACCCTATAACGACCGGTATTTGTTAGAGTACGAGGAGAAAGCGGCTAAGTGCCATCAGAACCAATGGGTCGGCGCGGAGTTTATGCAGCCAACTGGCTGCTGAACAGTACTGTTTAAATTTGTCGCCATTGGTACAAATCGCAAGGACATAGTACTGATGTTGAGAAAGAATGATCGATGGTGATGAAGCTGCACGAAAAGAACGCCTCGAATCTCACCGCTGGATTCCGACGTTCACGCGCAGCAAATCGTCGAAGACCTTGAAGCTGCCTCGAATAATTCCGTGGAATGGCCGCACTTAGCAGCGAACGGTCGTAAGGGTGGCGAATTTTAGAAGTCTGCTCTAGAATTCGCACGATAATGAGTAAGCGTCTTTCAACAGCCGTCGTGGAGTTCCTCAAAGTTTGGGGTTTACTCACACTGATCGTTGTTGTCGGGTTCGTGGTTACCTACCAGTACGTAGGTGCACCGCCGCCGAAGGTCATCCGAATTGCAACGGGAGCGAAGAACGGGGCTTACTATGCTTTCGCCCAACGGTATGCGCGTTTGCTGGCGAGCGATGGCATTGCCCTCGAGGTTGTTTCGACCGCAGGGTCGGTGGAGAACTTCGCCATGCTAAAAAGGGGCGAAGTGTCATTAGCCCTGGTTCAGGGAGGCAGTGCGACGGATGACGATAAAGAGCATTTGCAATCGCTTGGAAGCCTGTTTCTCGAGCCCGTTTGGGTCTTTACTCGCAAACAGACACCGATAAAACGATTTGTCGAATTGAAAGGAAAACGGGTGGCGGTCGGGGCTGCGGGGAGTGGCACTTATCTTCTGACAATGCAGTTGCTCTCGGCAGCTGGCATCACGGAATCCAATACAACATTAGTCCGCGGAGACTCAGCACAAGCTATGGCTTCGCTGTCGCAAGGTGCAATCGACGCGGCATTTTTTGTCGCTGCTCCTAGCGCGCCGCTAGTTCGCAGTCTTCTAGAGGAGCGGAACATCCAACTGCTTAACTTCGATCGCGCGCCTGCGTACGGGCGTTTGTTTCCTTTTCTTACTCCGGTGACTCTCAGCGAAGGGGTGATGAACTTAGAACAAAATATTCCGCCTCACGACACCACACTTGTCGCGGTTTCGGCGAACTTGGCCGGCCGCAGGGATCTCAACGCGAGCCTGATTCCGGCGCTCCTTGACGCCATTACCCGAGTCCATCGAGCGGGAGGCGTCCTGGAGCAAAAGCGGCAGTTCCCGTCGATCGACTTCGTCGACCTGCCTCTGAATGAAGATGCTCGGCGCTATGTCACGAACGGCCCGTCTTTTTTGTTTCGATGGTTGCCTTACGGGACGGCCGTGCTCATGGACCGTCTCAAAATACTAGTCCTGCCTTTCCTGGCGTTGTTGATCCCGCTCTTTAGGATCGCACCGCCACTTTATAGATGGCGGGTTCGGTCAAAAATTTATCGCTGGTACACGGCGGTTCGCGAAATTGACTCGATGATTCAAAAAGAGCCACTCGTCGGAGGTGCGCAATCCGTCATCAATCGATTGAAAGAGCTTGAGCACGAGGTCGCTTCCGTTTCGGTTCCCCTCTCCTATGCGGGGGAATTGTACCACCTGCGGGTGCACATCAGCTTCCTGCAAGAAAAACTTGAAAAGCTTGCAGGCGAATCGTCGCGTCATGCTGAGAAATCGACTGATTTAAATGAACGGTAGAATCAATCTTAAGGTTGATTTCTGATCACTGCCGAGAAAAGGCGAGCATTATGTGATGTGAAACGCGGAAGTATGATTCCTTCTGCGAGGCAAAGATAGACACGGGACACAAATGAGGAGATAACCATGAACTCGATCTACAATGGCAGAACGATAAACATGAAGTGGTTAGCGATCGGCATCTTGGCCCTGACGTCAGTTTTTTTCGTCGAGACAAAACCATATGCTCACGCAGAAACAACAGCGGCAGATACCGAGAGCGTGCTTGTCTATCCGTCAATCACGGTCACGGTCAATAAATCAGTTGTGCTGCGCTTACCCAAAAAGGCGAGCAGAGTGAGCGTGACGCAGCCGCAAATAGCTGAGGCTGTGGTCGTCGCCCCGGATCAGATCCTCATTAACGGCAAAGCCGTGGGCACGACTTCTCTTGTGGTATGGTTTGAGGAAAATAAGACTCGCAAGAAATAGAGGAGTAGGTAGGGTCCGGCTTGGATAGTTTGAACCCTCAAATCCCCAGAAGAGCATTGTCGACATCCGTGACTTAGAGACGATAGCCTCGAAGAATCCGACTAACTCCCCGATGATCCATAAAGACTTGCAGACCTGCTGTGACCCGACGAGCCGTTCTATCCTATCGAGTTACAGTTTACTTTTGTAGGACTGGAGTCCAGAAATTCTTTTTGGGCCTAAGCTTTTTAATGCCTTCCCGCCTAAGGCATCGGCGATTGCTGGAATGGTTCGAGAGCGGCTTCAAGGTTTTTGACGATTTC
This sequence comes from Binatia bacterium, assembly GCA_036000865.1. GTDB lineage: Bacteria > Desulfobacterota > Binatia > UBA9968 > UBA9968 > DP-20. The sequence goes on along the minus strand of DASYUV010000024.1, from coordinate 17,111 downwards.
CTGAGAGAGGTCGTCGGCAACGATCAAGATCGATCGCACAGGCGTTCCTTACGACCGGAATTTTAGATTTCCACGTTAAGTAGCGTGAGAGGCCCACAAGAGTGAATTTGCTAGATCAAATCCAGCTGAATGAGAGAGGCCGCAGGCTCACCCTCATCAACTCTATAATCGGGATTTCCATAGCTGGAATTTCGACCCGGGTATTTATGATCTCCGTGCCGACCCTGGCGACAGCTTTGGGAACTGACATCCTGGGGATCTCTTGGGCCCTCATAGTTTATCAAATGGCCGGGATCGGATTGGGCGTCGTTTGCGGTCGCCTGGGGGACATCTATGGCCATCACAAAATGTACGGCTTCGGCATGGCCGTGATGGCCATTGGCTCGCTTCTCTGCGGGCTCTCACAGGATGTTTTCCAATTGATCCTATTTCGATTCGTGCAAGGAGTCGGCGGTGCGATGATTCAGTCTTCCGGCCGCACCTTGGCCTTTAAAGCTATGCCTGTGGGATCCGAGGGGAAGGCGCAGGGACTGATGGCCATGTCACACCAGTTCGGTTTTTTTGTTGGCCCGCCCCTCGGTGGTCTCATCATTGATTGGATTCATTGGCGCGGGATCTTCTTCCTATTGTTTCTGCCGAGCCTGGTGGGAATGGTGCTTTGCTTCATGACCGGACGCGCCGTTGCGGAATCCGCTGCGCGATCCCGGTCGGTTGATTATCGGGGAGCTGTGTTCTTCCTTGGATTAACGATCCTCATCACCATGCTCCTGGATCAAAAAATCGCGGTGGTCATGGGCGCCGGCAGCCAAGCGCTATTTGGTTTCGCTTTTGTCGGGACGCTCTGGGGTTTTATTGCGTACGAGAAGAAGACCCCGAGCCCCATGATCGACCTGTCTTTTTTCTCTGTCCCGGCTTTTGGTTACGGCTCGGTTGGCCTGTTGATGTGCTGCATCACCCAGGGCCTCACAACGTTTGTCACGCCTTTCTATCTCCAGGACGTGCTAAAGCTCTCGCCGACGTTCATGGGAGTTATCTTTCTCGTCCCGTCGCTTCTCAGCATGGTGCTCTCGCCTGTGAGCGGCGCCATGACCGATCGTATTGGGGCTCGCTTCCTCTTGATCACGGGCGTGCTATTCCTAATGGTCGCTTTTTTAATTGGCGCTAACCTTCGGGCCGACTCCCATTGGATCTTGCCCAGCATCCTGCTTGCCCTGATGGGAATCGGATCGGCCTTTTTCAACACGCCCTCGCAGGCGGTTATGGTCAGCTCACTCCCTAAAGAACATTGGGGCATCGCGATAGGCATTATCAATGGAATCTTTGGCCTGGGACACATGCTCGGCATCTCACTAAGCGGCATCTTTCTGACGCTGGCCTTCCGATATTATTCGGGGATTCCGGGGACCACGCCCAACCCCGGGGATACTCAAGTTTTCGTCGCTTCGATGAACGTGACCTATCTGTTCGCCCTTGCAATCAGTCTCATCCCGTTGCTGACTTCAATAAAGAGCAAGAAGAACATTTGAGGGGCACTCAATATGAGCGTCAAAAATTACCCGCGTTCTCGCTCAGGAAATCGTCGACGAGATTCAAGCTACCCTCGAACAATTCCGCGAAGTCGCCGTGAATTTGGGCGCGAATGGGATAACGAAAGATAAAGAGTAAAGAAAAACGACCGCACTAGCGGGAAGGAATCAGCAGAAGAAAAACGAAGATGTTCTCACGCCGTCAACAATCGAGGTACTCCCGCCAATTAATCCTCTCGGCAGTGTCGCCGACAGGATAGCTGAGGGTCGCGCAGCTCGACGTTAAAATAAGGATGCCTAGCAGCACGGCAAATAATTCTGTCGAGATCTTCATTGAGTCCAACCTCTGTCTGTTTAGCGGGCAGTTTTGTTGCGCAAAACAACCTGTACCGGAACCGAGAGTATCCGCTCCATCCTTTCATGTCAATATTTCCAAGCGGAAGAAGAAGCCATGGCGTGAGTGTAGGGCCCTGGACGAAATGGGATCTGAAAAGAGGTAATGTAATTGTAAGAGATGGACGACCCGAAAGTTGCTCTAAAATCGGAGGGCCGATGGCGATATTCGAATCCTTGGCAAATTCGTTGAAAGTGTTGGCAGTCGGCGACCGGGTTAAAGTTACCCTTCGACCGGAAATTGGGCGATTCCCGAATCCTATGGAAGGGCAAATCACTCAAAAGGACGACTCTGGAAGCTTTTCGTTAAAGACGGAACACGGGATCATCCGGGTCAGCGCTGGCGATATTCTCTCCATCACCAGACTAACCGTAGCCTAAACGATCACCTTCGATATCCTAGCACCGGAAACTTTGACGATCCCTACAGACCGTTACCCGTCCACGTCTCTCCGAAGCTCGTTAAGTAATTCTCCCGTCTGACCAAGCCTGGCGACGGCCTTAGATAGGTATGCCTTCGTATCGGCGGTCTCGCCCGTGCAGTGAAACCGGATATGCGTGTTTGGGGCGCCTCCTAGCCAATGCAGAAAGGATATGCTACCTTGCGTCAATTTTTATGCTCAAGGGAAGGGAAGGCAATACAGGGTGCAAGCGCTAAATTTGCTGTCACGAGGCAGCCGTTTCTTATGCGGACTGATTAGTTTCTATTTGTTTTTGACATCGTGTTCGACGCGCGCGAGTATTCCCACCGTTTCAGATGACGCAGTCGAGCTCCTGGTGCGAAATGAGGCGGCGCAGATTGTCGCCGTCAGCGAAGATAAGGATCGCTTTTCGGATTATCAGATTTATCTCTCCGATTTCCCCCGCAAGGACATTCTGGGAATGAGCATCGGCAACCGCCGCATATACATCAGTCATCGGTTGGCCAAGTTTGCCTCCACCAGTTCTTTGCACCTTTGGCTGCTCCGGCAAACCTTGGCTCACGAAATTGCCCACGAAACCGCCGGTCATGCGAGGGACAATGGGTCCACATGGTTTAATCGCAGCACGGCCGGGCGGGGCGTGTCGAGCGCCGACGTGGGTCTCCCTTGGAATGTGAGATTTCGTAATTATTCGACGGATAAAGAACTGGAAGCGGATGCAAAAGGTTTGGGGTATTGGAAAACGCTCGGCTGGGATTGCGCGATCTGGGTGCGTATTCTGCAGACCTTTGAGAAGCAAAACTACGCTGGGGATGATTTTCATCCGACGGACCAACGTTTGCGGCAAGCCCAGAAGGTGTGCGCTAGCGAACAGAAACCTGGAGTGATCTGACTTCTGCGTTTTGACTTTCTCTGTGTATTTATCCTCGATGCCGCGTCGGCGACTGTGACGAACTGATCAATCGTAAGCCGACTGAATAGCTTTGGCTCAGAGACAAGAACCTCGAAGAATTCGATACCCTTCCCAATCCCGACATCTCGCTCGCGAGAGCGTCGCCAGCTTCGGAGCCTCCTTCGTGCGATTTCGCCAGATCGAGAGATCGACCTTGAGGCCAAGGACGGATATGGTTAAGTCGCGGGTGCGTGGTCGTATCGAACTTCGATCCCTCGAGAGTTTGTTTTTGACCCATGACTACTTGTAATCACACTGCGCTGGAACTGCTGCCGGCAAGAAAGCGAACCATGCGATGCCGGCAGTGCCATTTGACCATCGACGGCGAAGAGTTGGGCAATAACTGTTGTCCGGAATGTCTCGAGAGATCAGGCAAACGTCTCTATGAATTCGAGGAACTGGAAACCATTAACGATAGCGCCGCCACGTACAGATGCGAGGAGTGCGGTGCGATCATCAAAGTCCCATGACGGAGGAGGCTAAGTCTGGTGGTGAAACTAATTCGGAGATCTCACCGCTGAGGCGCTGAGGACGCGGAGAAAAAAGGGATAAAAAACCTCTGTGTGCTCTGCGTCTCTGCGGTAAAAACGAGTTCTGCATTCCGTTCCTCAGTTCTCAGCACTCGTTACTCAGCACTTTTAATTGCCGAGACGCGGAGGATCCCTAGAGGGTTCGGAATAAGTCGGGCATGTGAGGAAAGGCGCTCATTTCATCGAACGGACCTGACGGTTGAACTCTGCACAGGTAGGTTGAGCTGAGCTGATCGAGTCGCGTGATGCCAAGCAGTCCCATCGTAATAACGATCTCACTTTCGAGTATTTCGAGAACCCGTAGCAGGCCAGCTTGACCGCCCGCGGCGAGTCCCCAACCCTGCAGCTTGCCGATGCCGACGGCGCGGGCACCCAGAGCGATTGCCTTGAGCACGTCGCTGCCGCGAACGATGCCGCCGTCGAGTAAGATCTCCGCTCTGCCGCGCACCGCATCGACAATCTCCGGCAGCATTTCTATCGTCGCCCGCCCGTGGTCGAGCTGGCGTCCGCCGTGGTTGGAGATGTAGATCGTACTGACGCCGTGCTCCACCGCGAGGACCGCATCTTCGGCAGTCGCCACGCCTTTTAAGATGAAGGGCAATCCCGCCATTTCTCTTATGGCGTTCAATATCTCCCAGGTAAGGCCCGCGCGATACTCGTAGCCTACGCCGCGCCGACTCGGCGGCAGCCAACGATCCATCATCTGGCCCTCGCGATGGCCGTAGTGCGCGGTGTCTACGGTCAGGCATAGGGCCGAGTAGCGGGCCTGCTTAACGCGGCTAAGTAGAGTCTCGACCCACTTCAAGTCTCCTTGCACGTAGAGCTGAAATATTTTGGGGCTCCGGCTAGCTGCGGCGATTTGTTCCAGGCTAGGCTGGGTTACCGAGCTGACAAAGTTGACGGTGCCGAACTCTTCGGCGGCTTTGGCAACCGCGACTCCGCCCTCGGGAGTGATGGACTGTAGCGAGCCAATCGGCGCGAGCATGACTGGGATTCTGAGCTTATGCCCGAGGACAGTCGTCGAGGTGTCGATCTTGGACACGTCGACGAGCACCCGTGGCCGAAAGGCGAGGCTATCGAGGCCGAACCGGTTTCGGCGCATGGTGGTTTCGGACTCTGCGCCGCCGGTGAGATAGTGCCAAACGTTTTGCGCAAGATTGCGCCGCGCCGCCATGATGATTTCTTGATTCGTGACAAAATCCAACGCCATGCTTGCCTCCTCTTGTTTGCGCCGATCTCGGAAGCCAGGATCCCGAGAAGATAGTAATCCTCTGTGAACTCTGTGTCTCTGCGGTGCTCACCCCTCCTCTTTCCTCCGCCGCTTCAGTCGCAGCTGCTCCGCGCTGATGCAGGATGCCGGGGAGGATGATGGTGGGGGCGTTGAGGCGCTGAGAGCGCGGAGACTTACAATACTCAATTCAGACTGAGTAAATTATCGTTGGAAATGATCTACCAAGCGCGGTACATAACTTCCAAGATTTGTTTGTACGTTTGCGCGTTATCGATGCCTCTCGCTTGGAGCTCCGCGCTGCAGATTAGCTTGAAGGCGATCGTTGCTTGATTGACGATCATGCCCTTGCCATTCATCGTCGGATGGCCGGTCATTCGACCATGACGAAGAAAGATCGTTTCCTCAGGATGATAAATCAGATCGTAAAAGCCCGTCTCCGGCGGGACGCATCGCGCGAGAGCCATTGAAACGCTATTGTTAGCGTCAATGTCTGCCGCCGCGGTGGCGGGCAATCCGATATTTTGTTCTTGCGAAATGCTTTCCGCAAGAGCGGCTGGATGAGCAGGGGCCAAGGCAGAGTAGGGCTCGAGCGTGACTGCCATACCGTTGGGCAACTTGCGTACGCCGCTCTGGCCTTTAGTCGTGCAGTTGATGATGCAACCCGCTTTCGGCGCCCAGGCAGCCATTTCTTTCTCGCTGATGCCCAGCGCGTGGGGCCTCGCTTTCTGCAGGTCCGCCGCCAAAGACATTGCGTGCTGCAGCGTACGATTGCAAATAACTAGCTGTCCCCCTTCGAGCAAATCCGAAACATGAAATGCCACGGCTCGCGCCGATCCCCCGGCGCCTAGCAGCAAAACCGTCATTTCTTTCAGTGATGATAGGAAACCCTCGGCTCGGCCCGGTTGGCGCGTAAGAATGCTTTCGATGAAACCTTCGCCATCCGTGTTGTAGCCGATGAGCCGGCCGGATCGACTTCGCACGATGGTATTTACCGCTTGAATGCGTTGGGCGCCAGGATCGAGCTCGTCAAGATAATCCATCACCCGCACTTTGTATGGAACCGTGACGTTGATGCCGATGAAGCGCTCAGTATCTTTGAGGGCGGCCAGCAGATTCCCCACATGCGCATCGTCGACATCGAACGGCAGATAGACGGCGTTGATGCCAAGATCGTCAAACGCCGCATTCCACAGTCGGGGACTCCTGGAGTAATGCGACGGAGCATCGCCGATGACGCCGGCGATGGATTTCTCGCCGAGGGCAGAGTCCTTGAGCGTATTGACGACACACTTCTGAATAGCCGCAAAATTTTTAGATATTGCCATACACGGAATGCGCCACCGTTAGATTAGTGCCATGGGGTCGCGTTATTGGCAACCGGCGGATGGGAATCGCTGGACTCAGGCGGATTTTTTAATGGCGAACTTGCCGTCGGAAAACGACAGCAGCGTGCTGCGGTTGTCCAGCAGGGTTTCCAATGCGACGTCCCGGCCCCACAGTTGGTGCAGGTATTTTAAAGTTTTCTCGGCGTATTCGAGCTGTAGATCGCGCCCATCATGGGCGTGCTTGAGCAGCAGTGTGTGGTTGTGCGTGTAGTCGGAATCGATGACTTTGATAACCGGAAGGGTTCCGGTACCGACATTTTGGATGAGTGTCTCTTTGATCTGGCGCCAATTGTCTTGGTCGGCCACGCGGGTCACTACATGCTCGTTGCCCCGGGCCTTGTATTCGAAGAGATTGAGTTCGCGGATCAGCTCCTCGGTGAGATAACGGCGCAAAAAGGAAGTGTCGCGTTCCACCTCGCGCACCTCGAATAATTTTTCCTTGCTGGTCTTTTTGCGCGGACCATATTCTTCGATCTCTTCAGCAGTCGGATGATCCCAACGTTTTTCGATATCTTCCCAAACTTTCATGCCGATATGATACGGATTGAGGCTGCCAGGCGTTGGACGAAGGACTTGGGTGTGCCGCACAATAAATTCCAATTGCAGCTTTTGCGGCAGTTCCAGGGTGTCGAGGATTCGCTTGTGCCAAAAACTGGCCCAACCTTCGTTCATGATTTTCGTTTCGATCTGTGGCACGAAATATTGTGCCTGTTCATGCACGATCGTCAGTAAGTCCCTTTCCCACTCGGCGAATTGAGGGTGGTGATCGCGAATGAAAATCAATAGATCCTCGTCCGGATAGAGCGGCACCTTGTCGAGATCGGGCTGAACATGTTGATGGCGCCGATGAATGGCGCGGAAGGGATCGGCCGGCGGTTCCGATTCCTCCAACTTCATCTGGCGCTCCTCGACGACCGTGGGCTTTTTGATGGCGAGATTGCGTCGGCACTGCAGCGAAAGAGCATGAGCGGCATCGAGGATCGCTTCGACTTTTTCCAGACCGATGCTGGGGTCTTCGATGTATTGACGGACCCGGTTGGCGTGGCCCTTGAAGGTTTCAATGGTGTATTCGGCGCGGGTAGAGCGGAAGGTAAAATTGTTCTTGAAAAAATCGTTGTGCCCATACACGTGGGCGATGGTCAGAACCTGCAACGCGAGACTGTTGTCGTGCATGAGATAAGCGATCGACGGATTGGAATTGATCACCATCTCGTAGGGCAGCCCACTGACGCCGTACTCGTAGAGCGTCTTGAGCTTTTCGAAACCCTTACCGTAGGACCAGTGCGGGTAATGGGACGGCATTCCCGAGTAGACCATGTAAGCAAGCATGTCCTCGTAGTCGCAGATTTCGAATTCCTGGGGAAAGGGATCGAGGCCGAAACGCTCGACGAGCGTCATGATCCGCTCGTTCCACCGTTCGAGATCTGCAACAGTGTAGTCGGGAGCCATGGTGATGCGTTTAGGCTGCGTCTTCGCGGGCGCGGTCTTTAGATAGGAAAGTCTTGAAAGAAGTCCAAATATCTTCTTTCTTTTGGATCTGCACGGTTTGGAAGTTCGGCTCCTGAATCTGCGAAAAGAAAGTAATCATGCTGCTGCCGTAATAGCCGGACCCCAGCGGCTTTATCTCGCCGTAACCGAACAAATTGGCGGTACGAGTCAGTTCTTGGGCGGCCTTGAGGGCCGCATCGTTGTCCGACTCGAAGTTGTCGCCGTCGGAACAATGAAAGACGTAGACATTCCAGAGCGCCGGATGATAACGCTCCTCGATGATCTCCAGAGCCTTGACGTATCCCGATGAAATAAACGTGCCGCCCGATTCACCCTTGTGAAAAAATTCTTCTTCGGTCACTTCCCGAGCCTCCGTGTGATGCGCGATGAATACGATCTCGACGTTCTGATAGCGCGTGCAGAGAAATTGATACAAGAGGAAAAAGAAACTGCGCGCGAGATACTTCTTCATCGTATCCATCGAGCCAGACGTGTCCATGATGCACAACACGACGGCATTAGACTCGTTGCGCGTGTCCGTTACCGTGTGATGATAGCGCAAATCGTCTTTGTGGAATGGGAAACGTTCAGCGGGTGCGCCCGATGGCTGCCGCCTGAGGGAAGCTTTCTTCCTTTTGACGCGCGAGCGCGCGGTGCGCTTTCGGTCCAAGCGCACGCGGATGCCTTTTCGCCGCACGCCTTTTTGCCGGTACTGCCGCTCCACCTCAATTTGGCGCAGCCGTTTTCGTTCGATGTCCGGCAGCTCCAGGTCTTCGAACATCAGATCGATTAGTTCGTCGAGACTGACCTCGGTTTCGTAGTAGTCGATGCCGGGCCGGTCGCCGGCTTGTTGGCCCGATTTGCCGTCTTTGCCCTGTCCTACGACATCACCCGGCTTGGGCTCGCCGTCGCCTCCCTGGCCAACGCCCGGCGAGTTCTCGCCATAGATGAAGCGATATTCTTTGACGCCGCGAATGGGGACTTTGATGATTCGGTTCTTGTCTTTGCCGATGATGGATTCCTCGGCGATGATGTCTGCAATATTATTGCGGATCGCTTCCCGGACTTTCTGTCGATGGCGCAGCCGGTCGCCGGCGCTGCGATCGCTGCGTTGACCCGATGACGAAGTGTAGGAACGGAAGATGGTCGCCAAGATGCTACCCGGAAAACGGATCGGAATTTGCCTACTGTCTCCGCTAATCCTTCCACAGATTATTCGCCGCGTATTTGAGCACGACGTCGACGCAGTTTGGGCAGTACCCGTGTTCCAGCAGATTCTTGACCATGGCATTATACTTATCTGACTGCTCTTCGTCACGCATACGCGATTTGGTGATGACCCGGCTCAAGTCGCGCACGGAAGTGATCAGTTTTTTCTCGACGGCTTCTTTCAAAGGCTCATAGCTTCGATAGTCGATCTTTTCGCCGCGCCGGTTGGCCGCCCACAGATACGCGATGACCTCTTGGCGAAAACCATCCGCCGCCGACCCGATGATCGCGATCTGTTCTTCGATGGACTTCATGAACCCCTCATCCGGTGCCAGCTCTTCTCTGGTGTTGCGGTCCTTCACCTTGCTCTTGTTGACGTAAGCCTCGGCATGGTCGAGATAGTTTTGGAACAGGGCCTCGGCTTGTTCCTGATAGGAATAAACAAAAGCGCGGGTGATCTCCTTCTCGAGAATCTCCAGGTATTCTTTGTGCAGCGTATCCTGGAGGAACTCGAGGTATTGCTTTCGCGTGTCATCAGAAAGGTCCGCTTCCTTGACCATGTTGATCAAAGCCTCGCGCACGTTTATCGGGTTGATGCAGTTACCGGCGGCGTTGTCCGAGAGGGCGTTGTCCAAGGCTTTCATAATGAAGCGGGTTGAAATGCCGGACATGCCTTCCCGCTTACCGCTGTCCCTCAGTTCGTCGACGTCGACTTTCTTGGCCCTGCCTTTCTCGACGACTTCTTCGCCGTTATATAGCTTGAGCTTGGTCATGAGATCGCACTTGTTGGTCGGATCGAGGCGGGAAAGAATCGCAAACATCGAAGCGACCTCCAATGTATGGGGGGAGACGTGGGCACGGAAGTCCGAGTTGCGGATAATCTTCTGATAGATTTTGACTTCCTCGGAGAGCCTTAGATTGTAAGGGACCCGAACCACGACGATGCGGTCGAGAATCGCTTCGTTGGTATGGTCCGCTTTGAACTTTTGCCACTCGGCTTCGTTGGAGTGGGCGACAATGACCGTATCGACGTAAACCAAGCCATGACGACCGGGCGCCGGCACGACCTTTTCCTGAGTCGCAGTGATCATGCAGTGGAGATATTCGATCTCGTTTTTGAAAACCTCGATGAACTCGACCACGCCGCGGTTGCCGATGTTCAGCGCGCCGTTCAGTTCCAGGACTCGCGGATCGCCTTCCGAATAAAGGTCCAATTTCGAAATGTCTTCACTCCCGATCAGCACCGAGGTGTCTTGATTATTGGGATCGACTGGTGGGACCACGCCGATGCCGACGCGCGCGCGTTTGGAAAATCCAACCGTGCAAATCGGGAATTCCTCATACTTGCCACCATACTCCTGCACGAGTTTGTAGCGGCACACCGGACAAAGGTCGCCTTCCACGTGCACGCCTAGCATCTTTTCAAACTCTTTCCTGAGATGGCGCGGAATCAAGTGCAAGGGCTCCTCGAACATCGGGCATCCCTCAATCGCATAAAACGGCTCGCTTTCCTCGAGGCCACGATGAAGCTTTTCCACCAATGAGCTTTTGCCCGAACCGACGGGCCCCATTAAATATAGAACCTGACGGCTCTCTTCGCCTTTGAGTGAGGCCGCGTGAAAGTAGCGGACGATTTGAGAAATGGTCTTCTCTATGCCAAAGAACTCGTCAGTGAAGAAGTTAAAGACTTTCAAGGATTCGTCCTTGTAAAGCCTCTTGACGCGAGGGTCGTTGTTTTCGTGAATGTCGCGCACGCCGGGTTTCATGATGGTATCGTAGAGGCGGGCATGGGCCAGCTTGGCGTTCGTTGGATCCGCCTTAACCTTGTCGAGATACCCCAACAAGCTGCCACGCCAGGAACGTGTTTGATGCACATCTCGATCTTTCTTGATGAGGTTTTCGAATTCTTGGCTATTGTCCATTCCAGTAGCCTCCCTTTTTCGAATCGCTACGGTCGTTTGTTGCTGCAAACGAGCCTCTGGTGCAGAGCTTCGCGCGTTGCGGCAATAACAATGGCTGGAGAACGCTAAATGTATTAGACAAAACTGGCGAGGGCGCTATTTTGATATCGAGCATCACGTTGAGCAGCGAAGATGGCAAAATAAAGAGGCTGAAGCGGAAATGAATGGGGCGGAAAGCCGAAAATATTTCAAGGCTTGCATGCGACCTCCCTGTATCTACTCATGGTCGGGCAACCAATGCCTCTTTCTCGTTAGACGCCAACGAAACAGACGTTCTTCACTTCGCAGCTCTCGTAGGTACATTGCACCGCAAATTGCCTCTGAAGTCAAGGAAATTCAACGCCCGGCGAAAGTGACCTTCAACCAAAATGAACTTCGAGTTATCATGCGTCTGCTGGTCTGCTAGAATTATGGAGAGACATCGCTTGTAGCGCTCGAGCGGGCGAAGCCGGAGAGTCGATTGTATGAGATCGGAACCACTGCAGATTGAAGCAGGGCTGAGATGGTATGCCCTGCGAACCAAGGTGAATCGCGAGCGGGAAGTCGAGAGGCGGCTCACGGATCTCGGTTTGGAAGTATTCCTACCGTGGATGCGCGCGCGGCGGCGAATCGGCAGCCGATTCCATTGGGTTTTGGCACCGTTGTTTCCGGGTTATGTTTTTTGCCGTCTCGACATGATTATCTCCGGCAAATCTGCGCGTTATTCGCCTGGGGTAAAGGATTTTCTCACTTTCGGCGCGCGCGTTGCCGAGGTCGGTGAAGATATCATTCAGACATTGCGCGAGCGCTGTCCTGGCGGGATCGCCCAGATCGATCCCGTAAACGTTAAACCGGGGGATACGGTGCGTATCAATGAGGGACCGTTCTCGGGTCTCGAAGCGGTTTTTGAACAATTGCTCAAGGGCAACGAGCGCGTTGCCGTACTCCTGGAGATCCTCGGTCGGCAGACTCGGCTCGTCCTGCCGAGCGAAACCATTGCCAAGGCATAATAAATATAGGCGCCTTCTCCGCGAGCGGTCTCCCGAGCACCGCATGTGCTTGGTTCGTTCCTTGTCCCGACGATGCGATCGCCGTTTAGTCTTACGCGAGCGACCTCCGCAGTTTCTTGCTTGACAGCATTCGAGTTGCCTTGATAAACCCCCGGTGCGTTGCATTTGATTTGGCCGAGGGGGATCCGATGGGTGACCGAACCTGGCAAAGACGATTACTCTTCCTGTTAACCGGACTGGCGGTCCTTTTCCTGATTGGCCAGAATGTTCTATCCATTGGCCGCTGGCTGAATGAACCGTTTCCCGGTTTTTTCGTGCATGAAAATCTGACGGTGGGCCCTTACTCCGTACCTGGATGGACCGGCCAGACCGCGGGTCTTCAGCCATTGGATCGCGTCTTAAGCATTAATGGGCGCGATCTAGGAAGTCGCGCTGATTTGTACCAAAGCACGCGCAGCGTCCCTGCCGCATCTTCACTTCACTACCGTGTGCTGCGCAACTCGGAGACTCTCGATCTGACAATTTCCACGATGAATTTCAGCCTGCGCGATTGGCTCTTGAGCTTTGGTATCTATATCTTCATCGGTTTGGCCTTTCTTTTGATCGGTGTGTCGCCATACTTCTTCCACGCTTCGTCGCCGGCCGCGCTGCCGCTTTGTTTCATGGTCTTGACGGTTTTCGTCTGGTTTCAAACCACCTTCGATTTTATGACAGAGGGGGTGCTGCCAAGAGAGTTGAGAATTTTTGCGTTGTCGCTCACCCCCAGCGCCGCGATTCATCTGGCTCTGTTGCTCCGGCAAGGCAACTTGATGCCCTTCTCGCTACGTCCGATTCCGCTCATTTCGATTTACGGAATAAGCATGGTTCTTGGAATTCTTAACAGCGCGACCTTTTTGGGCCCATTGGAGTATTGGATCGCTTTTTTTCGCGCCGCATACGTTTATGCCTGCATCGGCGCGCTCACATTCCTGATCATTACGGGCTACGCGTTGCGTCGGACGGATTCGGATCTGGAGCGCTCAAGGCTGCGCGTGATGTTTGTCGGCGCACTCTTGGGTTTTTTGATACCTACGCTGATCACTGTACTGACGAGTTCGTTTCAGTGGCCGATTCCGTACAACATCGCCTTGGTGCCGACGATTTTTTTTCCCATTTCAGTTGCCTATGCATTATTGAAATACAGCCTCTTTGACCTCGGCCGTGTTTTGAAGGTCGCGTTGAGCCGAGTTGCCCTGATGGCTTTGTTGGTGGTGATCTACGCCATCATCGCGTTCGTAGTGGCCCCGTGGGCAGGAAGCTATGCCAAGGACCCGCTCGTGCCGATTTTCTTTTCGGTGCTTGTGGTCGCGGTTTTCAATCCGTTACTCCGTTGGCTCGAGAGCGTCGTCGACCGATACCTTTATCGCCAGGACTACGACCCGGTCAAGGTTCAGGAAGAGATCAGCATGTTTCTGCGAACCCTCGATGCCGCTCCATCTCTGGCCAAAGGTTTTATCCAACGAATCACCGAGCTCCTGGGGGTCAAAAACGCTGTCCTGATGTATAGGGGAAAAAATGCGACGGAGATCTTAAAGTCGGCGACCGAGACGATGGCGCAGACAGCTCCGGAGATGGAAGAGCCGATGGCCTTCGCGGAGATCTGGTCCGCAAGCGATTACCGCGGCATCTCCCGTGACGAGGTAATGACTAACCCGCGCTTTCGAGAGAAGAGGGACCTATTGCTCGAAGTTTTCGCGCGATGGCAGGCGGAGCTTCTCATGCCGCTTGTCTACGAGCGCGAAGTAAGAGGTTTGGTCTCATTTGGCGCCAAGAACTCCGGACACGAATACAGCGCGGAAGACTTTCGACTGTTAGGCACATTGACCGAGCAATTAGCTCTTTCATTAGAAAATGGTCGTCTCTACGAAGAGTCGATCGCGGCCCGCACTCGGGCCGAGGACAGTAATAAACGTTTGATCGAAATGGATCGAATCAAAAAAGATTTCGTTGCCAACGTTTGTCACGAGCTGCGCACCCCGGTGAGCACGATCATCGGCTACAGTGAAGTGTTGCGTGATTTGGACTTGTCGGGAGATGCGCGGAAATTTCTCGATCGATTGGTTCATAATGGACAAGAACTGTCGAGCCTGATGGATAATCTCATGGATTTTTCCCGTATGGAGAGCCACGGCTCTTCCGCTCAGATTGAAATCGTCAAGCTGAAGGAGATCCTGACCGGCTTGGAGACGATGACCCAAAGGCTGATTCGCGAGCGCCCGATTGAGTTCGGCATCCATATGGAATCGGCGATTGATTCCATAGAAAGCGACGGACAGAAGCTACAGCAAATCCTAGTTCAGCTTCTGACGAACGCGCTCAAGTTTACCGAGAAAGGGCGCATCGATTTGTCGATCTGCAAACGGCGCACCGGCGTCGGAGAATTTTTGGAAATCGCCGTCGCGGATACGGGCATCGGCATCAAGCGGGAAGACCAAGAGATCATCTTCGACGACTTTCGCCAACTCGATGGCTCCTCCACGCGCCACTATGGCGGAACGGGTTTAGGCTTGGGACTTTGCAAAAAGCTTGCGGCGGCGCTGGGTGGAGAAATTCGCGTGACGAGCGAAGTTGGCGTTGGCAGCGTGTTCAGTTTGCTCCTACCGGTCAAATCGCCCGCGTTCGGCGTAGAGAAATATTCCAGCGATCAAGAGAATTCGCTATCGCTGTAATCCCAAGCTACGGTTATGGTAAGCTACGCATAGACCAACGAAAGAAGGTGGAAGTCATGCCACAGTTACGTCAATTGGTTATCGCCGCCGAAGATCCGAGCCGTTTAGCCGCGTTTTATCAAGAGGTGTTCGAGCTTGAGAAAATCGACGAAATCAAAGGCGCTGCCTTTCTTTCGGACGGAGTATTCAACCTGGCGCTCGTGCCGGAGTCGGAGCCGCGGAAACAAGGCTTCCGGCATTTGAGCTTCGACACGGCGCGCCCCGAGTCGATCCGCAAGAAGTTGGCCCATGTCAATGTCGTGGAAGCGAATCTTGCGGAGGTGGATTCGTGCACGGGGACCAATTACGAGCTGCGCGATCCCGACGGCAACACCGTTGGTATCTGTCACCGGGCTTTTGATGTCGGCTACGAAAAACGCCCCGTGCCGATTCGCCATATCGCGCTCTATACGCCTAATCCGCAGCGTATGGCGGACTTTTATGGCAGGGTTCTCGACATGAAAGAGATCGAGTGCACCGACCGGTCATCGATTTTCGTCTCCGACGGCTACATCAATTTGGCACTGCTGTATCAGAGGAAAGAGGAGCCCCTCGGGCTCAACCACTTTTCGGCTTCCACGTGAAAAGTAACGAAGAAATGCAAGCGCGGGCGGAAAAAGCCGGTGTGCGGCGCGGCGCGGCGCGACCGGACCGAATTCCTTTCGCGGAGTATCGGGTGCATGACCCCGAGGGTAACGGTATCGATATCTCGCAAAAGGGCTGGCGGGTATAGGCGACATGAAAAGAGAGTCGTTGAGGATTGACGATAGAGGATAGAAAATAGGGATTTTCGATCCTCGATTCTCGATCATCGGTCAAGGTCAATGGACTCGTGGTCATGAACAGCGAAGAGTTTTTGAATGAGATCTTAGCGCCGGTACATGAATTCTGCCGGTATCTCGACACACATCCGCCGGCCTACTGCTACGTGCCTCTGCGCACGGATGAAGAACGTATTCGGGTGATGAAGAGCCGATTATTTAACGAGCTGCGCGCCGCTGATCTATTTGGCACATGGCTCAAGACCACGCCGGAGTTGGATGTCAAAGCGACGATGGCGGAATCCGCCCACGAAGAGATGGTGCACGCGCAGCTGTTGATGAAGCGCATCGGCGATTTGGGCGCGGACCCGTTCGACTACAAACCATTGCCAGCGCAGATCGCCATGTTCAACGCGATGGAAGGCCTCAATGAAACCTGCGAACGGATCGCCGGCTTATCCCTCGCCGGCGAGACCGTCGCGAACTATTTGATCCAAATGTGTCTCAAGTCACCCGCCGTGCCAGAGTGGATCAAGCAACCTTATCGGCGCATCACGGAAGACGAAGAAGGTCACGGCAGCATGCCGCAAGAATTCCTCAAACGCTATGCAACCACCGAGGATCGTCAAGATCGCGTGCGCCGCGCCGTGGCGATGCGCATGGTGCTGTTTCGCGAATATCTCGCCAGCTTGGACCGCTGGGCGATGGGCAAAGATCGCTGGTAGGCCGCAGTTGTTGCACTAGCCAAGTCGTAATTTCCAACCGCGAGGTGGCGCGATGAAGTCCATCTCGAGCGTTCTATCGATGTGTTGCTCATGCGCGAACTGGAGCGCGGTGCATTCTTCGCGATCCCCTGCCACTGCTGTGTTGATTTTCAGGTCGCCTGAGAGACAGGATTGTTCTAGAGCAAGACGTAGGTATGACTCGAGAAGCGAGATGATGAGAGGTCCAAGATGAACCTGTCCCTCCCGGAGGCCAGTGCTGTGACGGCGGCGGAGGTGTGCGATTGGCTCGACCGATTCGCCGCCTGCGTGCGCGAGGTTGACTATGCCGCGGCGCGTCCGCTCTGGCACCCCGACATCGTCATCTTTGGAACCTACCAGGAGCTTGTAAAAAGCCTGTCGGCCTGGACCGAGCGGCAATGGGACAACGTTTGGCCGCGCACGGCGGAGTTTCGATTTGACTTGTCGAACACCATGGTTATGGCCTCGCCGGATGGCAGGATGGCGATCGCGATCGCGCCCTGGACCAGCACGGGCTTCCACGAGGACGGAACGCCCTTCGACCGCCCGGGACGCGCCACGATCGTGCTGGCGCGGCAACCGGACGGCCGCTGGATCGGCGTGCATTCGCACATGTCGCTCGCGCGCGGCGTGCCGCAAGATAGCTATGGGAAACGAGAGGTGAAGGCCCGCTAAACTGCGGGGGTTCCCGGCTTTTGCTGTTACTACGTTCTGTCGAATTATTGAGTCGTGGAGTCTGACCCTGGAGCATTGCCCTAATTGCGATTCGATCAC
>DASYUV010000023.1:0-42164 GCA_036000865.1 Binatia bacterium | reverse complement strand
GAACAGTAAGAACGACAAGATTTCGACTTCTAGATAGAGCTTGGCTTGGTTTGCATCTAGAATGCTAGAGTTTGGGACGTTTAGAATCCAAAAATTTTCTACGAGGGAACTGGATGAACTAATTGATCAGGATACGAGGGACAGGTTCTGAATAAGCCTGAATACCGTCTCGGCCTCGACGATGTCGAACCAGACATCCTCGGCCGGGCTTACGAATATCTGCTGAGGAAATTTGCGGAGAGCCAGGGCCAGAGTGCGGGCGAGTTTTACACGCCACGCGAAGTTGCCGTCCTGATGGCTCGCATTCTCGATCCTCAGCCGGGACAGAGCGTTTATGACCCCTGCTGCGGATCGTCGGGATTGAGAGCCGCGAGACAAGTTTTACGAATACTGCCGGGAACTCCAAGAGGTTTACGAGATCATCTCACCAGATCAATTTCTGCGACCTTACCTCAAGGACTATGAAGAGCTGGCTCGGATACACCAGATCGTGCGGGCAAATTACGAGCGGGGTGTACCAGTCGACAAGGCCTTTCTCCGAAAAACTGCGAAGCTGGTCCAGGAGCATACTCAGACAGGAGAAGTCCACGAGCCCGGAGAGGTCCACAAGCTCACCGCGGACGCATTGGAAAAGATCGCGGGTGGCGACAAGCCTGATACGGTCAAGGTCTTCAACCTGCTCAAGGCCCTCGATGAGCTTGTCCTAGCCAAAGCCCAGCACGAGCCTTACCTGATCAATATCGGCGAGAGAGCCCAGCAGATAGCCGATTCCTTCGAGGACCGTCAGAAAACCACGCAGGAAGCTCTACAGGAGCTGGAACGGCTACTGTCAGAACTGAAAGAAGCCGAGAAACAACGAGACGAGACCCAGCTCTCGCCGGAGGCCTTCGCAGTGTACTGGTTACTGCAAAAGGAAGGGGTCAAAGAGGCCAGGAAGGTTGCTGATTCCGCCGGCAAAGCCTTTGAGCAGAACCCACACTGGCAAACAAGCGAACATCAAGAGCAGGAAGTACGCAAGTCGTTGTATAAGGCCTTCATCGACGCGGGAGTCAAAGAGGCCGTCGTCGAGATCGCTCAGAACATCATGCGAATGCTCCGAGGGGCGCAGAAGTGATCGAACGTGTGGCTCAAGTAACCAAAGCGGGAAAACGCCGGTCGCGAGGGTCTCGACACATCTCACGCGACGTATTCAAGGCCGACGTGCAAGCCTGGGCGGATAAGATCGGCGTCAAGCTCAAAGAAATCCACGTCCGACCGATGAAACGCAAATGGGCGAGCTGCTCCACCTCGGGACGAATCAGTTTTTCAGAAGATCTTCTCGCCAAGCAATCCAAATTCCGCGACGAAGTGATGGTCCACGAGCTGCTGCATCTGAAGCTGCCGAATCATGGGAGGCTGTTTAAGGCGTTGTTGAGGGCATATTTGAGAACCAGTTAAGCCGAACAGCTCTCGCGATACGAATGCAACGAGCTTCACGAGCTCACCATCAAGGAGCCCGATAACACGTTTTTCTCAATTGTCCCGTCTAGGACTTCTAAGCAGAACCAAACTCGATGATTGCTTAAGCAACTCCTGCTGAGTCTTGCTAAGTTGACCATGAGATCGGGAACCGCAAACTAGTGCGTGTGCGGGATCGGTGGGTAAAGGGTCGACGGTACAACCGGCAGAGCGTGCCGAACCGGCCGTAAATTCAACTACGCTATGTTCGGGGTGGTTTGCAACAAATGCTTCGAGCGAGGTGATAGAAGCCAAAGCAACGGAAACCTCTTCCCGTGTGCTAAACACCGCCGAGCTTACGTCAGAGGCTCCCATTGCAGAGTTAATTTCGATCTGCGTTGGATGCACTCTTCGCCAGAGTCGCTCGTTGTTGCCAATCGAAGGATCATCAGGCCGCGGAGGCACCAGGATACCCAGGCGATCACGCTGCCCGTCTCTCTGCAACCAAAGGAACCAACCACGTCAGAAGAGAGCGTATTCGATCACTAGTGAGATGGCTAATCTCTTCCTCCCGGACTGGCCGTCTGTCTTCAATTTGCAAGCACTGGGCTATCCCCTCACCTGAAATTTCCAGCTGAAGTTCACGTGGCGATACATTCCACTCCAGCTGCAGACCACCGCCGGAAACTGGCACAACTCGGGAAGCTGGTAGGCTGGGATTATCAATCGTTAACAACAAATCCATGACAATTTCGACCGCTGTGCTCGTCGGTGGAGGGCTGCCGTAGCTATCCCAGTTCTGTGGGAGGTTAACAATTTCGCCTAGGCGTCTCATCGCCTCGGCTTGATTCGGGCTCAAATCGCCGAGAAAAAGTACCCGGTCTGATCCGGCGTCATGGGTCATTGCGTCCTCCCCCAGTATTGATGCATTTCTTTGGTAGTGATGTCAGTAAACCCTCGCACAATCCACTCGTGTCCGAGATTTAACCATTCTTGAATATCATTCAAATTAGATGAGAGCGGTTTGCCCCGAACCGTAAGTGTGAGACGGAGAATTTCCTTCGCGTCCCGTCGCCTTATCGCTGGCTGCATTGATATGTGCAGTCGTCCCTTCCTATCTGGTAAAAGATATCGGCAATCGAAATTCACGGACTCAGGATCAGATAGAAAATTACCCGAATAGTTGCCCGACCAACACGATACTACGCGACGTAAGTTTCCGTAAAATTTCGGGCCGTGTTCTACGTCGAGGTGGTTCACGTACGTTACTTCACACTGATTTACGTCAGGGCCCGCGATGCCTACTTCTTCCAGAAATCGGCAGAACCGTTGCCACTCCGAACAGAACTTGGGTTTTAACTGATCGTAATGTGGATAAACGTCGCTATCCTGGACCTTACGCCAATTTTGTAAAAATCGATCTTTTTGAACCTGTAACAAGATCGTCCCATTCTGATTTACAAACCAGGTTCGCAAGTCGGGAATTTGCACTAATTCAATTCCAGCGGTGGGTTGTTTCCAACCTTCTGAGTCAAACCGTTCGACTATTGGGCTCACCGGAGGATGAACTTCATACTTCGGGTAATCTCCGCGTATATTTGCCCAAAAAAGGCCGTAATGTGGAATTGAGAAATCCTTCAGAGGATTAAACTGCACACCCAATACGGTCTCGTATACCGGTGGGCGGTCATACTTAGGTAGTGAGTCAGCTGCTCCGGGCACTATTTATCTCTATTCAAGGCGTGACGAATCCGAAAAGACATTCACCTATTTACCTGATACACAACGGTATCGCAGATTTCAAACGGCCATCTTTAGCAGGGCTTTTTCTCTTAACATATAACTAATCGAGTGTCACTCGCATTTCTCCTCGGCAGCTCATCCTCCGGCGGACCTTTTTAGTAAATTGTCCAACCCTATGAAAGGTGATTACGTGAAATTTTACGACGCTTCTTCCTATTCGGCCCTCAGGGCCTGGCTCGGTGATGCTCGCGGTCAAATAATTTCGGACCGGCAAGTCGGATTTGTCACTGACGCTATAGCTTTTACCGATCGTTTTTACAGACAACGAATAACTGAGATTGATAGCGGGAATCTGCTAGTAGAAAACGCTCTCTGTGGCAGCGGTAGCGTCCAGTTTAAAATCTATTTGACAGCATTGTTCCCCTGGTCTGCCGGTATCAAGATCATACCGTTGGATCGGAAAAGAGACGGGCACCACGTCTTACACGTAGATTCGTTTCCCTGGTTGACAACGGCTTCACTTAGCCCATATTGATTGGACAACGAGGGTTGATTCGCCATCATCCGACTCGTGCCGGCAAGGGTCTCTCTTGCTGTGCCCAAACTGTGCCCGAACCATCGAGCACCATGAGAAACTACGAAGAACTGCCACCCGAAAAAGCTCTTGATTTCTGCGGCATCGGACGTGACAGTTCCTCTGAGTTTTGTCTTTCGGCTGACTCAAAATCCGGTGGGGTTAACCCCCGTGAGGGTTCAAGTCCCTCCTCCGGCACCAACTAGATCCCGTCGCTTTTACTCAAGTCCTTTTTGAACCACTCTTCGATCATGCGTAAGCGAAGAGAGAACAAAAGCCCGCGAATCAGGCCGGCTAACCGTCGACCCTTTCACCAACGAGTCAAAGATAGTGGACCCATCCACGAATGAGGAAAGATCGACTTTTTGCTCTCTAAAGTACCGATCCAGGCCGACCGTCAGCCGGTGACCCCATGATGGAGGTGAATCATGATCCGTTCAATTTTTTGGTGGGTGGGCCTGGGGTGTATCGCTGCGGCTGCCGCGCTTGCGCCCTTGCCGGCAACTGCTGCGCAGGATGCCAGCTGGCCAACCAAGCCGGTGACGTTCATCGTCCCGTTCCCACCCGGTGGCTCGGTTGACCCGCTCGCACGCCTGGTAGGCGCGCGGCTCAGTGCGGCGCTCGGCCAGCAGTTCATCGTGGACAACCGGCCGGGCGGCTCGGGCTCGATCGGCGCCGCGGCCGCCGCCAAGGCCAGCCCGGACGGCTATACGTTCCTGTTTGTCTTCGACACCCACGCGGTCAACCCGACGCTGATCCCGAAGCTGCCTTTTGACACGACGAAGGACCTCGTGCCAGTGACGCTCGTGGGCACCGCGCCGATGGCGATCGTCACCCATCCGAGCAAGCCCTACAAGAGCTTCGCTGACGTGATCAAGGCGGCGAAGGCGAAGCCCGACACGCTCACCTATGGTTCCATTGGCAGCGGCAGCCTCGGACATCTCACGATGAAGCTGCTCGAGCAGGCGGGCGGCTTCGTCGCCGTGCACGTGCCTTACAAGGGCGGCGGGCCGATGATCGTGGACGCAACCGGCGGCCACATCGAAACCGGCATCGCCTCCGTTTCGGTGCTTGCCCCGCATGTGAAGGGCGGGAAGCTGCGGGCCGTAGCCGTCACCGGCGACAAGCGTTCGAACGCAATACCCGAAGTCCCGGCGCTGGCAGAGCAGGGCTTTCCCGGATTCTCGGCGCTCGCGTGGTGGGGCATCTTTGGCACCGCCGGCACACCCAAGCCCGTCTTGGACAAATTCCACGCGGAACTCGTGAAGGTCTTCAACCTGCCCGAAGTGCGGAGACAGCTCGCCGATACCCTCGGCATGGACCTCGTCGTGAGTAGCCCCGAGGCGCTCCAGAAATTTCTCCTCGGCGAGATCGTGCGTTGGGGGAAGGTGGTGCGCGAGCACAACATTCGAGGAGATTGAGCCGTAATCGGTCATGCCTTGATGAACAACGGGAGCATGACAACGAAAGATTCTGAATGGCGTGAACGTCTTGAACGGATGGAGCTATTTGCCGCGTTTGCAAGTGTGATCGAGTTGGCGGAAAGAATATACCGGCTACGGCCGCGGTCGGAGACTCGAAGGCCTTTGGCATCGGCAATTATATCCCTCCTCCGACCAATTCCGATTGCTCTCGCGGCAGATCCGTTGGCCCGCCGTAGATCTATTCATTGACAGTAAATCGCTGCTATATTGAGGTCGCATCCAGGAGGACGACGATGGCTAAGAACGGTTTTAAGATTCTCGACAGCGACATGCATATCATGGAGCCGGCGGATCTCTGGCAGCGTTATATCGACGACAAATTCAAGACTCGCGCGCCACGCGGCGTCATCAGCAGCAACGTTCGCGACCTTCGAATGATCTATCCCGACGGCCGTGATTGGGCGCGAACGACAACCCGCCAGAACGATTCCGCGCGGGGGCAGAATTTCGAGAGAAACCAGAGTGTCTATCGCGCGGACGCAGAGCGTGGCTGGACACCGGAGGTGCAGATCGAAGCGATGGACATCGAAGGGATCGATGTCGCCGTGCTCTATCCAACACGCGGCCTGCGCGCCCTAGTAGTGGATGACATGGATGCCGAGTTCGCCGCCGCGCTTGCGCGGGCTTACAACAATTGGCTCTATGATTTTTGTAGTAAAAACCCCAAGCGCCTGATCGGTGCAGGCATGATTTCACCGTACGATATGAACGACGCGGTCACCGAAGCGCAACGTTGTGCCGGTGATTTGGGTTTCCGCGCGGTATTTCTGCGGGCAAATCCGCTAGTGAAGCATCCATGGCATGATCAGTACTATGAACCGCTTTGGTCTGCGCTTGCAGACTTGAATGTCGCGTTGGGTTTTCACGAATCCACCGGCACGGGCAAACAACATATCGGCGAACGGCTCGAGCCCAATCTGATGCTGCGCCGAGTCTATGCGCAGCCGATGGAACAAATGTTAGCCCTGGGAAGTTTTTGCGCTGGGGGCGTCCTGGCGCGGCATCCAAAGTTGCGCGTCGCGTTTCTCGAAGCTAACTGCAGCTGGCTGCCGTGGCTCTTGTGGCGTCTGGACGAGGGCTGGGAACGCGAAGGCGATGTCTGGGCACCCGATGTAACAAAGCCGCCGAGCGAATATTTCAAACGCCAGTGCGTCGTTTCAGTGGAACCGGATGAAGCGACCGTCAAACAGGTGATCGACTACATGAGCGGCAAGTCCATCGTTTTTTCCACCGACTACCCCCACGGCGATTCAAAGTATCCCGAAGCGGTCGATCATTTTTTAAAGTTGCCGATCAGCGAAGACGACAAGCGAAAAATTCTTTGGGATAATTGCGCGGCGTACTACGCGATGTGAATCTGGCGGGCACAGAGATGGAAGAGCCGCTCCGATTTCATTGAAATCGGAGCGGCAAGAAAAAGTTACCGCCTGTAGTATCCGTCCGAGTAATGATGACGGTGATGCCCCCAGTGACATCCTGCCGCTGTAACGAGCCCGATTGTCAGCAAGGCAAGCATGGCGAGGGTTTTCATAATTTCTCCTTTC
The DNA here is from genome assembly GCA_036000865.1 of Binatia bacterium. Lineage (GTDB taxonomy): Bacteria > Desulfobacterota > Binatia > UBA9968 > UBA9968 > DP-20. The sequence goes on along the minus strand of DASYUV010000023.1, from coordinate 35,382 downwards.
GTTTCGATGCCGTTCATCTATGAAGCTTCACACAATCACTTCATAAATTTGCGCTCGGTTCCGTTCTACTTCTTTAGACGTTCCAGATAGCCGTTTGTGAAGCGTTTGAGAATTAATTGCAGCAGAAACTACGAACGGTCAGCTTTGTGAGAGAAAAACCTACACGACGGGAGACCGCAGCGATGAATTTAACAATCGCATTTACAAATAGATATGTGAGCAGATCGGTCACGATCTCAAAACTGCGCAGCGAGCTTGCTGTGCGCAACGTCAGCGATCTGACAAATCAAACACGTCTTATGGATTGCTGCTCGATCGAATTCGCAGTGCGGTCCGATGAGTTAGTTACGCTCACCAACACGCGGCTAATCGCTTAACCAGTGAACTAGCGGCGCCACGGCCGTGGATAGGCGCGATCCGCCACTACACCGTGCGGATCATCGTAGATGCTGTGACAATGCCGACGAGGTTCATCTCGGTAGCTCGTGCGCGGATGACGGTGGCAGTAGAATCCAGGATCACCAGGTCGAGCGACACGGCGTTCAAAGCGATCACGCCAGCGGTACGAATCGCGATAGTAGGGATCATGGGCAAATCCGTCAGCAGGCAAAAGTGCTGTTCCCAGAATGAGCGCCATGAAAGCTTTCTTCATGGTCCGAGTCCTCCCTCTGTCTTATAGACTTCGCACCGAGGGAATTGTTAATCGGCGCGCGGACAATATTGGATTAAGATTCCAGTTGATACGGGCCTCAGGCTCGCTCGCGGTCGCTTGCCGTGCTGACGAACGGGTGGTGACCGATGAACAGGGGCGCCACTAGTCGGCAGATGCGCGTTGCTCAATGCAGGTTTTGAGGCGTCAGATTTTAGCTTACAGAGACTCGTCGAGAAAGTTTGGGCCGATGAAAAGCGCGTTGGAGCATGGTCGCTGCCTCAATCACCACGGTCGCGGTCGCGTCGTTGCTGCTGCTCATCATAGCGCTGCTTGATTCGATCGCGCCGGTCCTTCGGCATTTGTTCCCAGCGTTTCCACTCTTCGCGCAGCCGTTCCTTATCTTGCGGCGGCATTCTCTCCCAGCGATCCTTATTTCGCTGGACTCTTTCTTTATCTCTCGGGCTTAGGTTTAACCAATTGTCGCCTGCGGCCGATGAAAGACTCGCCATCAACAGCAGAAACAAGCCTAAGACTACCGCCGTGACTCTTTTCATTCTCATGATAATCGGCCCATCTTTCATACGTTTGCCGCGACGAACCTCAAGCTGCTCGATTGGTTGGACTCGGCCTTCTGATCATCTTGTTCTTCGAGTTTGCTTAGCGATTCGAGCATGTCCATCGACTCGAAAAACTCCAATTGCTTGGCGTCTGACAAGGTTTCCAGCGGAAAGTTTTTCGGCGACCTATCAGTGAACGATGGCAAATTACCCTTACCCAAAACCAGACCGACCGCGAGAACCGCGATCGCCACCGTACCGAACGCCGGCAACATCCACACTCTCATCGGCGCCAATAGATCGCGCCACCAATATTTCCGTTCTCTCTGCTTGGCCAGCTTAGCCACAGTCTCGTCGTAGTAAGCGTCCCAGAAGGACGGAGGAAATTCTTCCGATTTAGCCATTTGGGGGAGCAACCGGCGCAAATCGTCGACGAAACGCTGGCAAGATTGGCAACCTGAGAGATGCTGCTCGATAGGGCGCCGTTCGGTCTCGCTGGTCTCGCCGTAATAGTAAAGCACCAAATCCTCTTCGAAGCGTTTGCATGCTGTTTCGAACGGCACGTTACTTGTCATAAATATTCTCCCTAAACAAACTCCACTAAACTCTGGCGCAGTGCGGCCACCGCCCGATGCAAATACACTCGCACCGTGCCTTCCGTGGTCTTCATGACCTTGGCGATATCGGCGATCGAAAGTCCCTGATGGTTTCTCAACAAAAACGCCGTGCGTTGTTTCTTGGGCATCGTCTCCAGGGTCTTGTCGGCGCGGCGTTTGGCTTCGCCGGCGATCGCTTCCTGCTCGGGCAGAAAACTCGTATCCGCCAATTGTGGCTGTTCGCCGGGCGTTTCGTTCAAGCTGTCGAGTGACTCCCAAACCACTCGGCCCTTACGCCTGGCGTGGTCTAAACAGAGATTTACCACGATGCGGTAGAACCATGTATAAAAACTCGACCGGCCGTCGAACTGGCGGATGTTCGAAAAGGCGCGCAAGAAAGCATCCTGGGATAAATCCTTTGCCGTTTCGGTGTTGCGTGTGAAATCAAAGGCGATGTGAAAGGCTTTTTCCATATAGCGCCGAACCAGCAGGTCGAAATACTCCCCCTGACCTTGTTGACACAAGGTCACCAACTCTTCATCGCGGAATTCTCGTTGATCAACCATGAGCTTGACGCGCCGGCAAATCTGCTACCCGCTACAATCAATTAGACGTGAAAAAATGGCAAAGGTTAACAACCCGAGCCTTACTTGCCAGGCAGAGCTAAGTTACTATTGCGAAAGGAGTTTTCAGGTATTTGGCGACCGGCGTCGAGGCTCACCGACAGCCGGACCCAGCCAAGTGGGGCCGGGAGTCAACCAACGAAAAGTTTGGAGATTTCATGCCGGGCTCCCCCGGGACGACTTTTTTACGGGTTAAAAACCGCAGCAGACCGACACCGACAGCGCTAATGCTTGGCTATGCCAGCGATCTTAATGGTGCCGTGTTTGGACTTGTATTTGCGGTTGAGGTAAATAATCACGCCCGTGAGCCCCTCAATAACATAGGCATTGCTCGCCGGGCCGGCGTCGTAGGCGGTCGCGCCGATGCGCTCAATAATCTCGATGACCTTCTGCTTCGCCTCCGCGTTGTCTCCACAGACCAGGACATCGCCGAGTGGTGAATCGAGATCGCCCAAATCGAGCGCCGAAATGTTATGCAGCGCGCCGATGACAGGCGCCTCATCGGCGAGAAGCTGCTGCGCTTCCTGCAATGCAGAGCCAGCCGCCGGCACGAAAGGTTTCACTTTGTTGAGCGGCACGACGGCGTCGATAACGATCTTGCCCGCCAGTTGTCCCTTGAGATCCGCGACTATTTGCCCATGCCCCTCATAGGGAACCGCGATCACCACGAAGTTGGCGTCCTTCACGGCTGCTCGATTGGTGGTACCGATGATCTCGCCCGCGCGCAAATTTGGTTTCAGTGTTTCAACCGCTTTCTTCGCTTTCTCGGCATCGCGCGAGCCGATGGTGATCTTCACACCCGGCGCGCCAAGGCGCACCGCCAACGCGCCGCCTAAGTTTCCGGTGCCACCAACAATCGCCACGGTAAAATTTTCCATACTTTATGAGTCTAGCGAAAGAGGTCCTCCGCCTTGGGGCGATGAAGCTCTTGCACCGAGCCATCCTCCTTTTTCTCTACGTCATAACCGCGCACGACGACCACAGGAACACCGTCGCGCTTTCCCATCACCAGTTCCGCGGCGGCAGCGATTTCGTCGGCTACCGCCGCTACGGCCGCCTTGAGCTGGTAACCATAACGATCTTTCAATCCTCGCTCGTCCTTCACCGGCTTCATTCCAGCGATACCGATGGCAACGTCCACAGTCCCAATGCGCCACGCACGGCCAAAGCTGTCGCTGATAATCACCGCGGGGTTCTTGCCGGTGCGCTGCTGAATCGCATCGCGTATTTGCCGCGCTGAATGATCGGGATTTTTCGGCAACAGCGTAACTCGCCGGGGACCAACGTTGGATTGGTCAACCCCTGCGTTGGCGCAAACGAAGCCATGGTGCGTCTCCACGATCAAGGCGCGACCGCCGGTACGAACCACTCTGCGGCTTTCGCTCAGAATGACTTCGACGAGTGCCGGCTCTTTGTCCAACGTCCCGGCTAGTTCCATCGCCCGCGCCGACGGTTGGATATCGTCGAGGACAACAATCCGCCCTTCCGCTTTGGAAACGATCTTCTGTGCGACGACCAATACATCATCGTTTCTGAGCTCGATCTTTTGACGTAAACAGGCGTCGCAGATCAGCCGGCCGATGGAATCGCCCAGGGCGATTTCACCGGTACCCTCAAGGCCGATTAGCTCGAGCTGCTTCATACACCCGGCAAACGGCGAATGGCCTGCGCGTTCTGCTCGGCCAACAGCGTCTGCGCCACTCGTGTCGACTCTCCGTCATTGAGCCCGTAGGAGAGAAATTGCTCGAGATCTTTCGGTTCATCGATATCGAGCGCCATATGCTCGTTTTCCATATAACGAATCGGCAAGCCCTGCGCCGTCACCTGACCCATATGAAAACTAAAACTATCATAACCGAAACGCAGCTTGATCACGCCCGGCGGCGCCAAGAGCAGCGCGTTGGTCCCGAGACGGTCATGCGACGGCACGAGCAAAGCAAATGGCGCCGTCGCGCGCTCGAGAACTCGCGCCAGCACTTGTTCGATATCGGCTGCGCGCACGAGCGGCATGTCAGCGGGAACAATCAACACGGCTTCCCAACCGGCGCTCTGTAATTCCTGACGGGCAAAGTCGACAGCGCTGGTTTCCCCTCGTTCCTCGGCTTCACGAATCACCTCGGCCCCAAGCGCCGAGGCCATAGCCGCGACTTGATCGTCGCCGGTGACCACGAACGTTCCAACGAGTCCGCGCGCTATTCGCACTTGGCGCAAAACATCGCGGAACATCGTTTCCGCCAAAAGCTCGCGCGCGGCGCTGCTTAAAATCCGACTCAGTCTTTGCTTGGCGTTTCGAAAACCCTTCACGGGTATCAATGCAGCGACATTCATGCGTGATCCAGAAAGAAATTTCTAGACTATTTTTTGGCCAAGTCCAAGACCTCGAGCGCGAGACGTCTCTTATCAGCGAGCGACCTCATGCGGATATCGGTTAGAATGACCTCGATATGCAATTTCTCGATTTGGCTTACCAATCCTCGATCTTCATCAGCCATCATCAGCTTATCGAGAAAATCATCATAGCACTCGGCAACGCCGAGGGCCGACGCCTCCTTGCCGCACGCGATCATTAATTTGTGCGCCGGGCCTGAAATCGCCGCCATCCCGATAATCGGGCTCACTGCCACCACGGGCGCACGAGCCTCTGTGAGCGCGGAGCGAATTCCCGGAACGGCGAGAATCGGTCCGATACTGGTGATCGGATTGCTCGGACAAATGACAATCGCTTCAGCGCGCTCGATTGCGTCGATCACGCCCGGCCCGGGCTTGCTTTGCTCGGCGCCAACAAAGCGCACCGTCTTTACGTCACGGGCCCAATGATATTTGACAAAGTATTCCTGAAAGGAAATTTCACCCTGTGGCATGACGATACGCGTTTCAATGCGCTCATCGGACATGGGAAGAATCGTCGCTTGCACGCCGAGCCTTCGACTCACTTTACCGGCAACCTCGGAAAGCCTGTGGCCTTCCTTCAAAAGCCGCGTTCGCATGATATGCGTCGCTAGATCCTTATCGCCAAGCTGAAACCATGCGTCGTCGCCCAGCCGGCGCAATTGCTCCAGCGCGGCAAACGTGTCGTTCTTGATACCCCATCCTTTGGCTGGATCGATCATACCGGCCAACGTGTAAGTGATCGTGTCGATGTCCGGCGAGACGTAAAGACCGTAAAAGACACAGTCATCAGCGGTGTTACATATGATCGTCAAGTCAGCCGGGTCGATCTCAGCAGCGATTCCTTCGATGAGTTTCGCACCGCCGGTGCCGCCGGTAAGAACGACGATCATGAGAAATGTCTTTAGGCGGTTGAAGTCATGGAGCGTTGGCGTGTTGGTAAATCCCTAAGCGGCCCGCCGTGCTTAGCCAGACCATCAGTGCCGGCGAGTCGCTCGACAATCGGAATAAGCGGCGCAAAAAGGAATTTGTCGCCCTGACGAATATATTCTGGATAGATCGGCAGGCGCGCTTTCAGTTCGAAGCCAGCCTCGGCACTTTTCTGGCGTAGCACCTGTAATGTCGGCCAAGGTGCTTCGGGATTGATGAAATCCGGAGTCAGCGGCGATACCCCGCCCCAATCGTTGATGCCTGCTTCCAAGTAGAGCTCATAGCCGTCTGGAGTCAGATTCGGCGGCGCTTGAATATTCATCTCGCCGCCGAAAATCAAGCGCGCCAACGCAATGGTTTTGCGCATGTCCTCCTTCGTCGGGTCGGGATGATCGCGCATGGGAATCGTTGGCTTACTGCGAAAATTCTGCACGATAACTTCTTGGATGTGACCGTAGCGTTCGTGCAATTCCTGTATCGCGATTAGCGAATCAATTCTGTCTGCCCAGCTTTCGCCGATGCCGATAAGAATACCGGTGGTAAACGGAATGCGGAGCTTGCCTGCCATCTCGAGCGTGCGCAGACGCACCGCCGGTTTTTTATCGGGCGCGTTGTCGTGCGCACCGCCAGGAAGGAGCAAGCGCTCACTGACGCTTTCCAACATGAGCCCCAAGCTCGGATTGACTTCTTTAAGGCGCCCCAAATCTCCGTGACCCATCACGCCCGGGTTCGAGTGCGGCAACAGCCCGGTTTCTTCCAAAACAACACGACAAGCTTCGTACAAGTAATCGAGCGTGCGCTGATGTCCGCGCTCGTTGAGAAAGCTTTTCATCTCGGGATAGATGGCTTCGGGCTTATCACCGAGGCTGAATAGGACTTCGGTGCAGCCGAGCGACTTGCCTTGCTGGACCACACGCAAGACTTCTTCAAGTGTCATCGTCTTGGCGCCAGGCTCGTCCGGCGCCTTGCGAAAAGTGCAGTAGCCGCAGAAGTCGCGACAAAGGTTGGTCAAAGGAACAAAAACCTTTGGCGAAAATGTTACGGTGCGGCCTTTGTGTCGGTCGCGAAGCTCGGCCGCGGTTGCCAATAGAGTTTCGCACTCGGCACCACTGGCATCAACCAGCGCGAGCGCTTTGGAGCGGCCGAGCCTTTTGCCGTTTACATAATCGTTTAACACTCGCGACATCCCTGCTGCTTGAATATCGAATCGCCGCCCGGGATTCAAATCGCGGTCGCACGCGGATTTCAAGGATCGCCTCTTGTTCCGGTTGCCCTTGAGACTTTCGCTGTGGTACCTCTGAGCATTAATGGATCGAACGAAGAATAGCTTGGGGAGGAAAACGCCATGGACAACTTCGATAACGTCCTAGTTATTGACGCCGACGGCCACGTTTACGAAGGCAATGTCGATCTCGCCGGCAGGATGCCGGAAAAGTGGCGCTCGCAGGCGCCGATCCGACTGAAGGACAACGAAGGTAATTCACGAATTCTACTGGAAGGGCGTCTGTGGTCCGGCTCGCAAGGACTTGCCCCGGGGGTTTCCGGGCCGATGACGGAAAAAGCCCGCGGCTATCGGTCGGGGATGGTCGATCCCGTGGCGCGGCTCAAAGACATGGATGAGGAAGGCATCGACGTGGCGATTCTCTTCGGCACGCAAATCGCGCTCACGGTCAACGGTCTAATGAACAAGAAGCTGGCAGCGGTACTTTGCCGCGCGGTGAACGATTGGCTCATCGACTACTGTTCAGCCGACAAAAAGCGCCTGCTCGCCGTCGGCTTGATCCCCTGTCAGGATCCTCCGGCAGCGGTGAAGGAACTTGAATATCTCAAGAAGGCCGGCGCAATTACCGCCATGCTTCCGACCAATGTCTACGGCCTCAACAATATGGGCGACCCGATGTTCGATCCGATTTACGAATGCGCTCAGTCGCTCGGCATGCCGCTCAGCGTGCATCCGCAAACCGGCCATGACGGCGTGCTCGGCGTCTCCGGCGTGATGGGCGCGGGCAGCGAACGTTTTCGTAAATATGCCTACGTGCATATGACCGCTTTTCCATTCGAACTTATGATCGCGATGATGCACATGATCGGCGAAGGGGTCTTCGATCGCTATCCGAAACTACGGGTCGGCTTTATGGAGGGCGGCGCCGGCTGGCTGCCCTTTTGGGCGGAGCGCTTCGACGAGCATATCGAAAAATTGGCGCCGCAAATGCCGGAGCTCAAGCGTCGCCCGAGCGAGATCATTCGCGGCGAGCAAATCACGTTGACGTGCGAGTCCGAAGAGACCGGTCTCGATCGCGTGTTTGCCGCGAATGGCGAGAACACGGTGATGTACGCGTCCGATTACTGCCACTGGGATTGTCACTTCCCCTACTCGGTGAAAGACATCATCGATGGAACGGACCTTTCCTTCGCGCAGAAAGAAAAGTTGCTGAACAAGACCGCCGTCGAATTCTTCAAGCTCAAGAATCTCCCCAAACCGAACGCATTGAAGCTCGCGCGCCAAAGCTGGGAGAACAGCAGGGCAACGGCTGCCAACGCCTGAGGAGCGAAAGAATGAAGCTGGGAATTTTTGTCTTCGTCTTTTTCTTCACAGCTGTTTGCTCCGGTCCGCCTACCGCCCTGAGCGCGGAAAGCCCGTACAAGATAAGAATCGGTTTCCCCTCGCTGGCCTTTTCTTACATGCCTTTTTACGTCGCGCAGGAAAAAGGATTCTTTAAGAAGCACGGCATCGACAGTGAATACATTCAAATGCGCACGCCAATCCAGGCTCAGGCGGTGATGGCCGGCAACATTAATTATCTAACGTCGGTGTCCAACGGTATTGCCGCCGCGGTTGCCGGCCTTCCCCTCGTTGTCGTCATCAGCTTCTGCGATACTTCGCCTTGGGTGCTGGTCACCAACAAAGACATCAACACGCCGCAAGACCTGATCGGGAAGACCATCGCGCTATCAGGCATACGGACCTCGCCTTATTATTTCTTCCAGGCGTTCTTGAAAAAATACGAGATCAGCGAGAAAGATGTCGGCATCATCACCACCGGCGGCACTTCGGACAGTTTCCTCTCGCTCACCACCAACCGCGTCGTCGGCACGATCTTGACGCCGCCGTTCGACGACAAGGCGGTGTCGCTCGGTTACAAGAAATTCATGCAGCTCGGTGACCTGGCAGATATCCCCTATGTCGGCTTGGTGACATCGCAAGCGGAGATCAAGAATAACCGGGAGTCCGTCCGCCGCACCATCGCGGCGGTGTTCGACTCCCTTGCGTGGCTGCGCGCCAACCGCGACGAGAGCGCCAAGATGATCGTCGACAAATTCAAGGTGAAGCAACCGGAAGCGGAAAATACCTACGCGACTCTGATTCGGCTCTTGAATAAAGACGGTCGGCTCAATCCCAAGGTCGCCCGCGGCTATCTCGATATCCTGCGCCAAGAGCGGCCCATCCCGGCGGACTACGATCCGATGAAGCTGGTGGACTTTTCCCTGCTGCCACGCAACTGAACCCAGCGCGACGTGCAGACCTGAAATCATCCCCCTTGCCGACAATTTCCCAGCGCCTCTTCTCCATAACGAATATGAAAACCCCCACACTGATTCTTTTCCTCTGCCTCCTTGCCAGCATCGCTCTGGCGCAATCGAAGGGACAAACCCTCCGTGTCGCGACTCGCCAAGTCCGGCCTTTTGTCTTTGAGGAAAATGGCCGGCTCACGGGTTTCAGCATCGAGCTCTGGCAGGAAATTGCCAAGCAGATCAACGTCCAGTCGGAGTTTCTCGTCAAACCCACGGTTAAAGAGCTGCTCGGGAGCATAAACGCTCGCGAAGCAGCGCTCGGCATCGCAGCCATCTCGATCACCGCCGAACGCGAGCTTCAGTGGGACTTCTCCCAGCCGATGTTCGACGCCGGATTACAGATTCTTGTTGCCGCCCAAGGTTCCCACGGCGGCGTCTTCAGCGCGCTTATCGACGGCTTGTTTTCATCGGCGGTGTTACCGATCATCGGGGTGGTGCTGCTGATTATTTTGGTACCGGCCCATCTCGTCTGGTTCTTTGAGCGGCGCAATCCCACCGGGATGTTGGCCCACCGCGCGTATTTTCCGGGGATCTTCGAGGCCTGTTGGTGGGCGGCGTCGACATTGGCGACCCAGGCGGATCAGATGCCGCGGGCGGCTCTAGCGCGCATCGTCGCAGTAATTTGGATGTTTGCCAGCGTTGTCTTCATCGCCTATTTCACCGCGGCCGTCACCTCATCGTTGACCGTGCAGCAATTGCGCGGCGATATTAACGGCCCTGAAGATCTGCCTGGCAAACGGGTCGCCACGGTCAAAGACACCACTTCGGCAGAGTATTTGCGCCAACACAATGCCGAGGTCGTCGAATTTCCCAAAGTGGAAGAGGCCTACGAGGCGCTTCAACAAGGTCAGGCTGAAGCCGTGGTATACGATACTCCGGTACTGCTCTATTACGCGTCGCATGACGGCAAAGGCAAGGTTCAAACCGTGGGCTCGATTTTTCGCAAGGAAAACTACGGCATCGCTTTTCCGCCCAATAGCCCCTATCGCAAACCGGTCAACGAGGCGCTTCTCAAGCTGAAGGAAAACGGTACGTACGAGAAGATCTACACGAAATGGTTCGGCGGACCGGCTGGGTAGTATCTGCTTTCTGGTTGCTAGTTCCTGGTTACGAAGGCCAGAGGTACAAGCTAGCAATGCGCCAGCCTTGACAAAGATCTCTCACCTTGATGACTTAGATAGCAACGATAGCCGCAGGAGGATCGAGCTATGGCTTTTAAAGGGCACACGATCATCGATGGTGACGGTCATGTCATCGAAGACTGTAAAGAAATTATGGATTACATGCCCCAGACCTACCGCAATAAATACGAAACGCACAGTTTTTTTAACCCCTTTCCGCCGCTCGATCATCTGCATTCATCCAATCTACATGACTTTCAGCCGGGCGCATTTAACAAAGTGGGGCCCGACGGCTGGGTCGATTTCCTGGAGGATGTCGGTATCGAAACCACCGTTCTTTACACTACGCTTGGTCTCGCTTTCGGCAAAATAGTCAGCCGCGATTGGGCCATCGATGTAGCGCGAGCGTACAACGATTGGCTTTACGCTACCTACATGAAGCGCAGCCCGCGCTTTAAGGGCATGGGGCTCGTTCCGTTGCAGGAACCCGACGCCGCAGTGGAAGAGCTCAGACGGATCGTCAAAGAGCTCGGCATGTGCGGCGCGATGCTGCCCTCGACGGGAATCCAAGCCAATCTGGGCGACCAGCGCTACTGGCCAATCTATGAAGAGGCGAATAACTTGAGTTGTGCGATCGCCATTCACGGCGGCGCCCATGAGAACATGGGCCTGGACGATTTGACCCCCTATGCGCCGGTGCACGCGCTTGGCCATCCCTTCGGCCAGATGATTTCGTTTGGCGGCCTGGTGTTTAACGGTATCTTCGACAAGTTCCCCAACGTTAAGTTTGGTTTCATGGAAGGCGGCGTCGCTTGGTTTCTCCTTTGCCTGGAACGTTTCGACCGCTCCTGGGAAACCCATATTCAGCACGATCCGCGCAAGCGCTTCCTCGAGTTACGACCAAAAGAAAAAGTGAGCGAATACATCGCGCGTCATGTGGACGCCGGGCGCGTCTTCGTCGGCTGCGAGGGCGAAGAACCCGATATCGCGCATGCGATCAAGAGAATCGGCAATAAACCCTGGGTCTTCTCCAGCGACTATCCGCACGAAGTCAACAACGAGTTCTGCAAGCACGAGATCGGCGAGCTACTGGAGAACGAAGCGATCGGCGCCGCTGACAAAGCGGCTTTTCTACATGGCAATGCGCGCCGTTTTTACAATCTCGGAGCGTCGGGACTATGAACACACCGACCAGCATCGGGCTCATCATTCCGTCGAGCAACCGATTAACCGAACCACAGTTCAATGCCTACGTGCCGCCGCACGTGGGCATTCATGTCACGCGTCTGCGCATGACCGGAAAGTTTCGTAAGCCACTCAGCGAACTCCAGAGACCCCTTGCCGAGGCGGCGGAGGCAATCTCGGACGTGAGACCGGGAGTGATTGTCTTTCATTGCACGGCGAACTCCATGGAAAATGGCCTGGCCCACGAGGCCGCCATCGTTGGTATCATCGAGCAGGCCAGCGGCTGCCATACCATCACCACCGCGCAAGCGATCACTCAGGCGTTTAACCACTGCGGCATCAAGAAACTCGTGCTCGTCAGTCCCTACGTCAAAGAGACCAACGAGCGTGAGGTCAGTTATCTCAACGAAGCCGGCTACTCGGTGCTCCACGAATTGGGCCTCGGCCTGGAAACCCCTGCCTACTCCTCGGTTACGCCGGAGGAATGGAAAAAAGTCGTCAAGGAAAACACCCGGGATGAAGCCGACGGCTATTTTCTCAGTTGCACCGCCACGCGCATGATCGAAGCCATCGACGATCTAGAAAAGGATCTCGCCAAGCCCGTCATCAGCAGCAATCAGGCCACCATCTGGGCCTGCCTAAAGAGCTTGGGCATCAGACATACTGACAAGAAACTGGGGCAGTTGTTCCGCGCCAGTTAAACGAGCCCGTGCGCCCCTCTCGCAGCCTCCATTAGCTTCTCTCTCAAGCCGGTATTTCGCTTCTCGACGCGAAAATTGCGAATCGCCATGGCCAGGGCCTTGCGGCTGCCGACGATGACGACGAGCTTCTTGCCGCGCGTGACAGCGGTGTAAAGAATGCTTCGGTGGAGTAGCAAATAGTGCGACGTGTGCAGCGGGATGACGACGACGGGGTACTCGCTGCCTTGGCTTTTGTGGACGGAAGTGGCGTAGGCCAAGCCGATTTCGTCGAGCTCGTCGGAATCATACTTGACGATCTTCTCTAGGAAATCGACTTTGACGCTGCCGTCCTCCTTGTCGATACCGACGATTCGTCCGAGGTCGCCGTTGAAAACGCCCTTGTCGTAATTATTGCGTAGCTGCATAACTTTGTCGCCCACGCGCAGCGACGCTCCGGGCCGCTCCAGAGCCGTGCCCCAGGGATTGAGCAGAGCTTGCAGTTCGCGGTTAAGGTTGATCGTTCCGAGCAAACCCCGGTGCATCGGCGTCAGCACTTGAATCGCCTGCGCAACTTCATCCGTTGCCAAGCGGAGCGAGCGCGGCACCTCTTCGCTAACCAGCGTCTTCACCTGTGCGAGAATTGCGTCTTCCGATTCCCGCGCTAGGAATAAGAAGTCGCTGGCCGCTTTTTCATGACCTAATACCAACGACTGTCCCTGCAAGATTCGGTGCGCGTTGACGACGATCAGACTTTCTCGTTCTTGGCGGAAAATCCGCCGCAGCACGATCTTCGGAACCACTCCCGAGTCGATCAAGTCGCGCAGCACGCTCCCCGGGCCCACCGACGGTAGCTGATCGACATCGCCGATCAGAATCAGATGACTGTGCGGATCAACGGCGCGCAATAAATGATCCATCAACGCCAGATCGACCATCGACGTTTCATCGACGATGACGAAGTCGGCTTGCAGCGGATTATCTTCGCTTCGATGAAAGCCGCCTTCGCGTGGATTGTATTCGAGCAAACGGTGAATCGTCATCGCTTCTTCACCGGCGCTTTCCCTCATTCGTTTGGCGGCGCGTCCGGTCGGCGCGGCCAGCACAAACGTGACCTTGGCGCGTCGCAAAATCGTTAACAGCGCCGTCAGAAGCGTTGTCTTTCCCGTTCCCGGCCCGCCGGTGATGACCAGAATCTTTTCGCGCAACGCCTGTTGCGTCGCGCGTATTTGGTCGTCGTCGAGTGTCACCGTCGACGGACCGAATAGCTCTGGACTAATGAGATCGATGGCACCTCGCGCGGCGGCTCCGGATACGCCCCACGGAGTGATTATCTTTTCACCCTGCAAAGAGGAGGGAATCGACATCAGATGGTGCAGCGCTTCGGCGACGCGTCGTTCGGCATGAAACAGCTCCGCCAAATACACGCGCGCGACCGTTCCATCGTTAGTCTCTTGCAATATCAATTCGCCTCGGCCGGCGAGTTTATCGACGGCGGCTTCAACCGGATCTTCCTCGACACTCAGAAGTCCGGCGGCGTTACGCTTGAGAAGCGCTAACGGCAGGAAACAATGGCCCTGGTCGGCGGACACCCGCAGAACGTGCAACACGCCGGCCTGAACACGCAACGGAAAATCGCCCCGAACGCCGATGCGATCGGCAAGCCGATCCGCCAGGAGGAAACCGATGCCGTGCACCAGCTGCGCCAGCGCGTACGGATTTTCTCTTACTTGTTGAACCGTATCCGCGCCGAACACCCGGTAAATTCTCAACGCCAGCGAAGCGCCGACGCCATGGCCTTGCAGGAAGACCATGACATCCTGCATGCCGCGCTGCTCTTGCCAGGCCTGCATGATGCGGCGCGCGCGCACTTCGCCGATCCCATCGACCTCCAAAATCCTCAAGGGTTGGTCGGTTAGAATTCTCAAGGTATCGAGACCGAACGCCGCCACCAGCCGCTTCGCATACGTAGCCCCGATCCCTTTGATCAAACCGGAACCGAGATACTTCTCGATCCCTTCGATAGTCGCGGGATCGACCTTTTCCCAATGATCGACTTGAAATTGCAAACCGTAGCGCGGATGGCGCTTCCAGACGCCCGCGACTTTGATCTCTTCACCTTCGGAAACGGGAAAGATCGTGCCGACCACGGTCACCCCGGGACCACCGTCCTCATCCAGGCGCGCCACAGTGTAGTGCGTTTCCGGATTCTGGTAGGTGATGCGGCTGATCGTGCCTTGAAGCGAAGCGGTTTCGTTTTGCTTTTCGGCCAAGGGAAATCCTCAGCGCGTTATCCTACTTGAAAGCGCCAACGGCGTAAACGATAGCCCTTGCCTTTTGCAAGAGGCGAGATACAATTTTGCCCAACCGTGGATTTCCAGGCCCGCTGCTAACAATTGGCCGTCCCTCTTTTAATCCTTTGACGCAAGCGCGAAACACCGCCGCCGTTTTCGCTGGTCGTATGTCCGGCGAGAAACAGGAGACGTATCCATGACTGCAGGAGATTTTTGGCTCGAGGCGCTCCTCATTTTGGCGCTGATCTTTGCCAACGGCTTTTTTGCCGCGTCGGAGATCGCCATGATCGCCACCCGCAAGAGCCGCATCGACGCATTGCTCGAAAAGGGTGTCAGATCCGCGGCCGCGGTGGCACGGTTGAAAAACGATCCTGACCGCTTTTTGGCCACCGTGCAGATCGGCGTGACCATCGTAAGTTCCTTGGCTTCCGCCATCGGCGGCGCGGCGGCCATCAGCTACTTGAAGCCGCAGATCGCCGCTTTACCCCTTCCGCTTGTCGCGGGGTGGGCTGAAGCGATCGCCCTCCTGATCGTGGTCTTGCCGATTTCCTACCTGTCGCTGGTGCTCGGCGAGCTGGTACCGAAATCGTTAGCTCTGAGATTTTCCGAGCAGATCGCCTGCTTCGTCGCCCGGCCCATCGAATTTCTCGCGCGGGTGAGTTCTTTGTTTGTCAAAGCGCTGACCGCGTCGAGCAACTTCGTTTTGAAACTTTTCGGCGGCAATGCCGGCGAGCCCGCCAGTTTTATTTCCGTCGACGAAATCAAATCGCTGATCCGCGAGGGCGCCGCCAAAGGAATCTTCAACGAGACGGAAAGGGAATTGATCCATAGCGTCTTTGAATTTACCGACACGCCGGTAAAAGCGGTGATGATCCCGCGCACGGAGATCCATGCCATCGAGGAGCATGCGACTCTGGCCAAAGTCGCGAAGAGTTTCGTCGAGAGCGGTTTTTCGCGCATTCCGGTTTTCGAGGGCGATTTGGATAAGGTCATTGGCATCCTTTACAACAAAGACGTTTTTAAAGCCTTGCAGGAGAAGAGCGACTTTCGCATTCGCGACCACCTTCATCCGGCGTTTTTCGTTCCCAGCACGCTGCCGATCAGCGAATTGTTGAAACAACTCCAGCGCCGCCGGTTGGCGATGGCGCTGGTGGTGAACGAATTTGGTGAAGTCGAAGGACTCGCGACACTGGAAGATTTGGTCGAGGAGATCGTCGGTGAGATCCGTGATGAATACGACCGCGAAGAGCACGGCCCGGTGGAACGGTTGCCCGACGGCTCCATGGTCATTCAAGGTTCCGCTCTGCTCAAAGATCTGAAGGCCGATTTTGATCTGCCCTTTGAAGATTCGGCGGATTACCACACCCTGGCGGGCTTTTTACTCGCTAGGCTGAAACGCATTCCACGCGGCGGTGAGTGGGTCGAGGAAAACGGTTACAAAATGACCATTGTCGATATGGAAGGGCGGCGCATCGTCAAGATCAAGTTAGAGCGCTTGTCAGCGACGTAGTCAGGTGGACGGCAAACGAACATCATTCAGTAGCAGCGAATCTCGATCTCGTTACCGTCCGGATCGAGAAAATAGACCGAGGTCGCCTGCCCGCGCGCGCCCCAGCGCGACACCGGCCCAGCAAGAACGGAAATTTTGTTTTCCCTGAGATAATCGACTATACCGGCAAAGTCGGTCGCTCCTACCACCAAGCAAAAATGGTTGAGGTTAGGGTTATTTTTCGCCTCTGTGAGCGCCCTGGAATCTGCTTTTTTTGGAAACAAATCGATGATCGTACTGGCGTTAATGCGCACCGATGGAAACCCGACTTTACCTTCTCTAAACTCGTTTACTCGTTCCCCCTGTAAGCCCAAAACCTCGGTGTAATATTTGAGCGAGCGCTCGACGTCGCTGACGTTAAGCACGATATGATCCAGCTCGGTGACTTTGATTCGCGGCATGGCCGAACTCCTTTCATCGCGGCAAGCGTGTCTTCCGATGACTAGCCGTTGATGGCAGCCATTTCCCTTAATAGCGCTTGGATTTCCTTCGGTGTGCCCACCGTGATCCGTAAGCAATCCTGCAAGCCGGCAACGTCGAAGTAGCGCACCAAAATCTTTCTCCGCTTGAGCTCTTCGTAGACCCCTCTCAGATTCTCGCCCGTCTTGCGTGCCAAAATGAAATTGGCATGCGAAGGATAGACGGCATAGCCAAGCCGCTTAAGCGCCGCCATGAGTTTATTGCGGCTGCGCTGAATGCGACGCACATTGCGGCTCATCCACGGCGTATCTTGCAACGCCGCCGTCGCCGCAGTCAAACTCAACCGGTTCACATTGTAGGAATCTTTAACCTTCATCATGCCAGAGATTATTTCCTGCGAAGCGAAAGCGAGTCCAATGCGCATGCCCGCAAGGGAGAAAGATTTGGAAAACGTTCTGAGGACAACCAAGTTCGGCAGCTGACCAATCAGCGGAATCGATGACGCCCCTTCGCTCGCAGCGAAATCGACGTAGGCTTCATCAACCACGAGAATCCCGGAAATCGCCCGCGCGAGTCTGTCAATTTCCGCCAACGACACCAGTGTGCCGGACGGGGCGTTGGGATTGCAGAGCAAGGTCAGTGCCGCATGCTGCTCCGCCAGGGATTCTGGCAGGGAAAAATCTAGCGGAAAATCAACCCGGACAGCCACTCCATCCTGGATTTCGATCAAGGTGTCGTAAAGCGAATAGGTAGGCGCCGGAAAGGCCACGCGGTCTCGCGAGCCGACAAAGCAGCGGAGGGCGATCGCGAGCAGTTCGTCCGAACCGTTGCCAACCATGATGTTCGATGGGTTTACGCCATAAACGGCCGCTACGATCGAGCGTAGACTGTCACTTGAGGGCTCGGGGTACAGACGCAAGGACGGATTGATGGCTTGCCGAATTGCCGAGTAAACCTTCGGCGAAGGCGGGTAAGGATTCTCGTTGGTATTGAGTTTGATGAATCCTTCGTCTTGGGGCTGTTCCCCCGGCACATACCCTGCCATGGCAGTGATATTCGATCGGAAATAGCGTGACATCGAGCGAAATACTATCGGCAGAGTTTGACGTTTTCAAATTGGCCACGACTTCCCCGGCTCAAACTCAATGCCGTCCTAGTTCGAGGGCATCGGCTCGATGGCAATAGTCAGTGAAGATCCCATGATGAGGAAAAGAAAGACGCTTTGACCTCCATGACGACATTTTTGTCCAGGGATTCTCAAATTTGTCCATAATTCCTCTACTTTGCCGCTTTTGCTGCGAAAAGAGTCAAGCCACTATCCTCTAAGTATTTGAATTTGCATAAGTCTCCATTTAAGCCGTGGCATGTTTTTGGCTACAGCGTCAGCGTTGCCGGCCCGCGTTGTTGCTTAGTAGCGACCTTCGCGGGCAAGATAGCTAAAAGTAAGCATCTTATTCATGGACTCACCGAAATTTACTAAAAGCGATTCCACCGTTCTGTTGCTCAACGAGATTGATATCTTGCTGGCGCAGACCCGTCTGCTGGAACTTTATCTCAAACAGTCACAGGCGACTGCAGCCAACGAAACGGCGCGTATTCCAGCGCTGCAAAATGAGCTGAGCGAAAAACAGCGCGTGCTCGAGAGTCGGGACGCTGAACTGCAGAACACCAAAGCGGAAACCGTAATTCTCCGAGAACGTGTCGCCGAGTTGGAAATGGTCCATCAGCAAGCCCAGGCGGTTGCGCAGGAATTCGCGATCAATCGCCAGGACCTGCAGGTGGAGCTGGCCGCACTGCGCCATGAGCTCGAAAAAAATCAGCAGGACTTCGAGAGACAACAGGTCATCTCTCGGGCGCTTCAAGAGGGCTTAGAAGAGCAGCTCGCAAAGCTGCAAGACCAGCTGACGGAACGACAATCCTCGTCACAAGGAGTCGCGACTGAGCTCCAACAGGCCATATTCGAGATCGCAGCATTGCAGCGCCAGGTCGCTGAACTACGCGCGGGGCGCCAAGAAGCCCAAGCGATCGCGGCGCAAGAACTAGAACAAACCCGCGTCCGATTCGAAGCCGAGCTTTTTAGTCTTCAAACAGCCCTCGCTATGCGGGATCGCGCGTTGCAGGAAAATGAAAGCGCGATCGCTGAGCTCGAACGCAGCCTCAAGACCGACATTCTGACGCTGCGAAGCCAGCTCGAGCAGAAACAGGAGTTGGTCGAATTTCGCGACGACGAGCTGCGCGATGCCCAGGGCCAATTGGCCGCACTTCAGCAGCGCATTATCGAACTCGAATCCGCCGACCGCTCAGCCGTTGCCAACGCCGAGGAAATCGAGCGGATTCGTCGCTCGTTCGAAGACGAACTCACGGCTTTGCAACGTGAAGTGGCCACGAGAGAAGAGCTAGCTATAAGGGAACGTCAGGAAGCCGTTGCCGCGGTCGAACTTGCCCTCCACAGCAAGATTCAAGCTCTGCAGCAGGAACAGACCAGCAGCCTTAGCGCGATCGATGAGCGCGAGACTGAACTTCACAGCGCCCATGCGGAGGCCGCGGCGTTACGCGAGCGGATCAGTCAATTGGAGGCGGCCACAGCCGCCGATCTGACGACGCGACAGCTTGGCGAAGAGGCACGCCGCAGTCTTGAAGCAGAACTGAAGAGCTTACATGCGAGCCTAGCGCAAAAGGAATACGCGCTCAAAGAACAACAAAACTTCCTCAGATCGGTCGAAGATCGACTTGGGGGTGAGATCAACCAGCTGCGCGGCGATTTAACACAGCAGCGAGCGGCCGGTGAATCCAGCAATGCGGAATTCGAGCGCTTGCGCTCGGAAGTCACTGAACTCCAGGAGCGAAATACTCAAGCCGAGCTAGCCCGTCACCAACTTGAAGAAGATCGGCAGCATGCCGCAGCCCACGGCCAGGAGTTAGAAGCTCGCCTGCAAGCCAAAGAGGATGAGTTTCGCGCCGCCCAAGCAATCGCCCAGGAACAGAAAGAAGCCGCCCTCAGACAACAAGAACGACAATTCAGATCGGTCGAAGACCGGCTTAGCAGTGAACTCAGCCAGCTCCGCAGCGATTTGGCGCAGCAGCGAACGGCCAGTGAATCCAGCAACTCGGAACTTGAGCGCTTGCGCTCAGAAACCACTGCGCTGCAGGAACAAACTGCTCAGTCTGACCTGTCGCGCCGACAGTTGGAAGAGAACTGGCAGCATGCCGCAGCCCACGGCCAGGAGTTAGAAGCTCGCCTGCAAGCTAAAGAGGATGAGTTTCACGTCGCCCAAGCAATCGCCCACAAACAGAAGGAAGCTGCCCTCAAAGAACAAGAAGCAGAATTGAGATCGGCTGCAGACCAACTGACCGCGGAGATCGGCCAGTTGCGCGGCCAACTCGAAGAGCAACAAAGACTCTCCCGCGAAGAAAACGCTGAACTTACGCGCTTGCGCTCGGGTTTCAGTGAGCTCCAGGAGCAAAGTCGCCAGTCGGAGCTGTCGCGCCGACAGTTGGAAGAGAATTGGCAGCGCGCCGTAGCGTCTGAACAAGAGTTACGGGGAACTTTGCGGGGAAAAGACGACGAGCTGCGCGACGCTCACGGACAATTGGCCGCGCTTCAACAGCGCATTATCGAGCTCGAATCGACGCACCAATCGGCCGCCGTAAACGCCGAGGAAATCGAGCGGATTCGTCGCTCGTTCGACGACGAACTCACGGCTTTGCAACGCGAAGTGGCCACGAGAGAAGAGCTAGCTATAAGGGAACGGCAGGAAGCAGTATCAGCGGTCGAACTTGCTCTCCACAGCAAGATTCAAGCTCTGCAACAGGAACAGTCCCGCAGCCTTGGCGCGATCGATGAGCGCGAGAATGAACTTCGCAGCGCCCGTACCGAGGCCGGAGAGCTGCGTGAACGGATCAGTCAATTGGAGGCCGCGGCGGCGGCCGACCTGACGGCGCGACAGCTTGGCGAAGAGACACGCCGCAGCCTTGAAGCGGAACTGACGAGCTTTCATGCGACTCTGGCGCAGACAGAAGCCGCGCTCAAAGAACAAGAAAATTTCTTCAGATCGGCCGAAGAGAGGCTTGGCGGTGAAATCAACCTGCTGCGCGGTGAATTGGCACAGCGGCAAGCGGCCAGTGAGTCAAGCGATGCGGAACTTGAGCGCTTGCGCTCACAAATTGCTGAGCTGCAGGAGCGCAATGCCCAGACAGACCATACCCGTCGCCAGCTGGAACAAAATTGGCAGCGTGCCGAAGCGGATCGCCGGGAGCTAGAAGGACGCCTGCATGCCAAAGAGGGCGAGTTTCACGCCGCCCAAGCAATCGCCCAGGAACAGAAAGAAGCCGCCCTCGGGGAACAAGAACGACAATTGAGATCGGTTGAAGCGCAACTAAGCGCAGAGATCGCCCGGCTGCATGGCCAACTCGAAGACCGACAAAAGCTCTCCGATCAAGAGAATGCGACGCTGGTCCAGTTGCGTTCACAAATCGCCGATCTCCATGAGCGAAACGAGCACTCTGAGCTGTCGCGCCGACAGCTCGAAGAGAACTGGCAGCGCGTGTTAGCGTCTGAACAAGAGTTACGGACAAGTTTGCGTGCAAAAGAGGATGAACTCCATTCTGTTCAGGCGAAGGGCGACGAATTCAAGCCCCAGTTTGAAGCGGCAATTAACCAGCTGCAATTCCAGTTGACGGAAAAAGGATTATTGGCGGAAAGCCGTGCCGCCGAGATCGGAAATTTGAAAGCCGAGGTCAATCGGTTATCGGAGCAACTGGCACAGCGAGAATTCGGGGAAACCGAGGCTCAAGTCAATTTCCAGAGGGAAATCGAGTCGAGTCTCGCCGCGCATCAAGCGGAGATGGCGGCCTTACACGAAGAGTATCGTGGCAAACAACACAACCTTGAGAATGAGCTGGCCCAAGAAAGACAAAACGCCGCCGCTCTTCGCAACCAAATCCACGAGCGAGCGCGGCTAGTCGATGAAGCGCAACGCGCGTCAAGAATTCGCGAACAAGATTTTGAGGCGACGGCGACTGAAGCGGCGGCTTTGCGGGCACGCCTGCATGAGCTTGAAACCTCTAATCAAATAGAAAACGCTGCCGCTAAAACAGCTGCCGATCAAGCTCTAAACCGATTACAAACGGAATTGATCTCTCTACGTAGCGACTTGCAGCAAAAAGCTTGGGCATTAGCGCAGCAGCAGGCGACGATGGAGAATGTCGCGCTGGCACACAAAAGCCAGATTCAAAAACTCGAAGCCAAGCTCGCCGAACAACAGCACGGCGTCAAAGATCGGAGTTTGGAGCTGGAAAAAGCCCAGTCGGAGAGTCGAGCGCTCCACAGGCGCATCGAGGAGCTCGACACAGAGCTGCAACACGCTCAACTAACGGCGCTCAGCCGGACCGAGCAAGTCACACAGGACTATGCAGCGCGGATTGCAGATCTAAACTCGCAACTCGCGCAAAAAACCAGCGTGCTCCAGGAACGCGACTTGGCGCAGGCGAACATCGAGCACACCCTACGGTACGAACTCGAACGGCTCATTCGCGAAGCAGAAGAGAGAAACCAAATCCTGCAGAACCGTAATGACGAGTTGGTTCGGGTTAAAGTGGAGATGGATTCGTTGCAGGAACGATTCGCGCAATTGGAGTTGTCAACCTCCCAAACGGAAAGCGCATTGGCCGGAGAAACCGAGCGAATGCATACGGAGCTTCAAGCCCGGCTGGCTTTACTGCAAGCAGAGTTGAGCCAAAAAGAGTGGGCTCTCGAAGAACGGGACGCAACAGCGCGGGGGCTCGAACAACTCTACCTTGAAGAAATTGAGTCCTTGCGCAAACAGTTGGCGGAAAAAGAAGCTGCTATCAAACCGGACGGCCACGATTACGTCCTGGGCGAGCCCCGGTTGAATCAATCTGAAGAAGAGCGGTTTCAAGTTACTGACAGCGCACGGTCCGATGATCACCACGCCCACCAAACTCCTCAGAGTCGGCGCTGGCACACCGGTTTCGCTTGGAAGAGGCGGTGGAAGTCGTAGAAGCTGCCCAATCAAGGCCGAATGCCAAATACGGAATGTGATGCGGATCCACGGAGCGAAAACTCCGAAACGAACAGAACAGACACAGCTCGATTGACCCAAACGGACGGTTAATCGCAAAGGACGGTATGTTAAACACAGAGCGCGTATCGACGGGACTCGCAGGGCTCGACCCCCTGATCGAAGGGGGATTTCCCAAGGGCCGGTCAATCCTTATTACCGGGGAACCCGGTACGGGGAAAAGTATTTTCGCTTTACAGTTCCTCGTCGAAGGTCTCCAACGCAACGAAAAATGTATTTTTGTAACCGCCGATGAGAGCCCCATGGACGTTTTGGAACAGGCGGCTTCGATGGGTTGGGATCTCGAACCGCATGTCGAGAACAAAGCGCTGGCGATCTTGAACGCGGGGGCTTATCTCAGCTCGCTTTCAGGACCGGGTAAAGAAAGGCATATCGATGTCCAAAAAGCCGTGAGCGATCTGGCTGGTTTCGCCAACCAGCTCGGGGCTCAGAGGCTGGTGCTCGATCCAGCCGGGCCGTTTGTGCTCTTGCGCGATAGCGCCATTCGAATCCAAGATCAGATCCGCCTGCTGATTAAAATGCTGCGTTCTTCCGTGCAAACGACCAATGTCCTAACCTCCTACGCGGTTCCCCGGACTGGCGAACGAACGATGCATGGCATGGAGGAATATCTGGTGGCCGGCGCCATCGTGTTGGAAATGATCTGGTATAACGGCCAACTGACGCGCAGCCTGATCGTCGAAAAGATGCGCTGCACCAACGTGAAGCCGACCCAGCTCGAATTTGACATCGTCAAGGGACAAGGCATCGTGATTCAGCCGGTGACTCCAGCACGCTAAACTAGGAACTCTCGCAATGGTGAGCGAGCGTATTTCCACCGGCATTGCCGGGCTCGACCGGTTGCTTCACGGCGGCTACATCAAGGGCCGCAGCCATCTTTTAACCGGTGATACCGGCACGGGAAAAACCATCGCTTGCTTACAGTTTTTGATACACAGCCTCAACCTGGGAGAAAAGGCGGTTTACGTCACCGTAGATGAACGCCCGGCGGAAATTTTGGAATCGGGCGCCTCGTTTTCGTGGGATTTCCAACAGCACATTCAAGACAAAAATCTGGTCATTTTAGACGCCTCGCCCTACTTTGGCGCGCGCAGCGGCAGCGAGAAAGGCATCGATCCCCAAAAGATTGTCGCCGATCTCGGTAGCTATGCAAGACGGCTAGGCGCGACATTGCTCATCATCGATCCGATCACGCCACTCATCTTGCCAACCGATGCCAGCAGCTCCAGCCAGGACCAAGGGCGCTCGTTGATGCAGTTGATTCAGTCCCAACTGAACACGACCAATCTCTTCACCGCCCATCTCACTGCAGCAGCTCAGAGCAGCAGCAACGGCATCGAACAGTTTCTCGCTTCCGGTGTCTTAGTTTTTAAGACCGTCGAGTTGAATGGCAGGTTCGAGCGCACTTTGACCATCAGGAAAATGCGCGGCACTGCGGTCGAGCCCGCTGACTATCCGTTTGTGCTCGTCCAAAACGACGGAATCGTCTTAGCTGATCGTTCAGCCGGTATAACTTCGGCGCGTGATGGCGAGGCGCAGATTTTAGAATATTTCGCGCCGGCAAAAAAACAGCCCTAAGCACAACCCTCATCATCTCTTCGCCTCGTTGCCCACGACCAGGAAACTTAGCGCTGTTTGAGCACTGGGCTAATGGTCTTTTTCACATTTGCCGTATATTGGGCGATTCTTCGCTTTCTTGACAGATCCCCAAACGATGCTTAGGTTTTCATTAAAAAAGTCGGGGTAAGAAGAGTATGCGCTTAGAAAAACTCACAACCAAATCACAGGAAGCGTTGCAGCACGCTCAAGGGCTTGCCGACAAGCGTAATCACCAAGCCATCGACGTCGAACATCTGGTTTTCGCCTTGCTGGGACAGAAGGAAGGCGTCGTCGTATCGCTCCTGCAGAAACTGGCGGTGCCGCTCGGCAGGTTAACCGAACGATTGCAACAAGCGCTCGATCGGCTGCCGCAAGTCACCGGCACCACCGGCCAAACTTACATTACCCCGCGCTTAAAGAAAGTCATTGAAAACGCCGAGGCGGAGGCCGAATCTCTCAAAGATGAATACGTATCCACAGAGCACTTGCTGCTCGCAATAGTGCAAGACAGCGGCGAGGCCGGCAAAATTCTCAAAGAACTCGGCGCCTCGCGCGATAAGATTTTGAGCGCCTTGGTCGGCATTCGCGGCGCTCAAAGAATTACCGATCCCAACCCCGAAGAAAAGTATCAAGCACTGGAAAAATACGGCCGCGATCTTACCGAACTCGCCCGCAAGGGAAAGCTCGATCCGGTGATCGGCCGCGACGATGAGATTCGCCGCGTGATCCAGGTTCTTTCGCGTCGAACCAAGAATAATCCGGTGCTGATCGGCGAACCCGGCGTCGGCAAGACCGCCATCGTCGAAGGACTGGCGCTGCGCATAGTCAACGGCGACGTGCCTGAGGGACTCAAGGACAAGCGCCTGCTCGGGCTTGATTTGGGAGCCTTGGTGGCGGGAGCAAAATTCCGCGGCGAATTTGAAGACCGCCTAAAGGCGGTGCTCAAGGAAGTCACCGAAGCGAGCGGTCAAATTATTCTCTTCATCGACGAGCTCCACACCTTGGTCGGCGCTGGTGCGGCCGAAGGCGCGATGGACGCGTCAAACATGCTCAAACCGGCGCTCGCGCGCGGCGAGCTTCGTTGCGTTGGCGCCACAACACTGGATGAATATCGCAAGCGCGTCGAGAAAGACCCTGCGCTGGAACGGCGCTTCCAACCTGTCTTCGTTGGCGAACCCTCGGTGGAAGACACCATCGCGATCCTGCGCGGGCTAAAGGAACGATACGAAGTCCATCACGGCGTGCGCATCACGGACGGCGCCATCATCGGCGCGGCGACCTTGTCGCATCGTTACATCAGTGACCGCTTTTTGCCGGACAAAGCGATCGATCTCATCGACGAAGCGGCATCACGCCTGAGAATAGAAATCGACAGCATGCCCATCGAGATCGACGAAGTGGAGAGAAAGATTCTCCAGCTCGAGATCGAACGACAAGCGCTCAAGCGCGAAGAAGACAAAGCCTCCAGGGAACGCCTGGCGCAGCTGGAACGCGAGATTGAAAACCTGCGCGAAACTTCGAGCGGACTGAAGGCTCACTGGCAAAACGAGAAGGAATCGATCCAGCGCATTCGCTCGCTCAAGGAGAAGATTGAATCGACCAAAGTCGAAGAGCAGAAGGCGCAACGCGAGGGCGATCTCAACCGCGCTGCGGAATTGCGTTACGGCACGCTGACCCAGCTCCAGAAAGAGTTGGAAGATGCCAACCAGAAACTCGCCGAGCTGCAGAAGAATCAAAAGATGCTCAAAGAAGAGGTGGACGCCGAAGACGTCGCCGAAGTCGTGGCGAAGTGGACCGGCATTCCGGTGTCAAAAATGCTCGAGGGCGAGATTCAGAAACTGCTCAAGATGGAAGATCGCCTCAAGCTGCGAGTCGTCGGACAGGACAGCGCGATTCACGCGGTCTCGAACGCCGTCCGCCGCGCGCGCGCGGGTTTGCAAGACGAGAATCGTCCCATCGGTTCATTCATCTTTCTCGGTCCCACCGGCGTCGGTAAAACGGAACTGTGCCGGGCGCTGGCGGAATTTCTCTTCGATGACGAGCAAGCGATGGTGCGGCTCGACATGTCGGAATTCATGGAAAAGCACTCCGTGTCGCGGCTGATCGGCGCTCCTCCGGGCTACGTCGGCTATGAGGAGGGAGGTTACCTGACCGAAGCGGTGCGCCGCCGGCCTTATTCCGTCGTGCTGTTCGACGAAATCGAAAAAGCGCATCCCGACGTCTTTAACGCGCTCTTGCAGATTCTCGAGGACGGCAGGATGACCGACGGCCAAGGGCGAACCGTCGATTTCAAGAACACGGTGATCATTATGACCTCCAACCTCGGCAGCCAGTACATTCTCGAGCTCGGGACACACAATCGCAAGGAGTTGGAGCAGCGCGTCAACGCCGCGCTGCGCGACGCGTTTAAGCCGGAATTTTTGAACCGGGTTGACGAGACGATTATCTTTAACAATCTCGGCCGGGACGAAATCAAATCCATCGTTGAAATCCAGCTCAAGCGACTGCGCCAGAACCTGGCGAGCAGAAAGATGGCACTGGAGATTAGCGATCGCGCCAAAGCGCTACTGGCGGACAAAGGGTACGATCCGGTGTACGGCGCACGCCCGCTCAAGCGAACGATCCAGCGTTTGATTCAGGACCCGCTGGCGATTAAGATCCTCGAAGGAGAATTCAAAGAAGGCGATCGTATCCAAGTAGACTCGCTCGGCGACGAATTCACTTTCTCCCGCGCGGCCGTCCGCTCGACTGACGAAGCTTTGGAGCAAAGGATGCTCCATTGAAACCGTCTTCGAAAAGAATACCGCCGGGCCTAGCGCGGGTGCGAAAAGAGCTTCCTCCTCCCGGCAAAGTCTTCAAAGATAAAAAGGCCAGCCGCAAGCGCGCGCGCGAGGAGGTCCTCAGGGAATTGCAGGAATCGCGGTCGCCCAAATCTCCCTAGTCGCTCCCGACAATCTTTTCCCACAGCAGGCAATTTTCGCCTGTGCTAATTCTTTATTCGCGTTTTGAAAGCGCGCTGCGAACATGCAAAGCAACGATGACGCGCCTGCGGAACAGAGACGGCTCACCCTGATTCTTTTCAATGTTTGCGTCGGTCAATTTATCGTCGGTTTGGATCAGCGCGCGCTGCTCGTCGCGTTGCCGACGCTAACCCACACTTTTGACACCAGCTTAACGACCATTCAGTGGGTTTTATTGATTTATGATTTGCTCTTGATCGGCACCGTGATCACCGTCGGCCGTCTGGGCGATCTATTTGGCCGGCGGCGATATTATGCCGCAGGGTTTCTCGTCTTCGTTTTAAGCTCCGCGCTCTGTGGCGCTGCCCAATCGGCATGGCAGATCATCCTATTTCGCGGTTTGCAGGCGGTCGGCGGGGCGATGATCTCGGCTAACGGCCGCGCCATCGCGTCCGTGGCATTTCCCGCCAGCGAGCGCGGCAAGGCGATGGGCTTTGCGTCCATGGCTTTTCATGTCGGTTTTCTTACCGGCCCGACGTTGGGTGGTTTTCTCATTGACACCGTTGGTTGGCGTTGGATTTTTTATCTTAATCTGCCGGTCGGCATCTGGGGCGCCTATCTGGCGTGGAAGCTGCTCGAAGAAAGCAAGGAAGATGTCAAAGATATTTCCGTGGACTTCCCGGGAGCGATCTTGCTCATGGCAACTTGCAGCCTCTTCCTGTACGCGATGAATCAGCTTCCCCACCTGGGCTGGCGCGATTCGTCCGTCGCGATCATGCTTGTGCTCTCGATGGTCGCAGGTGCGCTGTTCGTGTTCGTCGAACTGCGGTCGCGTATGCCGATCTTGAGCTTCGCGCTGTTTCGTAACCGCCTTTTCACAGCCTCGATGCTCAGCTTATTTTTCATCACTTCGACGCAGTCGGCGATTAGTTTTTTGATGCCATTTTACCTGCAGAATATTCTTCATTTTTCACCTACCCATATGGGCTGGATCTTGATCGCCAACTCCGTGGTCATCGTGTTGATCGCGCCCATTGCCGGGTGGTTGTCCGATCGAATGGGCTCGCGCCTGCTCTGCACCGCCGGCTCGAGCCTGATCGTCATCGGACAATTCTTTATTGCGTCGTTGGGAGTTGATTCTTCGATACCACGCATCATATTGCCGTTGTTGCTTATCGGCCTCGGTTGGGCGATTTTTAACTCGCCCAACCAGAGCGCGATCCTGGGTTCGGTGCCGCGAGATAAAGTCGGCACGGCATCGGGCATGAACACCACCACGGCCCGTACCGGAGGCGCGATGGGAGTCGCGCTCTCTGCGACCTTGTTCACCTACGGGCTCGCCGCAGCGGGCTTGACGCGCGCACAAGTGGAGTCGCCACAATCGTGGGGCGACGCTCCCGAACTTTTCGTCCGCTCATTCAATCACACCGTGCATATCGTCAACATCGTCACACTACTCTCAGTCTTCTTTTCCGCTGTCAGAGGACGGCGGCAAGAATAAACTGGCAACCTTCAGCAATCAGCCATGCAACCTGATGAACCGCAAAGAGGACGGCGCACATCGCGGTTGATCTTGCTCAGCGTCTGCATCGGCCAGACTATTGTCGGCCTGGATCAGCGGGCAATTACCGTCGCCTTGCCCACGTTGACGGCCACTTTTCATACCGCGTTCACGACGATCCAATGGACCGTGCTGATTTATGACTTGGTTCTCATCGGATTGATTATCACCATGGGTAGGCTGGGCGATCTCTTCGGCCGGCGCCGCTTTTACAGCCTGGGCTTCTTGATCTTCGTGACCGCCTCCGCCGTTTGCGGTCTTTCTCAGACCACAGGCCAATTGATCTTTTTCCGCGCGATCCAGGCCCTCGGCGGTTCCATGATCGCCGCCAATGGTCGGGCGATTGTCTCGGTAAATTTACCGCCTCAGGAGCGTGGCCGAGCCTTGGGCCTGACGTCGACGGCGTTCCACATCGGTTTTCTCACCGGCCCGTCATTGGGTGGTTTTCTGATCGATACGATCGGTTGGCGCTGGATCTTTTATATCAATATGCCGTTTAGTCTCTACGGCGCCTACCTCGCCTGGAAAGTCATCCCCGAGACCAGAACAAAAGAGAAAGTCGCCGTCGATATTCCCGGAGCGATCCTGCTTCTGCTGACCAACGGCCTGTTTATCTATGCGATCGACCAGTTGCCGCGCGTAGGTTGGCGCCATCCGGTATTTCTCACGACATTGTTTTTGTCGCTTGTCGCGCTGATATTTCTCTTGCGCGCCGAAGCCAGAGCCAAGACGCCGATCTTGAATCTTTCCATGTTTCACACGAGGCTTTTTAGCGCCGGTATCTTGAGCCTATTTTTGATCTCCGCAACTTTGTCGGCGATCAATTTTCTCCTTCCCTTCTTTCTCCAGAACTTACTCGGATATTCGCCGTCGCAAGTGGGTTGGATCATCGTGGCGGACTCGCTGATCATTATGTTCCTAGCGCCCGTCGCCGGCGCGCTGTCGGACCGGCTTGGCTCGCGCCTGCTTTGCACCATCGGTTGCGCCATTGTTGCCCTTGCGCAATTCTTCTTGTCCATGTTGGATCTTCACTCATCGCTGTTAAGAATTCTCTTCCCGCTGGTGCTCTGGGGCATCGGCTGGGCCTTGTTTAATGCGCCCAATCAAAGCTCGATCTTGAATGCGGTGAGTCCAGAGAGAATCGGCGCCGCAGCCGGTATGATTGCTACGACCGCGCGCGCGGGCGGAGCCATGGGTGTTGCGCTATCGGCGACTTTGTTTGGCTATCTGTTGTCATCCGCCGGATTGAACAGCGGCCAAATTGAATCGCCGCAAAGCTGGCGCGCTGCGTCAGAAACCTTCATCGGCGCTTTTTCGACCACAATCTTGGTCCTAAACATCTTCACGCTGCTGGCGGTGTTTTTCTCCGCCGTCAGAGGACCGAGACGCGATGGCTAATCTCTTGAACGGCTCGAGCCGTTGGTACGGCTGGAACGGTTTTGAACGATCCTTTCTCCCTTGACAGGAAGGGTTGCGGCTCACTACTCTTCAGCAATCGCACGGCTCTATGGAGGCGACAATGCAGGTTCGGAAAATCCTCAGCCGACTACTAATCGGTGCCGTTTTTATGATTGCCGGCCAATTGCCTTCGATGTCGCAAATTTGCGCTGCCGACGGACCGAGCCTCCGTGGCGTTTACAATGCTCTCGGCGGTACCATGTCACCAGCTTGGATCGCTCAAGACCTCGGACTCTTCACGAAACATGGCCTCCAACACAGCCTCAACTATCTCGCGGCCACTACGGCGATCCAGGCGATCGTCGGCGGCACCGAAGAAATCGGTCTGGTCGGCAATCAGGGCATCGACGTCGCCCTGGAAGGGGCGGACACGGTCTACGTTGCCAACACCGCATCGCGCTTCATTTTCCACCTGTACGGCGATCCCGCAATCAAGACAGTAGCCGATCTCAAGGGGAAAGTTCTGGCGGCAACGCAGCCGGCCGCGTCAACGGACTACGCGGGCCGCATGTTGCTCAGGCGATTCGGCTTGGTGCCGGACAAAGACGTGAAAATACTTTACGCCGGCAGTGCGCCTGCCTTATTGACCACGTTAAAATCAGGCAACGCCGCCGCCGGTCTCATGAGCGCGCCGATCACGTTTCAGGCTCAAGAGTTGGGTCTTAAGCATATCCTCAACGTCACCGAGCTCAATATTCCGTTTATCTTCGTGAGCGTCGTTACGACGCGCAAAGTGATTCAACAAAAGCCGGACGCCGTAATTCGTTATCTGCGAGGCTATACCGAAGCGATCTCTGTCATCCGGCGCGACAAAGAGACGGCGATGAAAGTGATGGGCAAATTCATGAAAACGGACAACCGGCAAATCTTGGAAGCGGTCTACGAGGAACATTTGCCGGTCTTTCAGCGCGTGCCGCTCATGACTAAGGAGGCGGTGCAAGCGGTCTTGGATGTCGCCAAAAGCCCCAGAGCCCAACAAGCAAAACCGGAGGAATTCTACGACAACTCGTTTATCCAGAAACTCGAAGTTTCCGGTTTTATTAACTCGCTTTACGCGCGCTGACCGCGCCGGCGTTGCCGTTGGTGGATCGTGGGCTGGTATCTTCACATCGACATGGACGCGTTCTTCGCTTCCGTGGAGCAGGTGCTCGACCCGGGCCTCAAAGGAAAGCCGGTTATCGTCGGCGGCCGTAACGGCCGCGGTGTAGTAACATCCGCATCGTACGAAGCGCGCAAGTTTGGCGTGCACTCCGCCATGCCGGGATTTCAAGCCAAAGAGCTTTGCCCGCACGGAATCTTCCTGCCGAATCGCCGTCGAGTTTATGCGGAATTCTCGGACAACGTCTTTGCGATTCTCGGCGAGTATTCACCCGCGGTGCACGCGCTTTCCATAGACGAAGGACTGGTCGACCTCACCGGCACGGAGAGATTGTTCGGACCGCCACTCAAAACCGCTGACGTAATCATTCGGCGGATTGAAATCGATCTCGGACTGCCTTCATCCGCCGGACTCTCTACCAGCCGTGTCACGGCTAAAATAGCCGCCACGCTGGCGAAACCCCATGGACTCATCTATGTCCCGGCCGGTTCGGAACAAGACTTTCTCGCGCCTTTGGCGGTGCAAATGATTCCCGGTGTCGGACCAAAAACACACAAAGTACTCAATCAAAAAGGCGTCAAGACCATCGGCGAACTGCTGAAGCGCGCGGAATTGGCGCATCGCTACCTGGACTTGGGTTCAGTGGAAGAGACACATCATCATCATGACCACTCCGTCGGCAACGAAACCACCCTGGATAAACCGCTCAAGGAAATTGCCCCGATGGAAGAAATACTCTGGGAACTCGTGGAGGAGGTTGGCGGCCGATTACGCCGGGAAAAATTGTATGCCCGCTGTCTCACGGTAAAAATTCGCTATTCCAATTTTCAAACCATTACGCGCTCGCGTACCCTGCCATCGCCCACGTGTTTCGACAAAGAGATCTTTGCGGTCGTCAGCGACCTGATGCGGCGAAATATTGGCCAAGGCAGGGCCGTGCGGCTTTTGGGAGTGAGCGCGAGCGCGCTGCAAAGCTCCGGTTGGCAAGAGCCGCTGTTGAATCGTGACCAGCGCCGATCTTTCGAGCGATTGTACAAGGGCATTGACGATCTGCGCCACAAATACGGCGAAAGCGCGATCGGCGCTGCCACGCGACGCAATCGCTTCAGTTGATTTTCCCGGCAAAGCCCCATAGTGTTTTTCCCATTCACGCAACCATCATGATCAAACCGAATCATGTTTTTCTGGCGGCCTGCCGGCGCCAACAAACTTCCTATACGCCGGTTTGGCTGATGCGCCAGGCGGGACGCTACATGGCGGAATACCGCAAGCTGCGCCGGCAATACGGCTTCCTCGAACTTTGCAAAAAACCAGAGCTTGCCGCGGAAATCGCCGTAACTCCAGTCGAACGGCTCGGCG
Source organism: Binatia bacterium (assembly GCA_036000865.1). Lineage (GTDB taxonomy): Bacteria > Desulfobacterota > Binatia > UBA9968 > UBA9968 > DP-20. The sequence continues at coordinate 2,680 of DASYUV010000023.1, read as the reverse complement.
TCGATGCGGCGATCTTGTTTGCCGACATTCTCCTGATTCTCGAACCGATGGGTGTCGGGTTGGAATACTCGAAAGGCGACGGACCGGTGATTCATCATCCGGTGCGCAGCGGCAAAGACGTTGACGGTCTGAAAGACTTCGAGCCGGAGAAAGAACTGTCGTTTGTCTATGATGCCGTAAAGAAAATCTCCAAGGCGCTCAAGAACAAAGTTCCGTTGATCGGCTTCGCCGGCGCGCCCTTCACGTTGGCTTCTTACTTGATCGAAGGCGGCGGATCGCGCAACTATGTCCACACCAAGAAGCTCTTTTACACGGCGCCGGAGGCGTGGAAGCGTCTGATGGAACGGCTGACAAAACTGACCTCTGAATATTTGAATTGCCAGATCGCCGCCGGCGCTGAAGCGGTGCAACTCTTTGACAGTTGGGCAGGTTGCCTCACGCCGTCGGATTACGAGCAGTTCGTTCTTCCCTACACACGCGCGGTCATCGACACCATCGCGCCCGGCGTTCCGGTGATCAATTTTACCACCGGAACGGCCGGTTCATTGAAGCATATTCGCGCCGCCGGCGGTACGGTGATCGGGTTCGACTGGCGCGTTAATCTTGACGAAGCCTGGCAAACCGTCGGCTATGATGTCGCCGTCCAGGGAAATCTCGATCCTGTCACGCTCTATGCATCGCCGAAAGAAATCAAAAACCGCGTCGCTGAAATCCTGCGCCGCGCCGGCGCCAGGCCCGGTCATATTTTCAATCTGGGCCATGGCGTTTTGCCCGAGACCCCGGTGGAACATGTGATCGCCATGGTCGAAGCGGTGCACGAGTTGAGCGCACGGTAAAAGATTATTCTTCAGCCGCCCCAATTTTGAAAGACCCTCTCCCGCTTGCGGGAGAGGGAAGGGTGAGGGTTTCAGGCCGTCCAGCAATGAATTCAACATATGATGCTGTATTGCTCATCGCCTTCGGCGGACCCACATCACCCGAAGACATTCGCCCGTTTCTCACCCGTGTGACCCAAGGGATACCGATCCCGCCGGAACGCTTGGAAGAAGTCGCGCATCATTATGAGGCGGTCGGCGGCAAATCACCCCTCAACGAAATCACATTTCGTCAGGCCGATGCCTTGAGTCAACTGCTAAACGAGCAAGGCGTGGCTCTTCCCGTCTACGTCGGCCTGCGTAACTCCAAACCCTTCTTCGTCGAGGCGCTAAAGCGGATGGCCGATGACGGCATAAAGCGTGCGCTAGGATTCATTCTCTCGGCGCACCGAACCGAGGCGAGTTGGGAGCGCTACCAAAAAAACATTGCCGATGCCCGGAATGAACTCGGCCGAAACGCTCCAGCGGTCGATTACTCTGACGGCTGGCACGATCATCCGCTATTCATTCGATGCTGGACGGAACTCGTTCAAGCAGCCCGCACCAAGATTCCAGTTGACAGAAAGCAATTGACGCCGCTGATCTTCAGCGCCCACAGTTTACCCGTGGCAATGGCCGCGCGATCGCCGTATGTCGAGCAAGTGGACACCAGCGCTCGCTTGGTCGCCGACAAATTACGGCATCGGCGCTGGTCGATTGCTTACCAAAGCCGCAGCGGCAAACCAACCGATCGTTGGCTCGAACCAGACATCGGCGACTCCATTCGGAAATTGGCCAGTGAAGGCTCCCAGTCAGTGATCGTCGCGCCGATCGGCTTTGTCTGCGACCACGTCGAAATCCTTTACGATCTCGATATCGAGGCAAAGCAGATCGCCAATGATCTGGGCGTGAATCTGATCCGCGCGAGCTGTCCGAATGATCACCCGACGTTTATCCAGATGATCGCTAACGTGATTGAGGAGAGCCTTAATATCGCCGAGGATAGAGGATAGAGAATGGAGAATTGCAATCCTCAATCATCTATCCTCCATCCTCAATCTGCTTTATCATGACCCGCCGCATCGTCGTCATTGGCGGAGGCATCGCCGGTCTCGCAGCCGCTCACCGTCTCGTTGAGCTCAACACGGAAAAGTCACTCGAGCTAGACATTAAGCTTCTAGAAGCATCGCCTCGTCTCGGCGGCACAATCGCCACGGAACGAATCGGCGACTTTCTTGTCGAAGCTGGTCCTGATTCTTTCATCACCGAAAAACCATGGGCGTTCCGGTTATGTGAGCGCGTCGGCCTCACATCTCATCTTGTATCGACGCAGTCAGCTTATCAAAAGATCTACGTCGTTCATGGCGGCAAACTCCAAGCTCTCCCCGAGGGGTTTTTCCTGCTCGCACCGACTCGTTTTTGGCCGTTCATCATAACGCCGCTGTTTTCTTGGGACGGCAAACTGCGCATAGCCGTAGAATTGTTTCTGCCACGTGGCGAAGTAAATGACGACGAAAGCTTGGGCTCTTTCGTCCGTCGGCGCTTTGGCGCGGAGGCGTTGGAGCGCGTCGCGCAACCTCTGATCGGAGGCATCTATGCCTCGGATCCTGATAAACTCAGCCTCGCCGCTACCATGCCACGCTTCAAGGAAATGGAACGCGAGCGACGGAGTATTATTTTAGCTCTGTGGTCCGAGCAAAAACGCCGCGCGCGTACTCGTGATACGGGTAGCGGCGCGCGCTGGAGTTTGTTCGTCACGTTGGCTGGCGGGATGCAGGAATTGGTCAATGTGCTTGCACGGCGACTGCCCGAAGGTAGCATTCAGT
>DASYUV010000022.1:0-33402 GCA_036000865.1 Binatia bacterium | reverse complement strand
CGTACTGAGTGACCTCAACGATCGCAAGATGGCAGCGTTTTCCCCACGCGTGTGGGGATGGTCCAAGAATAGCGTCGGGAGTGGCGTCATTTGCAGCGTTTTCCCCACGCGTGTGGGGATGGTCCCCGGCGGGAGAGATTTCTGGCTTTCGGCAGTTGGTTTTCCCCACGCGTGTGGGGATGGTCCGGGTACGCCGGGGGCTTGGCAGAAAATTAAAGAGTTTTCCCCACGCGTGTGGGGATGGTCCGTGAGCAAGCCGCCAAGTAAGAGCGACAGTGAAGTTTTCCCCACGCGTGTGGGGATGGTCCGAACCCTCGGTGCGCTCATGGCCTCGCGCGCCTGTTTTCCCCACGCGTGTGGGGATGGTCCGTTATTTCGATGGCCGCCCGCGCCGGCGATTCCGTTTTCCCCACGCGTGTGGGGATGGTCCGAACCATGATCGCCGCCAACCGCCATTTTCTCCGTTTTCCCCACGCGTGTGGGGATGGTCCGACCACGCCATAGTTGATCGCGGCAGAGCCGGCGTTTTCCCCACGCGTGTGGGGATGGTCCGCCATCTGGTTTGTGTGAGCGGAGAGTTCGGCTGTTTTCCCCACGCGTGTGGGGATGGTCCAAGTCCAACCTGAGCTTCAAACAGTACACCTTGAGTTTTCCCCACGCGTGTGGGGATGGTCCGTTCCGCCTGCTTCTCAAACTTGGCGATAAAATGTTTTCCCCACGCGTGTGGGGATGGTCCAGTACCGCCGGCAACGACAACTGAACGTCCAACGTTTTCCCCACGCGTGTGGGGATGGTCCGCTTTGGCAGAATGATTCTCGTCTGAATGCTGCGTTTTCCCCACGCTTGTGAGGGATGGTCCGTGCCAGCTTCGCCTTTACCGGAAGCGCGCTCTTTACCGCCGCGTCGGGTTCCACGGGGAAAGTGCCGTGACCCAATTGAAGCCTGGATGACCTAGCACAAGCCACAGCCGCAACGCAAATTTCCACGGAGAAAATGCCATGGCCCAATTGAAGCCTAATAAGCGGGCCGCTGGTTGCCGAGGGAAGGGGAGAGCGACTACGCTATTTCCGACGATATCTGGCATCTCATCGGGAGAGATGATAAGGCACGGACGAGTTTTACGGATTTCGCGGCCTTCGGTGGGATTACGCGAACGAGGTAGACCTCGAACCGCAAGACTACCAACGCCACTCTGTTCGATCCCACTTTGTCGCGTCCAGTGATTCTTGGTCCAAGAGCGCATCGTCGCGCGCCTCGGCCATGCGGCAAAAAGCCTCCTCCGAGCCGCTGCGGGGCTTCGCGGCGGAGCGGACGACGAGGTGGTCTTTGTGCGTTTCGAGTTCGACGGTCTCCTCCAGGCGGCACTCTTCCAGGAGTTTTTTAGGGATGCGGATGCCGCGCGAATTGCCGATGCGAACCACGTTGGTTTTCATGACTCTGCCCTTGCACGAAGAGGTAACTACTAAGTAATTACATGGGATGCGATGACATCAATCCTTTCGCTGAAAAAATGAGATGCCGGAGTTGAGGATTCAATGAGCGAATACCAGTACTATGAGTTCCAGGCGTTGGACCGGCCTCTGACGCAACACCAGATTTCGGAGCTGAGAGCCTTCTCGTCTCGCGCGCAGATCACTCCCTACAGCTTCGTTAACGAATATAACTGGGGCGACTTCAAAGGGAATCCGAGCCAGTGGATGGAGCGGTATTTTGATGCCTTCCTCTATTTCGCCAACTGGGGTTCCCGCCGGTTCATGCTGCGATTGCCACAGAAACTGCTTGATCCGAAGACCGTCGCAGCCTACTCCCAGGACGAAAATTTTTCCTATCGCCAGAAGGATGACTATATCGTGCTGTCCTTCGATGCCGAGATCGAGGATTACGAATGGGACGAGGAAAAGAGCTCGCTGGCATCGCTTGTGACAATACGCTCCGACTTGACGCACGGCGACCATCGCGCTCTGTACCTTGGCTGGCTGCTTGCGGTGCAATTCCAAGAAGTCCCCGACGACGTTCTCGAGCCGACCGTGCCGCCGCGACTCGGTGAGCTGAGTGATTCTCTCGATTGCCTCGCCTGGTTCTTGGGCATCGATGGCGACCTGATTTCAGCGGCAGCGGAGCGTAGCGCTCACCAGCAATCTTCCATCCCTTGCAGGGGGGAAATCAGCGAGTGGGTTCGAACTCTTCCGAGTGCTGAGAAAGACGCGATTGTCACGAGGCTGATCGACGGCGACGCCCCGCACTTGTCGGCCGAAGTCCGGCAGCGTGCGATCTTCGAGATAAGCGGCGGAGTGCGGCCGGACGAGCAGCCGCGGAGGACGGCTGGCGAGATCCGTACACGTGCGGCGACCATAGCGGCGGAGCGGAAAAGGAAGGAGGCTGAGCAGCGTGCGAGAGAAAAAGCCACGCGCGAGCGAGCCGAGGCTGATGAGCGAAAGAAGCGGCTCGAATCACTCGCCGGCAAGGAGACCGATCTCTGGTCGACGGTCGATAAGCTCATTTCCACTAAGCAACCGAGACGGTACGACCAAGCCGTATCCCTCCTTCAGGATTTGCATGATCTCGCCGCGCTAAAAGGCAAGGACTCGGAGTTCAAATTTCGTGTGGGCGCGCTGCAGCGCCAGAACTCAGGCAAGAGTACTTTGATTGAAAGGTTTCGGAAGGCGAAGCTCCTGGAATGAATTCATTTAGTACGGTTTGTGGCAGGCTATCTGGTCGCCTCATTAGCACAAAAAAGGAGCGACTGAGTCATGAAGAAGGTTTTCACGATGAAGGAACTCGAAGCTCGTTATTCAGGAGAATGGGTGTTCTTAGTAAATCCGAGGCACATCGCACAATTGGAAAGGCTTCGTGGGGAACTGGTGTTCCACAGTAAGGATCGAAACGAAGTCTATAGGGAAGCGCACAAACGGAAAGACGCTCACACGGCCATCTTCTATGTAGGTAAACTCCCCGAAGACTTGGTGGTTGTGTTTTGAATCGGCCGATAGAAAAGAGGAGGGAGAATGAAGTCATACAGAGGGATCATTAAAGGTAATACGGTGATCTTGGAGGAAACGCCGGAGGGAGCCGAGGGCGCGGAGGCGATCGTGCTGCTCAAAGTCTCCGAGGATGAGGATCGGTCAATCATTCAGCGCCAGAAGGCGATGCTGCAAAAGGGTTTTCCGATGGGCAAACTGCGCTACAAGAAAAGGGAAGAGCTGCACCGTGGCGGAAAATAGATTGTTGGACATGAATGTTTTGGCTGACGCGTACGACGTTTCAGAAAAGAGACGGCGCGGCAGCGTTGGTTTGATTGCAATTTGCGTTATGGAGAAACGGCGATGAAAGTTTATAAAGGAATAGTAAAGGGTAATACCGTTATTCTAGAGGAGAAGCCGGATTTGCCGGACGAATGTCCCGCGCTTGTGGAAATCAAGCCAATCGATCAGGCTCGAGACGAGGAAATCTCTCGCCAGCAGATTGAACTCTTACGGAAAGCTCCTCGAGTCGGCAAGCTGCTCTACAAGAAGCGCGAGGAGCTTTATGACCGGTGACCTCCGACTTTTCGATACCAACCTCTTAGTTCATGCATATACCGTTTCTAATGAACGGAAGCACGATACGGCTCTCTCCTTCGTGGAAAAGGTCTGGGAGGGTGAGGAAGCTGCAACGACCTTACAGAACCTTTGTGAGTTCTTTTTTGTCGTAACACGGAAAGTGTCCAGACCGATCCCCATAGCTGCGGCGGAAACTACCGTGAAAGCTATTCTGGCTAGTTCGCGGTGGCGCGTCATTGACCGGACACCTGATACCCTTCTTAAAGCTATTGAGCTTGTAAAAGTGACTCGCGTGCCCTTTTGGGATGCGCTGATCGGTGTCAGCATGCTGGAGCACGGGATTGAAACCATTGTCACGGAGAACGATCGTGACTTCAAGAAGATCCGTGGCGTAACGGCCATTAATCCTTTTAAGTGATAGTTGGGACGGCGGATCGGGGATTAAACAAGGGTAGAGAATATGATTGCTGCTTTTTCTCTTCAGCACTTCCGTTTCCACCTCGAGCCCAAGACGGCCTTGCACTTGCCAGCGTACAACAAGGGCAATGTGATTCGAAGGGAAGAACGGGGACATTCTGATTTTTATAACCTCGCGCTGATCCATGCAATCCATTTGTTCGCATGGTCATCAGCAGAAAAGGAGCAAGTTAGTCATGAAGAAAATTTTCATGATGAAGGAGTTTGAGGCTCGATATTCGGGTGAGTGGGTGCTCTTGGTGAATCCGGTGCATAACGACCTGATGGAGCCGATACGTGGTGAGCTGGTATTTCACAGCAAGGACCGAGACGAAGTCTACAAGGAAGCGCACAAACGGAAAGACGCTCACACGGCTATCTTCTATGTCGGTAAACTCCCCGAAGACTTGGTGGTTGTGCTGTCAGGTACGAATTTGATTCAAAGGCTGGGATTGTCTTTGTCAAAACTTGCGCGATGGGGAGTTGAAAGATGACCAGACGCGTAAAGTTGAAATCCAAGGACGCGGCGGCGCTGGAAGAATTTTTGCGGGGATTGCGGGCCGCTCTAGGGAATAACCTCCTTGAGACGAAACTCTTTGGTTCCAAGGCAACAGGAAAAGATCAACCGGATTCCGACATCGACGTGCTCGTCGTCGTGAATCGAAACGGCGTAGAGACCGAGGATCGGGTTCTGGACATCGCGTTCGATGTCAACCTCAAGCATGACGTCTATATCTCGCCACGGGTTATCGATCGCTCAATCCTCTCCGATCCGGTGTGGAGTATCACCCCTTTTCTTCGAGCCATTGCAAAAGAAGGGATTTCTCTGTGAAAGCGGAACTTGGAAAACTTGCGCGCCATCGTCTTGGCCGTGCTAAGGAAGCTTTCGCGGAAGGTGAACACCTTCTGACAAAAAGCGCTTTCATGGGCGCGGTGAACCGCTTCTATTACGCGGCCTTCTATGCGGCTCGGTCCCTTTTGGCGCTGCGCGAACTGGACTCATCCAGACACAGCGGTGTGATCTCTCTCTTCCAGAAGCATTTCGTCAAGCCCGGACTGATTACGACGGATAAGGCTAAGGCACTACCGCGCGCTTTCGAGAAACGCCAAAAGAGCGACTACGGTGATTTCTCCACTGTCACAAGAAAGGAAGCGAAAGCCGTCCGAGCCGAGGTGTCAGGTTTCATCGAAGAATGTGAGCAGGTGATAGAGAGACTGATCGCCGAGGAAGAGTGACCAGGAATGTTGCCCGGTTTTTCTCTCCAGCACTTCCGTTTCCACCTCGAACCCAAAGCGCCGTTGCGCATGCCGGCGTACAACAAGGGCAACGTGATACGCGGTGGGTTTGGGAGCACGTTTCGGCGGATCGTGTGTCATGCGAACTGCCGCGATCCGGAGGCTTGCGAGCTGCAGAATGTATGTCCGTACACGGCGGTCTTTCATCCGTTTGTGCCGGAAGGGTCGGAGAAGATCAGCAGGAACCGGGATATTCCGCGGCCGTTCGTCATCAAGCCGCCCTTGGAGACGAAGGAAAGTTATCTACCCGGCGACCGGCTGTCGTTTGATGTCGTGTTGGTCGGCAAGATCAAAGACTATCTTCCGTACTTTATCGTGACCTTCAAGGAGCTGTCGCAAGCGGGGCTTGGCCGAGGCAGGACGCCGTTGGAGTTAGCTGGCGTCGATCATGTGGGCCACGACCGCGCGTCGGCCCCGGTGTATACGAGAGAAAATAACTTGGTTCAGCCGCCGGCGAACGCGATCTCGTGGGCGGACTTGTGCACATCGGGCGGTGCGAATGACGTTTCGGTAAACGTGCCAGGGAATGGACATGTCAGGGCCGACACGCAGGTCGGCCCCTACGGTTCCAAAAATGGTTCGGCGAACGTCACGCGGATCACGCTGCGATTTTTGACGCCGACACTGTTGAAGGCCGATGGCGTGCAAGCGCGGCGGCCTAATTTTGGAGTGATCGCAAAGCGTCTGCGCGACCGGATCAACGCGCTGTCATATTTTTATTGCGGCAAAGGGTTGGACATCGACTTCAAGGACTTGGGAGAGCGAGCGGAGAAAATCAGAACGGTGTCCGATGCGACCCGCTGGGTGGAATCGTCGCGCTATTCGCGCCGGCGCGCGGTCACGCACGATCTGAGCGGTTTCGTTGGCGCAGTGAGCTTTGAGGGAGAGCTAGAGATGTTCTTGCCCTATCTCAAACTCGGCGAGTATCTGCATGTCGGCAAAAACGCAGTCTTCGGCAACGGCTGGTACGAGATCGTACGCACCAATTAACACTCACCACGAAGGTCACGAAGTGCACGAAGGGAAAAAGAAGTTTAACCGCAAAGCTTGTTCCTGAGCCGAATGCGAAGGAACTTGGATGGCGCAAAGGGCGCAAAGAAGAATACGGTCTTCATCTGAGAGACGGCTTGAACGGTTTGAACGACTGGAACGATTGGAACTCAAGGTGAACTATGTCTGACCAAGCGTTGAATGAATTGCCCGTACAAGAACTTCAGAGGCCGGTTTTAGCTGCACAATTCAATTTGTTCACCGGCATCGCCGAGCCTGTTCCCGTGGAGGTTTCGGAGCCTGAGGAGCCGGGCCGAGAGATTCGCGTCGACGAAGGAATCACGCTAGTGAAATCCGAGGACGGCTCGCAGTTGATCGTGTCAGGGTACGGTTTGTTTCTCAGCAAGAAGAGCGAGCGGTTGCTGGTGCGCAAGGGCAAGGACGTGATCTACCAGTTTCCTTTCTTCCGCATAAACGAGGTTGTCGTCGGCTCGAAAGGCATCAGCATGTCGTCGGACTTTTTGGAAGAAGTTTGCGCGAGGGGCATACGCCTGAGCTTCCTGGACTACTCCGGCAAGCCCTACGCGATGGTGACTTCACCGATGCTGACGGCGACGGTGCAAGCGCGGCGCGAGCAGATCCTGGCGTTCAACGATAAGCGGGGTCTGGAGTTCTGCAAAGCCGTGGTGCTGGGAAAGATCAAGAATCAGGAGCGGTTGCTCAGGTACTTCGGTAAATATTTGAAAACTGAAGCGGAGGATCGGTTTCAACGGATCGATGCCATTGCGTCGCAACTCCGCGCGCTGTGGAAGAAGGTGCCGGCCATCGACGCCGGGTGCGTCAACGAAGCCCGCGGAACGATCATGGGTACGGAAGGCACGGCGGGCCGCATTTACTGGGACGCGGTCAAGGAGATCATCGTACACCGCGTGGAATTCTTTGGCCGGGAGCACCGCGGCGCGACCGACGAAGTGAACTCGCTGCTCAACTACGGCTACGGCATTCTCTACTCGCAAGTATGGGGAGCAGTGCTGAACGCCGGCCTTGAGCCCTTCGCCGGTTTCCTTCATGTCGACAGGCCGGGCAAGCCGTCGCTCATCTTGGATATGGTCGAGGAGTTTCGTCAGCCGGTCGTCGACCGCACGGTGATTGCCTATGTGAATCTCGGCACGAGCATCGGCATGAAAGACGGATTGCTGGATGCGGACACGCGTAAAGCGATTGGCGACAAGATCGTTGAGCGGCTTGTTTCTACCGAGACATATCAGGGAAAGCAATATCAGATCCGGTCGATCGTACAGATGCAGGCGAGAAGTTTGGCTACGTTTCTGCGGGGCGAGGGCGAGTACAAGGCGTTCAGTTTTAAGTGGTGACAGGTGGATCGGGCAGTTCAAGCCGTTCAAAATGTTCAAACGGTTCAAAGCGTGTCCGAAGTATCTGATCGGCCGGCAAAGAGTTCCTACACAGCGAGTTTGAGATGGAAGAGCTTAGGACGCTGGTTATTTACGACATCGAAAACGATCGGATTCGATTGAGGATAGCGGAGACCTGCCTCGACTACGGTTTGACCCGAATTCAATACAGTGCGTTTTTGGGCACACTCAACCGGAACAACCGTGAAGAACTGTTTCTGCGGCTGACGTCAATACTCGACGACAACGCCGGAAAAATCATGTTGCAGCCGATCTGCCACAAGGACGTAAAAGACGTGCTGGTGAAGGAAAACGGCAAGGAAGATGAAGCGGCGGCCGTATGATTTTGCTAAGGGTCAACGACATCAAGCAGTATGCTTACTGTCCGCGGGTGGTTTTCTATCAGTACTGTATGCCGGTGAATAAGAAGACTACCTGGAAAATGGAGCAGGGTAAGATCGCCGAAGCGCAAATCGATGAGCTTGAAAAAAGGCGGAAGCTTCGAGAGTACCGACTAGCCGAGGGCACAAGAAAATTTCACGTTTGGGTCACCTCAAGACGGCTGGGGCTGAGCGGAAAGTTGGATCTACTGATTGATAGTCCGGAAGGGTTGTTCCCGGTGGATTTCAAGATGACAACCGGGGGACCGCACAGGAATCATGTGATGCAGCTCTGCGGGTACGCGCGCTTGCTGGAAGACTGTTATCAGCGGGAAGTAACAAAGGGATTCGTCTATTTGATCCCGCAGAATGACGCTGCGGTGTTTGACTTGACGGAGGAGCGGAAGAACGAGGCAGACAAACTCATCGGTGAGATTCGGCGAATGATCGAAAGAGAGCAGATGCCGCCTCCGACGCCGATTAGAAATCGGTGTGCGGATTGTGAGTTTAGGAACTATTGTGGCGATATCTTGTGAAGCAGTTTCGCAAACCTGCTGGAGTTTGGAGCAGATAATGAGCTTTCGAAAAAAAGCCTGGGTCGTGCGTTTAAAAGCTTTTGTTTTTTCTGGGTTTGGAAAGCGGTTGAAGAGTGATTCCCGATGAGGAGGGAACTGAAAGTGGTCCAGAGGCTCGGGGGCAAGCAGGCAGCGGAAGTTGAAGAGTGATTCCCGATGAGGAGGGAACTGAAAGACACGAACACGATTATTACGAATGTTGAAGAGAGATTCCCGATGAGGAGGGAACTGAAAGCGGAAGATATCGTCAGGCGCGGCGGGCATGTGATCTCAACCGTAGCGCCTGCGTCCTCGCGCACCTGGCGAACCAGCTCGGGCAATTTTTTGCGTACTTCGCTGATAGTTTCATGGTGATTAGGTGTACAAGGGTGTACAAACTGACTCAACCGGCGCCTCCGAGCTATTTTGCGGAAATCGGGTGAAGGTCTTATGCCTGAGAAAAAAGGCAGCCAGATGTCGCTCGAAACGGAAAAAGCGGTAGTACCCTAACGTGAGCGCATTAGGGCGCGGACGTTCGATTTAGCCCTTCGATCAAGAAAAAGACTGTTGGTCTATTTTTGACTGGCCGAAGCTTACGAGCCGTTTTGTTTAGGGCGGGTGAGGCTTTCGTTGGCTGACAAACTTTGCATTAGTTAAGACATGATTTTCCTTTTTTATGGAAAAACGTCGGGACCAATATGCGCTTTGTTGCCGGAGATTGTACTGTTGGTCACATTCAGGGACCCTTCGTTAAACAAACCGCCGCCGGAATCCTTCGCTCGATTCTCTGAGATCGTGGTGTCGAGGAGACTCAAATCGCCGGCGGGAGCGTTGTTATAGTTGCTGGCGTTGAATATTCCGCCGCCGTCGTCAGAGGCTTTGTTCCCCGATATGGTACTATTCTCGATGGTCAAAACGCCTTTGTTAAACACGCCCCCTCCCACACCTCCCGAGTTTTTCGAGATCGTGCTGTTGGCGATGCTGAAGTCGCCGGCAGGAATGGACTTGCCGTAATAATCGAAAGAGCCGCCATGGTTGAATGCGCCGCCGCCCAAGGAGCCTTTGTTATCTGAGATGTTACCGTTGTTGATCGTGACAGTGCCGGAATAATTACATATCCCACCGCGGGAATTTTTCGAAATGGTGCTGTTAGTGATGGTGAGAACACCGGAGTAGAGGTAGTAGTTGCAGTAAACGCCACCGGTGTGGGGCATAAAAGTATAGTTGTAGTAGTAGAAACAGAATGGCCCGCTCTTGAACGGATTCTGCGGGATCGTACTGTATCCGATATAGACGAGGCCGCCGTTTGACACGCCTCCACCAATCCCATCCGGATTCTTTGAGATGGTGCTGTTCTGGATGGTGAGTGAGCCTCGGTTCGACACAACACCGCCCCGAAAGGCGGTATTCCCTGAGATGGTACTGTTGTCGAGGGTGAGAATGCCGTTATTAAATAGGCCAGCACCGTTGGTCAAAGTCACATTCTGAAGTGTCAGGTCTCCTGAGTTGCTCACGGCCAAAAGACGGAAAGCGTTCCATTGGCCCCGAACCCTGCCGCCGTTGCCCTGGATGGTGATCGGGCCGGTGATGAGCGGCAAGCCCGTCGGGCCGTACGTGCTGTCGTACACGTCGCTGAGGCTCACGTTAGCCTTTGCCGGCAGCACGATGGTTGACGGCACAGAACGTATCGAACAATTTAACGAACTTCTGGGTCACTACAGTGCATGGCTTTCGGAATTTGGTTGTCGTGGCGAGCGAAACGCTTGATCTCCGTCGAGGTCACTTCGTCAGCCAGTGGATGTTAATGAGGCGTTCGACCGACTCGAACTCGGGGTCGCCGGTCAAAACGGTTGCGTCCAGCCGTTGAGCGGTGGCGACGCAAAAAGCATCTGCATAGGAGAGAGCATGTTCGCTTTTGATTTCCGCTGCGGCTCGGACGAGCGCTTGGTCGACCGGGTAAAGCTCGATAGGGAGCTGTTCAAGCAGGCGAAGCGCGTCCATCGTCTTGGCGGGGCCTGCGCGTCGCTTAATGATGTAGAAAAATTCGCCCCAATTGATCCAGTTAAGGATCGCGCGGGTACCGGACTTTTCTTCGGCGTAGAGGCTTTTTTGAACGACCTGCCAGCCAGGCTCGCGGTGAAAAAGACTGACGAGCGCAAAGCTATCGAGAACGAGCTTTCCGCTCACGGCGCATCTCTTCCCGGTGTTCGCGGCGAAGATCTTGGGTCAAGGAAAACCGGCCCTTTAGGAATCCGGTAGCTGCTTCGATGGGATCGGCAGGGACGGGCGTGAGAACCAATCGTCCTTCCTCTTCGGCTAGATGGACCTTGCCGCCGGGCTTAAGGCCCAATTTGCGTCTTAGGTGCCTTGGAACCAAAATCTGCCCCTTCTGCGTTAATTGGGCAACAGACATCTGACTTTTCCTCCTATACGAGAAAAGTGTACTAAAAACATGGACGATAGACAACCACTGATTCCCGCCAACAATTGCCAGTCTGGCATCGACCCGCAGCCGCGACAGCTTAGTAATCCCTGTGCAGATTAGAAGCCATACTTCTATAATGCATATATGATTGAACGTGGACTATGGACCGGTACTTCGCCGTCTGCTGCGTCGCTTCCCGTGTGTGATTTGAGAACGGCGAGAGGATATACCTGCTTTAACTGAATATCTTTTGCGAAAGCAGGTCACGGCCGTCGGAAAAATTGTCAGTGGCTTCACCGATGAAGCGCTGATTGGCAGCTTACAGCTGGCGTGGCAACGTCCGGGAACTCGCCAATGTGATCGAATGCGCGGTCGTGCTTGGCTCTAGCCCAAATATCACTTTAAGAAACTTGCCCAGCAGAATCGCCGGCGGAGAAGGCTCGGGACTATTTGAGAATTTGTCGTATCGAGACGGAATGAACGCGGCGAGAAAACTCTTAATCCTAAAAGCGCTTTCCAGAACTCAAGGAAATCGCTCCGCCGCAGCCAAGCTGTTAGGGCTCGAATCGAAATACCTCCTGAAGCTGATGAAGTCGCTGGAAATAGAGTAAGCGATATCTCACACTCCTTTCGCCCCCCGGGTGTTATAAAATCCACCGTGTTTTGATTGTCGCAGATCTGAACGACGAGGCCATGACAATCATTGAGCGTTCGTGCTGAGCTCAATCGGAGTATGAACTGTCTTAGGGCTTTTTCAGCGGCCTGCGAGAGTTTGACTTCAGACCTAAAGTAGCTACCATAGCTACATTGGAGGGTCATCTTATGAGCACGGTCGGTATTAAGGAACTCAAGAATTGTCTTACGCAATACCTTCGACGAACCAAGCAAGGAGAAGAGGTAATTGTCACCGAACGGGGCAATCCGATTGCGCTGATCCAGCCGATCAAGAGCGCGGATAAAGCCGTGAGCTTGGAGGCGAGGCTTGCCAGACTTGCGGCGCAAGGTCTTATCAGGTTGCCGACCCGTAAACCCCTGAGGCGAGTCCGATTAGTAAGGGTTTCGGGCAAACCGATCTCAAAGGCGATTGTGGAAGATCGCCGGTGATCTACCTAGATACCAGCGCTCTGATTAAGCGTTTCGTCAATGAAAAGGGATCACCTCTAGTCCAATCGATCGTGCAGCGAACGGCAGCTATCGCGACCGCGAAAATTGCCTATGCCGAAATCTTTGCAGGCCTTACTCGTAAACTCCGTGAGGGCAATCTGTCAAAAGCACAGTACGCCCTGGCTTGTCGCCAATTTGAAAGCGATTGGCACGCATACCTTCGAGTGGAGTTGGAGGACGATATCTTACTCTTGGCCCGCGACTTGATTCAACGCTGTCCACTGAGAGGGTTTGATGCCGTTCATCTAGCCTCGGCGCTCAGGCTTAAGATCGCTCTCGGTGAGGAAGTCACATTTGCTGCTGCTGACGGACGATTGCTTAAGGCGGCGGAGGGCGAAAACCTTGAGCCTCTCAACGTCGAAATAGCCGCTGTTTCTTAGGAGCCCCACAACCCGAGTTGCGGCCCATTGCCTCGACGGCTGACTCATAATGTTTTTTGATATCCCGCTAGCCGGGTGCGGAGAGAGTCATTTCACAGTCTGAATCCGTGAACGGCGAAGCCTTCTTATTGGAGGTATGTCTCAATAAACTTGAGAACGTCGGGGCCCCAAGTCTCAGTGCCGCGCACGCAGAAACTGTGTCCGTCGCGGGGGCCACTGCCGAAAGCGGGATAGACCTTTGCTTCTACTGGTTTCCCGGCTTTCCGTACTTCCTCGCTCAAGACGCGGTTTGGAGTAAGATCATGATCGTTTTCCGCCTGCAGAAAGAAAACCGGCATCGTCGCCTTGCTTGCCGCGGTGGTCAGGCGTGACCGTAAACTCGAAGAACCTTTACAAGATTCAGCAGCCCCCGAGCAGTTCACCGCGACGCGATAACCCGGTCCGCGCTCGACGGCCAGCATCGTTTGGATTCCACCGAAGGAAAAACCCATGACTACGACTCGATTTTTGTCTACGTAAGGTAGAGTCTGCAGATACTTCAATGCCGCAAGTTGGTCTTCGAGATGCCTCTCGTGAAGGTCAATCTCTCTACGACCTCGCTCACCGCTCAGTCTTGATCCAGCCATGTTCAGCTCATCCATGATGTAAGGTCCCGGCGAGCGTCCTTGGCCGCGACGATGCGGCACGAAAAAGACATATCCTTTGTTTACAAAGTACGGGGCTACGCCATCGACCGATCCGGACAATTTTTCGCTGCCGTGGTTCCACAACAGGGCGGGAAAAGGGCCTTCACCGGGAGGTGTCCAGATAAAGCCTTTCAGATCGAGATCGCCGCTCTTAAATCCTGTCAATGCCGGTTTTGGACTTTGACTCGAAGCAGTAGAACTTGCGAACAATACTGCGGTCGCAAAGAACACGATGCCCGCTAGTTTTACAAAACGCAAAGTCATGAGCGCTTTACAACCCCATCGATGAAACTTTTCCATCGGTGGTGATATAACTGCAGATCGCCACGAGATCTCGTCGTGTTTATTATCGACTCGCCTTACACTTCAATCAACACTCTTACGTAACAGTCGACTCCACTTCGAGCCTAAGGTTTCTTCCGCCGTCCACAAAAGTTCTAGCTTGAGTTGGCCACCAGCAATCGATTTACCCGCTCGATCAAGAAAAAGACTATCGGTCCATTTTAACTCGCCGAAGTTTACGGACCGTTTTGTTCAAAGGCGCCAATATCGCAACCGGGGCCTTGGGGTCGATCCACTCCACGTTGGTCGGTGCCTGCACAGGCGGGATCAAGAAGCGATACCACGTCGAGGGCGGGGCTACCAGGCACGAGCGCATGCGTCTGAGTTGAACCACCGTTGTTTTTCAGAGGCGCCAAGATATTTTTCACCTTAACGCCTCGTGCGGGCACAATGTCGGAAAGTCCAGGTGTGAATCCGGTTACCCCTGCGTTGCCGTTTGCACCAAATAAGTTGAAGTTGTCCGCGGTGAGGCTGCCACTGTTGCTAATCTCTGCCCCGACACCAGCCGTGTTACCCGCGGTCAAGCTATTCTTGAGGTTGAGGATATCGTTGTTATATACACCGCCCCCCTCGTCGGCCTTGTTGCCGGAAATGGTGCTGTTGGTGATGGTGAGGCTGCTGTAATTCTCATAATAAAAGGAGACGTTTTGTACGCCGCCACCGCTCTCAGCGTGATTGCCGGAAATGGTGCTGTTTCGGATGGTGACGATGCTGGGGAAGTAATCTGAGAAATTGGCTACTCCGCCACCACCAGCCGCCGCCGTATTCCCAGAGATCGTGCTGTTTTGGATGATGACCATGCCGTCTTTGTTATATACGCCGCCCGCGCCATGGGCCCGATTGTCCGAAATAGTGCTGTCGGTGATAGTGAGGGCGCCGAAATTTTTTACGCCGCCACCACCGTCGGCCGTATTACCTGAGATGGTGCTGCTTTCGATAGCTAGTGTGCCGGAGTTAAATGCGGCGCCGCCACCCCAATAAGAAGAATTCCCCTTGCTCAGAGTCATATTCTGAAGCGTCAGGTCTCCCGAGTGGCTCACGGTGATAAGGCGAAACGCGGAGCGGCCTCGGCGAACGATCGTAGCGCCGTTGCCTGAAATTGTGATCTGACTCGTGATTACCGGTAGGCCACTCGGGCCGTATGTGTCGTTGTTAACGCCGGTGACCGTGTGAGTATCGGTCGGCAACACAATCATATCCGCGCCGTTACCGGCCGGGCAGTCAGGGTGTGTCGCTGCATCGTTATTGGCGTTCACAATCGCCTCAATGAGCGAGCACTGCCCATCGGCGTTGATGGAAGTAACGTTTATGGTAACGGTGATCGTGGCCGCCTGCGTCGCTCCCTGTAGCAGCGCCAGTAACAATGCTGCTCCCGCCAACGAGCGGGCCAGTTTGTGTTGTAGCGCTGATCCGCCTCCTTTTTGAAGCCACTCTGGAAATATCGCTGGCAGCGCACGGGAACGTGCAACTTGACGTTGCAGGGCACGGCGTACGCCGCGGGGTAATGCTCGTAACTCTGCGTAGCAGGCTGCAAAGAGCGGAAATAGGTCACTTCCACGCAGTATTAATACCTCTGCGAGCCACGGCGCCTGTGCCACCTCTGTGACCTGAGAGTCCCAGGCAGCGGCGATGGTCTGGTCGGGGTATGATGAATATGGATCAAAGTAATTCATAAAATCTCCAATCGTTAGTTTTTGGTTCAAGTTTCACATTCCGACGTTTTCTGTCGGTAATCCCCCTTGAGCGTACATCGCTCTTCCACCACACGCGCGCCATTCACTAGCATGAGTCCAGCGAAAAAGACTCGTCACGTGATAACGGCGTGCTGTCTCTTGCCAACTTCCTGCTGCAAATCTGTGAATAAATCATTCGCCTCTGAGTCGCCCAGCCGGCTTGATATGACCACATCAGCCAGAGCTTCGTCCGGCAGGACGTAAGAGTGCGATAGACGTCGATCATTCCATTCGAGTAGCTCGGGAAAACCGATGCCTTGTAAAACCTGAACGGCAAAAATCTCTTGAACGCGCGCCTCGAAGCGAAGGAAACCAATCGTCTTACCCGTCTCGATATTTACTACCCACACTCCACAGTTGCGCTCGCCCAGCCGCTGGACTAATGGGATTCCGCTGAAAACCGCGCTCTCACGCACCTGAGACAGGCCGATGAAGGCCAGAGGTCCGACAAAGTCGATCCCGCGCGTAAAGCCTGGCACCTGTGCGACGGTCCGCCACGTACCGCGCTCCAGATCGACTTCGGCCAAACTTCCTTCCCCCGATTCGAGCACCCAGAGCTTGCCCTGATACCGGCGCGGAGAGTGAGGCATGGAAAGACCACGGAGCAGGATTTCATTGCTCTCTATGTCCATCAGGATACCGCCCTTGGCCTTGTTCGCTCGCCAACCACCGGGCGTGTCGGTTTCTCCCAGGGCGGTGACGTACTTGGGGCGGCCATCGACCATAGCAATGCCGTTCAAGTGACAGCGATCTTCAGGAGCCAACGCGCTGACAAACGGCGGGCGCCAGCGCGGAGAAAAACTATGATCTGCGTCGAACGTGCAGAGACAACAGAAACGGGTGTTGACTGCCCAAATCTCGTTGTTGCCGTCCCACGCCAGCTCGTGAATATCGATGTCGCCGGTGACGTGAATACGGCGAGGAAGGTAGCAAGCGTCATGTTTTCCCGCCGGCTCCAGTTTTTGCGCGACTGTCGGCATATTGCGGTACTCCCAGACGGTATTAGCGCCGCCGATAGTCAGCCGAGCGTGGTCGGCGGCGATGCCCATCGGCTTGGCGAATTTTCGGAAGTGCGTGTTGAGCGTGCCGTTGTCATTTCGAACAACGATCGCTTTGCCCGCCTGATATGTGGAAACGATGAGGCTGATCTGTAGTCGGTCAAACAATGCGGGGAGATTAGAAGTATGAACGCTGCGAAGGTCAGCCGTTTTCTCCGATTCGGGTGCGGTCTGGGTCGTCATTACGGCGATGTAATGAGCAACCGCAATGCCAATGCAGAAGAGACGAGCTAGGTCATTGAGTTGATGGAGAGGTGATTAGGAAGAGGCTTATTGGACTGCAAAAAGCTGTGTTTTTTTGCCACCCTAGGTGTGTTAAAGACCACCGTCGAAGAAGGAAATTCTCCGGCTTAACTCGACTTACTCTCTCTACCTGAGGTGTGTCTCAATAAACCTAAGAACGTCGGAAAACCAAGTTTCCGTTCCACGTACACAGAAACTATGACCTTCTCGGGGACTGGAACCGAACGCGGGATAGATTTTTGCTTCTACCGGCTTGCCGGCTTTGCGAACTTCCTCGCTCAAGACGCGGTTTGGCGTCAGATCATGATCGTTTTCCGCCTGTAGAAAAAACACCGGTATGGTTGCCTTGCTTGCCGCAATTGTGAGGCGTGAGCGCAAAAACGAAGACCCTCTCCACGACTCAGCGGCACCCGAGCAATTCACGGCAACGCGATATCCGCGCTCGATGGCCAGCATGGTTTGGATCCCGCCAAAAGAGAAACCCATGACTGCGATTCGGTTTTTGTCTACATATGCAAGAGCCTGCAAGTACTGCAATGCCGCCAGTTGATCTTCGAGATGCGTTTCGTGAAGTTCAATCTCTCTACGGCCTCGCTCGCCGCTCAGTCTCGATCCCGCCATGTTCAGCTCATCCATGATATAAGGTCCCGGCGAACGCCCTTGCCCTCGACGGTGCGGCACGAAAAAGGCATACCCTTTGTTTACGAAATACGGGGCCACGGTATCGATTGATCCCGGCGATTTCTCGCTGCCGTGGTTCCACAACAAAGCGGGAAAAGGGCCCTCCGCTGGAGGCTTCCATATGAAACCGTTGAGTTCGAGATCGCCGCCTTTGAATCCGATCAAGTTAGGTCCTGTGATTTGCCCCGAAGCGCTATGATCTGCGGTTAGAATTGCGACAACCAAAAAGGCAAAACAACTTCTCATAAAGTTTTTCCGTTCACTAAATCCGCACTGCTGGTCAAGGAAGGTCACCCGTTGGCGGAGTTGAAGATTGTTTTAAGCCTTCTTGCCTGTTGCGTTCATCCGTCCTTGTGAATTTGATCAGTGCTCTTACCTAATCGCTCCACTTCTAATTTTAGATTCTTTCTCGCTCGAGAAAAACTTCCAAATCGAGGGATCGCATTCCTCCCGGCTGATAGTGAACGGTGATAGTGTCGCGTCCGATTGAGCCGTCGCTGGATCGAGCGAGCACCTGAAGCCGGGCAGACGAAGATTTAGCTATTAACGCTACGGAAATCGACCCCTGCATGCTGGGCGTGCTCCCCGACACGTCCAAAACGAGAAAGATGTCTACGTTAGGGGATCTCGCGGCTTCGGAAGCCACCTTCCCGACCAAGAGATAATCCTGTTCCTGTGTGATGTGGGACCCGTCTTTCGGAGAGCGAATCTGCACCTTGGGCTCAGCGCCCCACGCGCTGTTTGAAAACATAATAAGCAGGAGACAGAAGAGCCTAATCTGAAAGAGCCGCACATGCGATCGGTTCATGGCGCCTCACCCCTGAAGCTGGATCAAAAATCGAAACTTGAAATCCGAAATTCGAAACAATTTCAAATGGTAAAAAAAAAGAAACTTCCAAACAAGCCCGTTTCGTATTTCGTAATTGAGTTTTAGGTCTTGGGGTTTGTTTCAGATTTCGGTATTCGGATTTTGGATTCGGTCCACACGAATGACCCTACGGACCAATTCGATCCGGAATCGGCTTGCCCGTAACCCAATCAGTGATCGCTCTAACTACTTCGCGTTCCTTACCCGAGAATCCGTGCGCATAACTCTTACCCCGGCTCGGATCTAGCGGCGAGCAGGGAATCTCTCTAGAGCGATCTCCACCTAAGACTTCAATGAAGCTGAGTTTGGGACTGTTGATCAGGCGCCGATATTGTTGATGGGCGTCTTCGAAGCTTGCGCACGGATCTTCCTTATGATGAACAAACAGCGCGGGATAGGTGATGGTGTGTAACGGCAAGCTCGCCAGTGATACTGCTTTGGGACCTAAATCTCCGAGCGAGCCTGTAAGAACGACCCCACCGATGCGGTGGTCTTTTAAAACCGTCGCAAAATAAGCAACCG
Organism: Binatia bacterium; assembly: GCA_036000865.1. Classification (GTDB taxonomy): domain Bacteria; phylum Desulfobacterota; class Binatia; order UBA9968; family UBA9968; genus DP-20. The sequence goes on along the minus strand of DASYUV010000022.1, from coordinate 14,673 downwards.
ATATAGTTCCAGCGCTATGGCCGATCAGAAAAATGGGCTTGGGCCATTTTAGATACACGAAGTCGATGATTTTCTTCACGTCCTCCAGATGTTCTTTGCTCCTTCTAAAACGATCGCCGCCTATCGTTCCATAAGGCTGGTCTGACGGCACATCCACGAGAGTAGTTACAAAACCCTGCCCGGCGAACCCGCGGGTGTAAAGCACTTTAGGCCTGCCTTCCGGGGATACCAAGTAACCTTCGCTGCCGGGAAAAAATAGGAAAACTCCCGTTGGAGCAGCGTTGGGAGTCATCAGAAGAACCCTTACAGTCACGCCAGGACGTGTGGCTAGCGTTACAAGTTCCTCACCGGGAAGTAGAGGACTTTTAAGCTCCGGCAACGTGGCAGCACAGCCAGCCATTATCAGGCATAAAAGTGAAGCCAGGAAATTCTCAGCGTGCACGCTGCTTACCGTGTGTCTGCCTGGACTGTATTGAGGTTGACGCACTGTCAGATTAGCGGACAGGCTTGAGGTAGTTTTGCATTGTGTATTCCCCGACTTTGCGTCCCATCGCCGCGCCGACTTCACCGGAAGTGCGGTAGTGAACGCCATCGTAAACTCGGGCATCGATTGACTCGCTGACGTAGTCCGAGAGCCGGCTGAACCTGCGAGTGACTCCCGGCGCAGTTCGCGCGCCGCTATGCGTAGTACCGGTCCAGCGACAGCGGTGTCGAAGGCCCGGCGCTCACGTCATAGAATACCCACTTCCCGCCCACGTTCCGAAGCGTTCCGGCCAGGAACGTGTCATTGATGATATTCCGCGTCGGCTGGTCGTAGTCCGCCACGTCGTGGCACTCGAAATACAGGGACGCTTCGTTGTCGCGGACCGCGATGCGTGTCTTGTACGAGGGCACCAGCGAAAACCGCCGGTTCTTGAACGATCCCGAATTCAGCCAATACCCTCGCAGCTGCTCCGCGCCTACGTACGGCGACTTCGGGTCACCTTGCACCTTCAGCGTGGCCTTGGGGTCCCACAACGACATCATCAGCTCAATATCCTGCGCCGTCTTCGCCTGATGGAAGGCAGCCTGTAGTTGGTAAATTTTGGCGACGTCCGCCGTCGCCGGCCCGCTCACCTGCGCCATCGCTGGTAACAGATTGGATGCCGCTACTCCCCCGACGCCCACCGCTGCCGCCATGGTTCTGCAAAAATCTCTCCGCTTCATGTTGACCTCCTGGAACATTCCATGTGTGTCCGAAATTCAAACGCTATATTGCCAATGACCACTGTTGCTGGCGTCCCTCCTTTCTCCCCCGGTGGAACTTGGGCATAAACGCGATGAAGGAATCAGCCATTGCCATGGCATGGAGCGCGAACAGGCGCGCATTGTCGAGCACATCGAGTTTTTTTGTTGCCGCGGGAGCCTGCCGCGCGACTGGATTATGGAGCCCTGGTCCAGTGAGCTCCCATAAGCGAGCGATGTCAGTCTGTTCCGCTGTGCGCCCGGAACCGGTTTTGGCGCCCATCTTCTTTACCTCATCACAGTCCTTCGCCCATTGCGCGCTTTGCAGGGAAACTGGCGCTGCGGGACGGAACTGCGAACTCTCTTTGAGGGCGAAAAGCGTCACCTGGCCCCAACTGGAGCCGACCGGGAGGACGGTGGGTACATAGACGCCCGCCGCAACGTGTGGGCGGTAGGTGTTTGGTGCGTCGGCGCCGTCTTTCGCTCGCAGAGCGAGAATCTCCGCCGCCATCTGCTCGCCAAGCTGGATACCGTTCGACTTCGGATCGCCATCTGGAACCGCTGCAAGCGACGCTTCATAAAAAGTATCGAAATCTTTTGCTTGGTTCGGATAGAGGCGGACCATAGCGAAGTGGGCAGCGGCGGCCGCGGCCGCCTCCCGTGATGTGCCGGGAGCGGCAGATAATTGCACACGATAAGGCGTATAGCGCCGATCGATCGAGTTGATGGCATCGAACATGGCCAGGTGCACGATCGCTGCGCTGCGGGTATGTACGAAGGGTGCCTGGGACGCTTTCACACCCGCGGTTACCACCTTGTCGTTCCAGTCGGTAATGACGTCTGCATTCGCTGCGACTGACAACCCTACGAGCAAAGACGCAATTAAACTCATTCGTGTTACGGTGCCCATAGTTCGCTCCCGTAAACAAAGCGGTAGAGCGGAGACTTGTAACGCGCGCCGGCACCCATTTACTCAGCAACCGCAATGCCAGCGGGGAAGAGGCTGGCTAAGCGACTGAGTTGATTAGAGAGCTGATAAAGAAGGAAACTCACTGGACGATTAACAAGGTGTTTTTTTTCACCACCATAGGTGTCTTAAAAGCCACCTAGTTTCTGCTTTAGCGGGTGTGAACGAAGACCCTTAAATAAATTTTCCCGCTAGCTGCACAGGTTATCAGGCCAGTGTCGATACTTCAGGGTTGGCATTACCTTTGTTACTTTCCTGCGTGGCGGAGTGCGACTTCATCCGTGAGGCACGAACAAAACGGAGACGGTTTCTCTACGAATCACAACAGCCGCGCGCGCTGCGTCGAACCGGTATGGTGATCCCGATTTTCCGAGTGACTGCTAAGGACACCTATTCCGTGCTATAGGGGTGGCAAAGAAGGGGATATGAGAGCGCTCTACTGGCTTGTCCTGGTCGCTGCGTTGCTCGCTTTTGCTGAAGGCTCCGCCAATGCGCAGCGGCAGCTGCAAGTGCCTCGGATAGGTGTGTTGGTAACGGGATCGCTACCTACTTTAGGAGAGAGACCCAGCCGCCAGTTATTCGTGCCAGCTTTGCAGGAGCTTGGATACATAGACGGACAAACCGTTATCCTTGAGGTCCGATCTTCAGAAGGGAAACTGGATCTTTTACCAAACCTTGCGGCCGACCTCGTTCGTCTCAACGTTTCCGTGATCGTTGCGGCCGGACCGGAGGCAACCGGCGCTGCTATGAAGGCGACCAGGACGATCCCATTGTTATGCTTGGCGCTGGTGACCCCGTTGGTCGGGAGTTCGTCGAGAGTCTGTCCGTGCCAGGTGGCAACGTAACGGGTCTATCCAGCGCCGCTAGAGGGAGGGGTGTATGGGAAGCAGATGGAGCTTCTAAAGGACACCGTTCCCTCGGTCAGCCGCGTGGCATTGCTCAATTCGCGCGAAAGGAAAGGATTCGTACGGGAATTTCAGCGCGCGGCAAAAGCACTGCACGTTGAGCTTGAGCCCGTGGACGTCAATAGCGCTGAGCAGTTCGAGGGAGCCTTTGCCAAAATAACGAGCCTACGTCCGGACGCACTCATCACAGCGCGGGAATTCTTGACCATTCGCCACGGCAAACAAATCGCGGATTTTGCGCTCAAGCAGCGGTTACCGTCAATGTATGAATCACGGGAGTTCGTACAGGCGGGCGGACTCTTGTCCTATGGTGTGAACTATAGGGCAGCGTGGCGTCGCGCCGCCTTCTTTGTAGATAAGATCCTCAAAGGGGCAAATCCAGCGAACTTGCCGGTAGAAGGGCCCCAGTTCGAACTGGTTATAAATCTCGGTACGGCGAAGAGACTGGGCATTACAATTGCGCCCGAATTATTGTTGGAAGCGAATGAAGTAATCAAATAATTTTTTGCCTTACGCTGCACAATTATCGTATGGTGGATTTCCTGCAGTTATTTCGCGGCCCGCAAAGAGGACGCCTTGTTCGCCATTACTTCCTGGCCTCGACGATTTTGATCAGCGTAGGTCTGATCACGAGCGGAGCACTCGAATTGTACTTTCGCCACGGAGAGAGCTGGGAACTCTATGCTCAGATCCAAAAGGAAATCACGGCTTCCGCTGCCGTCAAGATCGAACAGTTTATTCAAGAGATTCAACGCGGCATGAGGGCGGCCACGAAAACCACCGAGGTCGTCCAGCACGGGCTTTCATCGGAATTTCAACGTGAACTGAGAAGACTTCTCGTCAATAGTCCTTCAATTACGGAGGCAGTCGCGTTCGATTTGAATGGAATCCAACGCGCGGCAGCCCGGCGCTCGGGGCCGATCCTTACTGAGGCTAAATGGCAGCCTCCTACCCAAGCAGCGTTAGAGAAAACGAAGCAGGGTAAACCCTATTTCGGAGCGGTCTATTTTTCGCACGGTGGCGGCCTTCTTATGAACATTACCGTTCCCGTCGAACGATTCGTAGGTGAAGTCATCGGAATCCTACAGGCGGAAATCGATCTCACGCATGTATATGACGTGATATCGGCCATCCATGTCGGTAAGACCGGACATGCCTACCTCGTCACACGCTCAGGTGACCTGATTGTCCACGGGGATTTGAGCCTCGTGCTTCAGAAACGCAATCTCGCCCACCTCAGTCAGGTAAGCGCGGCCATTCACTCCATTTCAAACCTGTCGATGCCGAATGCGTTCGTGACGCAAAATATTCAAGGAGCGAAGGTATTCACTTCTCATGCCTTAATATCTAGCTTGGACTGGTTGGTTTTCACTGAGCAGCCGATCGAAGAAGTCTACGCGTCTTTGTACGCGTCCATGCTGCGCACTTCCGGTGTACTCCTGGTCGGCCTCGGTGTTGCTCTAATGGCTACTCTTCTCGTCCGCCGTCGAGTGGTTCGCCCTCTCGAATCGCTTCGCCAAGGAGTTGAACGCGTACGCAAAGGGGATCTCAGCGCACGTCTCGAGGTCAAGACCGGAGACGAGATCGAGATTCTCGCAGACGAGTTTAACGAGATGGCGGCGCATCTTCGAGACGCCTACTCCAGATCTGGAAGGTAAAGTCGCGGATCGCACCCCAAGCGCTGACCATTGTTAACGAGAAACTCGGAGAGGCCAGCGAACATAAATCGCGCTTTCTAGCCAACGTAAATCATGAATTGCGCACTCCGCTAAGCTCCATCATCGGCTATGCGCGTTTACTGCACCGGGAAACCGAGGGACAAATCTCGTCGTTACAGCGAGAAAATCTCGAAGATCTGCTGCATAACGCCGAGCGTTTGTTGAGGCTCATCGATAGCCTTCTCGATTTTGCCAAGATCGAGGCGGGTAAGATGGAGATTCTAGTCGAGCCGGTAAGGATTGACGAGTTGGTGCAAGGCGCCGCTGCGACCATCGAACCGATGTTGAACAAGGACTCCGTGCGGCTCGTCCGCGAGATTCCATCGGATATGGCCCCGATTTATACCGATCGTGAAAAACTGCGGCAAGTAATTCTCAATTTGTTGGGCAACGCGGTTAAGTTCACCGACCGTGGAGAAATTAGAATTTCAGCCTGTCAGGAAAACGGCGATTTCAAACTTGCTGTTGCCGGTACCGGGATCGGCATCGATAAGGCGGATATGAACCGAATTTTCGAAGAATTCGATCGGGGGCGATTAACGAACGAAGGGAGCTATCGCGGCACGGGTTTAGGGCTCGCTATCGTGAAAAGACTTGTCGATCTTTTAGGCGGCGTTGTCGCTGTTGAAAGTGAAGTGGGGAAAGGCTCGACGTTTACTGTGACCCTTCCGGTCAAAAAACGTGACGCCACTTTGCGGTCTTAGCGTCTCGGCGCGATCAAGAATCGAATCGGACGGAGCGATCTCCCGCAAAGGCGCAAAGTACGCCAAGGTACAAAATAACGATGGGCGAGAGTCAACTGTGAATAGCGGGGTTACGATTGACCTCATTCAGAGAACTTCTAAGGCTGGACAGTAGATCATGATCGACAAGATTCTCATCGCGGACGACGAGCCGTCCAACAGAAAGATCCTTGCGCAAGAGCTCGTTCACAAGGGGTTTGCCGTGGATACGGCTCGCGGCGGTAAAGAAGCTCTGGCGAAGATCGAATCCGCCCCGCCGGATCTGGTGATTCTCGACTACATGATGCCTGATTTGAGTGGTCTCGACGTGCTGAAAGAGCTGCGCAAGAAGGGCAACGAGACGCCGGTGATTTTAATAACGGCCTACGGTTCCGTCGAGCGCGCTGTCGAGGTGATGAAGGCGGGAGCGTACGACTTCATCACGCGGCCTTTTGATCCGGATCATATCGAGTTGGTGGTGCGCAAGGCCATCGAGCGGCAGACACTCAAGCGCGAAGTAGAGGTCCTCTCGGAAGAGATTCGCGACCGGTATCATCTGGTTACGGGCGAAAGTCCTAAGATGAAGCAGGTTGTCGACTTGGCGCGCAAAGCGGCCAACAGCAGCGCGACCGTGATGCTTTTGGGCGAAAGCGGCACCGGTAAAGAGATTTTTGCGCGCAACATTCACAACTGGAGCGAGCGCAAGGACAGGCCTTTCACGACGATCAATTGCGTCGGCCTATCCAAGGAACTTTTAGAAAGCGAGCTGTTCGGCCATGAGCAAGGGGCTTTCACCGGCGCGCACCAACGCAAGAAGGGAAAGCTGGAGTTAGCGCAAGGCGGCACGGTGTTTTTCGATGAGATCGGCGACATTTCACCCGAACTCCAGGCAAAGCTTTTAAGATTTCTTCAAGAGCGCGAGTTCGAGCGCGTCGGCGGGGTTACGCCGATCTCCGTGGACGTTCGAGTGATCGCGGCCACGAACCGCGATCTGGAAAGCGCGCTTAAAACGGGCGCTTTTCGTGAGGACCTTTACCATCGACTCAATGTTGTCGCGGTTCGCCTACCGCCGCTGCGCGAACGACGAGAAGATATTACTACACTGTGCCAATATTTACTGCGCAAGTATGCCACGGAGGCGCACAGGAACTTCACGGAAATCGCCGACGAGGCGATGGAAAGAATCGTCGCTTATGACTGGCCGGGCAATGTGCGCGAGTTGGCCAACGTCATTGAGCGCGCGGTCGTGTTGGACGCCGGTCCGACAATTACAATCGACCAATTACCGAGCAGGATTGCCGATCCGATTTCTCCGGCGTATAGAGAAACATTTTCTTATCGTGATGGCGTCAACGCCGCGCGAAAGGAAATCGTTCTCAAAGCCTTGTCTCGCACTCAAGGCAATCGCTCAGCAGCAGCCAAGCTGCTCGGTCTCGAATCAAAGTATTTCTTGAAGCTGATGAAGTCTCTGCAAATCGAATAGACTTCGCACAATGCGTGGAGCATGGCTGCTACCCAGTCGACGGCTTTCACTTAGCAGCCCGTATCGAAAGGTGGCACGCTGTAGGACGATTGCTGACGTACGGCTAGGGCCTGTGCGGAAAGTTACTCTCGCTGCCAACTGTCTGCAAAATTGTCAGATTTATTAGACAAATTTTCCTGAACTTCATACATAATACGCAGGCCTCGCGTTTACTGTCGTCAAACCTATTGCCATACTCGCGGTCGTCGAGCCGGGAATCGCGGAAATAGCAAGTAGATACCCCACGATCGGGTCACGAAAAACAAATCTTGCGGAACAGGGGCATGCCCTTTGCACCATTTATGATTCATCCTGTGATACGGAGGCAAAGTCATACACAATCTCCTCGTATTTGGACGCTAGGGTTTATGGCTCAACTTCTGGTTTGCGCCTAGATCGACGGACCATAGAAAGGAGAAGACTCATGAAAACCTTCAGATTGGGATGGGTTACGTGCATTTGCGCGCTTGTGATTTTAATTCCTTCGCTTCTCACCGCCGGCGATGCCACCAAACAGCTAAGCGCTACCATTGATGGCTTTGTGCCTATCGTTAGCAATACCCCGCGCGCGGAATTGCAGGCGAACGGACTGCCTGAGAGCGCGCGTAAATTGGTTCTCGCGCGTTTCGATTTTGCTGAGATGGCGAAGCGTTCGCTGGGCCAGCACTGGAAATCGCTGAACCGGGGAGAGCAGAAGCAATTTGTCGACGCCTTTACGCAATGGCAATTGATTTCCTTTGGCAGAATCGTCCGCTCTTCCGGAGGTGACAAGGTTCAATTCAAGCGTGAACTTCAAGACGGCAGGAATGTGAGCGTCGAGACCAAGGTGATTCGTCGCTATAGTGACGACTTGCCCATGGACTACTGGCTACATAACGTCAACGGCCAGTGGAAAGTGTACGATATGGTGATCGATGATGTCGATACCGTAAAGAACGTTCGCGCTCAATTCGAACGTGTCATTGCCAGATCCTCGCTTCAGGAGCTGCTCCAAAAGGTGAAAGATCAGAGCCCGCGGTCAAGCTTAGGGTGAAGAAGGCACCCGCCGATGGCAATCCATGGAGTTCGTAGGAATGTGTCGAGTGACGCGATAACCATCGCGTCCGTGTGGAAGTCGATGGGTATCGGCGCAAAGCGCCTCAACCCATCCTACAAAAGTTCCAAATGTAAGAAGTTTGGATTGAAATTCGGCAGTGGATGAAATTCCAATAAGTAGCCAATCCTAAATCGTCACACCTTAAACCCATGTTCGCGATACCACTTCTCCGCACCGGGGTGGAGCGGGACGTCGCGCGGTGTCGCGTCGGTGTTTTCGCCTAACTGGCCGACGCCGGTGTAGGAATCTTCCCAGTAGATTTGATCTTTGCGGGCCATGATCGCGTCGCAGATTTTATAGGCGTCGTCGTCGGGCAGCGAGGCGCGGGTGTAGATCGGCCAGACGCTGTAGTCGATGCAGGTGTGCTCTTGTGTCAAATTCTTATAGCGGCCGGGCTTGATCGTGTATTTGCGCCAGCCTAGCTCGTCGACCCGGTCCGACGATAACTGTCGACGAATTGCCTAGCAGGATTGCCGATTCGATTTCTCCGTCGTATCGAGAGATGCCCTCCTATCGTGAAGGCGTGAACGCCGCAAGAAAAGAAATAGTTCTCAAGGCGCTGTCTCACACTCAGGGAAACCGCGCCGCCGCCGCCAAGTTGTTAGGGTTGGAATCTAAATATTTTTTGAAACTGATAAAGTCCCTGCAAATCGAATAACGCGGGACGTAAAAGAGGGACAGACAACTTTATTTTTATTTGTTGTGTCCGTCATCAAGCCGCCGCTGGAGACCTATGTTACTATGGCGACCTTTTACGTTGAATTTGACGACTTGCGCTAAAGCGGGTAGGCTATGTAGTGACATTACTACAAACGTGGGGAGGTCCAATATGCGCATGGGATTACGAGAGGCCAATCAGCGGTTCTCCAAAGCAATCAAGGCGGTGAAACAGGGGAAAGAGGTCGTTCTGACGGAGAGGGGAAAGCCCATTGCAGTGATCAAGCCGCTGGGGCCAAAGGAAGATCAAGAAGCCGTGATCCGGCGGTTGGAGGCCGAGGGGATATTGCGGCCGGCTGTTAAACGAGGACCTATGCCGACGCCAAGCTGGAAGCCGATTCGCATAAAGGGCAAGCCCATGTCGCAGACTATCAGTGAGGAGCGCGACGAGCGGTGACATTCGCCTATTTCGACACGAGCGCTTTGGTCAAGCGATATGTTCGAGAGCGGGGGTCTGCGCAAGTTGGGTCCATGCTACGTCGGCACGACTTGTTGTCTTCAGCGATCACTCCGGTCGAAGTCTTGTCCGCCTTATGGAGACGAAAACGCAGTGGCGACTTGTCCGAAGAAAACTTCTCCGCGACGTTGAGCAGGGTTCAAAGTGACCGATCACGATGGGAGTTGATCGAAGTTGGTGAGACGGTCCTAAGTCGGGCTGAAGAGATCGTTCAGGTAACCGTGCCAGTGAGGGCTTTGGACGCCATTCATGTCGCTTCTTTGATGATATTCCACGCTGCTTCTTCGATTCAAATTCCATTCGTCACGGGCGATGTGCGTCAACGAGATGCGGCGACTCATCTGGGCCTGGACGTTGTCTGGGTCGGCTAGGACGACGGAGAAGATTTGAAAGGGAGAAAAGAAGGGAGAAAAGGGGACATTCTGGTTTTTGGGAGTTGCATTGAAATTGCAAGAGGAAAATATGAGGACGTAAAAGGGGACAGGCAAGTTTTTTAATGGTGTCCGAGGTCGTGTTTTCGATGATTCTAAAAAGTGGCCAGTCCTCAGCGGTCATACTTTAAAGCCATGCTCGCGGTACCACTTTTCGGCGCCGGGGTGGAGTGGCACATCTCTCGGCGTGGCGTCTGTGTTTTCGCCGAGCTGGCCGACTCCGGTGTAGGAGTCTTCCCAGTAGATTTGATCCTTACGCGCCATGACCGCGTCACAGATTTTATAAGCGTCGTCGTCGGGCAGCGAGGCGCGGGTGTAGATCGGCCAGCCGCTGTAGTCGATGCAGGTGTGCTCTTGTGTCAAATTCTTATAGCGGCCGGACTTGATCGTATATTTGCGCCAGCCCAGCTCGTCGACGAGATGCTTAAAGGCAAAATCGTCCAAGGTCATTGGCTTCATTCCCGAGGCCAAAGCTTCATTGAACCATAAAACAAGTCCCTCATCGAAGATCGCGTCGATGGTGCCTTCGCGTATCGCCTTCATGCGCCGCTCGTCGCCGGGACCCCCATTCAATTGCAAGCTGCCGCCCCAGGACTCGATATCTTTCACCGTCATGCCGTATGCCGCGAGAGTCTGGTCGAGGAGGACGCGCGTCGAATGAGTGGCGTCCTCGCGGATCGATAAGCGCAACGGATATTTTTTTTCTTTGATCTCTGCCAGCGACTTAAGACCCGTGCGCGGATGGATCATGTAAACGAAATGATCCAACGATGGATAGACGGCGATGATGCGGACGGGAAGTGGTTGGGGAAACAAACCCGTGCCGCGATAAGCTTGGGTTAGCAGGCCGGACGGGTTGATCATCGCCGCTTCCAGCTCATTTCGGCACACCGCGTGCGCCAGGATCGGCGAGCCCGTCGACAAGCGCAGCCAAGGCTTGAAACTTTCGTTCGAGCCGCTGCCGACGGCAATGCACATATCGCGCGGTCCGTAGTACGGCGTGTTGGGATTGCCGGCGATATGCAGGCCGATTTCCCAGAGCATCAAAGCGCGTTGAAAGTTTGCGCCGCGGGGAAGGGGTTCCATGAGTGTCCTCCAGTGACAAAGAAATTGTCGCGTTACCTTATTGATGTGTGCGTGCTTGTGTCAATAGCAGTTTCTACCCACTGGGAGCAGATCGAGGTGGAGAGTCGAGCCGTGTCTACACTAGATACCCTCGCCCGCTTCAGCCTGAGGCTGATTAGCCTATGGAGGATGCGGGAGGGAAGGATGAGGGTTCTTATCAGCGAATCGAACTGTTTCCGTGGATCGCGTCTTTGAACCTAATGCCATCGTTGTCGCAACGGCAACTTGAACTGGACGGCGGTTATTTACTGCGCCGGGGGCGATACAATTCCACAAGCTTTCGCCTAACCATTTCCTCGCCTCCCGGCAGCAAATCAAATTTTGTCGTACCATCGGTTTGCCGTAGGATTTTCTGCCCCTCTTCATTCTGATCCATGCTAAGAAAAATTTCTTTGAGGCGTTTGACCACCGGCTCCGGCAGATCCTTGCGCACCGATACGAGATGGCGGGGCACCGATTCGGTTTCACTAAGAATCGAAATTAGTGTTTTGCTCTTATCTTCCAAACCCGCGTAATCGTCAGTGCTAAAAGCTCCTGCCGCCACCTTTTCTTGCAATACGAGATTGACGATGTCTTTGGAGGTATTGCCGAAAATGTAGCCGATTTCCCTGCTTGAGACCTTGCTCCCGAGGTCTGCCTTCTCCGTGACGGAAAATCCCTTTTTGAGTAGAAAGACCTTGGGCAGGAGATACCCGGAGGTCGAGCCCGGATCTTCAAATGCGATGATTTTGCCGCGCAGATCGTCGAGACGCTTAACCTTGCTTTCTTTACTGGTGAAGATGAGGCTGCGATACTCGCCAAGTCCGCCTTTCCAACGCCGGAGCAATAGCCTGGCGGCGCCCAAGCGGTTGATGAGATAGGTGGGATAGGGGCTTTCCATGTAGAAATCAACGCGCTTCTCCTCAAGCAGTTTCATCATCTGCCCCGACGTGGGCGCGACAATAACCATTCCCTTGGTTTCCCCCGTCGGAGAGAGTTTGCCGGCCGCATAATCCACCATAGGGCGAAAGTGCTCTTCCAGCGGCTCGCGCGTGTCTTGGAAAACAACGCCCAGTGTGAGTGGTTTAGTGGTCAGCGTTTGCTTCGTTTGCGCTTCAGCGCTCACTATTGCGAGCAGGAGCGTGGCGACAAATAACGCCATGGAGACGAGAAGCGAAGGTTTTCTCATGATGGAAGCCTCAAACAAATGCACACGTATGATAAAAGTATTCTGACCGCGAGCCTTTTCTCGAGTAAATGCCGCGGCGAGCTTAGACAAGTTGAAGTTGTTCTGTCAATGGAAAGAAATCATAACGCTCGAAGAGGGCAGATACCGGGGTCTGCCCCTACATTTTGAACGCGGGCAGGGCAGCCACAGGGAGTCGCCCAAACAGATGTTGCATCGATCGGGATAAGACATTATTCTTAGATGCGATGAACATCATCCAGCAACAGACCATGTAGCCCGCCTTCACAGAGTTGAAGGCAGGCGGTGGTCTGCCTTCTGGAAGAGAGCCCCGGTAGGCATTGACCTGCTGGGGCTCTTTGCTTTTGGGGATCGTCTAATTGGTAGGACATCAGATTCTGAATCTGAGAATCCAGGTTCGACTCCTGGTCCCCAAGCCATGTTTAAGAGTTTTTGCCGTTTGCGCAAATTTTTCAGTCGACGCAAAACTCCGAGAAATGGGCAGGCTTAATTTTGTCGAAACTCGAATATCGAAATCCGAAACAATTTCAAAAAATTGCGAAATATTAAAATCCAAGACTCAAGTCCGAAACGAATTTGTTTGGAACATTAGTCTTTCTTGTCATTTGAGATTGTTTCGAGCTTCGGATTTCGTGCTTCGAATTTGCCGTTTTTCCTTGGCGCCCCTTGCGTCTTTGCGCGAGATATTCCGATTCTCTTAGTTGCAGCTCTGCCACGGTAGGTATTTTGGGGGTCGTCTAATCGGTAGGACATCAGACTTTGAATCTGAAAATCTAGGTTCGAGACCTAGCCCCCAAGCCACAAAATCCACTACTTAGTCCGAGACGGAGTGATGTCCTGATGAGGTGGACAAAGCACCTACCTCGCCAAATCAGAGAATTTTTTCACAATCCAAGAGCACTCTCCTCTCCATCTTGAATAGGGGAAAATATTTGATATGTCCCTTCTCCGCTTGCTGGCCGATTTACATTAGAAGGCCCACAAGAGGACGAGTGCAGAGAGTTCTTTGAAAGAGGTTTGCTGATGACGCTGCTAGGCTCGACGGAAGCAAAAAACGGTTCTAAGGACGCTTGGAACTTGTCCGGGTTTGAATCCGGGGGCTGGCTCCATCAGCAAATCTCAAAGAGAGGAGATTTACATGATTATCCAAATGCTAAGCGTTTTCATTCTTGGCGTTGCGGTCGGCGTCTATATCGGAGGTTCAAATGAAATGCGGCGAAACTTGGACGATCCTAATGATGGTCGATGGCGAAGAGAAAAACTGGTGCCCAAGGTGCAAAGCCTATCACGACCCGCCGAGCTCATCGAAACAAGAGGGATCTCCAGAAAATCCCTTGAAGTCGAAATCTGACGACGTAAGAGAGACCAAGAGACCTAAAAGGGGAAACGGATGAATTTTACCCGCGCTTCGGGTTGTATTTTTGCCGAACACAACGCCCGTTCTGGTTGGAAAAGCCAAGCAACATTGCTCGAAAGGTTCCTGGCTCGGAAGAAGAAGGAGATACCAACCATGATTGTAAAGTTTGTTGACAAGAACGGACTACGGACCATCGAACGCAGGTACGACTACGCCAAACCACGCCGACATCTACAACCGGCTCACCGCGATCGATACCGTCCTGAAGGAGTTCCCAAATGAACCAATGCCCAAAATCCAGTTCAGACCGTCGCCAGATCCAACTGTGCGCCATACGGCTCCTCGCGACTTTTCGACGGAGGATTTCGATTTATGAAGACCTTGTTGATTTCCTGTGTCCTTGTTGTGACGAGTTGCCTGACGAATGGGGTTTCTGCCGATGCCACACTGCCACAAGAGATAACTAAGCATCTCGCGCCCCAAGGCCAAATTGTCCAATACGTGGAGCTTCAAAGTGAAGCAGGCCCAGTTTACGTCGGAGTGCTCCAATTCGGAGAATACTACTTGATTGCTTATATCTACTTGATTAAAAGCCGTTGGCATTTTGACGACAAGGATCTACTGGAAATCTTCGTTGTTGAAAACAACGTCCCCATCACCATCTGGCGCCGCACGCCATAATCTCCTCTACAGCGCAAAGCCGAAAGCCCCGAGGCGGGTCAAGTCTTTTGTTGTTTGTTGTCAAACATCGCGGCTGACTTCACGTTGACCTAATGTCGATTCGATGCGGCGTTGCGCGGCTCAGCAAGCGAACGTCAACTGTCAACAAAAGACCCCTAATCCCCGTGCCAGTATGAGTGAAGCAGGATTGCAGAAAGCGCTTGAGAGTCCGCGAGTGAAATTAGGTATAGCTAAATGGCTTGCCCAGGCTGCGCCAGCAGAAAGAGAGGCTGCGTTTAGAAAAGCGCCATTTCTTAAAGCGTTGACTGTGAAAGGCTTAGGAGCGGTTCTTCCGAGTGCGAATCAGTAACTCTCCACGAGAATGTGGAATGTAACGTACCCTAAAATTGCGACTATCCATAGTATCCACATAGTATTTAATGATGTAGATACCCACGGGCTTACGCCCGTGGCACTTGGAATACGCGATCCGGATCAAAACCCGAAATCCAATTGCATTTTACCTGTGTCCACTTTCTCCTGAAACTCAACATATCTCTTGATGATCTCCTCGTTGATTCCGACT
>DASYUV010000021.1:0-13297 GCA_036000865.1 Binatia bacterium | reverse complement strand
CCGCAGACAATACCGATATCCTCGCCCCGTGCCGCGGCCGCCAGCCAACGGCCCAGGTTCTTCTTTGCGTCGGTAATCGTTAGGGTTTTCATAAAGACTTTATATCGCCTTAATAAAGTCCTGTCAACGAATACTGCGGCCCGTTCCAGACGTTCCAATGGTTCGACAAGCTCACCATGAGCGGAGTTATTTTTATACTGCTGCGCTCCGTTCATCATGGGGATCGGTCCGTTCCAATCGTTCCAGCCGTTCCACCGCTTCGCTACGTTCAAATCGTTTGAGACTCGGACGGGAACTTCCACGTTTCTGGAATTCTCGAAACGTCGAAATGAGCGCCGACTTGTTAATTGAAGAGCGATTGCGATAGTGGTTAAAGTGAGACGGCAGGAATGGTCAACGTCCGTTGTGGCTTTTCGTGGCGCTCGAAGATGCCGTGATATACAGAGTCCATCCTCTTTAAGATGTCCGGCTTGAAATACTTCTCACCGCATTGGCGGCAAACGCCGGCGGGGACGTTGCTCACGACCATCAGATGTTTTTGGCGGCGATAGTCGTAGTCGATAGTCTGCTCGACGACTTCTCCCCCGCAATACGTGCAATCCGCGTAACGGTTCATGACCGGCCTCCCCTCGTTCTCGGATCAGTCCACTTCGGCGCCGTCGGTGTATAAACGGTAATGAGTCTGAGCATTCTTTGAGTTTCACCCTTCATTGTCGCCCATCCCAGGACCGCATGGAGCGGTCGACTCCCGACAAAACCCAACACCAAGCAGCTTTCTCCTCGTGGATCGTCAGGATACTCTTCCAGCAATTCTCCATGCTCGATTATTGCCGCTTCGATCTGTATTAGATCCAGATCCTCTTCCAACCTTTCCTGTTGGGCATGAAAGCTGACTTCGTATTGCCCATCTCGAAGGAGCCGCTGGATCTCGTTTAGATCCATGACGCATTCTACGTAATGGGTACGAAGACATCAATCGGTTGTTTTGAGGTTTAGGGTCGAGGTCTGCTCCGATCGTGAATGGGGAGAAGCGGTGATGGTTCTAGAAAAAATTACCGTGAGCGTGATCGTGTCTCGTGATCGGGCCGATCACCGGCAAGACCGACGGCGTGGTCGCATACGAAAGCGCCCACATCGAGGGCGTCGCATCAGAAAAAATCGTTCGCTCCGGGAACTCTACACATCGCATCCCGAAACGATCGAAGAAGTACGCCGGATTCTCAGAGAACATTTGGACCAGCGATGAAGCCTAAGCCAAGGCAATCACATCGCTTTGAGCCGAGCGCTCTACCAGGTCGTTCCCGAACCGTGCGCTTCGTGCGACACCGGCGCGAGAACTTTGTAAGGATCGCCGAACTCGGATGCCGCTTCGAGCACTTCCGGGTGATGCAGCAGCGCGCGATCGAGCATGCCGTGCTTGTCGACAATCAGCCGGTCGTCGATGTAGAGGCGGGCGTTGAACACCGAGCCATCCATGTGCCGGAAGTTCGGATGCTTGCGCGGCGTTCCCAGCCCGGCCCAAGGCATCTTGCTGATTAATTCCCAATGCATCGGATCATCGATGCCATGTCGCGCTGATGCTTTCGGGTGGTAGCCGAACATGATTTCGATCAAGCGGTTCGATTCGGGGACTTCTTGAAATAATCTGCGGCACTCTTCGCCGACTTCACCGCCGCCGTCCACTTCAGTGATCAAGCTGTCTTTCACCTTCCAGCGCATCGGCTCGGCCAATCTTCCGGCAACGCCTTGCACGCAGCTTAGATAGACTTCGCCGTTGGCCTGTCCGTCACCGTTGAACACGCCGCACCGTCCCCAGGGAAAATGGCAGCGCCCGGGAGGGTCGCCGGCGCGGAACTGCATGCCGTAGAGACGTTTGCCGTCGTAGGTCGCCGTCAAGTTGGTGCCTAAGGAATCTTCGAGGCGGACTACTTTTCCCGCGGCGACCACTTCGCGCACTTTCTCGGCTAATTTCCACAGCACCTTGTTGGGAAACTTCGCGTAGTCGCGCGCGAGAAGTCCGGCGTTGCCCTCGAAGTAAATATGGTAGGGCTTCATCCGCTGCTCGTGGAGCTGGCTGCCGCTTTCTTCTCTCTTGCGACCCATGGCGCGATGCGCCGGCGTAAACGTGATGAACACCGGCCACACCCAAATGACCACATCCGATCCGTGCATCGCTTCCAGGACTGCCTGAGGCACAGCGCCGTAGCGCGCGATCGGCTCAGTGACAAGGGTCATCGGTTCGGCGCCGAAAAAGCGCAGACCCGCGGTGAGCGCTTCCAAAGTGGTTTTGTCGCTGCGCGTGTCGGCTAATAGCAGCACTTGATCGCCGCGGCGCAGATCCGCGGCTTCGATCATATTGCGCACTCCGATCATCATATCGGCTACTTGATAGGTAGTAGTCATGGTATCTCCTTGCGACAAATTACTTTCCAACCACGAAGCGCACGAAGGAGCGCGGGACCTAATCTCGCCCCCACATGTTCTTGCGTTCTTTGCGGTTAAATTTCCTCTGTCTTCGTGCTCTTCGTACTACTATGCTTGAAAGTTTTCGCAGCTTGCGCAAATTTTCTGGCCGAAACCCCGGATTCCGCTGCGCTACATCCGGGCTACGAACTGACCGGTGCGCGGAGCGCACCCTACGAATACCTTCGTGACCTTCGTGCGCTTCGTGGTTAAGGATTGTTCTCCTTTGGTTGCGGCTTTGCCGCGCTAGGGCCTTCGTGGTGAATATTTTGATTTGTTGGCTCCTTGCCCTGCCTGGCTGTACGAGCTCATTGTCCTGATCTACGGCGTCGGTTTCCATCCTGCCGTCTTTAGATCCCGGTAGATCTTCTTAGCAATGCTGTAATCGAAAAACTTGCCGTGATCGGCGGGTGCGGGCACGCCGACCAACTCGGCGCGCATGGCGACGTCTTCTTTCAAGATATCATCGGCAACCCAGCCCTCCGCGGTCAGGACCGGCAGAGTTGAGTCGTAGTCGAATTCGTTGAATTCGCGCTTGCGCTGCGTGTACTTGCCGAGGATCGGAATCGTCTGCTCGCGGTAGCGGCGCGCGTATTCTCTGCCTTTGATGACGCTGCGCAAAAACCGCTCGACTAAATGTGGCTGGCGCGTCAGTAGTCGGCTGGAAACCGCCAGACCGACGTAGGCGAAGCGAATCTCCTTTTCCGTGTCGCCGAGCATGTGGCCTTTGGGTTGTTTGAGCTGCGCGAAATCGCCGGCGCCGAGCGGCACAGCGTCGACGGTACCCGCTTGTAACGCGGCCAGACGCGTGGCTCCGAAACCGACCGGAATGTAGACGACGGAATTGGCATCGATCCCATGTTTGCGCAGCAGCAGGCGCACGGATAGTTCTTGAGTATCGCCGCGGCTCGTAACGCCGATCTTTTTGCCGATTAAATCTTTCAGGCTCTTTATTTCGGGTCGGCCGGACCACACTTGATAGCCGGGGCGGTCGATGTTGGTGTAGACGACTTTGATTTCTGCGCCGCGCAACATCGCGCTGAGAGCGCTGCCCGCTGAGGTGCTGAAATGGAGGTCGCCGGCCATGAGCGCTTGAGTCGCAATACCGCCGCCGGCGCGGATCATCTGCACCGTGAGACCCTCTTCGCGGTGATAGCCTTTCTCGATGGCGACGAATTCATCCATGTAGCTGCCGGTGACCGCGGCGACGGAAAATCTGACTTTCTCTTCCGCGCGGGCGTCGCGGGTAACTTTCCCTGTAACGAGTGACGCGCACAAATATACTAACGCGACAACCCGAAGTTTGTTTATCAGCATGGCGGCGTGCAACAAGAAAGTCTAACTACGGGTTTGCCCTGTCGGCAAAGCGCGACACGTTGCCGTAGTTCATCGGCTGTTGGGCAATGATGCCGATTTGTATGCGGTTGCCGAAGGGATCATAGCCATAGGCCGTGTTCGTGTCCGGCTCATGCCACGGAATCAGATTCGGGTCTGGGCCCCAATAAGTTTCCTTGCGGTTAAAGCGATTTAGAATCTCCGGATAGTATTCTTCGCTGGCGCGCAAATCGATATGCGGCCCTTTGAAGCATTGGGTGCTACGGTCGGCCACTTGATCCATTTTGCGTAAAACGACGAGCTGCCGTGATTTCGGCACGGTCAACGTGAGCTGCTGATTTCCCGGCACCTGCTCGGCCTCGACCATTCCGAATGTTTCACCATACCAGGTTCGAGCGAGTTCGAGATCGGTGACCTCTATACGCACATGGCTGATTCGGCGCAGCGGAATCGTCGCTTCTTGCGGCGCCAGCACGGACGGTTCTTTCCGGATACAAAGCTCCACCGTGTTGCCGTCGGGATCGAGCACAAACAAAGATTCCTTGATCGGGCTCGAAGCGGGATAATCGGCAAATCTTTCCCAACGCAACTTCTGTTTCTCGGCTTCATCGGCGGGCCGCCGAAAGATCGTCGGCCGCAACCTCGAATCCCCAAACCACTCCCTCCAGCCGACGTGCCGGCCTCGGAGACAGATAAAAATCCTGCAGCGCGAGGCCAAAGCCGGAATGATTGGCAACCGTAAAAAAAACGATCATCGGTACTTCGCGATTGAGGCCGCGCCTGTTTAGATTGGCATGAAACCCAATGCGCGCGCCCATGAACGCCGACCAAAAGCGGAATGCCCGGCCGAGATCGTTCGACGGTAGAACACCGTGGTCGATGCGTTCGAGCGCGACGCCACTATTTAGCTTGGACATGAGATTAGCTCCTCAATTCGCGTGTATATATCAGGTTCGGAAGTCAGACAAGTTATGAATCGAGCAATCGGTCCTTGCGTTTTAGCGGCCTGAAAGGTTATGCAAAATCCACGATGGCGACTATGAAAGTCGGAAACTCAGTTTTTTCTGTATTTTTCATGCTGGCGGTTTGTACCGCTCCTTGTGGCGCGCAAAGCCCGAAGCTTGAAGACATCCGCGTTTCGTTCGCGAGTTTCGGTGTTATTTATTATCCGCACTTTATCGCCAAAGAACTGGGCTTCTATCAAGATGAAGGATTGAATATCGAGATCATCGCCATGCCCGGCGGCTTGGCGACTCAGGCGTTGGTGGCGGGCGACCTCAATTTCAGCACATCATCAGGATCGTCGCTCAACGCCAGCCTACGCGGCATCAAGCTCAAAGTCGTTTACGTAAATCTCGATCGGCCGCTGTATCGGTTATGGAGTTGGCGCGATGAGATCCGCAAGGTCACCGATCTGCGCGGTAAAGCTATCGGCGTGGCGTCCCGAGGCGATACGATGGAGGGCGCCGCAAATTTGATGCTTCGCAAGCACGGCATGGATCCGGTACGAGACGTGATTTGGGTTGCATTGGGCACTGCAGGACGTCTGACTTCTCTCCTTTCGCGGACCGTCGATTCGGCCGTGCTTGGTTTTGCCGATTCCCATCTACTTCAGACTCGCGGCCACCCGGTCCACGAAGTTGCCAACATCGGCAAGGAAATCAAAATGCTCTACACTGGTTTAGCGACCTCGGAAGAGCTACTGGTCAAGCGCCCGGATTTGGTACGCCGCTTCATTCGTGCGACGGTCAAAGGAAGGGAGTTCTTGAAACGTTACAAAAGCCAGTCCCTCGCATTGGGAAAAAAATATGATCGCTCGCCGGATGATGTGCGTAGCGCCGACTATGACGCCACCATGGAGATGATGACCGCTGACGGCACGGAAGACTTAGAAACACAAAAATCCGACATCGACATCGGTAGACGCGCTTTAGCCATTCAAAAGGAAGTGATGCCCCAACAGGTTTTTGATTTTCGCTTGGTCAGAGAGGTTTACAAAGAACTGCGGGAAACGGGATGGGAGCGCGCGCTGAAGGCGATCAAGTAATGAAGGATGAAGTGTCGCCGTGGCAAGCTGCGGTCATCACAACGTCGATGAGATTCACCCCGAATGTTTTGATTGGGGGTCCAGCCGGACTTTCGCCTGGATTCCCGCTAAAAGCATGCGGGAATGACGGACGTTGATGGGATTGGAAATCAGTATGACTCGCCCATCCGTTGGAAAATCGACAGAAGAAAATTAAATGGATATCGGATTGTTGTTGCACACTCGTCATATCATCCGCCAGGACGACGCGGCGAAAAGTTTCGATCAACTGTGGTCGGATGCGGCTCAAGCGGAGGAGTTGGGCTTCGACCATATCTGGTTGGGTGACAGCGTCACGGTTTTGGACAAAGCCCGCGGCGATTGTCTGACCACGATGGCCGCACTGGCGGCGCGCACGAACAAAATTAGAATCGGCGCGGTTCCCATGCTCGCGGCGTTAAGAAATCCGGTCCTGTTGGCTCACGCGCTCGCTACCCTGGATGTTATCTCGAAAGGCCGGATTATCCTTGGCGTCAGCGTCGGACCGGTAAGAGATTACATCCAACGTCAATTTGCGGCCTGTGGAGTTCCTCCCCAGGAGAAAGCAGGACGGTTGAACGAGTTGATCGAAATCATGCGCCGGCTTTGGAGCGAGAAGACGATCAACTATGATGGGCGCTACTGCAAATTAGACGATGTTGGAATACTGCCTCATCCGGCGCAAAAGCCGGGGATTCCTATCTGGATCGCCGCGGATCGAAACGAGAATGGATTTAAGCGAGTCGGGCGTCTGGGTGACGGCTGGGTCACACTGGCGCCGACGCTGGAGAGATTTGCTGCAGCGCGGCATAAAATCGATGAATATGCCCACGAGCACGGCCGCCTGGGCAAGTGTCCTGTCAGCGCTTTATATGCAAGTTTCAATATTCAAACCGATGGCGCCAAAGCAAAAGACGACGCCTGGGAATGGATGGAGCGTTTCTTCGAGCAACCCAAACAAAAAATCAGTTACCACTTCACTATTTTCGGCACGCCGGCAGAATGCGTGAGTTTGCTGAAAGGATACGCCCGGGCAGGTCTCACAACTATCATCGCCCGGATCGCTTCGGACGATGTGCGCGCGCAGGCGCGTCTGTTGGTAAACGAGATAAAACCGCAATTAGCCTCATAATATGAAACAGCTTCGTCTGGCATTATCCTGCAACGAATACGACCGAACACGCTTTTTGGTCGACGGAACCGTGAAGGCGGAAGGCATCGATCTAACCGTCGTCGCGTTGCCGTCGGAGGAGCGCCACAGACGGTTTTCTCGCGATCTCGAATTCGACGTGTGCGAGCTCCAGATGGGTGTGTTTCTCGGTTGGATGGCACGCGGCGCGCCGTTCACCGCGATCCCGGTATTTCCACACCGAAAATTTTGCCATGGCAACGTGCTGGTAAATTCTGCAAGCGGCATTCAAAAGCCCGAAGATCTTGCCGGCAAAATTATCGGCATGCGCGCCCACTTCAATCCGGTATCGCTGTGGATGCGAGGCGTGTTGCAGGAGGACTACGGCGTGCCGGTGCGCTCGCTGAGACTTCGTACCAATCAGCAGGAGCAGGTTCCCGGCTGGCAACCCCCGCAGTGGATGGAAATCGAGCGCTTACCGAAGGGACAAAAAATAGAAGACGTATTGCCGCTTGGTGAAATCGACGCCTGCATGCTGCCGGAAATCACGCCGAAGCACACTCGTCAACTTTCCGGAGTGCGCCGCTTGTGGCCAAATTTTCGCGAAGTCGAAAAACAATATTATCTGCGCACCAAGATTTTTCCGATTCGCCACGTCGTCGTTGTGAAAAATTCGATATTGGAAGGCCATCCGTGGGTAGCTGGAAGTCTCGTCGAAGCTTTTGTCAAAGCCAAGGAGATCGGCATCAAACATGTGAGCGATACGCGGCGATCCTTTCTTGCCTGGTACGGCGCGGAGCTGGAAGAAGAGAGAGAACTCTTTGGCGAAGACGCGTGGCCCTACAATATTAAAGATAACCGGCTCGTGTTGGAAGCCATGGCGCGCTATGCGGAAATGGTAGGCGTGACGGACCGCAAGCTCGAAATCAGCGAGCTGTTTGCCGAGAGTGCGTTGGCGGCCGAAACGGTGTGATAAGCTGAACAACACTCGCTCCGCTCCAATGGGTTCTGAAAAATTCGATTAGAAGTCGAGCTCCTTTCCTCCGTCATTCCCGCGCAGGCGGGAATCCAGTCTTTTCTGCAGTTGCGCCGAGAACGAACCTGGATGCCCGCTTTCGCGGGCATGACGATCCCTCACTGAACTAAACGACGGGGGATCTTAACCATCCCACACGGCAAAAACATTAAGATACCAAGAGCCTACTTATTTTCCTCGGCGCCCGCGCGCGCCCACTCCGGGCGATAGCGGTCATCCGTGACGCCGGCGACCGTGTAGCCGCCATCGACGTAGAGAATCGTTCCGGTTACGTAACTGGCGCCGTCGGACGCCAAAAAGATGCAGGGCTCGACCATGTCCTCGGCGGTTTCGGTTCTTCCGAGAGGCAGCCTGCGGACTCGCTCAAGAACGCCGGGATTGTATGGCTTGCGCGCGGTGTTGCCGCGAGCCACCGCATTCACATTGATGCCGTAAAATCCCAACGCATGCGCCGCGGCGCGGGTAAGGCCGTTGACCGCGCCTCGATCCGCGGTCCATGACGCGGCCTGGCCGGGGCCGAGCACGCCGACGATCGAACTCAGATTAATAATTTTGCCATAGCGCTGTTTGACCATCTGCCGGGCGGCAGCTTGGCAGGTAAGAAAATAACTCTTCACGCCTCGGCTCAGCGAATCGTCAAAGTCTTCTTCTTTGAAATTCAAAAACTCCTGGTTGTGCGAAGCCATGGTGGTGTTGACCAGGATATCGATGCGTCCAAATGCGTCGAGCACTTTTTCGATCATCGCGTCGACTTCCGCGCGTTGACGCAGATCGATGGCGATCGCAACAGCGCGCCGGCCTTTTTGCCGTACTTTTTCCGCAGCAGCATCGGCGTCGGCCTGTTTGAAATCGACACAAGCCACGTCGCAGCCTTCGCCGGCAAATCCAGCGACGATGGCCGAACCAAATTCGCCGTTGCAGCCGGTGACGATGGCTATTTTTCCTTCGAGTTTCATGGCGTCATCGAACCGGCTGCCAGCCGGTTGCCTTTAACTGGGCGTAGTTTTTTCTCGTAATGCTGTAATCAAATACGGTCGATATGTTAGGCGGAATGGCAACTTTGGTCAGCTCGGCGCGAGTCGCAACTTCGTCTCTAAGAACATCGTCAGGCAACGAGCCGTCTTCGGTCATGCTCGTTTTGGTTACTTCGTAGTCGACCTTGATGGCGTCCAGAGGCGAAGGATCGCGCTTGCTGATGAGCGAAATAGTTTCGTCCCGGTAGCGCCGGGCGAACTCGCGGCCTTTTGCTAGCCCGCGCAGGAATCGCTCCACCAGTTGCGGGTTTTCGGCCAATAGCTTGCTCGATACAGCAACTCCGTTCCATACCAGTTGGATTTCTTTGCCGAGATCGGCCAGGACAAAATGTTTTTGCTCTTTTAATATGACCATATCGCGTGGCACCAGTGGCGCAGCGTCGATGGCGCCGGTACGAAGAGCGGGAAAACGGACTTCATTTCTGCCAACTGCGATAAAAAGCACGGACGAAGGATTGACGCCCATTTTTTTGAGATAGAGAATCGTCGATAGATGGCCGGTATCGCCGAAACTATTGATCGCGATTTTTTTGCCGATCAATTCCTTTGCTGAAGTGATCTCCGGTTTTATCGAAACCAGAGTGTAGCTCGGTCGCGAGAGATTGGTGTAAACGATTTTCACCGGGCCGCCGCGCACCGCGGCGCTCACTGCCGAGCTTGCCGAGCTGCTGAATTGAAACTGGCCCGACAACATACCCGGAGTTGCGACGCCGCCCGGGGCACGAATCACTTCGATATTTAGTCCCTCTTCGCGGAGGTAGCCTTTTTCCATGGCGCAAATATGGTCCATGTAAGCGGCGCTGAGCGTCGCATAAGACACTCGGATGTTCTCGGCTGCGGCGGCCGGGGACGCGATGACGAGCAACAGAAAAAGGCAACAGTACGTTAGTTTGCGAAATCCCTCTGATATTAATTCAGAGGTCATTCCAGGCAACCCCGGATCAAAGTCCGGGGTCAGCGCGACCCGGAATCCAGTCGTAGCGGCGGGTTTCAAACCCGCCCCCGTATGACGGCAAGGGAAGTCGCAGAATTCTTTGCACGATCGGGCCATATAAAATCCAACCGATTACGAGACCGGCTGTCCTGCCCGTTTGGCGCGCTCGATATATTCATCGGCCAAGCGCACCGGCTTTCTGGTGTAGAGGATAATTCGGATCGTCGCCATGTCGCCGATATTTCGGTGTGAGGTTCCCGGCGGGATTGAGAGAAAGTCGCCGGTCTCGAGCATGTACTCTCCCTGGCTGGTTAGCGTTGCCCGGCGGCCGGAAAGTTGAAAGGCCACTTCGTCCTGGCCAAACCCCCGGTGATAAATTCTCTGCGCGTCCGAGCGGTGCGTGGTCTCGATCATGATGTCGGCATTTTCCACTAGCTCGAAATGCTTGCCGCCGGAGCCGCCTTCTTCTACCTTATCGAGCACCGTCGTTGGTTTCAGCAGCGTGCACTGTCTGTGCGGCACGACGCTCTCCTTGACAGGATAGGTTTGGGCAATTTGAACCGGGTTACGTGTATAAACAATGAGCCTCGTGGTCGGTCCGTCGCCGCTATTTTCGTGGGATATATTCTGCGGCACGACCAGGACATCGCCTTCGGCTAGCTCGAAATCGCCTTCGGAGGTCCGGGTCACGCGGCTGTTTTGGACCTGGAACTGGGTTTCGCAGAACCCCGACGGCCGGCGTCCATCTGCGCCCTTCGATGCGCGGCAATGCATCAACTCGATGCGCACGTCATCGTTGACGAAGATCGGCATCTGCTTGGTGTCGCCATCGCCGGGAAGATCTTTCGTCAGTAAATTCAGCGGCGCGATCAGTTGGCAGGGTCGTTCGAAACGTTCTCTGCAGCCGATGATGTCGACTTCTTCGTCGACTTCCTTCCAAACCCGTTCGGTCTTGGGGCCGACATGGCCGATGAACGATAGCGTGTTAATTTCCTTGAATTTAGTTCCCATAAAATTACCCTCCTTGGAACCTCTCGGTTTACTTGTCCTGAGGCGGAACTTCGAATTTGCCCCAAGTCCGGGCCCACGCGGGCCGAAAGCTGTCCTCGGTGACGGCGGCATTAGAGTAGCCGGCATCGATGTAGAGACTCTCGCCGGCGACAAAATTCGAATCGTCGGTGGCCAAAAAAATCGCCGCGCCGACAAGGTCTTCAGGTTTGCCCAATCGACCCATGGGAATGCGCCGCAGGCGCTCTCCCGCTTCTTCGGCGGTCACGGAAAAATAATCCATCGGCCCGCAGACGAGTGAGTTTACGTCGACGCCATAAAACCCCAGCGCCTGGGCGATGGCGCGGGTCATCGAGTCGATGCTGGAATAGGCCGCGCTGTTACCGGTCGACTCGCCCGAAGCGATGCGCGCATCGGTCGTCGAAAGATTGATAATTTTGCCGGAGTGTTGCTCGGCCATCTGCCGTCCGACCGCTTGGCAAGTAAGAAAATAGGCTTTGGGCCCACGATCGATGCACTTGTTGAATGCTTCGTCGGTCAAAGTTAGGAAATTGCTTTCGCGCGTGATCCCCGAACAGTTGAGCAGGACGTCGATGCGCCCGAACTCAGCGACGGCGCGCCTGACGATTTCCTCGACTTGAGATTTCTGGGTGACGTCGCACTGGAGCGACAGAGCGCGCCGGCCGAGAGATCTAACTTGAGCGGCGAGGTGTTCTGCTTGACTCGCGTCGTCATCGACCACGAGGCAATTTGCACCTTCTCGGGCAAATCCCAAGGCGATGGCGGGAGCGCAAGGGTTTTGCGCGCTGGTGATCAGGACGATTTTGTCTTGCAGTCTCATAAATCAATCTCAACCGGATGGATGCACCAACAAGCAGTCTCTAACAAATAGCGAATCTCAGTGTCAATCCACTCGCTGGCAAGATAGCTGCCGTATCTGCAGTGCGTCAGCGTTCGATCGTAAATCCATGATTGACACCATCAATACCCTTCAGTAGTATTTCGAAACGCCGTCTTAGCATATGAGACAACAAATAAAAACGACTCTTCCAGTGGAGGCAATCGCGACGCATCAACGAAAGTCCAAAGCCCCCGCGGAGCGGTACCGGATTCACGTGATCGACCGAGCGGCACAGATTCTGGACAGTTTCGGATTCGATCATCAAGAGCTGAGCGTCAGCGAAATCGGCGCCAAGACCGGTTTACACCGAAGCACGGCTCACCGAATCTTGATGGCGCTTGAGTACAATGATCTCATTAAACAGAATCCCGACACAGGTAAGTACCATTTGGGAATTAAACTCTTTAAACTCGGACACCAGGCTGTCTCGCAACTGAACTTGCGGGAGATTTGCCGGCCGTTTTTGATGCGTATCATGAACGAGACCCAGGAAACCGTCCATCTCGCAGTATTGGATGACGATCAGGTGCTCTATTTAGATAAAGTCGAGGGTCCTCACGCGCTGCGCATGCCTTCCCGCGTCGGCCGACATATTCCTACGTATTGCACGTCTCTCGGCAAGGCGATGCTGTCGTGTTTGGACGATCACGAAGTTAAAAACATTTTTCGCAGTCGCTTTTTGCGGCCGTACACCGTCAACACCGTCAAGACTCTCGATCGGTTGCTGACCGATCTGCGAGTCATCCGCAGGCGCGGATATTCCGTCGATAACGAAGAGATCGAGATCGGCCTGCGCTGCGTCGGCGCGCCGATCAAAGATCACACGGGCGTCATGGCCGGCGCGATTAGTGCGGCCGCGCCATCCGCTCGTCTCTCCGCTCAAAAAATTCCCGGTGTCGGAAAGTTAGTCATGGCCGTCGCGGCGGATATATCGGAACAATTGGGTTACGAGAAACCGACAAAGGCCAAAGCTCAATGAGATTGGAGTGCTGACCGTGGAAGGACTAACTCAAGAGCAGATTCGAAAGGAAGCGCAGGAACTTTATCGGGCTGAAAAAGACAAGATCGTGCTCCGCCCGTTCACAGAGAAATATCCGAAGATCGCTCCGGAAGAGTCCTATCGGATTCAACTTTCGCTAATCGAAATGAAAAAAGCCGACGGCGCCAAGGTCGTGGGAAAAAAAATCGGCCTAACCAGCAAGGCGATGCAGAAGATGCTCAACGTCGATCAGCCCGATTACGGTCATATTTTGGACAACATGGTTTTGCCGGACGCCGCGGTTTTCCGGGCGGGCGAATTGATTCAACCGAAGATCGAACCGGAGATCGCGTTTATTCTCGACCGCGAACTAAAAGGGCCGGGTGTTACTCCGACCCAGGTTCTGGCGGCGA
>DASYUV010000020.1:0-7138 GCA_036000865.1 Binatia bacterium | reverse complement strand
CGAAGCCGCGCCGCAAATTCGCTTCGCCAAGGAACATGGCGCCGTCGGCGTCTGCGTGCGCCCCTTCGAAAGGGGTAAGCTGATGACGGACCCATTTTATTATCCAATCTATGACGAGGCGCAGCGACTCGACATTCCGGTGACCGTGCACATTGCCAACGGCAACCCCGATCTGTTCAAATTGCTGAACAACGAATCCGGCGGCGGTTTCTCGACATTTCGAGTCCCGACAGTCACCGCATGCTACGCGCTGATCATGAGCGAGATACCGCGGGTCTTCGCGAAGCTGCGCTGGGGTTTCATCGAGACATCGAGCCAGTGGGTGCCATGGGTCGTTCACGAAGCCGTCCGGCGTTCCTTGGGAGGCGAACATCCGGTCTCGAGGAACTGCTTCCGCGACTACGGGATCTATGTTTCAACCCAGACAGATGACGACTTTTCTTATGTGATCTCTTACGCGGGCGAGGAAAATCTCGTTATCGGTACCGACTACGGCCATGGCGATACCTCAAGCGAGCTCAACGCGATTTCCCGGTTCAAAGCGATGGAGGGCCTCAATCCGCAGGTCAAACGGAAAATTCTTTCCGACAATCCCAGACGATTCTACGGGATTTGAAGCATCATAGTTTGCCCAAAAGACATTGTTCTTTTTGGGAGCGGCTGAACAGAGTTTTTAGATCCGCCAGTGACGTAAACTATTTGCCGTCGTCAATGCTGACGACGATGATGGCGTTGGCGATCAACCAACCATCGTCGCCCTTTTCATTGAGCACCTGCAATCCTCCCTGGACCACATTGATGTGGCCGCCGCCGTGGGGCAGCGTTTCCAGCACGGCCTTGCGGTCCACCGCCTCGGGCTTGGGCACGCCGATCGTTACATCCACCCGCATATCGTCGGCAGTCTTGCCCACCAGCCGCGGAAATCCCAAGCTACTGTGATGAATCGCATCGAACACCGCCCGCTTGGCGGCATTGGTGTAATCCAATCCGTGCACATCCACTCCCATACCCATTTCTGTAACGCATCGTACCAAAGCCATACCTGATCACCTCCACCTGCGAGTTCCAGTCGAACCGACTCTTACAACGGGAGAACTACTCGGTCAAGTTTGCTGACGCCTTTGGCCTGAGAACTCTTCCAGTTGGCAGTACCGCAATAGCCTTCGTTATTAAACATGATCTTCCGACGTTTTGAACGATTTGAACGGAGCTTAGCGGTTAAACGCTTTGAACGCGCTCAGTCCTGAGGGAGCGAAGCGCCGCAGCATTTTAGTCGCGAATGTCCTGCAGAAACCATTCGGTCGGAATCTCACGCCCGAGGCCGGCTTGCTTGGCGAGCTCGTAGACCTTACCCGCCACCGCGTGGAACTGGGTGCCCTGCAGATTGCCGCGCTCGGAATACGTGATCTGATCCGGCGAGCTGCGCCCTTTCACCTTGCCGGCGACGAGATCGGCGAGCGTGACGCGCCGATCGGGCAGCGTGTTGCCGTGCTTGCGGCGGTCGCGGCGGCCATCGCCATACTTACCTTGCTGTGGGCGCGCCTCGTAGCCGATATGCTCAGCGTCGGTGGCAAGCTCGGGATGGCCAGTGGGCGCCGGCGTATCGCCGAACCGCAGGTAGACGTCGACCCGTTTCAGGCTCTCGCCGTCGGGTTTGCCGGAGCCGCCGACGACCACGATGTGGGTGCCTTTTTCGAGCAGAGCGCCGTCGGTCACCTCGACCGCAGAATCGGTGAGCGCCGCCAAGATGTGGGCGCCCTTGTAGACCTCTTCGGGGCGGTTGCAGACCTTTACCTCGATATTGTATTTCGCCGCCATCTCGCGGCCGAAGCGCTCGCGATTTTCGCGCGTCGGGCTGAACACCTGGAGCTTCTCAATTTTCCGCACGCGCGTGAAAGCCTCCATGTGCGTGCGCGCCATGCCGCCGGCGCCCAGCATACCGACCACCTCCGCGTCTTTGTTCGCGAGGTACTTCACACCGATGCCGCCGTCGGCGCCAACCCGCATGTGCTGCAGGTAGCCGTCGTTGATGAAGGCAAGCGGTTCGGCGTTCTCGATCGAGGTTAGCAGGATCAGGCCGCAGTAAAGGCCGGGCCGCATGCAGTACTTTTCCTGCGTGAGGACGCCTTTGTATTCCTTTTCATAGATGATGTCGGACTTCATGCGGATCGCGAAATAGCCGGCGGTCGATCCTCCCTCCATGGTGCCCCACTGGTAATTCCGCGCCGGATCGCTGATGGGAATACGGATGTCGATGCGCGGCCGGCAGACCGCCTCCTGGGCAGCGAGCTGCAAATAAGATTGTTCCAGCGCCGCAATGGTGTCCTCCATTGTGAGGACCTGTTGGACTTCTTGGTTGTTGATGATGAGCGTCATACCGTACTTACCTCTCCGGCCGCGTCAAAAAATCCTGGTCTATTTCTCTGTGGCGGGTTGGAACATGCTAAGTCTCGGCAGTTTTGCCTCGTTAAACGATTTGAACTGAGCAAAGCGGTTGAACCCTTCGATTAACTCAGGGCAGGCTATTTTGAACGACTTGAACCGGCTGCTGCATAGTCGGCAGCGCTCGACCTAGCCCCCCATCGGCGGCATTTTGGGAAATTTGGCCAGCGCCGGATTCATGTGATCCCAGGGCTGAGCACTGGCTGTGAAGATGTCCAAGGTCGGCTTATACAGGCTCGGGTCATCGAGGCTCCCGGCCGTGATCATCGCGAGGTCCGGCACAGCGCTGGTCTTTCCGAACAAACTCGCACCGCACTCCGGGCAAAAACCGCGGCTCAACGTATTACCACTGTCCGCTTTAGTGTCGTAATACTTAACCGCCCCGGTGATCTTTAGCGCTGCGGCCGGCAGTCCGATGTCAGGTTCATACGCACCGCCGCTGGCCTTTTGACAATCGCGGCAGTGGCAATTACCCATAAAAAACGGATCGGCGGAACATTCGTAGCGCACCCGACCGCAAAGGCAGCCTCCCGTAAATCGAGTAGCCATAGTTTTTACTCCCTGCTTGTCCGGCAATTCTTAGCATCATTATTACCGCCAATAGCTCGGGAAATCGATGGTACCTCGCACGGCTCGACGATTAGTTCATTATTGAGCCGATTCGAACGTAGGTTGGAGGAAACAGAATGAGTTGGCGCGAAAAGTCGAGCGGCTGAAGCGATTTGTTTAGTTATCCAGACCCGAGGCTCCAGACCCTCTTATCTTCTGACGATTTGAACGATTTGAACCCGGATTCCGCAGTTAAACCTACGGGCCCTTGAGCGAGGAGCAAACCTGGAGTAGCGAAGGCATCCAACTGTAAAGTTTCAAAGTCCTTTTCGCTACTTCGCACTTCACCATTGTGAGCCTTACATTTCATCTTGAACCACCGATGATCGATGTCCGCTCAGAGGCAGAGACCCATTGACTTCGCTACGGAAGGTTTGCTCCTCGCTCATCGCGTCGGCCGCAACTGCGGAATCCGGGTTGAACGGAGCGTAGCGGTTGAACGCTTTGAACGCGCTCAGTCCTGGGTGGAACATCTGGAACGGTTGGAACCTTTGGAACGGTTTTTCTTGTTAAGTTGAACGACTGGAACGTTTGGAACAGGCTTCGTTTTTGAGATATCGTCGAATCAATTCCTTGTGCTGGTCCGACCCAGGGGTCGAGGCCACGATTTCAACTTTGCAAAGAAAGCCGAGAGCGAGTTGACCCAAGCGGGCTGGAGATCTTAAGCGAGACACTAGCCGTTGAGGCCGTTCGCCGTCGTAAAGCCGCCGCTCGCCGCGCAAATTGGAAGATTGGTCTAGAATAGAAAATTTGACCCCAAGAGCCGCCGATTCTTCACGCCGACGTATTCTGAATCCGGGCGTATCAAG
The DNA here is from genome assembly GCA_036000865.1 of Binatia bacterium. Lineage (GTDB taxonomy): Bacteria > Desulfobacterota > Binatia > UBA9968 > UBA9968 > DP-20. Next base: position 3,278 of record DASYUV010000020.1, on the reverse strand, counting down.
CGATTTTGTTTTTGTTGCTCAAAACAGTGCGCGAGCCAACCGCCGACGCGGCTCACTGCAAAAGTCGGCGTGAACAAGTCAGTGGGGAGATCGAGCCCGTGCAAAAGCAGAGCAGTGTAAAATTCCACGTTGGTTTGTAGTTTTCGTCCGGGCTTATACTCATCGAGTAGCCGCAGCGCTATGCGCTCAACATGGCGCGACAGCTCATAGAGCTTCATGTCGGCCTCGGTCTGATACAAGCGCTCGCACGCGGCTGCAAGCACGTCGGCGCGCGGATCGCGCACGCGATAAACTCTATGGCCGAATCCCATTAATCGCTCTCCACGCTTAAATTTCTCGCGTAGAACCGATTCCGCACGGTCTGCCTCTCCGATCTCAAAGACCAGATCAAGCGCCGGTCCGGGAGCGCCGCCATGCAAAGGTCCCTTGAGCGCGCCGACAGCGCCGACTATGGCGGAAACCAGATCGGACTGGGTGGAGATAATGACCCGGGCGGTAAAGGTGGACGCGTTCAGTCCATGGTCAACGACCGTGTTCAGATAAGTTTCCATCGCGCGCACTTGCTCAGGACCCGGCACTTTACCGGACAACATAAACAGATAATTAGCCGCGTGTCCCAGGTCAGGCCGGGGAGCGATCGGCTCACTTTGATTGAGCATCCGCGCGTACGCAGCCACGATCGTGGGAAAACTTGCGACTAATTTCACTGCAGCACTCATGCCGTTGTCATCTTCGCGAGTCTCGTCTAGATCCGTGATCCCGGCCACCATGCGCAAGACGTCCATAGGCGAGACCTTTTGTCGCGCCGCCGCTTCCAAGACCTGTAGGGCTAGACTTGGAATGGAACGCCGATTAATAAGCGCCTTGCGGAAATCCGCGAGTTGTTCGGTATTGGGTAACCTATCGTTCCAGAGCAGGTAAACCGTCTCTTCAAAGCTCGCCCGGTTAGCCAATGCTTCAACGGGAAACCCGGCAATGATCAGCTCGCCAGCTTCGCCATCGACGCTGCTCAGGCGGGTCTGCGCTACCACCACGCCGTCCAACCCAGGCTTCACGATTCGATCTATCGCCATAAAACCTCCTTTAACGGCTTCCTTCCGATTTGTATTGCAGGTGGACAATAGGTTGTCAATCTTGATTATAAAATCAATGTATGGTAACTCGTGGCTGTGGTTAAGGCGAGGCGGGAATCAGGAAATCACGAGATGAGCGGCGCTCCGCATTTCGCGGCCGGCGAAGCGGCCAAGGAGTTGGGTATCAGCCTGCCAACTCTCTACGCTTATGTGAGTCGGGGGCTCATTCGATCCGAGTCGGTTGGCGCCAGCAGTCGCAGCCGGCGCTACCGAGCGGAGGATGTGCGGCTACTGAAACAGCGCAAGGAACTGCGGCGCAATCCCGCCAAGGCGGTCGAGGGGGCCTTGCATTGGGGTCAGCCGCTCATGGAATCGGGGATCACGTTGATCGCGAATGGTCATGTGTACTACCGCGGCCATGATGCCGTAGCGCTGGCCAAAAGCCGCACGGTGGAAGAGGTAGCCGCCTTGATCTGGACTGGCGACTTTGCTTCAGAGGAGAAACTCTTTACAGCGCAACTTGACCTTTCACGACGTTGCCTGGCCGTTCGTAAACACTTACCCGGGTTGCCGGCGGTGGAGGCCTTTGAGGTTCTTTTGCCGATAGTTGCTGCGGATGACATTGCTGCCTGTGACCTGCGGCCAGCAGCGGTGGCGCAGACCGGCGCTCGGATCCTACGGTTGTTATGTTCGGTTGCGGTAGGAGATCGTTTCTATAGCAAGAGCATCGCGCAAGCCCTTCAGGAAGGCTGGGCTCCCCTCAAGCCCAAAGTCGCACAATTGATCAATACGGCGCTCATTCTTTGCGCCGATCATGAACTCAATGTTTCTTCCTTTACTGCGCGGTGCGTTGCTTCAGCCGGTGCGACTCCATACGCCGTAGTCATGGGAGGTTTAGCTGCCTTGCAAGGTGTAAAGCATGGAAAAGCCACCGAGCACGTTGAGGCCTTCTTGCAAGAAGCGAGAACTCCGGCCGGTGTGGGTAAGGTCATGGCCAGCCGTCTCAGGCGCGGCGAAAAAATTCCGGGGTTTGGCCATCCGTTATATCCTGGAGGCGATCCACGCGGGAAAGCTCTCTTGGAATTGGTCGCGACAATGTTTCCCAAGTCACCCGCAGTGGCGATCGCGACCGCAGCCGCCGAAGAAGCATTCAAGCTTATGGGCGAGAAACCCAGTATCGATTTCGGTTTGGTGATTCTCGCGCGCGCCTTGAACTTGCCTCCGGGCGGAGCGCTCACCCTGTTTGCGGTCGGCAGGACAATCGGCTGGATCGGCCATGCCATCGAGCAGTATCAGAGAGATCGCATCATCCGTCCGCGCGCGCGTTATATCGGAGAACGGCCGGCGATGATTTCAGAATCGTAGGAAATGAGCCTGCCACGCGCTCTATAGCGTCCCGTTTGCAAGGGAGGAAACCGAGGGAAGCTGTTGACTAACTGGACAAAGTGCTGCGCCAGCATGCAGCCAAAAGGCGAAATCGTTACGCCGAGCATATCGTGGCTGAGCGTCCCTCACAGGCCCCTCCTCAATCAGCAGATTGAATAGCAGGTCATTATGGCGCGGACCTATCGCTTGGGATTCTGGCGGAGAGTGATCAATCGCCTGATCCGTGGCTTGCTGAGGCTCGGCGTGCCTCTTCCGCACACATATATTTTGAGCGTGCGAGGCAGAAAAAGCGGCCGGATGTACTCGATCCCCGTGACTCTGGTCGAGGATAACGGCGCACGTTGGCTCGTCGCCCCGTACGGAGAAGTCAGTTGGGTGAAAAATGCGCGCGCCTCAGGAGAGGTAACTCTCAGACGCGGTCGGCGAACCGAGACCGTGAAGCTTGTCGAACTCGCGCCTGAGGAGGCGGCCCCAATCTTGAAGCGGTACCTTATTCGGGCACCCGTCGTCAGGCCGTTCTTCGATGTCACACCACATTCGAACGACCAGGACTTCGTCGGCGAAGCATCGCGTCATCCCGTGTTCCGAATTGAAGAGGCGCCCTAGACGCGCTCCATGTGCCAGCCCTCTATGAAAAAGGCGCCGCGGACCGAGGACTGTACCGCAACATTGGTTCGAAGAAGTTCTTTGACCGGCGTGACGTAGTAATGACCGATTTCATTTTAGGTACCCACCCAATTTCAACGAAGGTACCCACCTGATTTCAAGGAAGGGACCCAGCCTATTTCAGGTGGTCCCCTTGGTTTTCTGAGCCAAGCG